>NZ_JBIBVF010000027.1:0-135208 GCF_043080045.1 Streptomyces sp. NPDC015125
GCCACGAGCTTGTACTTGGTGCCGCGCTCCAGTTGGGCGCCGGGCTTCCAGGACGAGCCGTCGGACGATATGGCCCCGGCCACGGCCGTGCCGGAGTCGGCAGCGGTGAGCTTCACATCGGTCAACTTGCCACCGGTGACCTTCACCCCGGTGTCGTTGATGCTGGCGTTGGTGCCGCCGTCCTTGGCCGAGACCTTGATCTTGGCGTCCGAGGCGTCCTTCTTGGCCGCGGCGTCCGCACCGGCCTGGCCGTTCTTGCCGTCGTCATTGCCACCGGCCGAGGCGTCCCCGCCACAGGCGGACAGGGCCAGCGCACCCGCCGCGAACAGGGCGGTGACGGCCAGGGTGCGGCGCATCCGGCGGTGCGGGCGCGGTGCACCGGACGCCGGCTGCTCGGCTGACTGGAGCAGCTGGTGCGGAGTGCGGGACCGAGCGGGTGCGGGGTTGTCCGGCGATGTCACGAGCTGCTCCATACAGGGGTGTTGTGATTCCGTGCTGGTAAACAGCACCAACGGGCGGATTTGGTTGCGGGTGGGGCCCGGTTGTGACGAACGTCACATACGCAAAGGGAGGGGTTGGTCGGCCGGTCCCGATAGCCAGGTTCGCAGTGGCGCGCCGTGTTCGTCCAGGCGGGGTGGAGCGGAGGGTTGGGTCACCGGCGTGGCCGAAAGGCGGAGCGGGCTGGTGACTTGGGGGATACGGCCCTCGCCGACCGAGGTTACCGGATCGAGCCCCAGCCGCCCCGCCAACTCCAGGGCCCCGGAGAGGCTGTTGACCGGACCGCAGGGCACCGAGGCCGGGGTCAGTCGCTCGGTCCAGGCCTGCGGGGTGTCGGCGGCCAGGAGGTTTTCCAGTACTTTGATGAGATCTGATCGGTTTTGCACCCGATCCTGATTGCGGGCGAACCGGACGTCTTCGGTGAGCTCCGGTGCGCCCAGCACCTGTGCCAGCGCCCGGAACTGACGGTCGTTCCCCACCGCCACCGCGAGTGGCTGCCCGTCCCGGCAGGCCAGCGTCTCGTACGGAGCGATGCTCGGATGGCGGTTGCCCATCGGGCCCGGGTCGCGGCCGGTGGCCAGGTAACCGGAGGCCTGGTTCACCAACGAGCCCAGCAGGGAAGAGAGCAGATTCACTTCCACCAGCTGCCCTTGGCCGGTGCGGTCGCGGTGGCGGAGTGCGGCGAGGATGCCGGTGGCGGCGTCCTTTGCGGTCAGGACGTCCACCAAGGCGACACCTGCCTTCAGGGGTGTCCCGCCGGGCTCGCCGGTGATGCTCATCAGTCCTCCGACCGCCTGCACCACGAAGTCGTAGCCGGGCAGTGCGGCGCCGGCGCCGGACCCGAAACCGGTGATGGTGCAGTGCACCAGGCCGGGGTTGGCGGCGCGGGTGGCGGTGTGGTCCAGGCCGTATGCGGCGAGCGAGCCGGGGCGGAAGTTCTCGATCAGTACATCGGCCCGGCGTGCCAGCTCACGGGCCGCGGCCGCATCGTCCGGATCGGAGAGATCCAGGGCCAGGCCGTGCTTGGAGCGGTTCGCGGCATCGAAGTACGCGGCCGTCCGGCTCTGCTGCGCTCCGCCTGTGCTCTCCGTCGAGTCCTCGGAAGCAAAGCCCGGGGCGAACGGCGGGCCCCAGGCGCGGGTGTCGTCGCCGGTGCCCGGCCGCTCCACCTTGATCACCTCGGCGCCGAGGTCGGCGAGCGTCGCGGCGGCCAGCGGGCCGGCCAGCACCCGGCTGAAGTCCGCGACGAGGATGCCCTCCAGGGCGCGGGCGGGCGGCTCGCCGGACGGGGCGCCGACGGCGGGCCCGGTGGCGGCGGCCCCCGCGCCGGTGGCGTGGGTGTCGCCGGCTCCCGTGCGGGTGACGTGCGTGTCGTCGGCTTCCGATTGGGTGGCGTTCGTGGCGTTCGTGTCGGCGCCGGTGGACGGCGGGGGCTGCGGCCGGTGCGGCTGCGGCACGTGCGTACTCCTCACGTCGCGGACGAAGTGCCGTCATCGTCTGCGACGACCTTCGCCGGGGGGAAGCCTCCGGGGTGTCCAACCGGGCGGCGCACACCCTGCCGTGGCGGCCTCCTGGGCGGCCGATGTGCCGCGCTGTGACGGGAATGTAGCCAAATGTCATAGGAGATGCGTCACTTCGGGATTTAAGTCCCAAGATCCCCTGTCGGACGGCCCGGCGCGTGGTGTCTACTGGCTCTGCCCCAGCGCCTCATCCGTCCGGGAGGACCGCATGCTTCCCTCCGCTTCGATTCTGCAGCAGATCGGCCTCGGTGTGTTGCTGGCTGTGGCCATCGTCTGGGTCGTCGGGCTGGCCAGACTCCTGCGCCGGGGGCGGTACGAGTCGGCCATGTGGCGTGATCAGCGGGAAATGCGGGCACGGTACGCGCCGCGCGGGCGGTACGCCCCGCCCGCCCCGGAGGGCCTGCCCGCACAGCCGGGCCTGCTCGGTTCCGTGCCGCGGCAGACCGGGCCGGCCGGTCCGCCGTCGGAGTGCGTGGAGCTGAGCGCCGCCGAGCGTGCGGCCTTCGAGGGGCTCGTGCGGCAGCTGATCAGCCGGAGTTGACCGGGTACCGGCCCCGGGCCCGGTCGACGGTCTCGGTGCACCGGTTCGGTGCACCCGTCTCTGCGCACCCGTCTCGGTGCACCGGTCTCAGTGCACTGGCCCCAGCCGCAGCAGGGCCAGTGCGGTCAGCATCTGCACCGATACCGCCGCCGCCGACTTCCACGTCGACAGATGGTGCTGGCCGCGTATCAGCAGTACGGCAAGGACGTAGCCGAACCCCCAGGTCGTCCAGGTCGCGGCCTGCACGAAGGTGGCATCGGTCGGCAGCCAGGCGGCTATCGCCATCCGCGGCAGATCCGTCACCCAGAAGAGCACGATGAACAGGCTTGCCGTGGGCGCGAAGCGGCCTATGCCGCCGAGCGTCCGGGCGATGGCGTGGGCGACCGAGCCCAGCGCGAGGCTGGCGGCCAGTACGCCCGCCTCGCCCAGCCCGAGGAGCTTGAGTGCCGCGGCGTGGTCGACGGCCCACTGGGTGTGGAACGCATCCACCGACAGCACCCCGATGCCACCGCTGATCAACGACAGCAGCACCGCGGCGCTCCAGGCACTGCGGTCCCGTGCCTCGTCCAGCACCTCCACCGGGCGGTACCAGAGCCCGAATATCAGCCGGTGCCACCACAGACGGCGGCGTGGTGCCGGCTTCCGGGGAGCCGGCTGGACGAGCGTGGGCGGTGGCGGCTGGGGAGGCGGGGAGGGGGGCGGTGCGGACATAAGCCGTTTCTACCACCGGCCCATTCGGGGCGGGGCGGTGGCGTCGGGGGAGGCGCAGCCGGTGCGGATGAGACGCTCTGCCGATGACTGTGCAGACACCGGAGCACGACGAGGCGCACGGCGGCGGGCTCGGCAGCCGGCTCAACTGGCTGCGGGCGGCGGTACTCGGCGCCAATGACGGCATCGTCTCCACCGCCGGACTCGTCGTCGGAGTGGCCGGAGCCACCGGGGCCCGTGGTGCGCTGCTGACGGCGGGGCTGGCCGGACTGCTGGCCGGTTCCCTGTCGATGGCGGCCGGGGAGTACGTATCGGTCTCCACCCAGCGGGATTCGGAGAAGGCGGCGCTCGCCCAGGAGAAGCGGGAGCTGGCGACCGAGCCGCAGGCCGAACTCGTCGAACTGACGGAGATGTTGGAAGGGAAGGGGCTGAACGAGCAGCTGGCCCGGGAGGTCGCCGAGCAGCTCACCGCGCATGACGCGCTGCGTGCCCACGCGGAGGTGGAGCTGGGGATCGATCCCGACGAGCTCACCAATCCCTGGCATGCGGCGGGGGCGAGTTTCCTCGCGTTCACGGTGGGGGCGTTGCTGCCGTTGCTCGCGATCGTGCTGCCGCCGGCGGCACACCGGTTGTGGATCACGGTGGTTGCGGTGCTGGCGGCGCTGGCGCTGTGCGGCTGGAGCAGTGCCCGGCTGGGGGCCGCGCCGGTGGGGCGGGCGGTGTTGCGGAATGTGGGCGGTGGCGCCGTGGCGATGGGGGTGACGTATGCCGCGGGGTCGGTGCTCGGGGCGGTGGGAGTGTGAACCGGTGCGGTGGGGTGGGGTGCGGTGGGGTGCGGTGCGGTGCAGTGGGTGCGGCGGGGTCGGTGCTCGGGGTGGTGGGAGTGGTGACCGGTGTCGCGGGTGGCGGCGGCGGCCGTCCGCGGCTCAGGCCGTCCCGTAGAGGTCCCGGTACGACAGGAAGACCCCGCCGGGGCCGTCCACCGTGTCCGCCTCCCGGGCGGCCCGGACCACGGCACGGGTCAGGACGTCCGCGCCGGCGGACAGGATCTGGTTGAGGGCCCCGGCCTCCGCGTGTATGGCGAATGCCGCCTCGGCGTGCGCTTCTTCGGGGGCGAGCGGCCGCGCCGCGGTGGACAGGGCGAAGACCGTGTCGCCGTCGGACAGGAGATGGACGGGGCGGATGGCGCGGGCCAGCCCGTCGTGGGCGGTGCCGGCGAGCTTATGGGCCTGGGCGCGGGTGAGGGCGACGTCCGTGGCGACCACGGCGAGGGTGGTGTTCAGCGGCGGGCGGACGGATGTGGCCGAGCGGGCCCGGGATATCTCCCTGGCCTCGGCCAGCCGGCGCGCGGCGGCGGCGTGCACGTCGGGGGAGGGCAGGGCCGCCGGGCTTTCGTACAGCCGGCCGTAGAGGGCGCCGGTGCGCGGGTCGGTGACGGAGCCCGCGGCGTTGACGGCGGCCAGCGCGGCGACGGTGGCGCCCGAGGGGAGAACCACGCTCGCGGTGCCGATGCCGCCCTTGAGGTCGCCGGCCACCGCGCCCGTGCCGGCGCCCGTATTGCCCTGGGCGACCGGGGCGCCGGGCCCGGTGTCCGCCGCGGCCGCGGCCGCCGCCCGGCCCAGTGCGGCGTCCGGGCGGGCCCGCCAGTCGCCGCCGCGCCCCAGGTCGAAGAGGGCCGCGGCCGGCACGACCGGTACGACCTGCGCGGGGTCGGGGCCGACACGGAAACCGCGGCCCCGCTCCTCCAGCCAGGCGGCGACACCGGACGCCGCGTCAAGACCGAAGGCGCTGCCGCCGGTCAGCACGACCGCCTCGATGCGCTGGACGAGATTGCGCGGGTCGAGCGCATCGGTCTCCCGGGTGCCGGGGCCGCCGCCGCGTACGTCGACGGCCGCGACGGCGCCGCCCTCGGGGGCCAGGACGACGGTGGTGCCGGTGAGGTACCCGCCCCCGGTCCGCTGGGCGTGGCCGACCCGGAGGCCGAGGACATCGGTCAGCGCGTCCTGCGGCCCCGCGGGGTGCGGCGGGTGCTCAGTAACCCGCGGGTGCTCAGTGATCGGCCGGTCCCATCACGATGACCGGGTGCAGGTCGGGGTCGAGGGTGCGCAGCAGTTCCTGCATCACCTTGGGCTTGAGGCTCACACAGCCCTGGGTGGGGCCGTCGTGGTCCACATGCAGCCAGACGCCGCCGCCCTTGGCGTCGCCCCACGGGCGCTGCTGGTCCAGGGGAGAGGTGCCGGGCTCCCGGTTGTAGTTGATGGCGATGACGTAGTCGAAGGCGCCGGCCAGCGGCTCGCCCTCCACTCCGGTGCCGCCGGCGACAAAGCTGGTGTTGTGGTCGTAGGGGAGTTTGGTGTCCCCGGGGGCGGTCAGCAGACCGCCCGCGTCGGTGAGGGAGAAGACACCGATGGGGGAGCGCAGATCGCCGTAGCGGTGGTCGTCCGTCCAGCCGTGGGCGGCGTTGTGCGCGGACCAGGTGGGGCCCGGCTCCCAGTCGTCGGAGCTCTCCTCGCGGGTGTAGAGGACGACACGGGACTCGAAGGAGTCCATGCCCTTTCCGGTGACGACCAGGACCTGCCGGGAGTCGGCCGGTATCCGCTTCCTGGCGGCGTCGCTGAGGCCCGGAATGGGCCGACCGGCGGGGGGATTCGGTGCGGCGTTCGGGGCGGATTTCGCGGCGGACACGGGGACGCGTGGCGTGTCCGGGCCGGAAGCCGTCGAGGACGTGGTGCTCTTGGCGTCGGTCCCGCTGTTGTGGTCGTCGCCCGACGCGGGCCACGCCCACAGGGCGGTGCCGACCAGCGTGGAGAGGGCGAGGCCGCCCACGGCCTTGCTGCGCCGGGACAGTCTCGTCCGCGCGCGGGACTGAGCGTGGCGGGCCATGGCTGGCGTCTCCTCAGGTACGGACGGCGGTCGGTCCCCGGGGCTTTTCTGCGGCTCTTCCCCAGGGGCGCCCCTGTCATAAAAAGGGCAATCTGCACCCTACCGCTTCAGAATCGACGTGCCCCCGCTGGCCCCGGTGAACAGTGGGGAACAAGGGCGCCAAGTGGTGAGAAGTGGGGTCCATTGGTGGGTAATTGACGGGGTATGGGGCGGGGGTGGCACCGAGGGGTCCGCTGGTGAGGGGGTCCCTCCGGCGAGCAAGGCGAAGATGGCCGAATCTGATGCGGGATCAGGGCGGTTGCGGGGGTTTGGACGGCCGTTCGGCACGCTTATGGGGGAGGGGGAGAGGGGCCTGCGGGAGTGCCGGGAGGCCCGTGCGGGCCCGCTGGGGCAGATCCGTGCCGGGGCGCTCGCCGAGATGGGTGACGTGGCGGCCGCTTCTACTCCACCAGTGCGGTTCCCTGACGGGATGTGAACAACACGCCGGCCGCCACCGTGCCGGATGCCACCAGGCCGGCCGCCAGAACCGCCCGGTGCCCGGCGAAGGTGCACACCAGGACCAGGAGCGAGGACACCGGAAGCACCAGCTGCTGCGCCGCGCCGCGCTTGTGGTGCCGGGAGTGGATCAGCCACACCGTCATCATGAACAGGGCGGCCGGCACCGTGACACAGGCGGCCGCCGCGAATGCCGACAGATGCGCCCTGCCGAATGCCTCCTCCACCGCGATCTCGATGCCCGCGCCCACCGCGGCCGCCGAACCGAACACCAGGTAGTGGCCGTAGCCCCACAGGAACGACTGGCGGTTCGAGTGCAGGTGACGGTGGATGGGGACGGCGAAGTAGATCCAGTACGCGGCGAAGACCAGCAGCAGGCCGCCGCCCGCGATCGGCAGCAGGACGCTGAGCTCGTCGTTCTCGTCCAGCGCCGACTGCACGGCGACGGTGGCCGCCGCGACCGTCTCGCCCAGCACGATGAGGGTGAACAGGCCGTAGCGCTCGGCGATGTGATGGGGATGCCAGGTCGTCTGCCGCTCCCGCTCGGCCAGTGCGGGGACGGCCAGCTCCAGCAGTCCCACGACGACGAACACCCAGGGCACGTCCTCCTTGGGCAGCGCGAGCAGGCCCAGCCAGCCGACCTGGCACACCGTCACCCCGAGGGCGTAGCGCAGTGCCACGCGCCGCTCGGCGCCCCGGCAGGCGAGTGCGGCCCGCAGCCACTGGGTGACCATGGCCAGCCGCATCACCAGATACCCGAACCAGATGACCGTGAAGTCGCTGTGGGCGAAGGCGCGCGGCACGCCGGCGGCCAGGACCAGCACGCCCGCCATCTGGACGAGGGTCACCACGCGATAGAGCGGGTCATCGGTGTCGTACGCCGAGGCGAACCAGCTGAAGTTCATCCAGGCCCACCAGATGGCGAAGAAGAGCATCAGGTAACCGGAGATGCCGTGCCCGGGGTGCCCCT
Source organism: Streptomyces sp. NPDC015125 (assembly GCF_043080045.1). NCBI lineage: Bacteria > Bacillati > Actinomycetota > Actinomycetes > Kitasatosporales > Streptomycetaceae > Streptomyces > Streptomyces sp. NPDC015125. Next base: position 7,616 of record NZ_JBIBVF010000027.1, read on the forward strand.
CGGCGAGGGCATGGGCCAGCTGCTGCCCGGCCTGGGCGATCGCCACGACGAAGCACAGGTCGAAGAAGAGCTCCAGCGGCGTGGCGGTGCGGTGCTTCTCGTCGCGGGGGCGCGCCCGCATGAGGACCGGCACGTCAGCTCCTCTCCTCGGCCGATGCGGCCGGCATCAGTACAGCGCGGGCGGGCGATGCCGCCCCTGAGGGGAGCGGGGCGCGGCGTGTCGGGCCGCCCGTGGCGGGAGCGCGGTGCGGCGTGTCGGGGCGCCTACGAGGAGTGGGTGCGGCGTGTCGGGCCGCCCACGAGGAGTGGGGCACGGCGTGTCGGGCCGTGCCGCGGGTGCCGTGGCTACTCGGCGACCGCCTCCACGATCGAAGGGAAGGCCGTAGTGGGCAGCACCCGCGTCAGCCGGAACCCGCCGGCCGACAGCAGGTTGGCGAACTCCTCCGCGGTCCGCTCCTGCCCGTCGACCACCGTCATCATCGCGACGTCCAGGGTCTTGCCGAAGTGCGGGGCGTTGCCCGGCGGCAGTACGGCATCGATGACCAGCAGCCGGCGGCCCGGCGCCATCGCCCGGTGGCAGGCGCGCAGGATGCGCAGGCAGGATTCGTCCGGCCATTCGTGCAGGACGTGTTTGAGGACGTAGACATCGCCGCCCTCCGGCACGGATGCGAAGAAATCGCCCTCCTGGGTGCGCCAGCGGCCCTTCAACTCGTCGCCTTCCAGGAGGTGGTGGGCCAGCGGCGGCGCCTGGTCGAAGAGCACACCGGTCAGCTGCGGGTGGCGGCGCAGCGCGGCGCGCAGCAGCCCGCCGCGGCCACCGCCGACGTCCACGACCGTGCCGGCTGCGGGGAACGGGTACACCTCGGCCACCGCCGCGTCGACCGGGGCGGACATGGAGGACATCCCGTCGTCGAAGAGCCGACGGGTGGACGGGGCCTTCGTCAGATACTCGAAGAGGGGCGCCCCGAAGAGCCGCTCGAAGGACGCGCCCTCGTGCCGTACGGCCTCCGGGAGGGCGGCCGAGGTCCGCAGGAACAGCTCGTCGGTCGCCATCATGACGGCGGGGTGCATCGAGTCGGGGACGTCGGTGCGCAAGGGGACGGCGGCCGGCGTCAGGTGGTAGGCGCCCGCGGTGTCCTCCCGGAAGAAGCCGCGGGTGGCGAGATAGCGCAGTACGCGGCGCAGGTGCGGGGCGTGGGTGCCGGTGGCGTCGGCCAGCTGCTCGGCGGTGCGCGGGCCCTCGGCGAGGTGGTCGGCGAGGCGGTGGTGCGCCGCGGTGCGCAGTGCGGCGGAGAAGAAGTGGCCTATGACCTGTTCCATCAGATGAGCCGCCAGGTCGCGGGGCTCGCCGGTCGGTGGGGTGGGGGAACTGGCCAACGTCGGCCTCCAGTCGTCGGCTTGGGCGTGCTGGTCCCGGCCACAGGCAGGGTGATCCACCGTTGCAGTCACGGGCTTCGGTGTCACGAGCGGGCGCAGCGGCACCCGCGAAGTCCGGCCAGGGCAGGGCGGCGTGCCCTTACGGGACGGCTCCGGGGCGGGTGGGGGTCCGACGCTCGGTGCGGGGCGGCGATCCATGGTCGAATGCGTGTATGAGCGACAGCGACAGCGACACGACAGGCACGACCGGCACGACCGGCCCGACCGATGACGCCGAGCACAGTGACGACTCCGCCGCCGTCCTGGCCCCGCTCGACGGCCGCCTCGCGGACCTCGTGGCCCTCTACGAAGACCTGCACCGCCACCCCGAACTCGGCTTCCAGGAGACCCGTACGGCCGCCGAGGCCGCCCGCCGGCTGACCGGCTGCGGCTATGACGTCACCACCGGCATCGCCAAAACCGGCGTCGTCGGCGTGTTGCGCAACGGCCCGGGGCCCGTGGTCCTGCTGCGCGCCGACATGGACGCGCTGCCCGTCACCGAGGAGTCCGGCCTGGACTACGCCTCCACCGTCCCCGGCCGGATGCACGCCTGTGGGCACGACGTCCATGTGACCTGTCTGCTGGGCGCCGCCGACCTGCTCGCGGCGGCCCGCGACCGCTGGTCCGGCACGCTGGTCGTGCTCTTCCAGCCCGCCGAGGAGGTCGGCAGCGGTGCCCGCGCCATGCTCGACGCCGGCCTCTACAGCAAGGGCCTGGTCCCCACGCCCGATGTGGTGCTGGCCCAGCATGTCGCTCCCTTCGGCGCCGGGCTGATCGCGTACTGCCCCGGACCCTGTATGGCCGCCGCCGACAGCCTGGAGATCACCTTCCACGGCACCGGTGGCCACGGCTCACGGCCCGAGACCACCGTCGACCCGATCCTGATGGCGGCGGCCTTTGTGCAGCGGGTGCAGTCCGTGGTGGCCCGTGAGGTCGCGCCGAAGGACCGGGCGGTGGTCAGCGCCGGTTCCTTCCATGCCGGGGACACCGCCAATGTCATCCCCGACCGGGCCGTCGTACGCCTCAGCGTGCGCACCTTCGACGAGACGGTGCGCACGGCCGTGCTGGCCGCGATCGACCGCATCGCGCGCGCCGAGGCCGCCGCCTCCGGCGCGGACCGCGCGCCCGAGACCGAGATCCTGGACTCCTTCCCGGTCACCGTCAACGACTCCGCGACCCTGCATCAGGTCAATGAGCAGTTCACCGGACTCTTCGGCGAGCAGCGGCTGTTCGCCTACGAACCGGCGACCGGCAGCGAGGACGCCGGACTGCTGGCGACCGCCGCCGGGGCACCGCTCTACTACTGGTGGCTGGGCGGCTGGGACCCGGAGGAGTTCCGGACGGCCCTGGCCGCCGGGCGGCTGGCGCAGGACATCCCCTCCAACCATTCGCCGCACTTCGTCCCGGTGGTCCGGCCGACCCTCACCATGGGCGTCCAGGCGCTGACCGCCGCGGCACTCAACCAGCTGGCGCCGGCGGACACGAACCCGAAGACGGACACGGACACGAACCCGAAGACGGACACGGACGCGAAGACGAAGACGGACACGGACGCGAAGACGAAGACGGACACGGACGCGAAGACGAAGACGGACACGGACACGGCCCCGGTGGAGGCGACGGGGCGCGCCGGTCGGGGCGGGGCGGCGGCAAGCGTTTGACCTTGTCCTTGGGGGAAGCCCCAGCATCGGCCCCACCGGGCGAAGCGCCCGGTACGAGGAGGGCGGACGGGTGGACCGGCGAATGGACTGGCAGGTGGACGTACGGGCGGACGGACGGGCGGACGGACGGGTGGACCGGCGGGTGACCGGAGGCGTGGGCGACGCGCCCTGCGGCGACGGTGAGCTGCTGTCCATCGGGGCGTTCGCCCGGGCCTGCCGGCTCTCGCCGAAGGCCCTGCGGCTCTACGACGAGCTCGGCCTGCTGACCCCGGCCCGTGTCGACCCGCACAGCGGCTACCGCCACTACGCCCCCGCCCAGCTGGAGCGGGCCCGGCTGGTGGCCTGGCTGCGCCGGCTCGGTATGCCGCTGGCCCGCATCCGCGAGGTGTGCGAGCTGGCGCCGGTCGCGGCAGCCGCTGCGGTCGCCGCGTACTGGGCGCAGGCCGAGGCCGACACCGCCGCCCGCCGGGACCTGGCCGCCTTCCTCGTCGATCAGCTGTCCAGGAAGGACACGGCCATGACCGAACCGGCTACCCCTTTGACGATGCGCTTCGCTGCCCTGACCGATCAGGGGCTGGTGCGCCCCTCCCACCAGGACGCCGCCTGTGCGGGACCGCGGCTGCTGGCCGTGGCCGACGGTTACGGTCCCCGTGGCGGCCCCGCCGCGGCGGCCGCGATCGAGGCGCTCCAGGACCTGGAGCACCGGGATCTGACCTCGGCGGATCTGCCGGCCGTCCTGGAGGACGCTGCCCAGCGCGCACACCGCGCCGCCCCGCCGGCACACGAGGCCTCTGGCAGCACCCTCACCGCGCTGCTGCGCTCCGGCTCGCAGCTGGCGGTGCTGCACATCGGGGACTCGCGCGCCTACGTCCTGCGCGACTCCGGCCTCTTCCGCATCACCCACGACCACAGCCTGGTCCAGTCGCTGGTCGACGAGGGCCGGCTCACTCCCGAGGAGGCGTCGTCGCACCCCCAGCGCGCGCTGCTGCTGCGGTCGCTGGAGGGCGGCACCGCGTTCGCCCCTGACCTGCAACTGCTGGAGGCTCGGCCCGGGGAGCGCTATCTGCTGTGCACCGACGGCCTGACATCGGTGGTGCCGGCCGAGACGATCCAGGACGTGCTGACCACGGCCGAAGGTCCCGACCAGGCCGTACGGGAGCTGATCCGACTCGCCCGCGAGGCGGGGGCGCCGGACAACGTGGCATGTGTGGTGGGGGAGTTGGCGGCGGCGTAGGGCGAGCGTGAGCGTGGCGGCCGGTCTTTCCGGGACAGCCGCCGCGCTCTCCCCCCGCGGACGGGCGGGGAGGCGGCTGACCGGCGACAGCGACGCCCCGGCGGACGGGCGGGGAGGCGGCTGACCGGCGACAGCGACGCCCCGGCGGACGGGCGGGGAGGCGGCCGACCAACGACACCGACGCCCCCGCGGCCGTGTGCAAACCGGCCCGGGGCACGAACCGCAGTGCCTTGACCTCAACCGCGCTTGAGTTTCTACGCTCGGCCGCATGATCTTCACTGAGAGGGAGCACGAGTACCTCACCGCCCGGCCGCTGGCCCGCCTGGCCACCACCGGTCCCGACGGCGGTCCGCAGGTCCGGCCGGTGGGCTTCCGGCTCAACGGCGACGGCACCGTCGACATCGGCGGACCGGCCATGGCCCGCAGCCGGAAATACCGCAATGTGCAGGCCCGCCCCGAAGTCTCCGTGCTGGTGGACGACCTGGCCCCGGCCGACGACCCGGTCGCGGGCGGATGGGGGCGCGGTATGCGGATGGGGGCGCGGTATCGAGATCAGGGGACGGGCCGAGGTGCTGACCGTCGATGTGCCGCCCGTGGCCCCCGACCACTTCGGCAGGGACATCATCCGCGTCCACCCCCGGCGGGTCATCAGCCGGAACCTGGAGGCAGGAGGAACCGCCGCCCGCGACATCGGGTGATCGAACTTCCTGGGCAGACGGGCGGCCCCTGGCTCAGCTGGCGAGGGGCCGCGCGCTTGGTCAACTGAGGCTCCTGGAGCGGCCGGTGCGGCCCTCGGCAGGTGGAGCGCCGACGGGGACGGGGCGGCCGGACCCGCTCGCCCCGGAGCTCCGGTCGTGCGCGGGCGAGGAACACAGCGCCCGCGCACTACCTACCTATGCCAGCCCCTTGAGCATCCCCTTGAAGTAGAGCTGCGGCAGCCCGTAGCGCTTGAGGAACCACATGTCGGTGCGTTCCCGGGTGGTGTCGATGAAGGGGATCGAGGGGGTGGGCTGCAGGTCGTAGTCGAACTCGGCGAGCAGCATCTTGTGCCGGGCGGTGACCAGGGGGCAGGAGGTGTAGCCGTCGTAGCGGGCGGTGGCGGGGCGTCCGCGCAGCCCGGCGAGGAGGTTGGCGACGACGACCGGTGCCTGCTTGCGGATCGCGGCACCCGTCTTGGACGTCGGGAGGTTGGCGACGTCACCGAGTACGAATACGTCGGAGAAGTCGGGGTGTTGGAGGGTTTCCCGGTCGGCCTTGACGTACCCGAACGGGGAGTCGGGGTCGGCCAGTGGGCCGTCGGCCAGCCACTCGGGGGCGCGCTGTGGCGGTACGGCGTGCAGCAGGTCGTAGCGGACGGTCTCGTCCTTGCCGGTGGTGTGGTCGGTGATCACCGCCTCGCGTGCCGCGCCGTCGAGCCGGGTCATCTCGGAGCTCAGCCGCACCTCGATGCCGTACCGCCGGGCCGTCTCCGTCAGCGCGCGGGAGAACACCGGCACCTTGAACATCGCAGGCTCCGGGAGCACCAGGATGGTGCGGATCGCGCCCAGCACGCCGCGCTTGCGCCAGTGGTCGGCCGCCAGATAGGCGATCTTCTGCGGGGCGCCGCCGCACTTCACCGGCCCGGACGGCATGGTGAACACGGCCGTCCCACTCCTCATCCGGCGGATCAGATCCCAGGTGAGCGGGGCGAGATCGGGCCGGTAGTTGCTGCTCACCCCGCCGTGGCCGAGGGCCGCGGCCAGGCCGGGCACGCCGTCCCAGTCGAGCTGCAGGCCGGGGGCGAGCACCAGCCGCCCGTAGGAGAGGACCCGGCCGGAGGCGGTGGTGACCGTACGGGCGGCCGGGTCGACGGCGGTGGCGCGCTCCCGCAGCCAGCGCACGCCGGGCGGTATGACCTCCGCCTCGGTGCGCAGCGCGGCGCGCAGCGGGGCCTGGCCGCCGCCGACCAGCGTCCACAGCGGCTGGTACCAGTGCGTTTCGGAGGGCTCCAGCAGCGCGATGTCCCGGACACCGGCGCGGCGCAGCCGGGCGGCGACGGTGATGCCTGCGGTGCCGCCGCCGACGATGAGGACCTGGTGGTGGGACGGGGCGGCGGGTGCGGGGGCCATGTGCTTCCTCCTGAGGGGTGGGTGGCGAAGGTCGATGTTGGGGGTGTTGGGGGAGGCGGGCAGTGATCGGGTGAGGGGCGGGCAAGGGGTCGGGGCCCTGGGGGCCGAGGCGTCAGGGGGACCAGAGGCGGGGCAGGGCGGTGGCCGCCATGGAGACGGCGAGGACGGTGACGAGGCCGGCGAAGGCCGTGGTCAGGGTCTGCGGGCGCAGACGGGTGGTGAGGCGGTTGCCGAGGTGACTGCCGACCGCTGCGCAGGCCGCGAAGCCCGCCAGCAGCGGCCAGTCCAGAGCCCCCGTGCCGGCTCTGGTGCCCAGCGCGGTAAGGGAGTTGAGGAGTATGACGAGGAGGGAGGTGCCGATGGCGACCGGCATTTCCAGGCCCAGGACCAGGGTGAGCGCCGGTACGACGACAAAGCCGCCGCCGACCCCGAAGAAACCGGTGAGCAGCCCGACGGCGGAGGCGGTCACGGCGAACCGGAGGGGGCGGGCGGGTCGAGGGCCGGCGGGATGAGCGCCGGCGGGGTGGGCGCCCGTGGGGTGGGTGCCCGTGGGGCTGGAGGGGGTGGCCCGGCCGGGGGAGGGGGCCGGGTTCGGGGCGGCCTGGGAGGGCGCGGGCTGCGGGGTGGCCTGGAGGGGCGCGGGCGGTTCCGGTACCTCCTGGGCGGGCGCGGGCTCCGGTATGTCCTGGGAGGGCGCGGGCTGCGGGGTGGCCTGGAGGGGCGCGGGCGGCTCCGGTACCTCCTGGGCGGGCGCGGGCTCCGGTATGTCCTGGAAGGGCGCGGGCTGCGGGGTGCCCTGGAGGAACGCGGGCGGCTCCGGGGTGTCACGTAAGGGCACTGGCTCCGTCGGATCTCCTGAGGAGGCCGCCCCCGGGGACTCCCGTAAGGGGCGGATGCCGTTCGCCGCTCGCCACTCGCGCAGCCCCCGTGACACCAGCATCGCCGCCACCACGAGCAGCAGCCCCGCGAACGCCGCCATCAGCACCGCAGGGTCCAGTGCCGCGCTCCACCGCGAGCCGAGGTAGCTGCCGGCCGTACCCAGCGCCCCGAACGCCGTACCGGCCGCCCACCGGACCCGCCCGGCACGGGCATGGCAGACGAGCCCGGTCACCGCGCCGACCGTGACGACGATCAGCGCGCCCGCGGTCGCCTCGTGTGGCGACTGCCCCAGCAGATAGACCAGCGCGGGCACCGCCAGCACCGAACCGCCGCCGCCGAGCGCGCCCAGCAGCAGACCGATCAGCAGTCCGCACGGCAGCGCCGCGGCGGCTATGAGGACGGACACGAGGCACGCGGCGCAAGGGCGACGGCCGGGCTCCGGTCGGACCACTCCGCGACGAAGGAGAACCGGTCGCCGCGGACCACCGTCTCGCGCCATTCCATCGGCCGCTCCCCGGCTCGCCCCAGCCGCTCGATGGTGAACGCCGCCTCCCGGTCGGCCAGCCCCAGCAGCCACGCCTGCCGGACGTCGGGCAGGAACGGCTGGATCCGCTCCCGGCCGCCGGTGACCTTCACCCCGCAGCGCCGGGTCAGCTCTCCGTAGAGCGAGGTGTGCCCGAAGTCGGCGTCCAGCAGCGGCTCGGCGACCTCGGCGGGCAGATATGCGGTGTCGTGGGCGAGCGGTTCGCCGTCCGCGAGCCGCAGCCGTTCCAGTACGACCAGCGGCGCATCCGGAACCAGCCCCAGGTGCCCGGCGATCGTCCCCTCCGCGGTCCGCTCCAGCCGCAGCACCTCGCTGCGCTGCTCCACACCCTGACCCTCCAGCTCGCGGAAGAGGCTGTAGAGGGAGCCCAGCGGCTGCTGTATGCGACGGGTGTCCAGCCGGCTGGTGCGGCCGCGCTCGGCGATCACCAGACCGTCGGCGCGCAGCTTGCGCAGCGCCTCCCGGACGGTGTGCCGGCTGACCTCGTACTCGCCGGTCAGCCGGTGCTCTGGCGGGAACTCCGCACTGAATTCGCCGGCTTCCATCCGACGGCGCAGATCGGCGAAGAGCTGTGCCCACAGGGGCAGCGGCGAGCGCCGGTCCAGGGGACGCGGGCCGTGCGCGCCGTCCGGCGGCTCGGTCGTCATGGTGGGTTCCTCCGCGGGCGTACGGGGTGGTGTGGGCGGTGCAGGTGGTGTGGGCGGTGCGGGTGGTGCGGTTGCCGATGCCGAGCGAGTCGATACAGCCGATCCGATCCGAGCGAGTCCAGACAGCCGATCCCAGCCGGGCGAGTCCAGACCGCCGATCCGACGGACAGGGCGTCGTGCGTCGCACCCGGAAGCTGATCTGGCGTCACACGCGGTCGCGTGAGGCGACGTCGCGCGTGATGCCTGCCACGTCGTTACGCAAGTTCGCCTGGTGCACCGCCATATGGAACGCCGGGGCGGCGGCCTCGGCTTGTCGCCCGCCGCCCGGCTCCCTAATGTACGTACATCCGTGCATCCGCACAACGCACCCTGCCCGGGCGGGCACCAGCCGCCGCGCACGGGCCCCGCGCACCCTGGAGGCCGACCGTGCACTTCGCGCAGTACTACCTCGACTGCCTCTCCCAGGCGTCGTATCTGATCGGCGACGAGAGCACCGGCCGCGCCGTCCTCGTCGACCCGCGCCGCGATATCGACGAGTACCTGCACGACGCGGAAGCCGCCGGCCTGCGCATCGAACTCGTCATCGAGACGCACATTCACGCCGACTTCCTCTCCGGGCACCTCGAACTCGCGCGGGCCACCGACGCCGCCATCGCCTTCGGGGAAGCCGCCGAAACCGGCTTCCCCATACGGCGGTTACGGGACGGCGAGCGCCTCTCGCTCGGGACGGACGACGGCGAGGGGGTCACCCTCACCGTCCTCGCCACCCCCGGCCACACCCTTGAATCCATCTGCCTGGTCATCCGCGAACACCCGGACGACGAGGTGCCGTTCGGCGTGCTCACCGGCGACACCCTCTTCGTCGGCGATGTCGGCCGCCCCGACCTGCTCTCCGCCGCAGGCCACTCCCCGCACGACATGGCCGCCCGTCTGCACCGCTCCCTGCACACCAAACTCCTGACCCTCCCGGACGCGACCCGGGTCTTTCCCGCACACGGCGCGGGTTCCGCCTGCGGCCGCAGCCTCTCCACCGAGACCAGCTCGACGATCGGCGACCAGCGACGCCTCAACTACGCCCTGCAGCCCATGCCGGAGGCCGACTTCGTCCGGCTGGTCACCGCGGGACAGCCCACCACCCCCGGGTACTTCGCGCACGACGCGGCCCTCAACCGCGACGGCCACGCCCTCCTGGAGCCCGGCCCGCCGCCCGCCCTCACCCTCGACGAGGCGCTCGCGGCCCGCGACCGGCAGGGCGCCGCCCTCCTCGACTGCCGCCCGCTGGCCGCCTACACCCGCGCGCACCTGGCCGGTTCGCTCCATACGAGTCTGGACACCCGGTTCGCGGAGTACGCCGGCAGTGTGGTCGCCCCGGGCACCCCCATCGTGCTGCTCGCCGACCCCGGTACGGAGCAGGAGGCCCGCCTCCGGCTCGCCCGTATCGGCTACGACCACGTCCTCGGCCATCTGCCCGATCCGGCCGCCGTACTGGAGAACACGCCCGCCCTCGCCCGCCGCAGCCATCGCGTCGGGTACGACGAGCTGCCCCTGCTGGAGAACGAGTTGCCCGAAGGCCGGCCGACGGACTCCCAGCCGGCCGGCGCGCCGCCGGAGGGCCACCGGCCGGCCGGTGACTCTTCATTCGTTGCCTCTTCGCCCGCTGTCCCTTCGGCCGGCGGTCCTGTGCCGGGTGTCCCTTCGGCTGGCGACTCTTCGGGGGGTGCCCGCCCGGCCGCCACGGCTGCTCAGCCGCCCGGCATCCAGTTGATCGACGTCCGTAATCCGGCCGAGTACGAGGCGGGCGCCCTCCCCGGTGCCCGCAACATCCCGCTGGCCGGCCTTCCTGCCCGCATCACCGAACTGGACCCGGCCCGCCCGGTGGTCCTGTACTGCCGCAGCGGCAATCGGTCGGTGATCGCGGCGGCACTGCTGGAGGCGCACGGGTTTGGAGACGTATGCGATGTGGTGGGGGGATACGACGCGGTGGCCGCGGGCATGGGGTGAGTGCACGGCCGATGGGCCAGGGGAGGGATGACGTGCACCGGAAAGGGGCAGGGAGGCTGGGGTGACGGGCGCGCACGGCCCAAGGGGCCGGTGCGCCCGCGGGTGCAAGGGCCGGTGTGCGGCGGAAGCCGGAGCGCCCGCGAGTGTGGTGGAGGGGCCGGTGAGGCCGGGCCGGGCGCCCGCGAAACGGCGGGGGAGCCCGCCGCGGTGAGCCGGAAAGGTCCGGCGCGAGTACGCCCCGGCTGCGGGAGAGGGCGAGCGCCGGCCCGTACGACGACCCCGGCATCGGCCCGTACGACGCCCCAACACCAGCCCGTACAACGGACGTTCAGTGAACGTTGATCGATGATCGACATCCTGGTCCGCATGTTGCGCCGTATGACCTCAGAGCATGCAGATGACGCCCGGGACGTGCAGGAACCGGAGGCGTCGCGAATCGCCCTCACCTGGAGCGGGGAGCCGGGACGCCAGGAGGAGTTGACGCACGGCATGCTCCTCGACCAGGCCGAGCGGGCCGCGGCCGCGCTCACCCGGCTCGGGGTGCGGGCCGGCGACCGGGTCGCAGTGCATCTGCCGCTGGTGCCGGAGTCGGTGATCGCCACGCTCGCCTGCGGCCGACTGGATGCGATACGCACCACGCTGCCGGTCTCGTTGACGGTGCCCGAACTGGTCGCACGGACTCGTGAGTCCTCGGCCCGGGTGCTGATCACGGCCGATGCGGCGTTCTGGGACGGGGCCGTACGGCCGGTGAAGGCGCTGCTCGACCATGCGCTGGCCCGGGGTGCGGCCGCGGGCGGTGTGCCGGACCGCACCGTGCTGGTGGTGAACCGGTGCTCACGGCCGGTCTCCTGGAAGCCGGGCCGCGACCTGTGGTGGCACGAGGCGCTGGGCGCCGGAGCCGTCACCCGCTGACGGGACAGCCGCCCCGGGGACAGCCGCTCCGGGAAAGGCGGCCCCGGGAAAGGCGGCCCGCGCCGGTTCAGGGAGAGGTGTGGCCCACGCCGGCGGGGTGGTGCAGCTTCACCCACTGAGCCCATAGAACGGGCCATTTGCCTCACGTGTGCCTAGCGTGGTGCCCGTGTGGGGCCCGTGGGCCAGCCCTCAGATGCCCCACATGCCCTACCTGCCCCGGCTGCGGACCCGGAGGCGTCACTCTTCCGACCGGGCCGTCGTACTCTCCCCCGACCGGAAGGCCCCTCCCCCATGGCCCGCCACGAGTACGCTCACCCCCGCCATCCCCTGCCCGGCACCACCCGGAACCGGCTCCTCAGGCGCAGCCACGCCTCGCAGGGCCCGCCGACCCGCCCCCGCGACGGCCACCGCCCGCATCCCCTACCGACCCACGACAAGGGCCGGTAGCACGCGAGGCGTTCACTGCCCCGCCTGACCGCCTGACCGCCTGACCGCCTGACCGCCTGACCGCCTGACCGCCTGACCGCCTGACCGCCTGACCGCCTGACCGCCTGGCGCCTACTGGCGCCGCCCGGCCGCGCCCCTGTACGCAGGCCGGCGCTGCTGCAGTACCGCGCCTGCCGCCGCGCCTCCCGCCCTACCGCGCCTGCCGTCGCGCCGCGCCGCGTCTCCCGCCGTACCTCCCGCCCTACCGCGCCGCGGCTCCCGCCCTACCGCGCCGCGGCTCCCGCCGGGACGCCCCCCGACCGGGGACGCCCCCCGACCGGGGAGCCGCACCGGCCCGTGGCGCCCCGGCTATCCCGCCGACCTGCGCGACGGCCGGCAATGGCACGATGGCGCAATGGCGACAAATTCCGCGGAATCCTCTGCGCACTGCTCCGCGAGCCCCGAGCCTTGGGCGGGTGGGGAGTCGCTGCACGAGGAGCTTCTCGCGGCGAAGGCGACGGTGTACGACCCGTGCGGGTTCGTCTGCTCGCGGCCGGTGCCCGAAGCGGAGAGTGCCGAGTACGCGGCCCATGAGTTCGCCCTCGACGGCTTGGCCGTCAGGTTCCGGGTGGCCAAGACGACCCCGACGAAGGCCGGCCAGTTCGTCACCGTGTGGAAGCGGAGCCCCGGCGGGCCGATTCAGCCGTTCGACTCCGCGGACGCGGTCGATCTCTTCGTCGTCAGCAGCCGTCAGGACCGGCACTTCGGGCAGTTCGTCTTTCCGCGGGATGTGCTCGCTGAACGGGGCATCGTTTCCCGCAACGGCTCGGGCGGAAAGCGTGCGTTCCGCATCTACCCGCCGTGGGTGGAGACGACCAGTCGCCAGGCCCGCAGCGCACAGGCGTGGCAGGTGGACCACTTCCTGCCGATCGGTGCTGACGGTGCCCTTGACCAGGCCCGCGCCCGGACGCTCTACCACCCCGGCCACCGCCCCTGAGCGACAGGGCTCCCGGTAACCGGTGGGCCCTCGGTGCCCGGGCGGCCGCCGGCACCAGGCCGTGATGATCACGGCGGGCCCGTCGGCGCCGTCCTCCGGTGACAGGTGCGCCGGGCCTCGCCCTGCGCGGCGGTGGCCTGCGGCGCGCCGGGCCTCGCCCTGCGCGGCGGTGGCCTGCGGCAGAAGGGGCGCCGTCGGCCCGTGCTGATCGGTGCCCCCTACCGGCGCGCCCGTACCCTGGAGGGGTGAGCACCAGCCCCGAACCCGAGTCGGCCCCCACACACCAGGATGCGCCCCGAGAGGCGCCCTCGGACGCGTCCCCAGAGGCGTCCGAGGCCGCACAGGCCGCTGTGCCCTCGCCTGCTGTGCGCCCGGCCCCTAAGCCTGCCGCGAGGCTGATCTTCGACGACCCGCTGAACCAGCAGTCCTCGGACGACACCGACCGTGGCTGGGGCGAGCGCCAGGACCGCAGTGACAGCGCCGCCGACCTGGCCCGCTTCCTCGACGAAAAGCCGCCCCACCACCTCTGAGCGAGGCGAGGGGGCGGCGTGGGCCGGCCGCCGTTGGCGCCTGCTACTGCTGCGTCTTCTGTGTGCCGATGATCCCCGCGCCGGAGGAGGACAGGGACGGTGCGCCGGTGCGCTGCGCGATCAGCGCATCGCGGATCTCGGTGAGCAGCTCGATCTCGGTCGGGTCCGCGGGGACGCCGTCGACCGGCTTCCTGGCCATCTGGCGCTCCTTCCACTTGTTGATCGGAAGGATCATGAGGAAGTAGACGACCGCGGCGGTGATCAGGAACGTCAGGGCGGCGCTGAGCACCGAGCCCCAAAGGATGTAAATGCCGTCGGCGAACGCGCCCGTCTTTGGATCCTTGGCGCAGGTATCGGTCAGGCAGGACTGGTAGTGATCGAGGTTCTGCGAACCGAGCGCGCCCACGATGGGGTTGATGATGCCCTTGACCACGGCGTTCACGATGTTCGTGAAGGCAGCACCGACGACCACCGCGACCGCGAGTTCGATGACGTTGCCGCGCATCAGGAATTCCTTGAATCCCTGCAGGACGCCCTTGCTCTCGCTCACCTGACAGCCTCTTTCCACGCTCACTACGGATGGTGCACCAACAATCAGCACCGCAACTTACGACAGGGCAGGGCGGAGGTGTCCAGTCCTGCTCCGTGCACCGGCGATCGATCGGAGCCCTGGAGCGGGTCCGGCGGAGGGTGCCGACGCTGCAGGCGCCGTGGACGGATACCGCGGTGGTGGTGCGGTGAGCGCGACCCCGTTGGCGCGCGGCGGATGCCCCGCCATGCGCAGAAGTGTTGCGTGACGGGAGTGCGGATGCCACTTGATCTTGGGGCATGGTCACTGTCCTCCCGCGGCCGTTGCCGACGGACAGCCGGAGGCGGGCGCGGCTCGTACGGCGCCGTACGAGGCTCCGCAGGCCAGTGCTGCGGCGGTCAACGCCAGGCCGGCGGCCAGCATCCGCTGCCGCGCGCTCCGGCTCCATGAGCGCCGGCCGCCGCCCGCCCGTACGGGAGCGAAGTGCGGCACGTCACACGGCGGAGGAGCGGGGAGGGGCGGGGAGGGAAGGGCGGGGCCGGTGCGGGGAGGAAGAGCAGGGGGTGGCGGGGGAGCAGGGCGTAGCGGGGGAGGAGCGGAAGGGGTGTGGGGCATGGTGGGCACCGCCTGCGGTGAGAGCGTCGGATGGACCGGGCTCACCACCGTGCCGGAATCCGCTCCCGCCCGCTCCGGGCTGTGGACGACCCCGCACCTGTGGACAACCCGGCCACCCGCAGGGGGGAAGCCGAGCAGTCCGCCGAGGGCGTCACGGCAGGTGCGAGGGCGTCACGGCCTCAGGTGCGAGGGCGTTACGGCAGGTCGATGCCCAGGTCCCAGCCGGTGTGGACCTCGGTGCACAGGCAGGCGCGGGCAGCGGTGTCCGGGAGGGCGGCGACCGCGTCGAACAGGACCTCCCGCAGTCGGCCCACGTTCTCGGCGAACACCCGGAAGACTTCCTCGTGGGAGACGCCGTCGCCGGTCTCCGTGCCCGCGTCCAGATCGGTGACCAGCGCCAATGAGGTGTAGCAGAGGCTGAGTTCGCGGGCCAGGACGGCTTCGGGGTGGCCGGTCATGCCGACCACCGACCAGCCCTGGGCGGCGTGCCAGCGCGATTCGGCGCGGGTCGAGAAGCGGGGGCCTTCGATCACGACCAGGGTGCCGCCGTCGACCGGCTCCCAGTCCCGGCCGCGGGCCGCCTTGAGGGCGGTCTGCCGCCCGGTGGGGCAGTACGGGTCGGCGAAGGTCAGGTGGACGACGTTGGGGATCTGCCCGTCGGGGAGCGGCTCGCCGTCGAAGTAGGTCTGGGGGCGGGCCTTGGTGCGGTCGACGAGCTGGTCGGCGACCAGGAGCGTGCCGGGGCCGTATTCGGGGCGCAGACCGCCGACCGCGCACGGGGCGAGCACCTGGCGTACACCGACCGAACGCAGGGCCCAGAGGTTGGCGCGGTAGTTGATGCGGTGCGGTGGAAGGTGGTGGCCGCGGCCGTGCCGGGGCAGGAACGCGACCCGACGGCCGGCGATCTCTCCCAGGAACAGCGAGTCGCTGGGGGGTCCGTAGGGGGTGTCCACCGTGACCTCGGTCACGTCGTCCAGGAAGGAGTAGAACCCCGATCCGCCGATTACACCAATCTCCGCGTCAGCCATGCCGGTCACACTATCGGGGCACGGCGGCCGGGGAAGGGCGGGTGGCGGAGAGGAAAGGGAGGCGTAAGACGGGCGAGGCGTACGCCGAGGACGCCGCAAGACGACGGACCCCGCCGTCGGTGACGGCGGGGTCCGAAGAGCTGTGGGTCAGGCTGCGGAGCTGGCGCCCGAGGTGCTGCCGGACGACGACGCGGCGGCCGGGGTCGAGGACTTGCTGTCCGAGCTGCCGGACGAGGAGCTCGACGAGGAGTCCGAGGAGCCCGAGGAGTCCGACGAGGACGTGCTGCCCGACGCGGAGGCGTTCTTCGCGGGGCTGCTGCTGGACGACGAGCCGCGGCTGTCGTTGCGGTAGAAGCCGGAGCCCTTGAAGACGATGCCGACCGCGGAGAACACCTTCTTGAGGCGTCCCTGGCAACCGGGGCACTCGGTGAGCGAGTCGTCGGTGAACTTCTGCACCGCCTCGAGGCCCTCGCCGCACTCGGTGCACTGGTACTGGTACGTCGGCACTTGTCTTCCTCCTGGCACTCTCACTCGATGAGTGCTAACGACGCTCCATATTGCAGTATTCCCGCCCGCCAGTCCACCGTGACCGCCGTACGGTGACCGACTCCACGTTCCGTCAGGCTTCCGTCAGGGGCCGTCAGGCGCGCGCCAGCTCCCGTTCCCGGTCGTCGGAAACGGCTGTGACCTGCGCGTTCACGCCGGGTGCGGGGGCGTCGGCAGCCTCGGACGGCGAGCGGGGCAGCAGATGGGCACGCAGCGCCAGCAGCACCGTCAGGGCCAGCGCCGTACCGGCCAGCGGCACCAGGAATCCGGTGCTCGGCCCGAAGCCGTCCGCGAGCTGCCCCGCGGAGGTGGCCGCGGCCGCCTGGCCCAGCGCGACCGCGCCGGTCAGCCAGGTGAAGGCCTCGGTCCGGGCGGCGGCCGGCACCAGCGACTCGACCAGTGTGTAGCCGGTGATCAGGGCCGGTGCGATGCACAGGCCGACGACCAGGCCGACCGCGCCGAGCAGCGGCACCGCGGTCACCGCCCACAACGGGGTGGTGGCCAGTGCCAGTAGCCCGTAGGCGACCAGCAGCCGGCGTCGCGGGCCGACCTTCCAGGCGATGGCCCCACAGGCGATACCGGCGAGCATGTTGCCGCCCGCGAAGATCCCGTAGAGCACGCCGTTGATGCCGGGCTGCCCGATGTGCTGGGTGAACGCGGTCAGCGAGACCTGCATCCCGCCGAAGACGGCGCCGATGCCGAGGAACGCCACGATCAGGACGCGCACGCCCGGCACCGACAGCGCCGAGACACGCGGCAGGTCGCCGGCCTGCGGGCGGTGTACCGGAGGCTGGCTGCGCCGCTGGGAGGCGAACAGCAGCCCGCCGGCCAGCGTCAGCGCGGCTTCGGCGACCAGACCGGCCGCCGGGTGGATACCGGTGCACAGCGCGGTCGCCAGCACCGGGCCGACGACGAAGGTGAACTCGTCGGTCACCGACTCGAAGGCGGCGGCGGTCGGCATCAGCGGGCTGCCGCCGAGCCGGGAGGCCCAGCGGGCCCGCACCATCGGGCCGACCTGCGGTGTCGAGGCGCCCGTGGGGACGGCCACCGCGAACAGCGCCCACAGGGGGGCGTGGGCGAGAGCGAGGATGATCAGTGCGGCGACGCCGGCGACGTGCACCAGTACGCCGGGGATCAGCACCGCGCGCTGGCCGAAGCGGTCGGCGAGTTTGCCGCTCTGCGGGGCGAACAGGGCCATGGACACACCGGTCGCGGCGGACACCGCGCCTGCGGTGCCGTACGAGCCGGTGGTCGATTCGACGAGCAGCACGATGCCGATCGTCAGCATGGCGAAGGGCTGCCGGGCCAGAAAGCCGGGCAGCAGGAATGTCCATGCACCAGGGGTGCGGAGCAGTGGTCCGTATCCGGAACGGGAATCCTTGACCGCGGATGCCACGGCCGGGCCTTTCTGCCGCCTGGTAGCGCGCCACCCGCGAGGTCGTCACGGGTACGCGCCGAGAGCTGTCCTCTCGCGCAGGACCGAGTGATACCGCGTGGTCCGCACCGGGAGGGTGGCTGCGTGTGGCAGGGGGACCGCGGCCGCCGAGCGGTCGCGCCAGCTCTGCATCAGGCAGAGTTGGTTCGTCGATGTTGCCTTTTCATACTACAGGCCGTCACGTGTGAGGCCCTGGGATCGGCCAGGGCTTCAGGTAAATTTCCTTGGGATCCGTGGAGATCTGCAGCACATTTCCCGCACTCCGGGAGCCCGCCTCCGGGAGCCTGCACCTCGGCGGCCCGCCCCGGGGCCCGCCCCGGGGGCCCGCACCTCGGCCGCCCGCCCCGGAGCCTGCACACCTCAGCCGCCCGCCCCCGGGGCCCGCACCCCGGGAGCCCGGCCGGACGTCAGCGGTGGTGGTGTCCCCGCTGCCCCGTGGGCCCGCCCGTCCCCAGCCAGCCGGCCAGTTTGCCGCCCTGGGAGACCGCCTGCAGCCGCCGCTCGGCCGCGTCGCGTACCGGGTCGGTGGCGACCACCAGCAGCTCGTCGCCGCGCCGCAGCACCGTCGAGGGCGACGGCACGAAGCTGGAGCCGTCCCGGACGACGAGGGTGACCGCGGCACCCGCGGGCATCCGCAGCTCACCGACCTCGACGCCGTGCATACGGGAGGCCGGGCCGATGGAGGTGGACAGCAGATGGCCGCGCAGCCGTTCCAGGGGAGCGGACTCGATGCCCAGGTCGGCGGCCTCCTCGTCCTCGCCCAGCCGCAGCCGCTTGGCGAGCCAGGGCAGCGTCGGCCCCTGGATCAGGGTGTAGACGACGACCAGGACGAAGACGATGTTGAAGACCCGGTCGCTGCCGGGAACGTCGCTCACCATCGGGATCGTGGCCAGCACAATCGGCACCGCGCCGCGCAGTCCGGCCCACGACAGCAGGGTCTTCTCCGGCCAGGGCACCCGGAACGGCAGCAGCGCCACAAAGACGGACATCGGTCTGGCCACGAGCGTGAGGATCATGCCGATCAGCAGCGCGGGCACGAAGTCGTCCAGCAGGTTGTGCGGGGTGACCAGCAGGCCGAGCAGCACGAACATCCCGATCTGGCCGATCCAGCCGAGGCCTTCGGCGAAGCCGCGGGTGGCCGGGGCATGCGGCAGCTTGGCGTTGCCGAGGACCACCGCGGCCAGGTAGACGGCGAGGAAGCCCGAGCCGTGCGCCAGCGCACCGGCCGCGTAGGCGGAGACCGCGATGGCCATGACCGCGATCGGGTACAGGCCGGACGCGGGCAGTGCCACGTGCCGCAGGCCGTAGGCGCCGAGCCAGCCGATGGCCAGTCCGAGCGCGGCGCCGATCGCCAGTTCCAGGGCGATCTCGCCGAGCAGGAGGTACCAGTGTTCGACCGGTCCCGCGGTGGAGAAGGCGACGACGAGGATGACCACGGGGGCGTCGTTGAGGCCGGATTCGGCTTCGAGCACACCGGTCAGGCGGGCCGGCAGCGGCACGCTGCGCAGTACCGAGAAGACGGCCGCGGCGTCCGTGGACGAGACCACGGCGCCGATCAGCAGAGCCTGCCGCCAGTCGAGCCCGGCCAGATAGTGCGCTCCGGCCGCGGTGACCCCCACGCTCACCGCGACGCCGACCGTCGACAGCGACACCGCCCGGGGCAGCGCCGGCTTGATCTCTTTCCACTTGGTGCCCAGACCGCCCTCGGCGAGGATCACGACCAGCGCGGTATAGCCGAGGAGTTGGGTCAGCTCGGCATTGTCGAAGACGACACCGCCCAGGCCGTCCTGGCCTATGGCGATGCCTATCCCCAGGTAGATGAGCAGGCTGGGGAGCCCGCTGCGCGAGGAGAGCCGTACCGCGGCAACCGCGATGAGCAGTACGAGCGAGCAGAACAGCAGGAGTTCGTTGAGGTGGTCGACAGACAGGAGCTGGTCCTTCCTCGCACGGGTTACCGGAGGGGTCTTTCCTTACCGTATCTAGTTACTGAGACTAACAATTTACCATTACTTGAAGATTGGAAGTGCTGGCGGTGACTCCGCGTAGGGGTCGCCGGACCCGTGCGCCTATGGTTGCTCCAGCACTCCCACCCTGCCCCTCGAAGGACAGAGATGCCCGCCAACAAGTCCGGCCCAGTCCCCAGGAAAAAGAAGGGGCGGCGCGGCCGCCTCGTCGCGATCACGGTCGTGCTGCTGCTCGTGGCGGGCATCGGCTTCGGCGCGTTCTGGGGGGTCAGTACCGTCCGCTCCTCGTTCCCGCAGACCACCGGCTCACTCAAACTCCCGGGCCTGACCAACCCGGTGGATGTCGTCCGCGACGGCAACGGCATTCCGCAGATCTACGCCGACACCGACGAAGACCTCTTCCGCGCCCAGGGGTACGTCCAGGCCCAGGACCGCTTCTGGGAGATGGACGTACGGCGCCACATGACCTCCGGCCGGCTCTCGGAGATGTTCGGCAAGAGCGAGGTCAAGACCGACTCGTTCCTGCGCACCCTCGGCTGGCACGACGTGGCGCAGAAGGAGTACGACACCAAGCTGTCGCCCAGCACCAAGAAGTACCTCCAGTCCTACTCCGCGGGTGTCAACGCCTACCTCAAGGACCACGAGGGTTCGGCGGTGTCCCTGGAGTACGCGGCGCTGGACTTCCAGAACGACTACAAGCCCCAGAAGTGGACCCCGGTCGACTCGGTGGCCTGGCTCAAGGCGATGGCCTGGGACCTCCGCGGCAATATGCAGGAGGAGATCGACCGCTCCCTGATGACCAGCCGCTTCACCCCGGCGCAGATCGCCCAGCTCTACCCGGCATACCCGTACAAGCGGAACAAGCCGATCGTCGAGGGCGGTGCGGTCGACCCCGCCACCAAGAAGTTCTCGCCCAAGGCTTCGGCGAACGCCACTCCCGCCACCCCCGGCGGCGCGACCGCGGGCCTGCAGTCGCAGCTGTCCTCGCTCTCCAAGACCCTCGACAAGGTCCCGGCGCTGCTCGGCCCCAACGGCAACGGCATCGGCTCCAACTCCTGGGTGGTCTCCGGTGCGCACACCACCACCGGCAAACCGCTGCTCGCCAACGACCCGCACCTGGCACCGCAGATGCCCTCACTCTGGTACCAGATGGGCCTGCACTGCCGTAATACCGGGCCCAAGTGCAACTACGACGTCTCGGGCTTCACCTTCTCCGGTATGCCCGGCGTCGTCATCGGTCACAACCAGGACGTCTCCTGGGGCATGACCAACCTGGGCGCCGACGTCACCGACCTCTACCTGGAGAAGGTCAACGCCGACGGCTACCTCTACGACAACAAGCAGCAGCCCTTCATAACCCGCAAGGAGACCATCAAGGTCGCCGACGGGGAGAGCCGCGAGATCACCGTCCGGTCCACCAGAAACGGGCCGATCGTCTCCGACCGCGACGGCGAACTGGCCAATGTCGGCAAGGACGCCCCGGTCGGCAATGCCGCACCGGACCGCGGCGACGGCTACGCCGTATCGCTGCGCTGGACCGCGCTGAACCCCGGCAAGTCCATGGACGCCGTCTTCGAACTCGACCGCGCCAAGGACTGGAACGGCTTCCGCAAGGCGGCCGGGAACTTCGAGGTCCCCTCGCAGAACCTGATCTACGCCGACACCAAGGGCAACATCGGCTATCAGGCCCCGGGCCGGATCCCGGTCCGCGGCAAGGGCGACGGCCGCTTCGACGGCACCCTCCCGGCCCCCGGCTGGGACCCGAAGTACCAGTGGAACGGCTACATCCCGCAGAAGGCCCTGCCGTACGAGTACAACCCCCAGCGCGGCTACATCGTCACCGCCAACCAGGCCGTCACGGACGAGAAGTACCCCTACCTCCTCACCAAGGACTGGGGTTACGGTTCCCGCAGCCAGCGGATCAACGACCTGATCGAGTCGAAGACCAAGGACGGCGGCAAGGTCTCCACCGACGATATGCAGGCCTTCCAGCAGGACAACAGCAGCGAGATCGCCCGGCTGCTGACGCCGTACCTCACGAAGATCGACATCAAGGACAAGTACGTCCGCGACGCCCAGCAGCTGCTGGACGGCTGGGACTTCACCCAGGAGCCCGATTCCGCCGCGGCCGCCTACTTCAACGCCGTCTGGCGCAACACCCTCAAGCTCGCCTTCGGCAACAAGATGCCCAAGGAGCTGCGCCCCGACGGCCAGTGCCTGACCGTCCGCCCGGCGGACGAGTCCGGCCCCGCCGACGAGAACGACAAGTACATCCGCGAATGCGGCGAGCGGGCCGGCGACACCGCCCAGCCCGACGGCGGCGACCGCTGGTACGAGGTCGTCCGCGGCATCCTGGACGACCCGAACAACGCCTGGTGGAAGACCGAGGACCGGCCGGGCCGTCCCGGCGACAAGAACCGCGACCAGCTCCTGGCGCACGCCATGGCGGACGCGCGCTACGAACTGACCTCCAAGCTGGGCAAGAACATCGACAACTGGAGCTGGGGACGGCTGCACCAGATGTTCCTGAAGAACCAGACCCTGGGCACCGACGGCCCCGGCATGCTGCAGGGCCTGTTCAACCGCGGCCCCTGGAACGTCGGCGGCGGTGAGGCCGCGGTCGACGCCACCGGCTGGAACGCCGCCGGCGGCTACAAGGTCACCTGGGTCCCGTCGATGCGGATGGTGGTCAACCTCGCCGACCTCGACAAGTCCCGCTGGATCAACCTCACCGGTGCCTCGGGGCACGCGTACGACGCCCACTACTACGACCAGACCGACAAGTGGGCCAAGGGCGACCTGCTGCCCTGGGCGTACAGCCAGGACGCCGTCAAGAAGGCGGGCAAGGACACGCTGACCCTGTCGCCGTAGGGGCCCTGCCCCTGGGGGCGGGCGGCGCTCCCGCCGCCACCTGGTGATCGCTGCGCCGTCGGGCGGGCCGGAGACTTCCGGCCCGCCCGACGCGTTGCGGGCCCCGCACCGGCGGCGGCTTCCGGCCCGCCCGTATACCGCCCGCCTCAGCCCTCCGTACGGGCCGCCGGCGCCGTGAACCGGTGCACCGCCGACGGGGTCACCGCGGCATGCACATGCCGGTCGTGCGGCTCGGCGGGCACCTCGGCCAGCACCTCCGCGTCATAGAGCAGCACCACCAGCGACGCCCGCGCACCGGCTCGCTCCAGCCGGGCCAGCACCCGGTCGTAGGAGCCGCCGCCGCGCCCCAGCCGCAGCCCGCCGTGGTCCACCGCGAGCCCCGGCAGCAGCACCACATCCGCCTGTGTGACGGCCTCCGGGCCCAGCCGGGGCCCATCCGGTTCCAGCAGCCCCCGGCCGGCCCGTACGAGCCGTTCGGTGCCCTCGTAGAGCGCCCAGTCCAGATCGTTGTCCGGCAGCAGGACGGGCAGCAGCACCCGCACCCCGGCCGCCCGCAGCCGGTCCAGCAGGGCGCGGGTGGAGGGTTCGCCGCCTATCGACACATAGGCGGCAACGGTGGGCGGGCCGCCGGGGCCGCCGGGGCTGCCGAGACCGCCGGGGCTCCCGGGGTCGCCGGGGTGCGGGCGGAGGGGCGCGGCCAACTCGTCCAGCTCCAATGTCCGTCGGGCCAGCGCCTCGCCCGTCACGGCGACGACATCCGGCGGCAATGCTCTCCTCACCTCCAGGAGATGCCGCCGCAACCTGCGCTTTCTATCGTCGTCAATGCTCACTGTGTGCCCTTGCTCCCGCTCTCATGCTCTATTCACCGGACCCTCATCATCGTTCCGATAGGGCCGGTTATGGTGTCGCGCATGACCCCATCGCACACACGGATCAGCAAGGCTGTCATCCCCGCAGCCGGCCTCGGCACCCGGTTTCTCCCCGCCACCAAGGCCACACCCAAGGAGATGCTCCCGGTCGTCGACAAGCCCGCCATCCAGTACGTGGTGGAGGAGGCGGCCGCCGCCGGACTCTCCGACGTGCTGATGGTGACGGGCCGCAACAAGCGTCCCCTCGAGGACCACTTCGACCGCAATTACGAGCTCGAAGAGGCCCTGCACCGCAAGGGCGACGAGTCCCGGCTCGCCAAGGTGCAGGAGTCCAGCGACCTGGCGACCATGCACTACGTACGCCAGGGCGACCCCAGGGGCCTGGGCCACGCGGTGCTGTGTGCCGCACCGCACGTGGGCGACCAGCCCTTCGCGGTCCTCCTCGGCGACGACCTGATCGACCCCCGTGACCCGCTGCTGCAGCGCATGGTCGAGATACAGGAGCAGCACGGCGGGTCCGTGATCGCCCTCATGGAGGTCGATCCGGCGCAGATCCACCTCTACGGCTGTGCGGCCGCCGCGCCCACCGGTGACGACGATGTCGTGGTCGTCTCCGACCTGGTCGAGAAGCCCGACCCGGCCGAGGCACCCAGCAACCTCGCCATCATCGGCCGTTACGTCCTCGATCCGGCCGTCTTCGAGGTGCTGCGCAAGACCGCCCCGGGCCGCGGTGGTGAGATCCAGCTCACCGACGCCCTCCAGGCGCTGGCCGCCGACCCCGCCCTGGGCGGTCCGGTGCACGGCGTGGTCTTCAAGGGCCGCCGCTATGACACCGGCGACCGCGGCGACTATCTGCGTGCCATTGTCCGACTGGCATGCGAACGTGAAGACCTGGGCCCGGACTTCCGGTCCTGGCTTCGCAGTTACGTCACCGAGGAGATGTAAGACGTTGAACCACGCCACCGGCCAGACCCGCCACCAGGACCGCGTCTGGTCGGTGGCCGAGCATCTCGACGACGTCCTGGCGAAGATCGCCCCGCTGGACCCGATCGAGCTGCAGCTCCTCGAAGCCCAGGGCTGCGTCCTGGTCGAGGACATCACGGTCCCCGTCGCCCTGCCGCCCTTCGACAACAGCTCCATGGACGGCTACGCGGTCCGTGCCGCCGATGTCGCGGGCGCCACGGAAGAGGCCCCGGTCACCCTCACGGTCCTCGGTGATGTCGCAGCGGGCAGCGGCGAACTGCCGGAGATCGGCCCCGGCCAGGCCGCCCGCATCATGACCGGCGCCCCGCTGCCGCCCGGCGCCGAGGCCGTCGTCCCCGTCGAATGGACCGACGGCGGCACGGGCGAGGGGCCGGCCGCCACGATGCGCGCCCACAGCGCCGCCCCCCAGGACGCCGCCGGCGAGGTCCGCGTCCACCGCCCGGCCGCCGCAGGCGCCCATATCCGCGCCCGCGGCAGTGATGCCACCGAAGGCGAGCCGGCCCTGCGGGCGGGCACGGTCCTCGGCCCCTCCCAGATCGGCCTGCTCGCCGCCGTTGGCCGCGGCACGGTCAAGGTCTGCCCCCGCCCCCGCGTCGTGGTGGTGTCGACCGGCAGCGAACTGGTCCAGCCCGGCGAGGCGTTGGGCCCCGGACAGATCCACGACTCCAACAGCTTCCAGCTCACCGCCGCCGCCCGCGCAGCCGGCGCGATCCCCTACCGCGTCGGCGCCGTCGCCGACGACGCCGAGACCCTCCGCTCCACCCTGGAGGACCAGCTCATCCGGGCCGACCTCCTCGTCACCAGCGGTGGCGTCAGCGTCGGCGCGTACGACGTGGTCAAGGAGACCCTGACCGCCCTGTCCGCGACCGAGCCCGACGGCTCGCCCCTCACGGGGGGCACGGTCGAGTTCCGCACCCTCGCCATGCAGCCGGGCAAGCCCCAGGGCTTCGGCCTCATCGGCCCCGACCGCACCCCGCTCCTCGCGCTGCCCGGCAACCCCGTCAGCTCGTACGTCTCCTTCGAGCTGTTCGCCCGCCCCGCCATCCGGGCCCTGATGGGGCTGCCCGAGGTGCACCGCCCCGTCACCCCCGCCCGGTGCACCGACGCCCTCGCCTCCTCACCCAAGGGGAAGCGCCAGTTCCTGCGCGGTGCGTACGACGCCGACGCCGGCACGGTCACCCCCGTCGGCGGCGCCGGCTCCCACCTGATCAAGGCCATGGCGCACGCCAACGCGCTGATCATCGTCCCCGAGGACACCACCGAGGTCGCCGCGGGCGCGGACGTGGACATCGTCCTGCTCGGATAGCCCGGTGCCGCCGGGGGTACGGTGTCGTCCCACAGGCGGCAGTTTGGTACCGGGAGAACGATGAGCAGCGGCCAGCAACACCTCACCCATCTCGACGCGGCGGGCGCGGCGCGGATGGTCGACGTCTCCGCGAAGGACGTCACCGCCCGCACGGCCGCCGCCCGCGGCCGCGTCCTGGTCTCCTCGCAGGTCATCGAGCTGCTGCGGGGCGAGGGCATGCCCAAGGGCGACGCCCTGGCCACCGCCCGGATCGCCGGCATCATGGGCGCCAAGCGCACCCCCGAGCTGATCCCGCTGTGCCACCCGCTGGCCGTCTCCGGCGTCACGGTGGACCTCTCCCTCACCGACGACGCCGTCGAGATCACCGCCACCGTCAAGACCACCGACCGCACGGGCGTCGAGATGGAGGCCCTGACCGCCGTCTCGGTCGCCGCGCTCACCGTCGTCGACATGGTCAAGGCCGTCGACAAGGCAGCGGTGATCTCCGACATCCGTGTGGAGGAGAAGACCGGCGGCAAGTCCGGCGACTGGAGCCGGTCATGAGCCCCGCCCGTGCCCTGGTCGTCACCGCGTCGAACCGCGCCGCGGCCGGCATCTACCCCGACAAGGGCGGCCCGCTGCTCGCCGAGGGCCTGACCGCCATGGGCTTCGAGGTCGACGGCCCGCAGGTGGTGCCCGACGGCGAACCGGTGGAAGCCGCCCTGCGCGGCGCCGTCGCCTCCGCCCGCTATGCCGTCGTCCTCACCACCGGCGGTACGGGCCTGTCGCCCACCGACCGCACCCCCGAGGCCACCCGCCGGGTCCTGGACTACGAGATCCCCGGCATCCCCGAGGCGATCCGCGCCGCCGGCCGTACGAAGGTCCCGACCGCCGCACTCTCCCGTGGGCTGGCGGGCGTCGCCGGTACGACCCTGATCGTCAACCTCCCCGGCTCGTCCGGCGGGGTCCGCGACGGCCTCGCCGTCCTCACCGGCCTCCTGCCGCACGCCGTCGACCAGATCCGCGGCGGCGACCACCCGAGACCTTCCGGGAGCCCGAGCTGAACGCGCCCTGGCCGGTGGTCCTCACGGACGGCGAGGTGACCCTCCGCCCGATAAAGCTGCGCGACCAACGGGCCTGGCGCGAGGTCAACCGCCGTAACCGCGACTGGCTGCGCCCCTGGGAAGCGACCGTCCCGCCGCCCCCGCCCGGCCTCGTCCCGCCGCACCGCCCCACGTACCGTCAGATGGTCCGCCACCTCCGCGCCGAGGCGCACGCCGGCCGGATGCTGCCGTTCGTCGTCGAGTACCGCGGCCGGCTCGTCGGCCAGTTGACGGTCGCGGGCATCACCTGGGGCTCCATGTGCTCCGGCCATATCGGCTACTGGGTCGACCAGGAAGTCGCCGGCCGCGGTGTCATCCCGACCGCCGTGGCGCTCGCCGCCGACCACTGTTTCCGGTCCGTGGGACTGCACCGCATCGAGATCTGTATTCGCCCGGAGAACGTCCCGAGCCGCCGGGTGGTCGAAAAGCTCGGCTTTCGTGAAGAGGGCGCACGCCCGCGCTACCTCCACATCGACGGCGCCTGGCGCGACCACCTGGTCTTCGCCCTCACCGCGGAAGAAGTGCCCGAAGGCCTGCTCAGCCGCTGGCGCAGGGAGAAGCCCAGCACTCCCGGCACACCCCACAAATAAAATAAATGTTCGAATACATTCCCTGATTGACCGGATCGGTGGAGACGCTGATCTCTACCATCACAAAAAAGTTCGAGATATCAGCCAGATCGTGCGACACACCGGCCCAATTGGCGGATGGCCCCCTGCAAACCCCTCTACCGTGTGAGTTGTGAGAAGCAGCGGCCTCATCTACGCAGTCATCGTCGGGGCCTGGGCCGCCTACTTGGTGCCGATGTGGCTCCGTAGGCAGGACGAGCTCAACGAGGCCCGTCCGACCGAGCGCTTCAGCACCGCCATCCGGCTGCTGTCCGGACGGGCGGCGATGCAGCGCCGTTACGACAAGGCACGCGGGGAGCACCCCGCCGACGATGCGGGCGACGACGTGGACCCGGACGCCCCGGCCGACGAGGCCGCCGCCCGGGCCTTCGGCGACCCCGCCGTGGCTCCCCACACCCGGGTGCAGGCCGGCCCGCCGCGCCCCTCCGACGCCGAGCGGACCAAGCGCGCCAAGGTCCTCGCCCGCCGCCGGCGCACCACGACCGTCCTCTTCCTCACCTTCACCGCAGGCGCCATCGTCGCCGCGGTCGGCGGCCTCCCCTTCCTCTGGGCCCCGGCCCTGCCCGCCCTCCTCCTGACCGCGTACATCATTTACCTGCGCGCCCAGGAGCGGCGGCGCTTCACCTTCACCATGGACCGGCGCAAGGCGGAGGCGGCGGCACAGCGCCTGCGGGAAGGCCGACGGGCCCGCCCTCAGCAGGCGGCCGACCAGCCGCCCGCCGCCGACCACCCGGCCGACGTCCGCGCTGACACCCCGCCCGCCGCCGCCCCGGAACCGCCCCGCCCCGCGCCCCCCGCCCACACCGCGGGCCGCCGCGCCCTGGTCGAGGAGACCGACCACGCCGAGTGGGTCGACCAGCAGCGCGAACGCGAGCGCCCGCGCCCCGCCGCCGGCAGCTGGGACCCGGTCCCGGTCCCCCTCCCCACGTACGTCACCGCGCCGGTCGCCCCCCGCGCCACCAGCCACGTCGACCTGGACGCCGAGGACGCCTGGAGCTCCGCCCGCTCCAGCGCCGCCCCCGACCACCCTCAGGCCGACATCCCCTCCCACGACCGCCCCACCCACCCCGGCCGCCGCACCCGCGGCCGCACCCCCCTCTTCGACCAGTACGAGAACGAGGACCGCCCGCGCGCGGCGAACGAGTGACGGCCCTCCGCTGACCAGCACCGGAAGCGATTTCCGAGCACCGCGACCGAGATGCTAGAGTTTCACTCGTCGCAAGGGCCTGTGGCGCAGCTGGTAGCGCACCTCGTTCGCAACGAGGGGGTCAGGGGTTCGAATCCCCTCAGGTCCACAGACAGAGCAGGAAGAGCTGTTCTTGAGTTAGCTCAGGAGGAGTTCACGAGATCCCGTCCGATCCGTTGATCGGGCGGGATTTCTGCATTGGTCCGGGCGACTCTGCCGTGCGCGAGGCGTTTCTCGGGTGGGAGCGGTGGCTCTCGGCGCGGCCGTTGAGTCCTTCGTTGTTGGCGCGGATGGCCTTGAAGGAAGCCGTCGGGCAACGCCTTGAGCCGGATCAGGCGGTGATCGAGTGCCGGTGCCCAGCAGCGTTCACCGATTAGCGGCCAGCACTGCCGCGAGGCCTTCTTGCAGGTCCTTGACGAAATACTCGGGAACCTCCAGCGACGGGAAATGTCCCCCGATTTCGGGCGACCTCCATCGGACGATCTGTCGGTACCGCTCCTGTGCCCAGGGGCGCGGATACTTCTCGATGTCGCGGGGATACATAGTGATTGCTGACGGGACGTCGACCCGAAGTTCGGGGTCCAGCGAGTTGTGGCTTTCGTAGTAAATGCGGGCCGACGATGCGCCGGTCCGCGTCAGCCAATACAGGGTGACGTCGTCAAGAACCCGGTCTCTG
This sequence comes from Streptomyces sp. NPDC015125, assembly GCF_043080045.1. Lineage (NCBI taxonomy): Bacteria > Bacillati > Actinomycetota > Actinomycetes > Kitasatosporales > Streptomycetaceae > Streptomyces > Streptomyces sp. NPDC015125. The sequence goes on from NZ_JBIBVF010000027.1 coordinate 36,691, forward strand.
GAAATCGTCTCGAACGGGCTGTCTTCGGTATCTGTCCACTCGGCGAACTTGTCAAGGATCCAGGCAAGAAGCCCGACCGGTGAGTCGACGAGCGAGTAGCCGATGGTCTGCGGTCGGGTCGCCTGCTGCTTCGCGTACGCCGCGTGGTGGCGCCAGAAATCGCGGGTTTCCTCGGTCCATGTGCGCTCGGCCGCTGTCAGCCCGTCCGTCGTCAACCCGGGCGGTGCCTGCGCGGTCGTCGTGTGGATGCCGAGAACGTGCTCCGGGAACCTGCCGCCGAGGACCGTGGTGATCACACCTCCCCAGTCGCCGCCGTGGGCTACGAACTTGCTGTAGCCGAGCCTCCCCATCAGTTCCACCCAGGCGGCCGCGATCTTTTCGATTCCCCACCCGGTGGTGGCCGGCTTGTCGCTGTAACCAAATCCTGGCAGCGACGGGACCACGACGTGGAACGCCGGCGCGTCCGCATCTTTCGGATCTGCCAGCTCGTCCACTACATCGATGAACTCGGCAATGCTGCCTGGCCAGCCGTGCGTCAAGATCAGAGGAGTGGCCTCTGCGCGCGCGGATCGGCGGTGCAGGAAGTGGATTCCCAGACCATCAATGGTCGTGCGGAACTGGCCGATGCGGTGAAGGCGCTCTTCGAACGACCGCCAGTTGTAACCGGTGCGCCAGTAGTTCACGACATCGACGAGGTCGGCGAGAGGAACGCCCTGTTCCCATCGGCGAGGGTCGGGCGCGGCGCGATGGACCGTCTCGGCCTCCGGCAGCCGCGCCGCGGCCAATCGCGCGCGCAGATCGTCGAGGTCGGCGTCAGTTGCGTGGGCTTCGAATGCTTGCACGTCGCTGGTTGGGCGGGGCATGAGACCTCCTGGCCATCGTGGAACCGGCTAAGGTGGTTCTAGCAGTTCCCCGAGCCACGCTGCAACCCTCTAAGGTGGTTCCATGCGTGCTGGATTTCCTGACTTCCGCCTCGGTAACGTGCTGGCGACCAGCTTCACGGGGACTCTGTCGGAGCGTCATGGCGACGCTGTGGAGCGCATTCCCACGCCGCACCGACTCGTCGACTGGCTGGCAGTGAGCGGCCTCGCCGTGGACTCCTGCACCACTGCCCAGCTCGACCTCGCCCGGGAACTGAGGGAGTCGATTCACGCCGCCGCGACAGCGGCCGCGATCCAGGACGCTCTCCCCGCATCTGCTGTCCAAGTCATCAATGACTGCAGCGCTCGGGGTCGGGCCGCGGCCATCCTGACGCCCGAGGGTAAGCGGCGATGGCGGCTCAGCTCGGCTTCCTGCGTGGAAGATGCCCTCAGCGTGATCGCCGCCGACGCGATCAGCATCATCGCAGGCGAACGAGACGGAAAATTGGCCTTGTGTGCATCACCAACCTGCCGAGCCGCCTTCTTCGACACCAGCCAGAGTCGCACCCGCAAATGGTGTGACATGAATACGTGCGGGAATCGTCAGAAGAAAGCGCGCTTCCATGCCAACCAGCGCAAAAATCCCGGATCAGTGGAGTGATCGGTCTCTCGGGCAGGCCTGAGGGAAACGATCACTCAGCAACCGGGAAACGATCTCCCCATCCGCCAGAAGCCCCTGGCCAGGGTCTCTTGTGAACACCCCACAGATCAGACACAGCAGCACGTCAAAGCCCTCACCGGGATGATCCGGTGGGGGCTGTTTCGCGCCGTACTGCAGCGAAGTACGGCAACCGGCACCGCAGTTCGGGCGCGCTCGTGAACGGCCCGTGTCCGGCGGCGGTCGCAGGACGCGCCGTTTCCGGCGGGCAGGGGAGGGCCCTTCGGTTCGGGGTGCGCCAGGCGTAGGACGGTCGGGTACGGGTGCGGCCCGGCTGGTGCGCCCGCGTGGTGCAGTGGTGCGGGCGCAGGGCGGCGGGGTTACTTCTGGCCGGGGATCAGTGCGGACTCCGGGTTGTCGCCGCCCCAGCTGTCGGGGGTGTGCCACCGGACGTGGACGTGGAAGACATCGCGGACGGTGTCGGCCGACCAGTCCTCCGCGGGCGGTTCGGAGAGGACCAGGTAGAGGCTGTCGGCCGGGGTGGGCAGGGTGTGGTTGATCTCCAGGAGACGGGTGGCTCCCGAGCGGAGGTCCTCGTAGGTGGAGCGGCCGGCGCCCAGGACCTCGTAGAGGAACAGGCCGCTGTCCGTGCGGCAGCTGACGTCGACGAGCGCGGAGTCGGCCGGCTGGAGGTCTGCCCAGAGCAGGGCCGACTTCAGTGCGTGGCGCACCGCCTCGTGCTTCTTGCACGTGCGGTCGGCGGCGGCCGAGGTCTCCAGTGCGCGCAGGAATCCCTCCTTCGTGGTCACGGCCGGTGGGGTGGGGACTTCTGCGACGGTGGGCACGGGGGCGGATTCCTTCTGGTCGGGCTGATGCGCGGGGGTGGCGGGGCTGACGGGGGTGGCGAGGGTGGTGGGGACGGGTTCGACGTCCGTTCCGGCGTCGGCGGTGGCGAGGCGCGCCCGGAGCGTTTCCCGGGCTTCGGTCAGGGCCTGGGCCCAGCCGGAGCACGTGAGTTCGTGCTGCAGCCGGTTGATGTCCAGGGTGTCGTCCTTGAGCGCGCGGTGGGCGCCTGCGACGAGGTCGCGCAGCACGCCCAGGCGGTGCCTGTCCGGGGACCCGAGCACGCGCCGTACGTCCACCCAGTCCGCCTGGTCGCGGCGGAGGACGCGGTGTGCCATGCCTTGCAGATCGGACAGTCGGCTGCGGGCGTCCGGGGGAACGCTTCCGTCGCCGCCGGTCACCAGCTCGTCGAGCACGTCGAGGGCCGCCACATAGCGTTCCGCCATCGTGGGCGAGATGGGCCTGCGGCCGCGCTGGTCGGTGGTGAGCACGCTCTGGTTGGTCTCGTTGGCGAAGACCCAGCAGGCCAGTTCCTCGCCCGGACGCGGGGGAGCGGAGCCGTGCCGGACGGTCAGGACCAGCGGGCGGCCGACATCGGGGGCCAGTGCCTTGACCTTGTAGCGGCCGCCCGGCCCGGGGCCGATGACCCGTACGCGGATGTCGGTCCCGATCTGGGGGATGTCGCCTTGCGACGTGCCGGATCCGGACTCGGTGGCGGGTGGTTCGAGGGTGCTGGGTGGTTCGAGGGTGCTGTCGGTGTCCGCGACGGGGGTGTCCGTGAGGAGGGTGCCGTCGGTGTTCGTGAGGATCTCCGGGAGGGCGGAGGTGTGCAGCACCGTCAGGGTCTGGGTGCTGCGGGTGAGGGCGATGTAGAGCCGGCGGGGGCCGGCCGGGCCGCGGTCGGCGATGGTGGCGGGCTCGACGACCAGGACGTGGTCGTACTCCATGCCCTTGGCCTGCGCGGCGGCCAGGACGGAGACCGTCTCGCGGCTTTGTGCGGTGAGGCCGGCACGCTCGTCGAGATGGCGGCTGATCTCGTCGAGCCGGCCCGAGTCGTCGGGGACGATGACGGCCACGGAACGCGGGGTGTTCCCGTCGCTGGTGCCCACCAGGCGGGTGACCTGGGCGGCGGTGTCGTCGAGGAGTTTCCACGGCTCGGTCGCCAGGGTCCGTACGGCGCCGTCGCCCGCCTCGCGCACGGCCTGCGGGTAGGGCAGGGCCGGGGCGACCGCACGGGCGAGGGGCGCCACGAACTCCATGATCTCCGCCGGCACGCGGTAGCTGGTGTTCAGCTCGGCGACGTGCCAGTCCCCGTGGTCGGACAGCAGTGTGCCCAGGCGGTCCCAACTGGTGTGGGTGTGGGGGCCGGTGGCCTGGGCGAGGTCACCGAGGACCGTCATGGAGCCGTTGACCGCGCAACGGCGGCGCAGTGCGCGCGCCTGCATGGGGGTGAGGTCCTGCGCCTCGTCGACGACGATGTGTCCGTAGCGCCTCGGGATCTCCCCGGAGATGAGGAACCGGAGTTCTTCGAGGCAGACATGGTCGTCGAGGGTCCATGGATCGGCATCGGCGGTGGCGGCCCGGGGACGGTGCAGGGCCGCCTGCTCGTCGTCGTCGAGGATGCCCGCGGCGCAGGTGCGGAGGAGGTCGGGCGCATCGTAGAGGCTGCGCAGGGCCTCCCTGGCGCCCGGCGAGGGCCAGATGCGGTCCACGAGCCGCTCGACCCGGCGATTGCGTTCCAGGTCGCGGCGGATCGTGCCGCCTTGTCCGCGGCGCGGGGCGATGGCGGCGAGTTCCTGCAGCAGGCGGTCGACGAACAGGCTGCGGAAGCGATCGCGGCGCTCCCGGTAGGCGCCGTCGCCGCCCCGCGCCTCGTCGAGGAGGGCGAGGACCTCGGTCCGCGGGACGCGCAGGGTCGTGCTGCCGGCGGTGACGACGACCGCGGGCTCGTCGCCCTCGAAGGAGGGGGCGGTGGTGAGGTCGTCGAGGATCTCGGGCCGGCAGTCGTTCTCCACCCGGCGCCGCAGGACGGCCGCCATGCGCTCGTCCGACTTCATCAGCCGCGCCGGCGGGGTGTCGGTGCCGAGGATCTCGCCGTCCCACAGGCGGTTCAGCTGGACGGCGTTGACGTCCCGCGTCCCGAGGGTGGGCAGGACCTGTCCGACGTAATCGAGGAACCGCTGGTGGGGGCCGATGACGAGGATGTCCTGGGCCTTGAAGTGCTCGTTGTTGACGAGCCAGGTCACTCGGTGCAGACCGACTGCGGACTTGCCGGTGCCCGGGCCGCCCTGCACCACGAGGATGTCGGAGGGGGAGCCCGTGACCAGGTCCATCTGGTCACGGCGGATGGTTTCGACGATGTCCCGCATACGGCCACTGCGCGACCGCTGGAGCTCCCGCAGCAGGAAGTCGTCCGGCTGGAGCGTCTTACGGCGCCGGCGGCGGGCGGCGTCGCCGGGTGTACGGGCCGGCGGGCGCTCTTCGCGCGGCGCCGCGACGGGGGTCTCGGGCGTGGTCGCCGGCCCGGAGCCGTCCGCGGCCGGCGCCCCGGAGCCGTCCGTGGCCGCCGCCCGGGAGTCGTCCGCGGCCGGTCGCGGCGCCGGGACGGGCGTGGGTAATACGGGGGGCGCGGGAGCTGCCCGGGCGATCTCGTCGAAGTAGCCCTGGACCACACGCTGCACACAGCGCAACTGCCGTCGCAGGCTCACCTCTCCGGGCGCCTCGGGCCGCGCTTCCAGCCACTTCTTCGCCAGCGGGCTGGTCCACAGCAGGACCACCGGTTCGTTCACCGCGTCGCGCACGCCTCGTCGCCCGATGTACCAGGGGCGGTGCTCGCCGTCCGGCTCCTCCGGTGCGTCGACGCGGGAGAAGACCAGTGACTCGTCGCCGAGCCCGCCGTACTCCTCGGCCCGCGCCTCCGCCTCGATCCGGTTGGCGATGCTGTCCTTGCCGCTCGCCGATGCCGTGGCGGCCGACGCCCCGCTCATCTGGGCCAGCCGCGCGCGGTAGCAGTCGTAGGCGTGGTCCACCGCCTTCTGCTCGACGGCGATGACCTCGTCGCGTGTGGTGGCGCTCATGTGCATCCTCCCTGCGGCGTCCACGGATGCCGCTACGGGCCTGCGCCCGTACCCCGTTCACATAACTATCAGACAAGGGATGGTGACGAATGGTCATCGCGTCAGTTCCTCCGGCCGACCCTGCCGGAGGGCCGGCCGGAGGGTCAGCCGCGGAGGAAGGCCAGGACGGAGGCGGTCTGGCCGAGGAGTGCGTGTCCGGCCTCGGGCAGGAGGTTCACGGTCGCGTGCGGGATGCAACGGTGCATGCGCCGGGCGGTCTCCGCGGAGTCGAACATGGCGTCGCGGGCGCCGGCCGTCACCAGCACCGGCATGGTCAGGCGGCGCAACGTGCTGTCGGGGAACACGGGAAGCCGCTCCGTGCGCGGCTTGAAGTGCCGGAAGGTCAGCATCACGTGGTCGAGGAGGTGCCGGGTCTGCGGCGTGTCCAGGCCCGTTGCGGTGCGCGCCGACCGGAGCGCTCCCCGGCGTCCGAAGGGGCGCAGGAGCAGGAACGTGAACACCAGGCCCATCTTCTGCTTCCCCACGCCGCCGGGGCACAGCAGGCCCAGGCGGGTCACCCGTTGCGGGCGGCGGGCGGCGTAGTCCAGCGCCAGCCAGCCGCCGAGTGACATCCCGACGATCGAGGCGTTCGTGATCCCGAGACCCGTCAGTACATCGTCCAGCCACAGGGCAGGGGCATCGGAGGCGAGGGGCGGGCGGGACGGCGCGCTCCTGCCGGGCTCGCCGATGACGTCGACGGCGTAGGTACGGAAATGCCGGGACCAGGAGGCGATGTCGTCCTGCCACACCGTCGTGTTCGCCCCGCTGCCGTGCAGCAGCAGGAGGGGCGGGGCGTCCTCGGGGCCGGAGGCGATGACGAAGGTCTCGCCCTCGCGGGTCGGTAACCGGATGTGTTCGGCGGCGACCGGCCAGGCGCGCAGTGCCTCCTGGTAGCGCCGCTGGAGCTCGTTCGCACCGGCCTCGGACTGGTAAATCGTGCTCATGACGAGAGCACCCCCTCCACGTAGTCGAGCAGCCGGGCGGTGGCTCCCAGGCCGCCCAGCACAATGATCTTCATCCGGGCCCGCTCCTGGTCGTAGGCCGTTTCGATCCGCAGCGGCTCGTCCCCCGGCCGGCCGTTGGTCGCCGAGCTCACCAGGAGGATGGTCAGGCGGTCGGCCGTCTCGGCACTGACCCCGTCGATCTCCACGATGCTCGACACCTCGGAGTGCCGCTGCCGCCCGTCCGTCTCGCTCGGAGGCGTCGGCACCGGACGGCCGGTGAACGCTTCCAGGTCCTCGTGTGCGATCCGGTACTGCTTGCCGATGCGGACCGCGGGGAGCCGTCCGTCCCGCACGTAGTTGCGGATGGTGCGTACGTGCAGGCCGAGGCGTTCGGCGACTTGCTCCACTGAGTAGAGGCGATCACGATCCTTCATGAAAGTACTCTAAATTCCCCTGAGGGAGAACTCAATAGGGGAGTTTGAGGAAGGTTGGGGAGTGGGGGTGGGGGTGGGGGTGGCGCTTCCTGTGGGGGGGCATGCGGCGCTGCCTACCGGGACCGGGGCCGGGGCCGAGGCCGGGGGCCGGGGGCCGGGTGCCTGTTGCCTGGGGCCTGGTTTCGGGCGTGAGTCGAGTGGCCTGGGGATCAGCGGGTGAAGGACCGTGAGGTGAGGCGGACGCCGTGTCTGGCCAGGTAGGTGAGGGGGTTGATGTCCGAGCCGTAGCGGCGGCTCTTGCGCACCTCCAGGTGGAGGTGGGGGCCGGTGACGCGGCCGGTGGCGCCGCTGTAGCCGAGGCGGGTGCGGGCGCGGACCTTCTGGCCGGGGCGGACGGTGATGCGCGAGAGGTGGCCGAAGAGGATGTAGCGGCCGTCGTGCATCCGGATCGTCACGGCCTTGCCGTAGGCGCCCGACCTGCGGGCGAGGACGACGGTGCCGGAGCCCACGGACCTGACCCTGGTCCCGGAGCGCACGGCGAGGTCGATGCCGGTGTGGTGGCCGGCGCGCCAGTGGCCGCGGGCGCCGTAGGGAGAGCTGATGCGGTAGTGCGCGGTCGTGGGGTGGGTCCACTTGCGGGAGTGGGTGCCGGGGGCGGTGGGCGCGGCGGCGTGGGCCACCTGGGAGGCCGTCAGCGTGAGGACGGAACCCATGGCCGCCGTGGCTATGGCGTGGAGCAGCATTCTGCGGAGCGGGGGGTGTGTGCGGAATGGGGTCATGTGGCGAGCCCACGCCTTGTGGCGGGTGGTCGCATCCCGGGGCGGGCCGCCGGACCGCCGAACGGGTGGAGGTTGGCCCGGTGGGTGAGCCCCGTTGGGCCGGGCGGCCGGATGGGGGCGCGCGGGAGCGGGGGGACGGACGGGGGCGAGGGGTGGGCGGGAGCGAGGAGACGGGCGAGGCCCCTCAGGCCGCCAGGTGTTCCACCGCCTTGAGGACCGCGCCCGCGCCGTCCTCGGCGGCGAGGCGGTGGGCGGCCTCGGTGGCGCGGCTGCGGCGGTCGGAGGCGGCAGTGGCCTGGACGAGGGCATGGGTCAGGCGGGCGACGGCGTGGTCGGCGGACAGCTCGGCGAAGGGGATCGGGGTGGTGGCCACGCCCAGGGAGGCCAGGCGGGCGGCCCAGAAGGGCTGGTCGGCGGTGACCGGGACCGGGACGGTGGGGACGCCTGCGCGCAGTCCCGCGGCGGTGGTTCCGGCGCCGCAGTGGTGGACCACGGCGGCCATCCGGGGGAAGAGGAGGGCGTGCGGGGCGTCGCCGATGGTGAGGAGGTCGGCGTGCTCGGGGCCGTGCGGGGTGGTCAGCCCGGCCCACCCGGACTGGAGGATGCCGCGGACCTTGGCGCGGCGCAGGGCGGCTGCCACGAGGGCGCTCAGACGCTCGCCGTCGCCGCCCGCCATGCTGCCGAAGCCGATGAAGACCGGGGGCGGGCCCGCGGCGAGGAAGTCCTGGACGACGGGCGGGAGTTGGGCGTCCGGTGCGTGCCAGGGCCACCAGTTGCCGACCGCGTCCAGGCCGGTACGCCAGTCCGCGGGGCGGGGCACCAGCACCTCGCTGAAGCCGTGCAGGACCGGCCGGCCGGCGGTTTCGGCGCGGCGGCGGGCCGCGCGGGCGGTGGCGGGCGGCAGGCCGAGGCGGGCCCGGAGGTCGCGGGTCGCGTCCGCATAGAGGCGGTCGATGATGCGGAGCGAAAGACGGCCGGTGGCGCGGTTGCCCCAGCGGCCCAGCGAGCGGCCGCCGCTGACGACCGGGGCGAAGTCGCCGGTGGGCGCGCCCGGTACGAGGGGCAGGTCGAGGTACGGGATGTCCAGCGCCTCGGCGAGGTGGTGGCCGAGTGGCGCGGTGGTGGTGGAGAGCAGGAGGAGGCCGGTGTCCGCGTGGGCGGCCTCGGCGATTCCGCCGCCCAGTTCCTTGATGAAGGCGGCGGCCTGGCGCATGAGGGTGCGTTTGCCGACGGGGCCGGCGGGCTGCGCCTGTCCGGCGGCACCGGGGCGGCCGGCGCGGGGGTCGGCCGGCAAGGGACGGAACTCCAGGCCGGCGGCTCGTACGAGGCCGGCGTAGGCGTCGTGCGTGGCGAGGGCGACCTCGTGGCCGGCTTCGCGGAGCCGGGCGCCCACGCCGGTGTACGGGGCGACGTCGCCGTACGATCCGGCGGCGGTGATCAGGATGTTCGTCATGGGCGTCGGCCTTCGAGGTCAAGGAGAGTGGTCAAGGAGGGTGGTCAGGGAGGAGGGGCAGGGGGACAGGGAAGGTGGGGCTGCGGCCCCGTGTGGGCAGGGTGGGCGGCCCCGTGTCGGCAGGGTGGTGCGGCCTGGTGGGCCTGGTGCGGGCACGGCGGTGCAGCCCCGGGCGGGGCAGGGTGGCGCGGCCCGGGGCAGGCAGGGTGGCGCGGCCCGGGGCGGGCAGGGTGGTGCGGTGTGCAGACGGGAGAGTGACGACCGGTCCCGGGGGTCCCCAGAGGGGAGCCCCAGGGGAGCTTCAGGGGACCCCTAGGGAGCAGGGGACTGGCGTACGGCGTTGGCGTGCACGGCGGTGCGCACATACGCGGCGAGGCCGGGCCGCTGTTCGCTGGGCGGGACGACCAGGGCGAACGCACGGGGGTCGGCGGCGAAGTCGTCGGCGATCCGGCCGTGCATACCGGTGGGACACGGGGTGAACCAGCGGGAGATGTGCCGGCGCTGTTCCTCCGCGAGGTCCATGGCGCGCTCGCCGTCCGCGGGCTCCCCGGCGTCGAAGGCGGCGGTGAGCCGCCGGCGCCAGTCGGCATGCTCGGCCATGAGCGTTGCCCAGTCCTCCTTGGAGTGCGCGGCGGCCCGTGCCATCGAGCGCTGGTGGCCTTCGAGGTGCTGCCACTTCAGACGGGCATCGGTGGCGTAGGTGAGGTCGAAGGTCAGCTCGCCGAAGACCTCGAAGCGCTCCTCGGGGGTCAGTTGCACGCCGGTCTCCTGGACCTTCATGGCGTTCTCGGCGACCTCGACCAGCCGTTGCAGCTTGGCGATCTGGTCGTTGAGGTGGCGGTGCCGGGCGCGGAGCCGGTCGAGGGCGTTGGCCTGCGGGTCTTCCAGGATGGTGGCGATCTCGTCGAGCGGGAAGCCCAGTTCCCGGTAGAAGAGGATCTGCTGCAGCCGGGCGAGGTCGGCATCGCTGTAGAGGCGGTAGCCGGCGGGGCTGCGGTCGCTGGGGGAGAGCAGGCCGGACTTGTCGTAGTGGTGCAGGGTCCGCACCGTGATGCCCGCGAATCCGGAGACCTGCCCGACCGAGTAGCTCATCGCAGCGCCTTTCATCCCGTTTGTCCGGCCGGCCCGTCCTTCCCGGTGGGGTGCCACCGGTGGCGGTCCGTCGTCCTTCAGGGTGGAACCTGACGTGGGGTGAGGGTCAAGCGGGGGCGGGCGAAGGACGGGCGGGGTTGCGGTCAGGGCGCGGTGCCGGCCTGCCCGGTTCGCCGCCCGCCCGGTCCGTCCGGCTCAGCCGTCCGGATACCGGTCCTGCAGCACCGAGTTCATCAGCGCCTGGACGTCCTCCCGGTCCAGCCCCTCCGTGCGGGCCCGGTCCACCCAGGAGCGGAGCTCCTCGCGCAGCAGGGCGTCCGCTGCGGACTCCGGGCGGGCGAGCGTACGGCTGACGAAGGTACCGAGGCCGGGACGGGGTTCGACCAGGCCCTCGCGTTCCAGTTCGCGATACGCCTTGAGGGTCGTGTTGGGGTTGACCTTGGTCGTGGCGGCGACCTGCGCGGCGGTCGGCAGCCGGTCGCCCTCCACCAGGATGCCCAACCGCAGTGCCTGCTGGACCTGTTGGACGATCTGGAGGTAGGTGGCGACGCCGCTGCGGCGGTCGATGCGGAACTCGACGACGCTCACCACCTCTCTGCTACTTCCGTCGGTGCCGACCTGCGGGCCGCGGTTGCCACCCCGCGGGCCGCAGGTGCCGCCCTGTGGGCCGTCGGGACCGTGCTGCGGGCCGTCGGGACCGTGCTGCCCGACCGCTTGATGATCGGGCCGGTCGTGCCGGGTGTCAAAGCGCCGCCCGGGGTGTTCCCCGTACGCGCGGAACCGGCGGGCCGCCGCCCGCACCGTCCGTCGCGCCCCGCGCCGTTCAGAGCGGCCGCCGGTGTGCCCGCCACACGGCGCCCGCGAGGACCACGGCTGCCAGCGCCAGCAGAATCCCCGCGCCCAGCCACTGCATCCCCGCCAGCTGCCCGTAGTCGAAGTACTGGGTCACCCGGTTGACGATCCCCAGCTTGGCCCGGCAGGCCTCGGCGTCGCTGTGGATGCAGGTGCCAATGCCGTAGAGCTTGCCGTCCGCGGTGGATACCCAGTCGTCGATCCGTACGGAGGCGGCCGGCAGCCGGGGGCCGTCGCCGCCGTACGGGTAGCTGACGCTGCGCAGTGTGCCGAGGGCGGGGCGCACCTTTTCGCCCCAGACCACGGCGGTGACGGCGGCGAGGACGGCGGTGGCCGCCATCGCCGCCGTCACCCGCCTGACCAGCATGCCGAGGGCGATGCCGCAGGCGGCCAGGAACAGGGTCTTGGCGACCAGGACCGGTCCGGTGGTGTCGAAGGCGCCGCTCTCCATCCAGTCGCCGTCGGAGACCAGTGCGTGGGCCGGTGACCACAGCCAGGTGAAGGCGGCCGACAGCAGGGCGGTGCACACCACGACGAGGGCCAGCGGCAGGCCGAGCGTGGCGGCGATCCAGCGGCCGCGGCTCGCGGACTGGGTGGTGACCAGCTTGATGGTGCCGCGCTCCTGCTCGCCCGCGATCAGCGGCGCGCCGAGGAAGACCCCGGCGAGCACCGGCAGCAGCTCCAGGAACTGGATGTCGTTCTTGAACATCGAGCCGAAGCTGTTCTGGAAATCCGTGGCCACCCGCCCTCCGGCCGGTGCCGAGGCGCCGTTGGCGTGCAGGAAGTCCATCAGGCCGATGCGCTGGTAGGCGAAGGTGGCACAGCCCGCGACGGTGATCAGCAGGGCGGCGCGCAGCAGTGCGCGGTGCCGGTGCCAGACCAGCCAGGGCAGGCCGTGCAGCAGGCCGCGGCGGACGGCGGCCGCCGGGGCGGGGCCGCCGTCCGCCGCCGTCTTGGCCGGTGCGCCGGCGGTGCGGGTCCGCGTCATGCGGCGGCCGCCCGGGGGCCGTCGACCCGGGCTTCGTCCGCGATCAGGGTGGGGGCCTCGGGCGAGCGCAGGTAGGCCAGCAGGACCTCCTCCAGGCTCGGTGTCAGCGAATCCCAGCTGTCGGAGAGCGGGCCGTGCGGCCGCACCAGGGCGCTGAACTGCCGCCCGGTGACCCGGGATTCGACCACGGTGTGCTGCCGTCGCAGCTCCTCGGGCACCCCGCCGTCGTCACCGGCCACGCCCGTCACCAGCTGGTGCGCGGGCACCAGCTCCTCGGTCTGGCCGGCCATCCGCAGCCGGCCCTCGGCGAGCACCAGGAGGTAGTCACACATGACCTCCATCTCGGCGAGCATGTGGGACGACATCAGGACCGTGGTGCCGTGCTCGGCGGCCTCGGCCATCAGCAGCCCCGACAGCTCGTGCCGGGCGAGCGGGTCGAGGTCGGACATCGGCTCGTCGAGCAGCAGCAGCTCGGGCCGCTTGCCGAAGGCGAGGGCGAAGGCGACGCGGGTGCGCTGGCCGCCGGAGAGGGTGCCGATACGGGCGCTGAGCGGCACCTTCCCGGAGCGTACGATCCGCTCGGCCAGTGCCTGGTCCCAGCACGGGTTCAGCTCACGGCCCAGGCGCAGGGTCTCGGCCACGGTGAAGCGCGGGTAGAGGGGCTTGTCCTGTGCGAGGAAGGCGACCCGCTGCAGGACGGCGGGGTCGGAGACCGGGACGCCGAACAGCTTCAGGGTCCCGGTGGTCGGCTGCAGCAGCCGGGTCGCGGTGCCCAGGAACGTGCTCTTGCCCGCGCCGTTGGGTCCGACGAGTGCGCAGATGTGGCCGGCGGGGAGCCGGAAGGAGCAGTCCCGCAGCGCCCAGCCGCGACGGTACTTCTTCCCCAGTCCTTCGGCCTCGATGGCCCATGGGCTCGGGTCGCTCACCCGGATCCCCCCTTTAGCTAGTTGATTAGTGGAATGAGTATGGGGAGCGGCCGGGAGGCGTGTCAAGAAAGGGTGGCCGGAGCGGTGGGGGAGGCGGCGGCCGCGGCGGGGGCCCAGTGGCGCCGAAGGCCCCCTCAGTCGGCCGCGACCAGCGACTTCGCCATGCAGCGGCTGTCGTCGTAGGTGCGGTACAGCCCGAACTTCTCGACCGGCGCATATCCGCTGGAGGCGTACAGCTCCAGCGCCTCGGGCTGCTTGATGCCGGTCTCCAGCACCATGCGGGAGCACCCCGCGGCCCGGGCATCCGCTTCCAGGGCGGCCAGGATCCGCCGGGCCAGCCCCCGCCCGCGTGCCTCGGCCACCACGAACATCCGCTTGATCTCGGCGTCGCCGGCCGCGTACCCCTCCGCCGCGTCCTCCTGTCGCCGCCAGCCGCCGCTGGCCAGCGGACGGGCACCGTCGTAGGCGATCAGATACGTACCGTGAGGAGGGGTGAACATCCCCGGGTCCAGCGGCGTCATATCGCCGTCGCCATAGCGCTGGACGTACTCCTGCTGCACCAGTGCGTCGAGGGTGACCGCGTCGGGGTGGTCATAGCGGACGGGGCGTATCTCCATTCCAGAAATCGTACGGGTGAGCGGGCGCCCGGCGCGATGAGGTCCGGGGATGGGTATCGTGCCGGGATGCTCACCGTGACCCCCGTCAGCGTGTGGGGCAGCCTCCGCCCGCTTGCGAAACCAAGGAGCATGTTGTGCTCACCGTGACCACCGTGAATGTGAACGGGCTGCGCGCCGCGGCCAAGAAGGGCTTCGTGCCGTGGCTGGCGGAGACCGAGGCCGATGTGCTCTGCCTGCAGGAGGTGCGGGCCGAGACCGCTCAGCTCCCGGAGGAGGTGCGGGACCCCGCGGGGTGGCACACCGTGCACGCCCCCGCGGCGGCCAAGGGCCGGGCCGGGGTCTCGCTCTACACCCGGCGGGAGCCGGAGCGGGTCCGGGTGGGCTTCGGATCGGCGGAATTCGACGACAGCGGGCGGTATGTCGAGGCGGACCTGCCCGGCGTGACCGTCGCCAGCCTCTACCTGCCCTCCGGCGAGGTCGGCACGGAGCGGCAGGACGAGAAGGAACGCTTCCTGGCGGAGTTCCTGCCCTACCTCGTCGACCTGCGCAAGCGGGCCGCGGCGGACGGCCGGGAGGTGGTGGTGTGCGGTGACTGGAACATCGCCCACCAGGAGGCCGACCTGAAGAACTGGAAGGCCAACCAGAAGAAGTCCGGCTTCCTCCCGGAGGAGCGCGCCTGGCTGACCGATGTCCTCGACGCGGCACGCGGCGGCTATGTGGACGTCGTCCGCGGCCTGCACCCGGACACCGAGGGCCCGTACTCGTGGTGGTCCTACCGGGGCCGCGCCTTCGACAACGACGCGGGGTGGCGCATCGACTACGCCATGGCCACCCCCGGTCTGGCGCAGCGCGCGGTGAAGGCGTACGTGGAGCGGGCGGCCGCCTATGACCAGCGGTGGTCCGATCATGCGCCGGTGACGGTCGTGTTCGAGCGGTAGGCGGGCGGTCCGGACCGTTCGCCCCCGATGTCCGGCCCGGACATCACGACGGCCCGCCGGATGCACCGGCCGGCCGTCGTGGAGGGTGAGGCCCGGCCGATTACCCGGCCGGGTTTTCCGCGCCGGGGGGAAGGGTCGGGGAGCTCTGGCCGATCGGGTTGAACGCCAGGTCGCCGCCCCACTTGCCGTCGTTGCTGCTGCGCCCGGCAAGGTTGCCCCGGAACGCCCAGGTGTCGTTGCTGAGGTCGCCCAGGTTCTTGAACACGCCCTTCTCGAAGACCCAGATCCCGTACCGGCCGCCGTCGTAGTCAGCCGACGCGTACGCCTTTACTCCCTCAAGGGCATTGGGGTTGTGCGGCACGTTGAGGTTGTGGACGACCACGTTGTACTTCTGGCCGGCCGCGAAGAACGTCTTCTCCTTGAGGTCGTTGACGAAGCCGGGGCGGTTCTGCGCGGTCTTGATCCACTCCCCGATCTGCTTCATGATGCCGAGAACGTCGAAGTTGACGTTCAGGTTCGCGTTCACGGAACCGCCACCGCCGGCAGCGGCAGCGGGCGCCGCGGGCGCGGGCGCAGGCGCGGGCGTAGCCGCCGAGGCCGTCGCCGGGAAGGCGACGGCCGTGCTGCCCAGAGCTGCGCACAGCGCTGCCGCCGCAAGGCCCTTCTTCACAACGTTCTTGGTGAACATGGTTCTCCTCGATAGGTACGGATGCGCAGTCCTCTCCGGTCCCCGATGTGGTGATCGGGGACCGGAGGGCAGGCACGGGCAGCGGTTAGGGGGGCGCCGCTGCGACCGGCGCAGGAAGGATGCTTCAGGGCCCCGCTCATGAACCGCTCACGTCGTGATCACGGCGTCCGCAGGCACTGCTGACATTCCGTCAATTCACGGGCGGTGTCCACATAGTGAGAGCGGGTGAGGGAACCGGAACCCGGTGTTCCCCCCGGGGGTCTTTGCTGGCAAAAGGGCGATTTGCTGTGCGCGCATCGGTGAAATGAGCTTGAGGGCACAATGGTTCAGTTCCGGCTACTAGGGCCAGTGGAAATCGAAGTGAACAATGGGCGGCTGCTGGGCTTGGGGGCGGGCCGACTGCGCACCGTGGCCGCGATTCTGATCAGCGAGGTCAATCGCGCGATCCCGGTGGGCAGGCTGATCGACCTGGCGTGGGACGCGGATCCGCCGGCCAGGGCGAGAGGTGTGGTCCACAACCACGTGCACCGCCTACGGCAGTTGCTGGCCGGTCAGGCCGAAGTCGCCACCCGCGGCCAGGGGTATGTACTGATCGCCGATCCGTGCGCGGTGGATGCCCACCGGTTCCAGGAGCTGGTGTCCGTTGCCCGTGAGGTCGAGCCGTGGACCGCGGTCGCGAAGCTGCGCCAGGCGCTCGGTCTGTGGCGGGGCGAGGCGCTGGCGGATGTGCCGGGCGACCGGGTACGGCGGACGCTGGGTGTCGGCCTGACCCAGGCGAGGGTGGCGGCGCTGCAGGAGCTCGGATCGAAGCTGCTGCTGCTCGGCCGTTACGGGGAAGTGGTCACGGAGTTGACGGCCTGGCTCGCGGAGCATCCCTCTCACGAGGAGCTGACCGCGCTGCTGATGCGCGCGCTGCAGGCGAGCGGCAGACAGGCCGAAGCCCTCGATCACTACCACCGGACCCGGCGGTATCTGAAGGGGCAGCTGGGCATCGACCCCGGCCCGGCCCTCAGCGAGGCATATCTGGCGGTGCTCGGCGGGAGGCCGGCGGCCGTCTCGCACCTCTCCGGTCCCCCGCCGGCCGGTCCCGGTCCCGACCGGCCGTACGCCTCCGACCGCCCGCCGACCCCACCGCCCGCCATAGCCCAACTCCCGCCCCGCGTGCTGGACTTCTGTGGCCGCGTGCGGGAGATCGTCGCGCTGGAACGGCACCTGGACCGGGTGCCGCGAGCGGGCTGTGTGGTGCTCGCGGGCGGGTGTGGGGCCGGCAAGACCACGCTGGCGGTGCACTGGGCGCACCGGCTCAAACCCGAGTTCCCCGACGGGCAGCTCTTCGTCAACCTCCGGGGGTTCGAGCGTCCCCCGATGCGGCCTGGCACCGTTCTGGGGATGTTCCTGCGGGCGTTGGGGGTGCCGGACGCGAAGATCCCCGACGCCGTGCCGGAGCGCTCGGCGCTCTATCGTTCGCTGCTCGCCGGGCGGCGGATGCTGGTCGTGCTGGACAACGCCGGGACGGCCGAGCAGGTGCGTCCCCTCCTGCCCGCGACGCCGGGCACTCTGGTGGTGGTGACCAGCCGGAGGCGGCTGAGCGGACTGATGATCTGCGACGGGGCGGCGCTGGTCACGGTGGGGCCGTTGCCCGCGGACGACGCCCTGGAAATGCTGGGCACCGCGCTGGGGCGACAGCGCATCGCGGCGGAGGGAGCCGCCGCCCGGGAACTCGTCGAGCGGTGCGACCGGCTGCCGCTGGCGCTGCGGATCGCCGCCGCACGGCTGATGGCGCACGTCGGCTGGTCCCTGGCGGACTGGACGAAGAAGCTGGCCGACGAGCGGCACCGGCTGTGCGAGCTGTCCGCAGCCGATCCCGGCCTGTCCATGGAGGCCGGTCTCTCCCTCAGCTACCGCGCGCTGTCGAGCGGTGCCGCCCGGCTGTTCCGGCTCCTCGGGCTCGTACCGGGACCGGACGTGGAGGTCCATGCCGCCGCCGCGCTGGCCGGACACGATCTGGAGCGCACCCGTCGTCAGCTCGCCGAGCTGTGTGAGGCGCACCTTCTCGAAGAGCAGGCCGGGGGCCACTTCGCGCGGACCGAGCTGGTGCGCATCTACGCCGGGAAGCTCGTCGCGTCCGAGGAGGCACCGGCCGACCGGGACCTCGCCCTGCGGCGCCTGTCCGACCACTCGGCCGGGGCCCGGTGGCGGTCCGGATGAGCCGCGGTGGCCGGGGTCCGGTGGTGGCCGGGATGAGCCGCGGCGCCGGGTCCCGGCTGCGGTCCGGATGAGCCGCGACCGCCCGGCGGAGCGTGCTCATTCCCCGTCCTGGCTCTGCCTGTTCCCTTGTTCCCCGTCCTGCCCCTGTTCCCGCAGCCACGTCGCCAGCTCCGCCCGGACGCGGCGGTCCACGGCCATGGAGAGTTCGGCCTCGACCACGCCCTTGGTGAGCGGGCGGAGCTTTTCGACGGTCTCGGCGATGCGGTCGACCTCGTGGGGGCCGGGGGGCTCGCCCGCCGAGGTGCGGGAGAGGACGTCGGAGAGGACATGGGTGCGGATGAGGGCGGCGAAGATGCCGGCGAGGGCGTCGGCGTGGGCGCGCACCTGGCGGCCGGCTTCGAGCACGGCGGTCAACGGGATGCCCCGGCCCACGAGTTCGGTGGAGGCGTCCAGCAGGCGGCGGCTGATGTGGACGAACTCGTCGCCGTCGACGGCGAGGTAGCCGATGTCCAGGGACGTGGTGAGGTTCTCGGCGGTGATGTCCTCGCTGAAGTGGTCGGCGAGTTCCTCGGGGGTGAGGCGGACGGGCGTCTCCTCCGACCAGGGCGCCACCAGGGGGTTCTCCAGGCCCAGCAGTTCGCCCACGTCGCGGCCGGTGTCGAAGGCCGAGAGGAGTTCGGCGATGCCGCCGAGGGTGTGGCCGCGCTCCAGGAGGGCGCCGATGGTGCGCAGGCGGGCGAGGTGGTGCTCGTTGTACCAGGCGATCCGGCCCTCGCGGCGCGGCGGCGGGATGAGCTTGCGCTCGCGGTAGAAGCGCAGCGTACGGACCGTGATGCCGGCTTCCCCGGCCAGGTCGGCCATGCGCAATTCGCGCGCCGGGGGGTGTGCTGCCGCCTCCGTGCGCGCGTCCTGGGGGTTCTCGTTCGCTGCCACGGGCTCAGCCTATGCCCGGGGGTACGGCGCGGGACCGGGGCGCAACCGGCGGTAACTTCCTGCCGCCCGCCCCCTACCGCTCGGTACGCAGCTGCCCTACTCTCCAACTGTGCCAGTGATTGCTGGCGCGATGGGGTGGGCGGCTGTGGCGTCGGACCTCACGGCACCGAAGATGGCAGTGAAGTACGTCGAACTCGGGAGGCGGCGCAATGGCCGAGCGCGAGCGCAGGCATGTGCGGGTTGCGGTGATCGGATCGGGGTTCGGTGGTCTCGGCGCGGCGGTCCGGCTGCGGCGCCAGGGGATCACCGACTTCGTGGTCCTGGAGCGGGCCGGTGCGGTGGGCGGCACCTGGCGGGACAACAGCTATCCCGGATGCGCCTGCGATGTGCCCTCGCATCTGTACTCCTTCTCCTTCGCGCCCCATCCGGAGTGGCCGCGGAACTTCTCCGGGCAGCCGCACATCCGCGCGTACCTGGAGCGGGTCACCGACACCTTCGGACTGCGTCCCCACCTCCGCCTCAACTCGGAGGTGCACAGCCTGCGTTGGGACACCGAGGCGCTGCGCTGGGAGCTGGAGACGGCCGGTGGACCGCTGACCGCGGACGTGGTGGTCTCGGCGACCGGCCCGCTGTCGGACCCCAAGGTCCCCGACATACCGGGGCTGGACACCTTCCCCGGCAAGGTCTCGCACTCCGCCCGCTGGGACCACGACTACGACCTGCGGGGCAAGCGCGTCGCCATGGTCGGTACGGGGGCCTCGGCGATCCAGATCGTGCCGGCGATCCAGCCGGACGTGGAGCGCCTCACGCTCTTCCAGCGCACTCCGCCCTGGGTGCTGCCGCGCGCCGACCGCAAGATCAGCGCGGCCGAGAAGTGGCTGCACACCAAGGTGCCGGCGACCCGGGCCGCACGCCGCGGGCTGCTCTGGGGCATCAGGGAGCTGCAGGTCAGCGCCTTCACCAAGCGCCCCAACGAGCTGGGGTTGATCGAGTTCCTGGCCAGGAACCATATGAAGAAGGCCGTCAAGGATCCGGTGCTGCGGGCCGCGCTGACCCCGGACTACCGCATCGGCTGCAAGCGGATCCTGCTCTCCAACACGTATTACCCGGCCCTGACGCAGCCCAATGTGGACGTGGTCGCCGCGGGGCTGAAGGAGGTGCGCGGCAGCACCCTGGTGGGGGCCGACGGGAGCGAGGTGGAGGCCGACGCGATCGTCTTCGGCACCGGGTTCCATGTGACGGACATGCCGATCGCCCAGCGGGTGACCGGCGCCCGCGGGACGACGCTGGCCGAGGAGTGGAAGGGCGGCATGGAGGCGCTGCGCGGCGCCAGCGCGGCCGGCTTCCCCAACTTCCTCACCCTCATCGGGCCCAACACCGGCCTCGGGAACAGCTCGATGATCCTGATGATCGAGGCGCAGCTGAACTACCTGGCCGACTTCATGCGCCAGCTGGACGTCCTCGGCGGAAAGATCGCACTCGACGCCCGGCCGTCCGCCGTGAGCGAGTGGAACCACACGATCCAGCAGCGGATGGCGCGCACGGTGTGGAACACCGGCGGGTGCGACAGCTGGTATCTGGACGCGAACGGCCGCAACACCACCGCCTGGCCGGGGACGACCGCGGAGTTCAAGAAGGTCACCCGGCAGGTCGACCTCGCGGAGTACGAGGTGCTGCGGCCACCGGCCGGCCGGCCCGGGGGCCGCACCGCCTCCGGGGACCGGACCGCCGCCGGCCCGCGCACGGAGGTGGCCGCATGAGCCGCCGGCCCGGATACGTCACCACCGGCCCGTACGCGCCGCCGGTGCCCCGTACGACGCTGACCGTCACCTCGGCCGACGGCGCCCGGCTCCACGCCGAGGTGCACGGCCCAAAGGACGCGCCGGCCGTCGTCCTGGCGCACGGCTGGACCTGCTCGACCGCCTTCTGGGCGCCGGTCGTCCGCGACCTGGCCGCCGAGTGCAAGGTCGTCGTCTACGACCAGCGCGGTCACGGCCGCAGCCCCGCCGCCGGTCCGGCCGGCCACAGCACCCATGCGCTCGCCGACGACCTGGTGGCCGTACTGGAAGCCACCCTGCGGCCGGACGAACGCGCCGTGGTGGGCGGCCACTCCATGGGCGGCATGTCGATCATGGCCGCCGCCGGCCGGCCGCAACTTCGCGAGCGGGCCGCCGCCGCACTGCTGTGCAGCACCGGAATGGCCGATCTGCCCGCCGAATCGCGGGTGTTCCCGCTGCGCAGCCCACAGGGCCGGCGCCGTGCCCACCGGCTGATGCTGCACTCCCGGGCGCCGCTCGGCCCCGTATCGCCGCTCGCCAAACGCGCCCTGAAATACGCCACCATGGGCCCAGGCGCCACCGCCGAGCAGATCGAGGCCTGTGCGCGCATCGTGCACGCCTGCCCGCCCGGGGTGCGGGCCCGCTGGGGCAAGGTGCTGGCCGGACTCGAACTGACCGGTGGCGTCAGCAGGCTGGAGCTGCCGACCGCGGTCATCGCGGGCACCGCCGACCGGCTCACCCCGCTCGTACACGCCCGTCGGCTGGCGTCCGTGCTCCCCGACTGCCTCGGTCTGACCGAGCTGCCGGGCCTGGGACATATGACGCCGATCGAGGACCCCGGCGCGGTCGCCGGCCGGCTGCGCGCACTCGTCAAGGACCAGCTGCGGCCGACGGGGACCGGCGCCGGGGCCGGGCACGGTCCCGGGATCGGACACGGTACGGACCCCGGGCACGGTACCGACCCCGGGCACGGTACCGACCCCGACACCGAGGCCGGGGAGGCCGCGGCCGCCGAAGTCCCCCGCCCCACGCGGCAGAAGAAGGAGAAGACGGCATGAGTGCGAGCGGGAGCAGGAGCGGGAACGGGAGCGCGAGCGGGAGCAGGAGCAGGAGCAGGGCCACGAGCCTGGAGGGCCAGGTCGTCGTCGTGACCGGCGCGGCCCGTGGGGTCGGTGCGCTGCTGGCCCGCAAGCTGTCGGCGCGCGGGGCGACGCTGGCGCTGGTCGGTCTGGAGCCGGACGAACTGCGGGGCGTCGCGGCCTCGCTGCACGGTCCGGCGCACCACTGGCACGCCGATGTCACCGACCACGAGGCGATGGTCCGGGTGGCGGGCGAGGTCAAGGACCGCTTCGGGAAGGTCGATGTGGTCGTGGCCAACGCCGGGGTGGCGACCGGCGGCCCGTTCGCCGACTCCGACCCGGTCGCCTGGCGGCGGGTCATCGAGGTGAACCTCATCGGCGGCGCGGTCACCGGCCGCGCCTTCCTCCCCGCCCTCATGGCATCCCGCGGCTACTTCCTGCAGATCGCCTCGCTGGCCGCGATCACCCCGGCGCCGATGATGACCGCCTACTGCGCCTCCAAGTCGGGCGTCGAGGCGTTCGCGCACAGCCTGCGTGCCGAGGTCGGCCACAAGGGCGTACGGGTCGGGGTCGGCTATCTGAGCTGGACCGACACCGATATGGTGCGCGGCGCCGACCAGGACGACGTGATGCGCGAACTGCGCTCCCGGCTGCCGTGGCCGTCGAACAAGACCTATCCGCTGGGCCCCGCCGTCGACCGGATCGTCGCGGGCATCGAGCGCCGTTCCGCGCACGTCTACGGGCAGTGGTGGCTGCGCGGGATGCAGTCGCTCCGCGGATACCTGCCCGCGCTCATCGGGTCGGTGGGCCAGCGGGAGGTACGGCGGTTCGGCGACCGGCTGGACGGTATGCGGGTCGGCCTGGTGGGTGCCGGCGGTGAGGCGGACGAGAAGGCGCGGGCGGACCGGTGAACCGGGACGGCGAGCGGCCCGTGACCTGCCCCTGAACGGCTGGTGAGGGCCTGACGAGGGCCTGACGAGTGCCCGGGGAGTGCCTGGTGAGCGGCTGTGGAGCGGCCTTGCGCATCACGGAGAGTAGTCATCCGTGATCGAAATGCGAGCAATGTCCGGGCGTGTCACGCTGAACGGGGCCCAACCCCCCTACACCCCACTAGGAGTGAACAGCATGGGCATCAAGGACCAGTTCCAGGACAAGGCCAACGAGCTCAAGAACCAGGCGCAGAACGCCAGGAGCGACGCTCGCGAGCAGGGTAACGAGCGCGGCGGTCAGCGCCAGGACCGTGAGCACGGCGGTCAGCGCCAGGACCAGGAGCGTGGCGGCCAGCGTCAGGGTGGCCAGGAGCGTGGCCAGCAGCCGCGTGAGCGTGGCCAGCAGGGCGGCCGCCCCGCCCAGGACGCGATGGACGCCGCCGAGGGTCGCTTCCAGAGCTGACACGGCTCGTCCTGAACCTCACGCGCGGCGGCGTACGCGTCATGCGTGAAGGGGCGCACCCGGTCGACCGGGTGCGCCCCACCGCATTGTCAGCCGGCGATCAGCTGACGACCTTGAGCTCCGTCGGCCAGCCGTACCGCCCGGCCTTGTCGAAGAGGTTCCCGATGTCGGCCGGCTTCAGCTTGATGCAGCCCAGCGAGCGGTAGTCATCGGGGCCGTCCCAGCGGTAGGGGTTGTCCTGGCCGGGCCGGGCGGCCGCCTGGCTGCCCTCGGGCCACATCTCGCTGTGCACGAACAGCTCGGCGCGCGTGGTCCGGCCGTTCTCGCACGCCTTGTCCTGGACGTGTATCACCTTCCCGTTGATCCCCTGGTCCCCGCCGTTGTAGTGCGCGTCGTGGGCCAGTACCCGGTAGGTGCCGTTCGGCAGCCAGCCCTGCGAGCTGGCGCACTCGTTCTTGCCGTTGGGGCCGCCGTCGCCGGAGCCCGCACGGTACTTGGCGAGCACCGTGTCGCGGGCGCCGGGGACGCTCTTCATCAAGGAGAGCGCCGACTTGCCCGGGGTGCGCTGGTTCTTGTTGAAGTAGAGGTACGTACCGCCGGCCGCGGCCGTTGCGGTGGTCTTCCCGGACGCCGCCTGGGCGGCCAGTGCGGGTGCGGCTTCGGCGGCGACCAGGCCGCCGGTCAGGGTCAGCGCGGCGGCCAGTGAAACGATCCGTCGACGGATTCCCATGGGTGTATCTCCGTTGAGTGGGGGGTGCGTTGGCGGGGTGGGTGCAGCTGCTGCAGGTGCCCCGGCCGGGAAGAATACGACCCTCATGTAATGGGAGCGTGACAGAGACGCGATCCGCTGCCGCGGACCGGGATCCGGATGTCCGGGCAGGTCGGAGGGGGTGCCGGCCTGGTCAGGGCAGGCGACGGTGAGCCCGCCGGGGAGAGGGGAGGGGAGGCGGGGCGGGCGTTGTGGGCACGCCGGTCTGACCTACCGTCAGGTGGCGCAGTGGCCCGTGGAGTGCGCGGAGTTGCGCAGTTTCCGGCGGTCTGGCTGTCCCCCCCCGTCTGGCCGTCCCCCCCCGTCTGGCCGTCCCCCCCCGTCAGGCCGTCCCCCCGTCAGGCCGTCCCCCCGCCCCCCCGTCTGGCCGTCCGGCCGTCCCGCCGTGCCCCGGCCCCGCCGGTGGTCCGGGCCTCAAACGGCCGGTCCGGCAGCCGGTTCAGGCCCCGGCCGCCTCCGCCGCGCCCCCGCTCCGAGGCGGCAACGCCGGCCGCCGCCGGTCCGGCGCATCCGACAGGTCCGGAGGAGTCGACGCCGGATGCCGCTCCAGCAGCTCCAGCACCGTGCGCACCGCGACTCCCAGCTGTGGGTGCCGGCCCTCGGCCCAGTGCAGCGGGGAGCGCAGCGCCTCGATGTCGACCTCCACGCCGTGGTTCTCCACGCCCCAGCCGTAGAGCCGGAACCACGCGGCATTCATCGGGACGGTGATCGCGGTGCCGTCGGCGAGCCGGTGCCGGCCGGTCATCCCGACCACCCCGCCCCAGGTCCGCATGCCGACCACCGGGCCGATGCCCAGCAGCTTGAAGGCCGCGGTGATCATGTCGCCGTCGGACGAGGTCATCTCGTCGGCGACCGCCACCACCGGGCCGCGCGGCGCATTGCTGGTGTACGAGACGGGTTCGGCGTCGCGGGTCAGGTCCCAGCCCATGATGGTGCGGGTCAGCTTCTCGATCACCAGCTCGGAGATATTGCCGCCCGCGTTGCCCCGTACGTCCACGATCAGCGCGGGCCGGGAGACCTCCATCCGCAGATCGCGGTTGAATTGCGCCCAGCCGGAGCCGCCCATGTCGGGGATGTGCAGATAGCCGCACCGGCCGTCGCTCAACTCCCGCACCACCGCCCGGCGTTTGGCCACCCAGTCCTGGTAGCGCAGCGGCCGTTCGTCGACCAGCGGGACCACCGCGACCCGGCGGGGCGGGCCCTCGCCCTCCGGCGGGGAGAAGGTGAGCTCCACGGTGGTGCCGCCGGCCGCGGCCAGCAGCGGATACGGGCCGGTCACCGGGTCCACCCCGCGGCCGTCGACATGGGTGAGCGCCGCGCCCTCGCGGATGCCCGTACCGGCCAGCGGAGAGCGGGCCTTGGAGTCCGAGGACTCGCCGGGCAGGATCCGGGTGACCACCCAATGGCCGTCGCGGCACACGAGGTTGGCGCCGAGCAGGCCCATCGCGCGCTGGTAGTGCGGCGGCCCCTCGTTGCGCCGGGCGCCCACGACATAGGCGTGCGACGTCCCCAGTTCGCCCATCACCTCGCGCAGCAGATCGGCGAACTCGTCGGGGGAGGCGACCCGTTCGAGCAGCGGCCGGTACTGCGCGAGCGCCGCCTCCCAGTCGAGGCCGCACATCTGCGGGTCCCAGAAGTAGGTCCGGGTGATCCGGCCCGCCTCGTCGAACGCCTGGTGCCACTCCGCCACCGGATCGACGTCGTGCAGGATGCGCCGCAGGTCCAGGAAGACCGTCGAATCGCTGTCCGGCGGCTCGGTCGCGGGCACCGCGCGCAGGTCGCCCTCGTCGTTGACGACCAGCCGCGTACCGTCGCCGCTGAGCGCGAACCCGTCCAGCGAGCTGGTGAGTTCGGTGCGCCGCGCCTTGGTCAGATCGAAGTGTTCGAGGGTGGGCCGGCCCGAGGTGTCGGCCGGGTTGGCGAAGGTCTCGCCCAGCGCACCGGAGATCGGCCAGCGCAGCCAGACCAGCCCGCCGCCGCTGACCGGCTCCAGGGAGGAGTACTTGGACGCGGCCACCGGGAACGGGGTGACGCGGTTCTCCAGCCCCTCCACCTCCACCAGCACCGGCCCCTCGCCGGACGGCGGCGGAATCTCGTCCGGGTCCAGACCGCCCGCCGCCGGCCGGCCCTCCGGGGACAGCGCGAAGGGGGAGGGGGTCGCCGACGACAGCGGTACGAGATACGGGCGGCAGCCCAGCGGGAACGACAGATCGCCGGTGTGCACGTCGTAGACCGGGTCGAAGCCGCGCCAGGACAGGAACGCCAGATAGCGGCCGTCGCGGGTGAACACCGGCTGCTCGTCCTCGAACCGGCCGTTGGTGACGTCCACGATGTGCCGGTCGGAGAGCCGGGCCATCTTGATCTGCCGCAGCGTCCGGCCGATGCCGGGGTGCGACCAGGTCAGCCAGCGCGAGTCGGGGGAGAACGCCAGATCGCGGACCGGGCCGTTGGGGGAGCGGATCAGCTCGGTGACGCCGGCGGGCCCCGCGGCCTCCTCCTCGGCGGACCGGTCCTCCTCGCTCGCCCCCTCGCCTTCGGCCGCCCCCTCCTCTTCGGTCGCCCCCTCCTCGGGCCGGGATACGTCCACCAGCAGCAGCCTGCCGTCGTGGGAGGCCACCGCCAGCCGCTCCCCGTCCGGTGCGGAACTCATCTCGTGGACCCGGCCCAGCTCACCGGCGGCCAGCCGGCGCGGTTCGCCCGGCGCGCCGGCCCGCGGCAGGTTGGTGATCTCGATCGCGTCCTCGCCCTCGGCGTCGGTGAGGTAGGCGATCCGGCCGGTGGAGCCCAGCATTTCGGGGAGCCGGACCCGTACCCCCGGGGTGTCGTGAATCGTGCGGGCCGGGCCGTCGCGGTGGGTGAGCCAGTACAGGCTGCCGCGTACGCCGACCGCACTGGCCCGCCCGGTGGTGTCCACCGCGAGCCCGGTGACGTGCGAGGCGGCCGGGACCTGGTAGGTCCGCCGCCCGGCCCGCGGACCGCCCAGCCGCACGGCCAGCTTGCGCGGTACGGCGTCCGGTCCCAGGTCGTCGATCAGCCAGAGGTCACCGGCGCACTGGTAGACGATCCGTGAACCGTCGCTGGAGGCGTGCCGGGCGTAGAAGTCGGCGTGGTCGGTGTGCCGGCGCAGATCGGTGCTGTCGGGAAGGCAGGAGTAGACGTTGCCGACGCCCTCGTGGTCGGAGAGGAAGGCGACCCGGCCGCCGACGAACATCACCGAGTCGAGATGCCCGCACAGATCCGGCAGCAGCCGGGTGCCGTGCAGCCACATCCGCCCCATCGCGCCGCCCCGGTAGCGCTTCCAGGAGGCGGGCTCGTGCGGCGGTTTGCCGCTCAGCAGCAGGGTGCGGCGTTCCCCTTCGAAGTCGGCGACCGCGATATCGGAGACCGGGCCCCAGGGCAGTTGGCCGCCGGGGCTGCCGTCGGTGGGCACGCTGTAGGCCCACGAGTAGTACGAGAACGGCTGACCGTGCGAGGAGACCGCGAGGACGTGCGCCTGGCCCTCGTGGTCGGGCGGTGTCCACCCGCAGACCCGGGCATCGGTGCTGCCCCAGAAGGTCAGCCGCCGGGCCGGGCCGCCGTCGACCGCCGCGAGATGGACCTCCGGGTCGAGGCTGCGCCAGGTGGTGAAGGCGATGTGCGCTCCGTCGGGGGAGAAACGGGGGTGGCCGACGCGGGTACGGTCCACGGTCAGCCGCCAGGCGCGGCCGGGCTCCTCGCCCTCCGGGGCGATCGGGGCGATCCACAGATCGTCCTCGGCGGCGCAGCAGAGCAGGTCGTCGTGCAGATGCGGATACCGCAGATACGCGCCGCCGGACGCCCCCGGCGGCCCCGTGGTGGGCGGCTCCCGGCGCAGCCGCCCGCGGGCCTTGGCGGGTTCCGACTCCGGGCGCGGCCCGACGTCCTCGGGTGCATCGCTCACCCACCCATCGTTCCGGGACGGAGGTGCGGCGGCAAGTCGGCCTGGTGGGTGGGCGGCGGGGGAGGGGCGGCGGGGGCCGGGGGCGACCGGCGCCACCGGCCGGGGCTGTGAGGCCGTGAACGCGCTGCGAGCGATTCCCCGCCACTCACCGTTCTCCGCCGATCACGAAGCCGGCCGGAGAACGCACCGCCGGTGCGACCGCCTGCCCGGCTCACAGGGGCATGGTCAGCCGCTGCGCCGCACCCCGTCGACGAACGCCGCGAACGCCGCCGCCGGAAACGCCAGCGCGGGCCCGCCCGGGTCCTTGGAGTCGCGAACGGCTACCCGCGTCCCGGCCCATGCGACTTCCACGCACTCGTTGTTGGCGGCGCTGTAGCTGCTCTTGAACCAGCCCGCGGTCGTGAGCTGGGCGATCACTGACGGCGTGTTCATGGGTGAGCTCCGGTTCGTCTTGCGGCCGGCAGGTCGAGGAGTTCGAGGTGGATCACGGTCATGCTGTTGAGCGGTTTGTGCTCATCGTCGCACCCGAGGAAGGTGAAATGCCCTCCGGATCCGGCCGCATACGCTCCCGCGCCGAACGCGAGTATGCGGTTGGCCACTTGAGGGCGCTGCGCACGAAGGCGAGCGCCCTCACGGTCGGCGGTCCGAGTGTGGCGTGAGCCTGCCCCGCGATGCTCATCAAACACCGACACCCGCCGCGGTGACGCAGGCCACTAGCGAAACGCTTCCGTTTCGATGGGCGTGGCCCTATCTTCGAGGTGTACGAAACCGTTTCGTTCGCTGCCGTCGGTAAGGTGGTCGCGTGCGTGGACGGTCCGACCAGAGGTAGGTGTCATGGGACGCAGCCGGCTGACTCCCGAGCGGGAGGCCGAGCTCTTCAACTCGGTGCTCGATCTGCTGCGTGAGGTCGGCTATGACGCGTTGACCATGGACGCCGTCGCCGCCCGTACGCGCTCCAGCAAGGCCACCCTCTACCGCCAGTGGCAGGGCAAGCCGGAGCTCGTCGCCAGGGCGCTGCGGCACTGCAAGCCGATCAGCACCGCGGACGTCGACACCGGCAGCCTGCGCGGCGACTTCGCCGAGCTGGTGCGCCGGGCCGACGACGAGGGGCAGGTCGAGAAGGACGCGGCCCTGATGCGGGGGCTGGGGATGGCCATCCACGGCAACCCCGAGCTGCACCAGGCCCTGCGGGAAGTCCTCCTCGACCCCGAGGTGACCGGACTGAACGCGATGCTGCAGCGCGCCATCGACCGCGGTGAGATCGCGGCCGACTGTCCCGCGCTCCAGTTCGCGCCGCACATGATCGTCGGCGCCCTCATCGCCCAGCAGCTCATCGAGGACCGCGCCGCTGATGCCGCGTTCCTCTCCGCCTACCTCGACGCCGTGGTCTTCCCCGCCCTCGGCGTCTGATCCCACCCGCCCAACTCCCCTTCACTCCAGCCCTCGTACCCGGCACGCCGCTCTCGTCGCCGGGGTGATGGCGCACGCCCCTGTACGTCCATGTACGCCCTTCATCCGACGGGAGCACCCGGTCTCATGGCCACTTTCCTCTATAAGCTCGGCCGCTTCGCCTTCCGGCGACGCCGCTTCGTCGCCCTGATATGGGTGGCCCTGCTGGCAGTTGCCGGCGTCGGGGCCGCCACCGCCGCCGCACCCGCCGCCGACTCCTTCTCGATCCCCGGCACCGAGGCCCAGCGCGCCTTCGACCTTCTCGACCAGCGCTTCCCCGGCACCAATGCCGACGGCGCCACCGCCCGGGTGGTCTTCAAAGCCCCCGAGGGCGAGTCGATGAAGGACCCGGCGAACAAGGCGGCCGTCGAACGGACCGTCCACGCCCTGCAGTCGGGCTCCTCGCAGGTCGACCGGGTCGCCGACCCGTACGCCGCCAAGGCCCTCAGCAAGGACGGCCGCACCGCCTACGCCCAGGTCTCCTACAAGGTCACCGGTTTTGAACTGACCGACGCCTCCAAGGACGCCCTGGAGGACGCGGCCAAGGACGGCCGGGATGCCGGACTGACCGTCGAGACCGGCGGCAACGCCCTGCAGGCCATCCCCGAGACCGGCGCCACCGAGGTCATCGGCATCGCGATCTCCGCGGTGGTCCTCGTCATCACCTTCGGTGCGCTGATCGCGGCCGGACTGCCGCTGCTGACCGCGCTGATCGGCGTCGGCATCGGCGTCTCCACCATCACCGCGCTGAGCAGCTCGCTCGACCTCTCCAGCACCACCTCGACGCTGGCCACGATGATCGGCCTCGCCGTCGGCATCGACTACGCCCTGTTCATCGTCTCCCGCTACCGCGCCGAGATCACCGAGGGCCGCGAGCGCGAGGAGGCCGCCGGACGCGCGGTGGGCACCGCGGGCTCCGCGGTCGTCTTCGCGGGGCTGACCGTGGTGATCGCGCTGGT
The DNA here is from genome assembly GCF_043080045.1 of Streptomyces sp. NPDC015125. Lineage (NCBI taxonomy): Bacteria > Bacillati > Actinomycetota > Actinomycetes > Kitasatosporales > Streptomycetaceae > Streptomyces > Streptomyces sp. NPDC015125. The sequence continues at coordinate 66,365 of NZ_JBIBVF010000027.1, forward strand.
CGGCCTCACCGTCGTCAACATCCCGATGCTGACGAAGATGGGCCTCGCAGCGGCCGGCACCGTCGTCATCGCCGTACTGATCGCGCTCACCCTCATCCCGGCGCTGCTGGGCTTCGCGGGGGCGCGGGTGCTGCCCCGCAAGGCCCGTAAGGCGGATAAGGCATCGACGTCTGAGGCGTCTGATACGTCTGAGATGTCTGAGGCGAATAGGTCGGATGACGCGGATCGGGGAAAGGCGGCCGGCGAGGAGCTCGGCCGGTCCGCCGCTGCCACCGAGCGGCCCAACATGGGTACCCGCTGGGCGCGCTTCGTGCTGCGCCGCCCGGTCTCCGTACTTCTCGCGGGCGTGATCGGCCTCGGTGTCGTCGCGATCCCCGCGACCTCGCTGGAGCTGGGTCTGCCGGACGACGGCTCGCAGCCCACCCACACCACCCAGCGCAAGGCGTACGACCTGCTGTCGGACGGCTTCGGCCCGGGTTTCAACGGCCCGCTGATGCTGGTCGTCGACGGGCGGGACGCGCACGCCGGGCAGACCACCAAGTCCGCCGCCATGCGGGTCGCGAAGGAGGTCGGCAAGCTGGACGACGTCGCCGTCGTCACCCCGCCCACCTTCAACAAGGCCGGCGACACCGCGATGTTGAACGTCGTCCCCGAGTCGAAGCCCAGCAGCGTCGGGACCGAGGACCTGGTGCATGACATCCGGTCCACGGCAAGCGGTATCGCCGAGGACACCGGGGCGAAGACCCTGGTCACCGGCACCACCGCGATGAATGTCGATGTCTCGCAGAAGCTGAACGACGCGCTGGTGCCCTATCTGGCGCTGGTCGTCGGCCTGGCCTTCCTCCTGCTGATGGTGGTCTTCCGCTCGGTGCTCGTCCCGCTCAAGGCGGCGCTCGGCTTCCTGCTCTCGGTGGTGGCGGCGCTCGGTGCGGTCGTCGCGGTCTTCCAATGGGGCTGGCTGGCCGACGTGTTCGGAGTCGAGCAGACCGGACCGATCATGAGCATGATGCCGATCTTCATGGTGGGCGTGGTCTTCGGCCTGGCGATGGACTACGAGGTCTTCCTCGTCACGCGGATGCGCGAGGCCTTCGTTCACGGTGAGCGGCCGGGCGAGGCCGTGGTCACCGGCTTCCGGCACGGCGCGCGGGTGGTCACCGCCGCCGCGGTCATCATGATCAGCGTCTTCGCCGGCTTCATCGGCTCCTCCGACTCGATGATCAAGATGATCGGCTTCGGCCTCGCCATCGCCGTCTTCTTCGACGCCTTCGTCGTCCGCATGGCCCTCGTCCCCGCGGTCCTTGCGCTGCTGGGCCGCTCCGCCTGGTGGCTCCCGCGGTGGTTGCAGAAGCTCCTGCCGAACGTGGATGTCGAAGGGGAGGGGCTGCGTACGCAGCTCGGCGGCAGTGGCAGCGGCAGCGGCACCGGCACCGGCACCGCCGACGGGCCGGACCCGAGCGCCGCACGCGAACCGGCGCGCGTCTGACGGAGACCGGAGACCCCCGCTGGTACGGGGCGCCCCCGCTGGTACGCGGCCCTCCCGCGTGTACGGGGCGCCCCCACTTATTCGTACGTACGCACCCCTGGGAGAGGGTGGGCGGAGGGTGTGCAGGTGGGACCCGGCTTTGCGGTCGCCGCGGCCGTTTCGCATCATGGGCGCTCTTGCAAGTTATTTGCAGGAGGCACCACCATGGGTGGACTGCAGAGCCTGAAGCGGAGAAGCCTGAGATGCACGTACCCGATGGATTCATCAATGCGCCGGTGTCGGCCGCGACCGGTGTGGTCGCCGCCGCCGCGGTCGCGGTCAGCCTGCGCGGCGCCCGGCGCGAGCTGGCGGGTGCGGGCGCGGGCGGTGTCGCGGGCGCGGAGCGCACGGCGCCGCTGGCCGGACTGGTCGCGGCGTTCATCTTTGCCGTGCAGATGCTGAACTTCCCGGTCGCGGCGGGCACCAGCGGGCATCTGCTGGGCGGTGCGCTGGCGGCGATACTCGTCGGCCCGTACACCGGTGTGCTGTGTGTCTCCGTGGTGCTGCTGATGCAGGGCGTGCTGTTCGCCGACGGCGGGCTGACCGCGCTGGGCGTGAACATCACCGATATGGCGATCGTGACGACCGTGGTCGCCTACGCCCTGTTCCGCGGGCTGGTGAAGGTGCTGCCGCGGCGGCGCCGCTCGGTCACCGTGGCCTCGTTCGTCGCCGCGCTGCTGTCGGTGCCGGCCGCCGCGGTGGCCTTCACCGCCATCTATGCGCTCGGCGGGACCGCGGACGTGCCGATCGGCAAGGTCTTCACCGCCATGGTGGGCGTCCACGTCCTGATCGGGATCGGCGAGGCGGCGATCACCGCCCTGACGGTCGGCGCGGTGATCGCCGTACGCCCCGACCTGGTCTACGGCGCACGGGGCCTGGCCAAGCCGCTGGAGCTGCGGACCTCGCCGCTCGCCGCCCCGGCCGACGAGTCCGCGCCGGCCGACGAGCCCGCCCCGGCCACCGCTCCCGCCCCGGCCACCGCTCCCGTACCGGCCGCCGCACCCGCCGCCGCGGCCTCCGCGGCCCCGCGCCGCTCCGCCCGCCGGGTCTGGCTGGCCGGGCTCGCCGCCGCCCTGGTGTGCGCGGGCGGCATCAGCTACTACGCCTCCGCCAGCCCGGACGGCCTGGAGAAGGTCGCCCACGACCAGGGCATCGACGCGAAGGCCAAGGACCACGCCGCCAAGGACTCCCCGCTCGCCGACTACAGCGTCAAGGACATCACCAACCCGCGCCTGGCCGGCGGCCTCGCCGGTGTCATCGGGGTCGGCGCGACGCTGGCCGTGGGCACGGGCGTGTTCGTCGTGCTGCGGCGCCGCAGGAACGCCGGCGGCGGCGAGCAGCCGGGCGCGGGCAACGGCGCCGACAACGGGCGCCCGTCGGAGAGCGCCTGAGATGGGCGCCGGACATGCGCACAAGCTGTACCGGCACGGGCATTCACCGGTCCACGCCCTGCCGGCGCACTGCAAGATCGCCGCGGTCTTCTGCTTCGTCCTCGTCGTCGTCTCCACCCCGCGGGAGGCCACCTGGGCGTTCGGGCTCTATGCGCTGCTGATCGCGGCCGCCGCCGGGGCCGCCCGGATTCCGGCGGGATTCCTGCTCAAGCGGCTGCTGATCGAGGTGCCGTTCGTCGCCTTCGCCCTGCTGATGCCGTTCGTCGCCGAGGGGCCGCGCGTCGCCGTCCTCGGGATGAGCCTGAGCGAGTCGGGGCTGTGGGGCGCCTGGAACATCCTCGCCAAGGGGACGCTCGGCGTCGCCGCGTCCGTGCTGCTCGCCTCCACCACCGAACTGCGCGAACTCCTCCTGGGCCTGCAACGGCTGAGGATGCCGCCGCTGCTCGTCCAGATCGCCTCCTTCATGATCCGCTACGGCGATGTGATCACCGACGAGATGCGGCGGATGCGGATCGCCCGGCTCTCCCGCGGCTTCGAGGCGCGCGGCGTACGCCACTGGGGCGTGCTCGCCAAGTCCGCCGGCGCGTTGTTCATCCGCTCCTACGAGCGCGGTGAGCGGGTCCACCTCGCCATGGTCAGCCGCGGCTACACCGGCACCATGCCCCAGGTCGGCGAGGCCACCGCCACCCGCGCACAATGGACCAGCGCGGCCGCCCTCCCCCTCGCCGCGCTCGCCGTCTGCCTCCTGGGATGGACCCTTTGAGCACCACCGCACCCGCCCCCTCCCTCGCCGTGACCCGGCTCGCCTACGCCTACCCCGACGGCCACCAGGCGCTCTTCGGCGTCGACCTGACCGTCGGCCGTGGCGAGCGGGTCGCGCTGCTCGGGCCCAACGGCGCCGGCAAGACCACCCTCGTCCTGCACCTCAACGGCATCCTCGAAGCGGGCGCCGGCACCGTCGAGGTCGCCGGCCTCCCGGTCGCCAAGGAGAACCTCGCGGAGATCCGCCGCCGGGTCGGCATCGTCTTCCAGGACCCCGACGACCAGCTGTTCATGCCCACCGTCCGCGAGGACGTCGCCTTCGGTCCGGCCTCCTCGGGACTGCGCGGCGCCGAACTGGAGGAGCGGGTCACCGAGGCGCTCACCCGGGTCGGCATGGCGGACTTCGCCGACCGCCCGCCGCACCACCTCTCCTTCGGGCAGCGCCGCCGGGTCGCCGTCGCGACCGTGCTGGCGATGCGGCCGGAGATCCTGGTCCTCGACGAGCCGTCCTCCAACCTCGACCCGGCCTCCCGCCGTGAACTCGCCGACATCCTGCGGTCGTTGGACGTCACCGTCCTGATGGTCACGCACGACCTGCCCTACGCCCTGGAGCTGTGCCCGCGGTCCGTCGTGCTCTCCGGCGGGGTGCTCGTGGCCGACGGGACCACCCAGGAGCTGCTGTGCGACGAGGAACTGATGCGCACCCACCGGCTGGAGCTGCCCTTCGGGTTCGATCCGCGGTCGGTCGACGTCCCGCGGTGACCCGCCGCCGAGCCGACGGTGACCCGCTCCGAGCCGACGGTGACCCGCCGTTGACCCGCCGCTGAGCCGACCCCGGTGCGATACGGGCCCCGACGCACCCGTGTGACGAACGCCACGGGGTGCGGTCCTGGTCATCAGCACTGATCCGCGCGTTGCACCATGGATGGGTCACGAATGCGACGGATGAGTGGGAAGCAGGAATCAGTGGTGGACGTCCAGGGCACGGTCGAGGACGGCTTCGAGCCGGTCCGGGACGCCTTCATGGCCAACTTCGACCGGCGCGGCGAGCGGGGCGCGGCGGTCGCCGTGTACCGGCACGGCCGCAAGGTCGTCGACCTGTGGGGCGGCACCAAGGACGGGGACGCGGACGCCGGCGCGGCGGACGCGGCGCCCTGGGAGGCCGGCACGGCCCAGGTGATCCGGTCCGCGACCAAGGGCATCGCCGCACTCGTTCCGCTGCTGCTGCACCAGCGCGGACAGCTCGACCTCGATGCCCCGGTCGGCACGTACTGGCCCGAGTTCAAGGCCGCCGGCAAGGAACGCGTCCTCGTCCGCCATCTGCTCTCGCACCGCGCCGGGCTGCCGGCCCTGGACACTCCGCTCACCCCCGGTCAGGCCATCGACGGCGTCAGCGGCCCTGCCGCACTCGCCGCCCAGGCACCCCTCTGGGAGCCCGGCACCGGCCACGGTTACCACGCACAGACCTACAGCTGGCTGATCGGAGAGCTGGTGCTGCGGGTCACCGGCCGCAGCGTCGGCAGCTGGATCGCCGACGAGATAGCCGGGCCGCTCGGCCTCGATCTGTGGATCGGCCTGCCCGAGGCGGCGCAGTCCCGCGTCGGACGGCTGGCCGCCGTCGGGGCACCGGCCCCGCCCGCCGCGACCGGCCTGCGGGTACGCCCGAAGCCGTCCATCGCCGACGCCTACGCCGATCCGGACTCGCTCACCAGCCGCGCCTTCGCCGCGATCACTCCGGCGCCCGACGAGAACGACCCGGCATACCGCGCCGCCGAACTGCCCGCCTCCGCCGGCATCGCCACCGCCCGTTCGCTGGCCCGCTGTTACGCCGCGCTCATCGGGGCCGTCGACGGCCGGCCCCGGCTCTTCGCCCCCGCGACCCTCACCCTCGCCCGGACCGAGGAGTCCGCGGGCCTCGACCGCACCCTCCTCGTCGGCACCCGGTTCGGACTGGGCTTCATGCTCCACGGACCGGCCTCGCCGCTCCTGGCGCCCGGCTCCTTCGGACACCCCGGCCGCGGGGGCGCGCTCGCCTGCGCCGACCCGGAGACCGGTCTCGCGTTCGGCTACGTGACGAACGGGATGCAGAAGAACGTGACGGCGGATCCTCGGGCGCAGGCGCTGCTGCGGGCGGTTGCCGCCGTTTCCCACGCTGCCGGGTGACCTCGCCGTACCTCTTCCGCGGGCCGTGACCCGTTCTGCGGGCCGAGACCTGCGCACGGGGGAGCGGGGAGGCGGTGGGGCGGTCCCTGCCGGTGGCCGGTGCCGCCGGGCCTCTGTTACGTCGCCATCACCCGGCCATGGAAGGGCCATCATGCGGGGGCGTGAGGGTGTGCCGCATGAACACTTCAGCTTCCTTCTCCCGGCCCGGAGACGGGCCGGTCGAGAGTTCGGACGTCTGGTCGCCCCGGCGACGTAGGGGTGTGGCCCTCACGGCTTCGGCGGGGGTGGTGGCGCTTGCCGGGTCGCTGCTCGTGCCGTCGACTGCGGGGGCGAGTCCGGGGGCGGGTGACGGTGCGGCCCCGGTGCGGACGATCCAGTGGTCCGACTGCCCCAAGGCCGATCCGCCCTACCCCGACCCGAGCAAGCGGACCCAGTGCGGGACCGTGGCGGTCCCGGTCGACTGGGCGAAGCCCGACGGGCCGACGATGAAGATCGCGGTGGCCCGCCAGAAGGCCACCGACCCCAAGAAGCGCCTCGGTGTCCTGCTCTCGAACCCGGGCGGCCCCGGCACCCCCGGCCTGGACGATGCCTACTACGCCGACAGCCCGACCGAGGGCTATGACAAGAACATCCGGAGCCGCTTCGACATCATCGGCTTCGACCCGCGCGGCATCGGCCGTAGCGGAGCGCTCCGGTGCGACGACAAGCTCGCCGGGAAGATCCCCACCCGCCCGAAGAACGCCGCCGAGTTCCAGCGGATGCGCACCCTCAACAAACAGCTCGCCGACAGCTGCCGCACGCGCAGCGGCCCGGTCGCCGACCACATGGACAGCGTCAGCGTCGCCCGCGACATGGACGCGATCCGCGCCGCCCTCGGCGAGAAGAAGATCAGCTTCCTCGGCCACTCCTACGGCACCCTCATCGGCCGGCAGTACGCCCGGCTGTTCCCGCAGAAGCTCCGGGCGCTGGCCCTCGACAGCGCGATGGACCCGTCCCGGCCGGACGCCGGGCGCTACCTCGGGGACGGTTCCGCCGCCGTCGAGGACGCCGTGCAGCAGCTCGCGGACTGGTGCGCGAAGAACCCGTCATGTGCGCTGAAGGGCAAGGACGTGAAGGCCGTCGTCCATGGGCTCTTCGCGCGCGCCGACGCGGGCAGGCTGTTCGAACCGGGACAGCACGGCCCCACGCGGAAGAAGGTCACCGCCGACCAGCTGTCCGGCTTTCTCAGCGGCAACCTGGGGAAGTGGAACCCCGAGCCCGCCGCCGAGCAGCTGGGTGCCCTGAACAGCGGCAGGGGCAAGGTCTACTGGACCGACAGCACTCCGAACCTCAGCTGGCGCACCGTGATGTGCCGCGACTACGACTTCCGCCTCCGTGACTGGGACCACTACCGCGAGCTGCTGCAGAGCGCCCGGTCCGCCGCTCCGCACGCCCGCTACAACGCCCAGGCCCTGGACATGATCCTCGGCTGCCAGGGATGGCCGGCCGCGCCCGAGCCGGAGCCGGCGCGGGCCAAGGGCACCCTCCCGCCGGTCCTGGTGGTGAACGCCCGACACGACCTGGCGACCCCGCTGCCGGGTGCGCGGCGCATGGCGCAGGAATTCCCGAAGGGGCGGCTCGCCGTCCTCGACTCGGTGGACCACTGGCTCTACCGCAAGTGCCAGTCGCCGCTCCCGGCCCGCGCGATCGACAGCTATCTCCGTACGCTCACGACCCCGCCCCGCGGCACGGTCCATCCCCACCGCTGACGGGGCCGCGGCCGGCGTCGTCTGCTGGTGCCGGGTGTGGCGCCCCCACACCCGGCAACAACGGAAGGGGCCGGTGGACGCGGTCCGGTGCAGCATGGGGGAGCCCGATGAAGACAGTGCTCCCCGCGGAGCTCCCCGCGGACCGCTCAGGTGGGCAGCATCCTGAGCCGTCCGCGGGGCGCCGCTCGCTCAGCCGGTGTGGAGCATCAGGCCGATGCCGATGACCATCAGGCCGGCCGCGGCGATCCGGGGGGCGCCGAAGCGCTCCTTGAAGAAGACGGCGCCGATGGCGGCGCCCACGATGATGGACGACTCGCGCAGGGCGGCAATGGGGGCGAGGGGCGCGCGGGTCTGCGCCCACAGCACCAGGCCGTAGGCGAAGACGGAGAGCACACCGCCGGCCAGGCCGCGCAGGGCGATGGGGCGCAGCTCGGTGAGGAGTTGACGGCGGCGGGTGGCGAGCGCGTAGACGGGGATGACGATGCCTTCGAGGATCATCAGCCAGGCGATATAGCCCAGAGGGGTGCCGGAGGCGCGGACGCCCAGGCCGTCGACGGTGGTGTAGGAGGCGATGGCCAGGCCGGTGGCGAGGGCGGCGAGGAGAGCCGGCCAGTGCGGCTTGGTGCCCGAACCGCGGATGCCCCAGAGGGCGACGCCCACCAGCCCGGCGGAGGCCAGGGCGACACCGGCAAGTCCCCAGCCGTTGGGGACCTCGTGGACGAAGACGGCGGCCAGGACCGTGACGACCAGGGGCGCGGTGCCCCGGGCGATCGGGTACATCTGGCCGAAGTCGCCCAGGCGGAACGACTGCATGAGCAGGGCCTGGTAGACGATGTGCACCAGGCTGGAGGCCAGGAGGTAGGGCCAGGCGCCGGCCGCCGGCAGCGGGGTGAAGGCGGCCATGGCCAGGCCGCAGAGCGCCCCGCCGCCGCCGACCAGGGTGAAGGCCACGAGCTGGTCGCGTATGCCGTGGGCGATGGCGTTCCAGCTGGCGTGGGTGACGGCGGCCAGCAGGACCGCCGCGACGACGAGCGGGGTCATGCGGTGCGCTCGCGGACGGCGGCGACCCGGTCCCCGGCGTACTCGATCAGGGCCGCGGGGGCGAGCGGGGAGACGGCCGTGGAGTGCGTGGTTTCCGGGGTGGTGCCGGACCGGGAATCGCTCATGGCCCGCACGCTAGCGAAGGCGGTGCGGGCCATGCGAACGGAATCCGGTCGATGAGATGAGAGGCGCCCGGGCGGGCGCCCCGCCTCGTCAGCCGGCGGTGAGGATGGCGCGGACCAGCGGGCCCGCGTTGGAGCCGCCGTGGCCGCTCGCCGGGACGACGGCCGCCGCGGCGACATCGTCGCGGTAGGCGGAGAACCAGGCGTTGGGCTTCTTCTGGCTGTCGACCTCGGCGGAGCCGGTCTTGGCGCCGATGTCACCGCTGACCCCGGCCATCGCCTCGGCGGCCGTACCGGAGGTCGCGGTCAGCTTCATCAGCGACTTCAGGCCGCTGAGGGTGTCCGGCTTCATGGTGCGGGCGGCCTTGGCGAGCGTCCGGTGGTCCAGGGACGGCGAGACGATGTACGGCTGGTGGAAGGACCCGGCCCGGACCGTCGCGGAGAGCGAGGCGACATTGAGCGGGTTCATCCGTACCCCGCCCTGGCCGATCAGCGAGGCCGCCATCTGCGCGTCGTGCTGCACGGGCACCGCACCGTCGAAGGTGGGGATGCCGGTCTGCCAGTTCAGGCCGATGCCGAAGACGTCCCGGGCCTCGTTGGTCAGGTCGTCGTCGCCGAGGTCCTTGGCGTGCGAGATGAAGGCGTTGTTGCAGGACGCGGCGAAGCTCTGCGCGAAGGTGCCGTCCTTGATCTCGGACTTGTTGAGGTTCTGGAACTTCCAGCCGCCGACGGTCACGTACTTGGGGCACGGGTTCTTCTTGCCGGGCGAGGTCAGGCCCTTGTCCATCAGCATCGCCGAGGTCACGATCTTCATGGTCGAGCCGGGGGCGAGCGACCCCTGGGTGGCCATGTTGAAACCCCTTTCGGGGGAGTTGGCGAGCGCCAGGATCTCGCCGGTGCTGGGCTTGACCGCGGCGGCGGAGGCGGACTTCTTGCCCTTGACCGCCCGCTCGGCCGCCGACTGCAGCGTGGCGTCCAGCGTGGTCTTGAGCGTGCCCGGGGTCCCCTTGGAGAGCACCTTCAGCGTCTTGTCGGGCAACTGGTCCGCGGGCTTGGCGCTCTTGGCGCGCTGGATGAACAGCTCCACCCCGGGCTTGCCGTCGGTCTTGGCGCCGTACTTGTCCCGCAGGCTGTCCAGCACCCCGGCCAGCGCCGGATGCGCCTTTGGGGTCAGCTCGGCGCCGTTGCGGTCCACGGCCTTGATCGGCGGCGCCTCGGCCTCGCCGGTCCGCAGTTGGTCGCCCTTGTCCAGGCCCGGGTGCAGCATCGCCGGCTGCCAGGCGATCTGCGGCTTTCCGGTGGTCTTGTCGCGCTGCACGGTCGTGGCGGTGCGGTACGAGTAGGCCGCCTTGGTGCCCTTGTAGTCGATCTGCGCGGCGACGGAGTACGGCACCTTGTCGCCCGACGGCGTGCCCGGCGTCAGGGCCACCTTCGAGAACCGCGCCTGCTTGGCGAGGGCCTCCAGGGCGGCCTTGCACTTCTCCGGGTCGTCCGTCATCCCGGCGGCCTTGGCCGCGTCGCCGGACTGCCAGGCGGTCAGGAAGCCCTGTGCCGTCGTGTGGACCTCCTTGGCCGACAGGGGGCCGGTCGCCACCTTGGGCCCCTTGTCACCGCCCTTGGCGTCCGCCGACCTGACCTCCTGCGGAGACCCGTCCGAGCCGCCGAACAGCGCGAAGCCGCCCACGACTCCCGCCACCAGGGCCACCGATCCGCCGATCAGCCCGTACTTCACCTCTCGGCGCATGCCACCGAATCCCTCCCAGAGCCTCGTCCTCGAATACGCACACAGGAACGTGCACCGCACTCTATGGGACACGGGGAGGTGGTGAGTCTCGATCAGGGCACGGTCCGGTGACGCGCTGTTGTACAGCTGTTACAGAGTTGTCGAACTCCCGCCGGTCCGCCTCCGGTAGGCCGGGCGGCGCGGTCGGCTACACCCAGGTGTCGAACCACATCCGGTGGTGCCAGGCCGACTTGGGAATGGCCATACCCGTATACAAGGGATAGAAGTAGATGAAATTCCACACGATCAGCAGCACCAGGACACCGGCACCTACCGCACCGATCGTGCGGCGTCGCTCGGTTGACCCCGGCGGTCCGATGAACGCGCCGGTCATCATCGCCAGCGCCAGACACAGGAACGGGACGAACACCACCGCGTAGAAGAGGAAGATGGTCCGCTCCTGGTAGAGGAACCACGGCAGATAGCCGGCCGCGACCCCGCAGGCGATCGCGCCGGCCCGCCAGTCCCGCTTGAACAGCCAGCGGTAGAGGACGTAGAGCAGCGCGAAACAGGCCGCCCACCACAGCAGCGGGGTGCCCAGCGCCAGCACCTCGCGGGCGCAGCCCTCGGCCGCCGTGCAGCCGTCCTGGCCGGCCTTGGGGTCCTGGTAGAAGTACGAGACCGGGCGGCCCAGGACCAGCCAGCTCCACGGGTTGGACTGATAGGTGTGCGGGGTGGTCAGTCCGGTGTGGAAGGCGTAGACCTCGGTCTGGTAGTGCCACAGGCTGCGCAGCCAGTCCGGCAGCCAGGTCCAGTTGCCCGCCCGGCCGTCCGGCGTGGTCGCCCAGTCGCGGTAGTAGCCGCCCTTGGTGGCGATCCAGCCCGACCACGACGCGAGATAGGCGGCGAGGGCGACGACGACGGTGGACCCGAAAGCGGGCAGGACGTCGCGCCGGACCGTCGAGCGGAACGGCCGCCGGGCGCCCGCCGTACGGCGCGCCGCGACATCCCACAGCACCGACATCAGGGCGAAGGCCGCGAGGTAGTAGAGGCCGTTCCACTTCGTCGCGGCGGACAGGCCCAGACACAGTCCGGCCGCGATCCGCCACGGCCGCCACCCCAGCCGCAGCCGGTCGCCGACCCCGCCGTCCGGGTGCGCCACCCCTTCGGAGTCGAGCGGCAGCGCCGCCGCCAGCCGGGCCCGGGTACGGTCCCGGTCCACCAGCAGGCAGCCGAACGCGGCCACCACCCAGAACATCACGATCAGATCGAGCAGCGCGGTCCGGCTCATCACGAAGTGCAGACCGTCCACCGCCAGCAGACCGCCCGCCAGACAGCCCAGCGCCGTCGACCGCATCAGCCGGCGGCCGATCCGGCACAGCAGCAGCACCGAGAGGGTGCCGAGCAGCGCCACCGTGAACCGCCAGCCGAAGGGGTCCATCCCGAACGCCCACTCACCGAGCGCGATCAGCCACTTGCCCATCGGCGGATGGACCACATACGAGTGCTCGGGCGAGAGCAGGATCTGCGGCGCATGCCCGACGAGCGCGTCATTGGCGTTCTTGGCCCAGGTGCCCTCGTAGCCGTACTGCAGCAGCGACCAGGCGTCCTTGGGGTAGTACGTCTCGTCGAATATCACCTTCCGCGGGCTGCCCAGGTTCCAGAACCGCAGCACCCCCGCGAACAGCGTCACCAGCAGCGGACCGGCCCAGCCCGACCACCGTGCCGCCCGGGCCGCGGCGCCCGGGCCCACACCGAACACCGCCCACAGGCGACCGCTCGGCTCGGGGAAGGCGGGCACCAGCCGCGCGCGGACATCGCCCTGTGCGCGGACGGGATACCCGAAGCGGCGCAGCCGCCGCTGCCACACGGGGGGCTCCTTGGCCGGCTCCGGGGCATGCTGCGCGGCGGCGTCGGTCGCGGTGGTGTCACTCGTCACCCGGCCCATCGTAGGGAAGCGGCCTGTGGACCGGCGGGGACGCCACCGGGGGACACCGACGGATCGGGGCACGGCGGCGCCCTGGGAGGATGGGAAGGTGACTGGAACGCTGGTACTTGCAGGGACGCCCATCGGGGAGATCGCGGACGCGCCGCCGCGGCTCGCCACCGAGCTGGCCGCCGCCGATGTGATCGCCGCCGAGGACACCCGGCGGCTGCGCCGGCTGACCCAGGCACTTCAGGTCCAGCCCACCGGGCGGATCGTGTCGTACTTCGAGGGCAACGAGGCGGCCAGGACGCCCGAGCTGGCCGATGCGCTGGCCGGCGGGGCACGGGTGCTGCTGGTCACCGACGCGGGCATGCCCTCCGTCTCCGACCCCGGCTACCGGCTGGTCGCCGCGGCGGTCGAGCGGGACATCAAGGTCACCGCCGTACCGGGCCCCAGCGCGGTACTCACCGCACTCGCCGTCTCCGGACTGCCGGTGGACCGCTTCTGCTTCGAGGGCTTCCTGCCCCGCAAGGGCGGAGAGCGGCGCTCCCGGCTGCGCGAGGTCGAAGGCGAGCGGCGCACCCTCGTCTACTTCGAGGCGCCGCACCGCCTGGACGACACCCTCGCCGCGATGGCCGAGATCTTCGGCGTGGACCGGCGCGCCGCGGTGTGCCGTGAGCTGACCAAGACGTACGAGGAGGTCAAGCGCGGGCCGCTGGGCGACCTCGTGCCCTGGGCGGCCGAGGGGGTACGCGGCGAGATCACCATCGTCGTCGAGGGCGCACCGGAGAGCGGACCGCAGGATCTGGACGCCGGTGAGCTGGTGCGCCGGGTGCGGGTCCGCGAGGAGGCCGGGGAGCGCCGCAAGGAGGCCATTGCCGCGGTCGCCGCGGACGCCGGGCTGCCCAAGCGGGAGGTCTTCGACGCCGTGGTCGCGGCGAAGAACGCGGAGAAGGGCTCCGCCGGGAACGCCGGGAAGGGCTCCGCCGGGAACGCCGGGAAGGGCCCCGCGAAGAATTGATGCGCGGCGCCGGGCGAAAAGCGACTCATCAGAAGGTAAACGGCTGACCGGAAAGGTAAAGCGCAGGTCGGCGCGTTGAGGTGATTGTCCTACCGTCGGCCAAATCTGGGCCAATAGCGTCGGCCATGGGCTGCATTGTGCGCGCCGAAGGCGTCCACTGGACGAGGGACGAACGGTTCCCGAAGACCTTGTCCAGCGGACAAGAGGAGCGCGCACATGAGCGAGATCGCGAAGACCACCGGCGTTTCGACCACCGGCGGAGACCACCCCGCCGCCCGTCCCGACGCCGCCGCGCACGAGGCCTATGCCTTCGCCTGTATGAGGTGCGGCCACGGCTGGGAGCAGGCGTACGAGATAGTCCACCAGGTCGACGGCAAGGGCGAGACGCATGTCGTCTACTACGCGGACGGCGAGCGGGTCCCGTCCCCGTTGACCTGCCCCACCTGCCTGAACTGCGGCAGCAACGTCGTACGGATCATGCGCTCCGGCCAGGTCTCGCTGGTCTCCGACGCGATCGCGAGCATGCATCAGCGTCAGAACGGCAGCGAGCGGAAGCACGGCGGCGAGCGGCGGAAGGAACCGGTCCCCGCTGCCGCCCCGGACCGGAACGGCAGCACCGGCAGCACCGCCGAGGACCCCGGACGCCACCACTGGCACCTCTCCGACCTGCTGCACCCGTTCCAGCACCACCGCAAGTGAGGTCCGCGCCGCGGCCCTCGTAGGATCGCGGCCATGGCACCGCAGGACAAGAACACCCCGCCGCCGCTGCCCGAACCGCTTCGGGTGGCGGTCGCGGATTCGCACACCCACCTGGACATGCAGGACTGCACCGTCGAGGAGGCGCTCGCCAAGGCCGCCTCCGTCGGTGTGACCACCGTCGTCCAGGTGGGCTGCGACCTGGCCGGTTCGCGCTGGGCCGCCGAGACCGCGGCCGCGCACGACAGGGTGCACGCCACCGTCGCGCTGCACCCCAACGAAGCGCCGCGGATCGTCTTGGGCGATCCGGACGGCTGGTCGCGGCAGGGAGCGCGGGAGGCCGGTGGCGACAGCGCCCTGGACACCGCGCTCGCCGGGATCGACGACATGGCCGCGCTGCCCCAGGTCCGCGGCGTCGGCGAAACCGGCCTGGACTACTTCCGTACGGGGCCCGAGGGCATGGCCGCCCAGGAGCGGTCCTTCCGCGCGCACATCGAGATCGCCAAGCGGCACGACAAGGCCCTGGTCATCCACGACCGCGAGGCGCACGACGACGTGCTGCGGATCCTGCGCGAGGAGGGTGCCCCCGAACGGGTCGTCTTCCACTGCTACTCCGGTGACGCCGAGATGGCCGAGATCTGCGCCGCGGCCGGCTACTTCATGTCCTTCGCCGGCAACGTCACCTTCAAGAACGCCCAGCCGCTGCGCGACGCCCTCGCCGTCGCCCCGCCCGAGCTGGTCCTCGTCGAGACCGACGCCCCCTTCCTGACCCCCGCCCCGTACCGAGGACGGGCCAACGCCCCGTACCTCATTCCGGTCACGCTGCGGGCGATGGCAGAGGTCAAGGCCGTGACCGAGGACGCACTGGCCACCGCCGTCGCGGCGAACACGGCCCGTGCCTTCGGGTACTGACACGGGCCTTCGGGCACTGACCGTGCGCCTCCGACGGCACCCCCGCGTGCCGTCGGATGCGGAACGGACACCGCCGCATTCCGCCGCCCGCCGACGGGCTTCCGCCCGGCCGCCGACTGCCTTCCGCCCGCCCGCCGACGGCCCTCCGGCGCCGGCCAGGGACCTCCGCCACTCTCCAAAAATGCCACTTTCCGTAAGGGGCCGACTTTGGAGAGTCACCGACACTCCGCTACATTCCGGCCGTCAACCGCATCCCGTGGCATGTGGAGCGCGCCGTGAGTCATTCGCAGAGCAGCCACCGCGCCGCGCGCGGCCGTCGTAGACGCCGCGCCGAACGCCCCGAGGCGCTGCGCCGGCTGCTGCCGCAGGCCCTGGTCGTCGCCTTCCTCGCCGGTGGCACCACCGCCTTCGTCGCCCACGACAAGGCGGTCCGGCTCACCGTCGACGGCACCCCGCGCACCCTGCACACCTTCGCCGACGACGTCGACGATCTGCTCGCCGCCGAACATCTCGACATCGGCGCACACGACCTCGTCGCGCCCGCCCCCGGCACCGGGCTCAGCAGCGGTGACGAGATCGTCGTCCGGCACGGCCGCCCGGTCGTCCTGACCATCGACGGACAGCGCCGCCAGGTGTGGACCACCGCGGACACCGTCGCCGACGCGCTCCACCAGCTCGGCGTACGGGCCGAGGGCGCCTATCTTTCCGCCTCCCGCTCCCGGCGCATCGAGCAGCACGGCATGGAACTGGCGGTACGCACCGAACGCTCGGTGGTCATCGTCGCCGACGGCCGGGAACACCGGTTGCGCACCAACGCCGCGACCGTCCGCGAGGCGCTGGCCGAGGCCGGCCTCGCGCTGCGCGACCAGGACACCACCTCGGTGCCGCCGGACGGCTTCCCGCGCGAGGGCCAGATCATCTCCGTGCTGCGGATCACCGGTTCCAGGGAGGTCCGCGAGGAGCGCCTGCCCTTCCGTACGATCCTGCGCGCCGACCCGCGGCTGGCCCGCGGCGTCCAGTCGGTCGTCCAGCAGGGGCGGCCCGGGGTGCGGCGGGTCACCTACCGGGTGCGCACCGTCAACGGCGTCCGGCAGAAGCCGAAGCGGCTGCACAGCAAGGTCGTGCACGCGCCCCGACCGCAGATCGTGCACCTCGGCACCATGGTGCTGCCGACCTCCGTGCGCGGCGCCGACCATCTCGCCTGGCATGCGCTGGCGCAGTGCGAGACGGGCGGGCGGCCGCATGCGGTCGATGCGTCGGGCACCTACGGCGGGCTCTACCAGTTCGACGTCTCCACCTGGCGGGCCCTCGGGGGCCGCGGCCGCCCGCAGGACGCCTCCCCCGGGGAACAGACCTTCCGGGCCAAGAAGCTCTACATCAGAAGGGGGGCGAGCCCGTGGCCGGTCTGCGGCCGTAAGCTTCACGGGTGAACGAGCGCAGCGAGGCTTTGGCATGAGCAAGAGCACCACCGACGATTCCGGCCCCCTGCTGGGCGCCGCCGACATCCGCGAGCTGGCCGCCGCGCTGGGCGTCCGGCCCACCAAGCAGCGCGGCCAGAACTTCGTCATCGACGCCAACACCGTCCGGCGGATCGTGCGGACCGCCGAGGTCAGGACCGACGATGTCGTCGTCGAGATCGGCCCGGGCCTGGGCTCGCTGACCCTCGGGCTGCTGGAGGCCGCCGACCGGGTCGTTGCCGTCGAGATCGACGAGGTGCTGGCGGCCGCGCTGCCGTCCACCGTCGCGGCCCGGATGCCCGAGCGCGCCGACCGCTTCGCACTGGTGCACAGCGACGCCATGCAGGTCGCCGAGCTGCCCGGCCCCGCGCCGACCGCGCTGGTCGCCAACCTCCCCTACAATGTCGCCGTGCCGGTGCTGCTGCACATGCTCGCGGCCTTCCCCACCATCGACCGCACGCTGGTCATGGTGCAGTCCGAGGTCGCCGACCGGCTGGCCGCCCGCCCCGGCAACAAGGTCTACGGCGTGCCGTCCGTGAAGGCCAACTGGTACGCCGAGGTCAAGCGGGCCGGCGCCATCGGCCGCAATGTCTTCTGGCCCGCGCCCAACGTCGACTCCGGCCTGGTCTCCCTCGTACGGCGCGACAAGCCGATCGAGACCTCGGCGAGCCGCGACGAGGTCTTCGCCGTCGTCGACGCCGCCTTCGCCCAGCGCCGCAAGACGCTGCGGGCCGCACTGTCGGGGTGGGCCGGCTCGGCCGCCGCGGCCGAGACCGCGCTGGTCGCCGCGGGCGTCTCCCCGCAGGCCCGCGGGGAAGCGCTGACCGTCGAGGAGTTCGCGCGGATCGCCGAGCACAAGGGACCGGGCGGGGCGCCGGGCATCCGGCAGTCACGGGGAGAGCACGCCTCAGGGGGAGAGCAGGCGCCAGGGGGAGAGCAGGCATGACGACCACCACCTCGATCACCGTCCGCGTACCGGCGAAGGTCAACGTCCAGCTGGCGGTGGGCGCCGCCCGCCCGGACGGCTTCCACGACCTGGCGAACGTCTTCCTCGCCGTCGGCCTCTACGACGAGGTCACCGCCACCCCCGCCGACACCCTCCGGATCACCGCCGAGGGCCACGACGTCGACCGGATCCCGCTGGACCGCACCAACCTGGCGGCCCGCGCCGCCGAACTCCTCGCCGCCCGCCACGGCATCGAGCCGAACGTCCACCTCCACATCACCAAGGACATCCCCGTCGCGGGTGGCATGGCAGGCGGCAGCGCGGACGCCGCCGGCGCCCTGCTGGCCTGCGACGCCCTGTGGTCGACGGGTGCCTCGCGCGATGAACTCCTCTCCCTCTGCGCCGAGTTGGGCAGCGATGTGCCGTTCAGCCTGGTGGGTGGCGCGGCACTGGGCCGCGGCCGCGGCGAACTGCTGACCCCGCTCCCCGTCGGCGGCACCTTCCACTGGGTCTTCGCGGTCGCCGACGGCGGCCTGTCCACCCCGGCCGTCTACGGCGAGTTCGACCGGCTGACGGCGGGGACGGACGTACCGGAGCCGGAGGCCGCCCCTGAACTGCTGACCGCCCTGGAGACGGGTGACGCCACCGCCCTCGCCGCGTCCCTCGCCAACGACCTCCAGCCCGCGGCCCTGTCCCTGCGACCGTCGCTGACCGCGACCCTGGAGGCGGGCACCGCGGCCGGCGCCCTGGCCGCGCTGGTCTCCGGCTCGGGGCCGACCACGGCATTCCTGGTGAAGGACGCGGAGGCGGCCGGGCGGGTGGCCCAGGATCTGCTGGCGTCGGGGACCTGCCGCCAGGTACGGGTGGCGGAGGCCCCGGCAGCGGGGGCGACGGTGCTCTGATTCGGGGCCCGGGAGGCTCAAGCGTCCGCGAAGCTCAAGAGCCCTGCAGGGCAGTGTCCTTGACAGCGCTGACGAAGGTCGACCAGGCGGCGGCCGGGAAGATGATGGCCGGGCCGTGTGGGTCCTTGGAGTCGCGGACGGGGACGATGCCGGGGAGGTCGTCGACCACCTCGACACAGTCCCCACCGTCGCCGTTGGTGTAGCTGCTCTTGCGCCAGACGGCAGCGCTCAAGTCAACGTGGCTGTTTGTCATGCCGGCCTCCTCTGCCGCGCCCTCGATGATCGCCTGAGCACACCGGGCCAGGAACCGAACGGTGCGCCTCGTTCCGGCGGGCGATCGTTCGCTGATACGGCACTAGCTGACGAAGTGGTCGAACTCGCCGTTCTTCACACCAAGGATGAAGGCGGCGAGTTTTTCCGGTGTGGTCCTGACGACTATGTCGGGGTCGTCGCTTTCGCGCAGGAGGATCTCACCGGCAACGCTGGCTGTTTCGAGGCACTGCTCCCCGCCGCCTCCGGAGAAGCTTGACTTCTGCCACTTGATTTCGCTGGTCATAGCCTGACTCTCACAGTTCTTTTGCGACGTGGTGAAGGAAACTTCGCGACTCTTCGGCTGTGAGCGCCGCCCGCTCGGCGAGGTCGAGGAGCGTGCGATAGCGGTCGAGGTCGGCGGCTGCATCCAGGAAGCGCCCGCCGATCGGTGTGTCAATGTGGGCGGTATCGAGCTGCGGAACGATGCCGCTTGCGTACATCACCGTCTGCGTCACCTCGATGAACTCCTCGTTCGTGAACGGGATCACCCGGATATCCAAGCCGGGGCGCTCGGACAAGGACAAGACGTATTCGAGCTGCCCGCGCGCGACCCGTCGTCCGCCTACCCGCATGCGCAGCGCCGCCTCATGCACGATCGCCTGGAATTTCGGTGGAGCGTCACGCTCCAAGATGTCCCGCCGCTTCATCCGATGTTCGACGCGAGCCTTCAACTCGTCACCGGGAAGGCGCGGAATGACGCTGGCGAACAGGGCGTGTGCATAGTCCTCGGTCTGGAGGATGCCGGGGAACGTGACGGGTTGCAGGCATCGCAGTTCAGTCGCATGGTGTTCAAGCTCCGCGATGTCGAGGAATCCGGGAGCGAGGATGCCCCGGTAGTCATCCCACCAGTGTTGTCCGCGATGCTCGCGCGCTATGGCGCACAGCGCCTCGACCAGGGCCTCGTCGTCGCAGCGGTAAAAGACGGCAAGCCGGCGGATGCGGTCCTCGCTGACTCCGATGCGACCCGCCTCGATGTGACTGATCTTGGCTTGGTCGGACGAAACCATCCCCGCCGCCCCTCGGGCGGTCTTGCCCGCGCGCTCGCGCAACTTGCGCAGCTCGCCTCCGAGCCGGACTTGGCGGGCCGTTGGGTTGTCCCTCGGCGGCATGTCACCTTCCCCTGTTTTGCGCACAGTCTCGCGTGCAACGGCGCCACGGTCCACCCAACTTGATGAATGCTAGCGGGGCTACCTTGCCCCGGGGCATATATGCCCCTAGCGTCCTAGGGGTGCTGCACAGGGCAACCCAAGAGCACGCGAAGTGCCTTCATCTGCACACCAGTTGGGCCACGCAGGGTGGCCCGTACGTCAGTGCGTCGAACGCGGCGCGCAGGAAGGTGTAGTCGTATGTCCCTTCACCACTCTGCCCACGACGAGGTGCACGCCGGCGCCGAAGAGCTGCGTACCGCGCTGAAAGATCACGGCATCACGCTGCCCTCGCTAGGCGTCGATCTGCCCGGCTTCGCGGCCGTCTACGGCGCCTCGCTGGTCGCCCTCGGTAACTGCAACGCGGCCACCGCACGCGCACTCGCCGAAGTTCTCCGCAAGGCGGCCGCCCGTTGAACGGGGCGCCGGGGCTCGTCCGAACAATCCTCGGAACGCTGCTGAGTTGGTTACTTCCGGGGCGGGGCGGCCATCGGGCGAGGGTCGGTAGCGGTGTGGTCGCCGCCCCGACCTGGTCACCGGCGGCTCCGGCGCGTCGGCGCCTCGTCCATGTCCGCCGGGTGCCGCCTGGTCTGCTGCCGCCGTGCGATGAGGACGATGGCCCCGTCCGGCCGTCTGCCGCCGCCCCTGAGGTGCGGCAGAGTGCGGCGGATCAGAACGCCAGGCGCCGGGAGCTGGAGGAATCCGTGCGGCGGCTCAACGCATGGTCGTCCAGTGGGGGCGGGCGCCGCTGACCGATGTCCTCCGACGCCGAACCCAGACCGTTGCCAGTGAAGCTGGACACTGCCCGCCGGTCGAAAGTTGGCGGGCCCGTGGCCGGTCCCGAAACGGCTTTGATGGGCGCGGATGCACAGACGGCCCACTTGCACAAGAACGGTCCCAAAGCCCTTTCATCTGGGCGAATAGGCCATTCCGTACAGCGCTCCTTGCCGGCACCAGGCATGGCTGAGTTGGCTGACAGCCTTCGTTGCCATCCGGAAGGAGCCTTGTCAGTGACTCGCATACGCACCCGACTAGCGGCCGTGGCCGCCACCCTTGTGCTCAGCGGTGGAGCAGTTGTCGCTGCTGCCCCGGCGGCGAGCGCGACGAGCGCCAAGTCCCCGTGCTGGAGGGCGGTCGTCACCGCCGAGGACTACGCCGGGCAAGCAGCCAACCACGCAAGCGCAGGACACCTCGACGCTGCCCGGGACCTGGCGTACACAGCCATGAACTACACCTCCGGCGGCGGCTGCGAGAGCAACCCCGCCATCACCTACATCGAGGATGCCAGGCGACAGCTGAACAACGGGCTGAACGAACTGGACGGGGGAGACGGGGAAGGGGCCAGCGCCCGCTTCCACAACGCAGTGTACGAATTGGAGCAGGCCAGCTACGTGGCATAACAGTCGGGTGCCCGGCGCATGGCCTGGTGCCCGACTGTGCTCCCCCTCCAGGGGAGCACAGAGCGCAAGAGCCCGGCCGACCGTCTATGGACAGGTCCCGCCCGACTGGCCTGCGCCCCCGGCAGCCTCGGCCAGCACCCCGGCCACCACCCGCCCCGCCCGTACCGCGTGCTCGGCGGTCGTCGGGACGCAGCGGTCCGTCGCCGGGTCGTACGCGGTCATGATCACGCCCGCGTGGTCGGTCTCCGGCTCCTGGAGGGTCACCGTCCGGCCCGCGACCCGCAGCGCCTCGGCCAGGTCGCGGGAGTAGCCGGTGTCCACGACGGTGTCGCGACTGCCGTGGACGAGGTGGACCGGTGCGCCCGGGTCCCGCCCCGCGGCGAGATCGTCCAGCGGCGCGGCCCCGGTGGTCCGCGCCGGCAGGTCGTAACGGCCCGCCACCCCCACCACCGCCCTCGGCCGCCACCCCTCCACGACCTCGGGCCGCAGCGCGACCCCCAGCGCGGCCCCGGCCCCCGCCGACCACCCGGCCAGCACGAACGCCTCCCCGTCGCCGCCCAGCCCATCCGCTTCACTGCGCACGAAGGCCAGCGACTCCAGCAGGTGCGCCCGGCCGCCGTCCGCGGCGTCCGAGCGCCAGTCCGGTACGAGCACCAGCGCACCGAGGGCCGCCGTCGTCCGCGCCAGCGGTTCGAGCACGTCCCGCTCATCGGGACCGATGCCGTGCCAGAGCAGCACGGTGGGCGCCGTCCCGGACAGCCCTGCCGTCCCGGCCCCCTCTGCCGGACGGTAGACGTCCAGCCGCTTGCCGCTCGGGCCGTAGACCAGCCCGCGTACGGTCTCCACCGCCGTGCCTGCCGTACCCGCCATCCCCGTCGTACCCGCCATCCCTGCCGCGCCCGCCATCCCTGCCGCGCCCGCCATCCCTGCCGCGCCCGCCATCCCTGCCGCGCCCGCCATCCCCGCCGTACCCCCCATGCCCATGTCCGGTGCCATGACGGCACGTTACAACGGAGGCCGCGGTGCCTCAGGTGCTCGCGAGGGCCAGCGACACCACCCAGGCCGCGACCAGCAGACCCGGGGCCGCCAGGAGGCAGCGTCGGCCGGCGCTACCCCCGCTGCCCATGCCCACCACAGCCAGGACCGCGGCCACGAAGGCGGCGATGACCGGCAGATTGCCGACGACCTGCTGGGCACCCACGGAGCAGATCGTGCGGGCGTCATCCCCGGAGCAGCCGTCGCTCGCCATCACCAGAAACGGCGCGAACAGCCCGGTCACCCCGGCGAACGCCAGCACCAGCAGGCCGGCGACGATGCGGCCCGCGGAGGAGCCGGTCACCGGCGGTGCAGCGTCGGGCACGGGAGGGGCGGCCGGAGCCTGGTCGTTGATCATGCGGCTGACGCTAGGGCCGCCCGCAGCCCCTGCCATCGGTACGGATACTCATCTCCCGGCGGTCCTCCTCCCCACGCCGACTAGGCTGGGAAGGTCGATCGATCTGAAGTGCAGGAGCGGAATGGCCACGAACCTCGTCAATCTGGAAGCCGTCGGCAAGGTGTACGGAACCCGTGCCCTGCTCGACGGTGTCTCGCTCGGCGTCAACGAGGGGGACCGGATCGGCGTCGTCGGGCGCAATGGGGACGGCAAGACCACCCTGATCCGGATCCTCGCCAAGCTGGAGAGCGCGGACGACGGCCGGGTCACCCACAACGGCGGTCTGCGCCTCGGCGTCCTCACCCAGCACGACTCGCTCGACCCGGCCGCCACCATCCGGCACGAGGTCATCGGGGACCTCGCCGACCACGAGTGGGCCGGTAACGCCAAGATCCGCGACGTGCTGACCGGTCTCTTCGGCGATCTCCACATGCCGGGCTTCACCCACGGCCTGGACACCGTCATCGGTCCCCTCTCCGGCGGTGAGCGCCGCCGCATCGCGCTCGCCAAGCTGCTGATCGCCGAACAGGACCTGATCGTCCTCGACGAGCCCACCAACCACCTCGACGTCGAGGGCATCTCCTGGCTGGCCGGGCACCTCCGCGCCCGCCGCTCCGCCCTCGTGGTCGTCACCCACGACCGGTGGTTCCTCGACCAGGTCTGTACGCGCATGTGGGACGTCCAGCGCGGCGACGTCCACGAGTACGAGGGCGGCTACAGCGACTACGTCTTCGCCCGCGCCGAGCGCGAGCGGATCGCCGCCACCGAAGAGGTCAAGCGGCAGAACCTGATGCGCAAGGAGCTGGCCTGGCTGCGGCGCGGCGCCCCGGCCCGTACCAGCAAGCCCCGCTTCCGCATCGAGGCCGCCAACGAACTGATCGCGGACGTCCCGCCGCCCCGCGACAACGCCGAGCTGATGAAGTTCGCCAGTTCCCGCCTCGGCAAGACCGTCTTCGAACTGGAGGACGTCAGCATCCAGGCGGGTCCGAAGGTGCTGCTCAAGCATCTGACCTGGCAGCTGGGCCCCGGCGACCGGATCGGCCTGGTCGGCGTCAACGGCGCCGGCAAGACCTCACTGCTGCGGGCGCTGGAACAGGCGGCCCGTACCCAGGGCGAGACGCAGCCCGTCGCCGGCCGCGTCCTCGTCGGCAAGACCGTCAAGCTGGCCTATCTCTCCCAGGAGGTCGGCGAACTCCCCCCGACGCTGCGGGTGCTGGAGGCCGTCCAGCAGGTGCGCGAGCGGGTCGATCTGGGCAAGGGCCGGGAGATGACCGCCGGCCAGCTCTGCGAGAAGTTCGGCTTCACCAAGGAGAAGCAGTGGACCCCGGTCGGCGACCTCTCCGGCGGTGAGCGCCGCCGCCTGCAGATCCTGCGCCTCCTGATGGACGAGCCCAACGTCCTCTTCCTCGACGAGCCCACCAACGACCTCGACATCGAGACCCTGACCCAGCTGGAGGACCTCCTCGACGGCTGGCCCGGCTCCCTCATCGTCATCAGCCACGACCGCTACTTCATCGAGCGCACCACCGACCGCGTCCACGCCCTGCTCGGCGACGCCACCCTGCGGATGCTGCCGCGCGGCCTGGACGAGTACCTCGACCGCCGCCGCCAGGTCATCGAGGCCGCGACCCCGGCGCCCGCGCAGCAGACCACGGCCCCCAAGAAGGCCGCCGCCGTCAACCGCGCCGCCCAGAAGGAACTCCAGAAGATCGAGCGCCAGTTGGACAAGCTCGTCGACAAGGAAACCAAGCTCCACGCCCAGATCGCCGAAAACGCCACCGACTTCGAAAAGGTCGCCGGCCTCGACGCCCAACTCCGCGAACTGACCACGGAAAAGGACGAGCTGGAGATGCGGTGGCTGGAACTGGCGGAGGAGGCGTAGGGGACCGGGCGGCGCGATCCTTCATGCACACGCGACCGGGGCCGTCCGCGCGACGGCGCCTCGGTCGGGCGCAGCGTATTGCCCTGTGAGGTTGGGAACGTGCCCGGGGCACCCTGACGAGGGCTCCGCCGGGTTGCCCATATTACGGAGCCCCTGAGGGCGCGCCGCCAAAACCGCTATTCAGGCTGATGCCGCGTGGCCACATTCAATCCCTTCTCTCATCCATGCCAGTGGGCCGCAAGGAAAAATGACACCACTGGCACTCGGATCATTTTGAGGCGCAGGCACGCGAGCGACCTCGCCCGCAGAGGTGGGCGAGGGTGGCACGAGTCATGCCACGCGACTCCCGAAGAACCCTTACCCGCTCGCCAGTACTGAGCTCGTCCGACAGATCCATGCGTGCCCCCTAGGTGGCGTGGCCGTCCCAGCCAGCGTACGGCTGAAACGGGGGCATGGGCAGTGCCTCCTAGTTGAATGTGGTGCATGGCGTCTGGAGTGGGGCGTCCTTAGTAGTAGTCCACGCCTGCTACGAGTACTGATGTGAAGTACATGGGAAGTCCGTCCAATTCACGGGGTGTCTCTTGACCCGTTTCGCGGGTAAAGGCCAGCGTGACTTCCGGAATCACGGGGTTCTCCGGGTCGCTCTCGTCAACCCTGCGTCCTCGATCGGCCTGTTGCCGCAACACCGCACGAGCCGGAGTACGGAAAACATCAGTACCTTCGAGTAGGACCCGCACATCCCGTGAATCCTCTTCAAAGCGCCACAGCTCGACAGCGGTAACGGTGTCTCCACCTTCGAGGTGAGCAACAATATCCATGCTGCGGTAATCCACCCGAATTTTCACAGTGGATGTATGAGCATAGGGCCCTGACACGCTCGGAGTCCCCCAATCAGAGATTGCTGCCAGGGCCTGCTCGTAGCTCATTCCGATCCGTAGTGCAGAAACACCATTCGGCGGATCGAGGATGAAGTCCATGGAGTGCCTCACTTCAATAGGTCGTAGTTGATGGTCCAGCCATTTTGGTTGAGGAAGTTCTGAAACCCTTTATTGTCCGGCAGGCTTTGGATCATATCTTGGATGTGCTGATCGTACTTGCTGTCGAACCGGGACCGGATGTCGTCGATGTCCATCTTGATGGCCTCGTCGATCCTGCCTTGGTCGATGAGGGACCGCTGCTGGGCCTGCCAGGCTTTGGCCTCCCGGCTGCTCCCTGTACTCGACACGTCGCGGTGATCTGGGCGTTCCATCCGGATGGCTGGCCCCATGTGTTCGGTGAGCCGGGGGTCCGTGAGGTGCTTGTACGCCGACTTGGCGGGGATGTGGTTGATTTCGTTCCCGGTACGTGCCGGCTGGAGTGCTCCGTACCAGCCTCCCCTATCTGTACACGGGGAAAGCCCCAGTAGGTCGAAATCAGCAGTCGGATTGTCGACGTAAGTGTGGTGGTTTGGATCGGGGAGAAGGCCGAGGGGATCTGGGCTGAGGTAGCGCGCTGTAGTTGGGTCGTAGTAACGGTGAGCGTTGTAGTGGAGTTGGGTCTCGGCGTCAAAATATTGGCCCGGGAAACGGATGGGGGTATAGGCGGTGGCGTCTCGGTTCCAGGTGGTAGTGCCCCAGAGAGTGGTGCGGGCGTGCCAGGCAATGAAGCCGGAAGTGTCGACGAGTTCGGTGGGGAAGCCGACCAGGTCGGTGGCGATGGCGAAGAAGCGCTGGTCTATTACCTGTTGAGGGGCATTGGCCAGGGCGGTGGTTTTGCGTTCGGTTTGGGCGAGAGGGAAGATTCCCTGCTGATCCCAGGTGATGGCTAGGGCTTCCTGGCGGTGTGGTACATGGGTGCTTTGTTCGGTGAGGGTGGGGCCATCCCAGGTGAAGTCTGTTTGCTCGACGACTGCTTCGCCCTTGGAAGCGAGGCGTTGTTTGGCCATTCGACGGCCGAAGGGGTCGTAGAGGTAGCGCCAAGTAGTGCCGTCGGGGGTGATGACCGAGGTGAGGCGGTCTTCGGCGTTCCAGGTGTAGCGCCAAGTGTCGGGTTTATGAGAAGGGCGGGACTTTTGACGGAGGGTTACTCGGCCGAGTTCGTCGTGTTCGTAGCGGATGCGGCCGGCGCGGGTGATGTTGGTGCCGGTGTAGGTGCGGTCGCCTCGGGCTGAGGGGCTGGCATGGCAGTCGGGCCAGGTGGCGTGGGTTTGGTTGCCGGCTTCGTCGTAGGCGTAGGTTTCGGTCCAGTCAGTGGCGTGGACGGCGGTGACGCGGCCGGCGCGGTCGAGGTCGAAGGTGCGGCGGCCGGTGTGGGAGTCGTCGATCGAGGTGAGGTTGCCGTCGGGGCGGTAGGTGTAGCCGCGGTGGAGGACCCGTTGGGCTTCGGCGGCCGCAGGGTTCTCCGGACGGGTCGCCTCGGTGGGGGACTGGAGTGCGCCCGTGCCTGCTGTGGTGAGGGATTGGCCGGTGAGGCGGCCGGTGGGATCCCAGGTGTGGGCGAGCTGGAGATGGTCGCCGATGGTGCGGGTGAGTTCCTGGCCTGCGGCGTCGTGGTCGAAGGTGAGGACGTGGCCGGCGATGTCCATGGCGGTGCGGTTGCCCGCCGCGTCGTAGGCGTAGGTGGTGGTGTGGCCGGTGGGGGTGGTGCGGGAGGTGCGGCGGCCCAGGGCGTCGTAGGTGAACGTCATGGTGCGGCCGTTGACGGACTCGGCGGTGACGCGGCCGAGGATGTCGCGGGTGTAGGTGACCGTCGCGTCGGGGTTGGCGGCTTGCTGGAGGTTGCCGGAGGCGTCGTGGGCGAACGTGGTGACCAGGCCGGCGGCGTTCTTCTCGGTGATGCGGCCGAGGGTGTCGCGGGTGTAGCTGGTGACCTCGCCGAGGGTGTTGGTGCGGGTCAGCAGTTGGCCCGCCGGATCGTGGGTGTAGGCCAGGACGCGGTCGTCGAAGTCCGTCTCGGATATGAGGCGGCCGGCGCCGTCGTAGGCGTAGTTCCAGGTCAGGCCCTGGGGGTTGGTGACCTGGGTGAGGCGGAGTTCGGTGTCGTGGGTGAACTCGTGGCGGACGCCGTCTGGGTCCGTGCGGGCCGTGAGCAGGTCGAAGTGGCTGTACTCGAAGCGGGTGGTCTGGCCGATGGCGTCGGTGCGGGAGAGGCGGTTGCCCTCGCCGTCATACGTCCACTCTTCTGTGGCCCCGGACGCATCGATGCGGGCGGCGAGCTTTCCCTCCACCGTCCACACCATGTGCGTTGTCTCACCCAGGGGGTCGGTGACGGAAGTGGAGCGCCCGAAGGCGTCGCGACGGTAGCGGGTGGTGGCGCCCAGCGGGTCGGTGACGGTCAGGGGCAGCCCGGCCTCGTTGCAGTAGAGGCGGGTGGTGTTGCCGAGGGCGTCGGTGATCGAGGAGATGTGGCCGCGGGCGTCGTGGGTGTAGGCGGTGGTGGCGCCGGTGGGGTCGGTGGTAAAGGTCCGGTTGCCGTCGGCGTCGTAGGTGTGGGTCCAGGTGGTGCCGTCCGGACCGGTGGTGGTCAGGGGCAGGCCGAGGTCGTTGTAGCTGGTGGCGGCGGTGGAGCCGTCAGGGAGGGCGACGACGGTAGGGCGGCCCTCGTCGTCGTAGGTGAAGCGGGTGGTGCGGCCGAGGGCATCGGTGGTGGCCAGGACACGGTGTTTGGCGTCGCGGACCGTGCGGGTGGTGGCGCCGGTGGGGTCGGTCTCCGCGACGATCTGGTGGCGTTCGTTGACCTCGTAGCGGGTGACGCCGCCCTGGGAGTTGTGGAGCAGATTGGTGCGCAGGCCCGTTACGGGATCCGGCTCGCCCCAGGTGAACTGGGCGCGCAGGTGGCCCGCTATGCCGCCCTGTGACGTGCAGCGGTCATCGTCGTCGTAGACGTAGGTGTAACTGCTGTTGTTGGTGTCCGTCCAGGACGTGATGCGGCCGTGGTCGTCGTAGGTGAAGCGGAGCGGGAGGCCGGACGAGTTGGTGGTGGTGATGAGGTTGCCGGCGGCGTCGTAGCCGTACGTCATCAGCAGCTGGTCGGAGCCGTCGGGGGCCGCGCCTGCCAGGTGGAGGGCGGTGATGCGGCCCTCGTCCGTGGTGAGCAGGAGGCGGTAGCCGGCGCTGTGGGTGATGGCGGTGGGGGTGCCGTCTTCGGTGTAGTCGAAGGTGTGGTGGTTGCCGCGGCGGTCGGATATCTCGTCGAGGACGGCGAGGTCTTCGGTGTAGGTGGTGAAGTAGCGGCGGGTGCCGGTGACCGGGTCGGTGAGGAGGTAGTCGCCGTCCGGGGTGCGCTCCAGGGGGTGGCCGTCGCCCTCGGTGGGGAGGGTGGGCACGCCTACGGCTGGGTGCGGGTAGAGGAGGAAGTTGCCCTCCTCGCCGATGAGGATGACGCCCTCGGCGTCGATCTCCAGCCGCTGGTCGACGGTGCTCATCCACGTCGGACCGAACCAGCGGCCGGTGCGGTAGGACGACTCGAAGGTACGGGTGAAGGTGAGGGGGAGGCTGCCGGGGAGGGTGATGTCGGTCTGCGGCAGGATCATCCGGCCGGTGGCCATGTCGATGGGGTCGTTGCCGAAGGTCTTGCACCAGGCGATACGGGCCCGGTCCATGATGGTGCGCTTGCCGCCGTCCTTGACGGCTGACCGCGCAGCCCCTTTGGCGACGTCCTTGGCCGCCGCCTTTGCCGCCCCCTTGGCCAGCCCGCCGGCGCCCTTGCCTCCGACGAGGTTCAGCAGGAAGGCACCGTACGCGTCAGCCGGGTCGCTGCCCCAGCCCGAGCCGAGCAAGCCCTTGGCGGTGTTGATCGGGTGGAGGGGAGCCTGAGCCAGGCCCAGGAGCGTGGTGCCGGCGTTGGCCAGGAACTTCCAGGGGTGGGTGATGTTGTAGGGGTCCATGGGGTTGACCATGCGGGCGAGCTTCAACGTCTCGGCGCCGGCCTTCAGCGCGCCGCCGGCCAGGTGCATGTGCTCCAGGACGAACGCCTTGCCGCCGTCCTTCAGGGCAGCCCCCGCCAAGTCGGTGAACGCGGGCTTGTCCGGTGCGTGGGCCAAAGCCCCCTTGATGGCATGGCGGGCCTTTTCGGCGGCCTCGTTGCGTTGGCTTCGGGCCTCCTTGAGTATCCCCTGAGCCGCCTCTCGGCCCCCGTCGCCCGGATCGACGAACTCATCGGGCTTCTGCGGCGCCGGCCCCGGATCCGCGCCACTCTTTGCAATGTCGTTCCAGGCCTCGACGTCCCCGAGGTAGAACTTCACCTTGGCCCCGTAGAGCTCGTTGGCCTTCCGCGTCGCCTCCTCTGCCTTCTGGTACTTCTCGATCGCGTCGGCGGCTTTGCCCTGCGCCCAGGAGACCGTCTCCGCATACGACTTCAGCGCCTTCGAGGCGTCACCGCAGGCATCGGCCGCATGCATCCACTCCTTGGGATGCATCTCGAACTTCTCACGGAAGGCGTCGGCGGCCTTGCCGCCCCAGCCTCTGTGCGAGCCCAGCTTGCGCATGCTGTCGGCCACCCGGTCGAAGGCCGCCGAAAAGTCCTTCAGATGCGACGCGCTCTCGTTGATCTTCTCGACGTCGCCGTGGATGAGTTCCTTGGGGTCCTCGGTCTCCCCGAGCTGGCGCTCGTCGACATGGGCGCCCAGCGCTCCGGCGAGCTTGTCGCCGCCCGAGCGGACGGCATCGGCCGCGCCGTCCGCCCCCACCATGTCCAGGGCGTCCCCCGCCTTGTCGGCGCCGAACTCCACGACCTCACCGGCACCGCGTTCCACGGCGTCGGTGAACTCGCTCGCACCCTCGCCGACCTTGTTGGTGAAATCCCCCAGCCAGTTCACTTGTTACTGCCCCCGTGGTCTTCGGACTTCTTGGCCTCGTGGAACTTCGTAGTGACCTCGGCAGGGTCGTCAAAGGGGTGCGTCATCCGGTCGGGGACGGAGTGGAAGTCCTGACCGGTCTTCTGGGCCGCGCCCATCATCTTGTCCCGTGCCTCCTGCGACTCCGCGGAGTTCGGATCGAAGTCCGGGTGCAGACTCTGCTCAAAGGGATTGTCAGCGCCGATCTGGCTCCAGGACCGCTTGTGCAGCTGCTCGGCCGTCAGGCTCGGATCCCCCATCGCCGCGTTCGTCGTCTGCTTCAGCGCGTCCGAGACGTACTGCTCCTGCTCGTAATAGATGCCGGCGGTCAGCCCCAGCTTCTTCGAGAATTCGTTGGCATCCTGCATCAAGCTGCGCACGCCCCAGCCCCAGCGGTCGCAGAACGATTCCATAACCGACGCCAGACCGTCGTCGCCGCATTCCACGCTGTCCAGGGACAATCTGTCGAAACCACGGCCGAGTTGGGCTTCGATGTCGAAACCCA
This sequence comes from Streptomyces sp. NPDC015125, assembly GCF_043080045.1. Lineage (NCBI taxonomy): Bacteria > Bacillati > Actinomycetota > Actinomycetes > Kitasatosporales > Streptomycetaceae > Streptomyces > Streptomyces sp. NPDC015125. Next base: position 97,186 of record NZ_JBIBVF010000027.1, read on the forward strand.
ACTCCTTCAGTTCGGCCGTCGCCTCCCTGATGCCCTTGGTGAGTTCCCCGAAAGCCTCCGGGTCGAGCTCATATCCGGCGCCATGTATCAGGCCCATTCCTGCGCCTTCCCCCTGAGTGATGCGGTTTCGGACATGTCGCCTGCCGATGCGTCGACGGCGACGCTGTCGGGCACGATTCCGGGCACCGGAGGGAAGAGCGCCCCCTGCTCGCTCCCCGCGTCCAGCGCCACCCCCGTCGGACCCTCGATCGCAGGAATCAGCACGTCAAGGACCCGAGCACCGGACACCGATACGTACTGCCACTCCGTCCCGGGCTCGCTCCCCCGGGACAGCGCGAAGCGGCTCAGCGCGTCCTCGTCGGTGAAGGCGTACAGCCAGCGGATGCCGTCCAACTCGGCCGACAGGAAGGTGTCGTCGACCGCCGGGAGCAGGACGTGGGTGCGGCGGAACTCTCCTACCAGCGCGCCTGGATCGGGCTGTCCGGCGTGGACTGCCGCTATCTCGTCGGTCAAAGGCATGCGGAACGGATCCCCCTATTCGCCCGGGAAACGTTGGGACTGTAGAACTGGTGAACTGGTGAACTGGTGAACCTACTTTGGCACATGACGCTGACAGTGAGGCGCAGGGCATCATCTGCGGATACCGGCTGGCAGTTTCTCTTTTGTTCAATCACATCGCTCGCCGCGGGTTGCGAGCGCGGCGGCGAGGACCGTTTGTTCCGTCCGTAACCAATTGCCTGTAGTGAACCGGAAGTTCACTTTTCGAGTCACGGACTTCGCCAGTTCCCGCCTCGGCAAGACGGTCTTCGAGCTGGAGGACGTCAGCATCCAGGCGGGTCCGAAGGTGCTGCTCAAGCATCTGACCTGGCAGCTGGGCCCCGGCGACCGGATCGGCCTGGTCGGCGTCAACGGCGCCGGCAAGACCTCACTGCTGCGGGCGCTGGAACAGGCGGCCCGTACCCAGGGCGAGACGCAGCCCGTCGCCGGCCGCGTCCTCGTCGGCAAGACCGTCAAGCTGGCCTATCTCTCCCAGGAGGTCGGCGAACTCCCGCCGACGCTGCGGGTGCTGGAGGCCGTCCAGCAGGTGCGCGAGCGGGTCGATCTGGGCAAGGGCCGGGAGATGACCGCCGGCCAGCTCTGCGAGAAGTTCGGCTTCACCAAGGAGAAGCAGTGGACCCCGGTCGGCGACCTCTCCGGCGGTGAGCGCCGCCGCCTGCAGATCCTGCGCCTCCTGATGGACGAGCCCAACGTCCTCTTCCTCGACGAGCCCACCAACGACCTCGACATCGAGACCCTGACCCAGCTGGAGGACCTCCTCGACGGCTGGCCCGGCTCCCTCATCGTCATCAGCCACGACCGCTACTTCATCGAGCGCACCACCGACCGCGTCCACGCCCTGCTCGGCGACGCCACCCTGCGGATGCTGCCGCGCGGCCTGGACGAGTACCTGGACCGCCGCCGCCAGGTCATCGAGGCCGCGACCCCGGCGCCCGCGCAGCAGACCACGGCCCCCAAGAAGGCCGCCGCCGTCAACCGCGCCGCCCAGAAGGAACTCCAGAAGATCGAGCGCCAGTTGGACAAGCTCGTCGACAAGGAAACCAAGCTCCACGCCCAGATCGCCGACAACGCCACCGACTTCGAAAAGGTCGCCGGCCTCTTCATGTCACGGCCGTAACGCCTTTGCGGTTTCCTGGGCAGTACTTCGATGCGGAAACCGGCCTGCACTACAACTTCCATCGTTATTATGATCCCGAGACCGCCCACTACATCACACCAGACCCGCTTGGCCTTGCCCCGACTCCAAATCCTTCTGCATACGTCCACAACCCTCATGGCTGGACGGACCCGCTAGGACTTACCCCTTGCGAAGTGGGAAACGATGGGCAGCGGCCGCCGAGGTATCCGAGTATCGTCCTGGGCGTCAATCCGCCATCGGATATGTTGGCCGAGCATCTCAGAAATAACGGCCATCCGGACGCTCAGACATTCAATGGTCCACGCTATGCGAACGTGGAGGCTGGGACGCCTGTCTGGATGTCGAATGTGATGGGTGGGGTGAGTGATCCACGTGTGGATTTGCATATCACTCTCGATGGAATGCCGGGAGCTGGGAGCACTCCGGAGTCCATATCGGAAGCTTTCGAAGTGGCAGCGAAACGGGGAAGGCCCTGGGGTACTGGGACCGGGCAGGAGCATCCGCCATCAAAATATGGCACGGCTTGGGAAATGAGTGTCATAGCGAGAAACGTTCGGGCGTTCAACACGGGGCAGGCGGAAGGCGAAGACTACGGGGGCAGGTCGTGGGATTCGATACATTGGTACTCCGGCAATCAACGGGTGCATAATGTACCCGAACCGGAGTCGGTTCGATATCAGGGGGGCTAGTGTATCCACGCGCAGGAGGTATTGAATGAATTTCAGGGAGCCAGATCGCCTTTTTAAGATCTGGGAGTATACAGTTTCGCATCAAACACTGCTGATGCGAAGTGACACGGACGTAAGGATGAATCCTTGCCCGCGTATCGAAATCTACGTCGGCGGCGTGCAGACTATCTTTATGAATTCCCTGATGTACGGGCTCACCTTGCGGCGAGCGGATGAACGCGAGGCTGCTGATATCTCTGCGCGGCACGGTGTCGCTGCCGACGCGACGGTGACGTATGTGCTCAGTTCCAGCAACGGAGACGGCTTCCTCATCTCGGGTCGGCCTTCCTGGCGGGAGGCGGAGCGTGGCATTGAGGAACCGACGCTGTTCGACTTCTCTCAGCCGTGGCCTCCCGGCCCCGACGTTAAGTGGGGCGACGTCGAATGATGCGCTCGGCGCGGATGACGGCCCGGGCTGAGAAGGCTGGAGGTCCGCTGCGGGCGGAGGGAGACGCTGGGTACCTCGGGCTGCCGAGGTACCCAGCGGGTGGTGGGGTGGGCAATACCCCGCCGGAACAGCCCGGTTCCGCTGCCGCTTCGCCCTGGGGGCTGCCCAACGGCAGGGAACAGTTCGCGCATTGACGGCCGACGCCGTCCGGAGACCTGCGCGCCCCCTCATTGAGGCCCGGCCGCCCCCCCAACAGCAGCAACCAGCCCAGATTGGCCGGGATTCCAGCATTCCGGGGGCTTCTTCCCGGTAGGGGGCGCGGTATCGCAGCCGAGCGTGTAGCTTCCCGGGGACGAGCGGCCCGGCAGGGGGTCGCGCCGGGGCCCGCCGGGGTGGAGGGGGTTGCTCGATGGGCGTGCGGCTCATGGTGGTGGACGATCATCGTCTGCTCGCGGAGGCGCTCGCCTCGGCGTTGAAGCTGCGCGGGCACCGCGTCCTGGCGGCGGCCGCGCCGAGCGCGGGGGCCGCGGAGCTGGTGGTGAGCCGGGCTCCCGAGGTCTGCCTGTTGGGGACCGCCGCACCGGCCCGTCCTGGCGCCTTCGACCCGGTCGTACGGATCAAGAAGGAGCGGCCGCAGGTCGCGGTGGTGGTGCTGGGGCCGGTTCCCAGTCCGCGCGGGATCGCCGCCGCTTTTGCCGCCGGTGCCTCCGGTTACGTCCGTAACGACGAGCGGATCGAAGGCGTGGAGCGCGCCATGATGAAGGCGCGGGCGGGGGAGGCGGCGGTGGCGCCGCAGTTGTTGCAGCAGGCTTTCGAGGAGTTGCTGCATCCCGCCGCGCAGCCGGACGACGAGGGGGCGCGGCTGCTGGAGCTGCTCACCCCGCGCGAGGTCGAGGTCTTGATGCGGGTCGCGGACGGCGAGGACACCCGGCTGATTGCGGCGGGGATGGACATCGCGCCGAGTACGGCGCGGACGCATGTGCAGCGGGTGCTGATGAAGCTGGAGGTGGGGTCACGGCTGGAGGCCGCGGCCCTGGCGGCGCGCACCGGGCTGCTGGACCGGGCGGCGGGCGGGCGTGCCGCGCGCACCGCGGAGGGGACGGAGAGGGGGGCGGGGGCAGGTGCGGTGACGGCGGCGGGTCCGGCCGATCCGCCCCCGTCCCCGCCGCAGTAGTCGCGCTTCGGCCTGCGGCGGCCGGTAAGCGCCCGCCCTCCCGGCCGCCGCAGTAACCCGCCTCCGCTCACCCCTCGGCCGCCCCGTCCTCCATCCCGGCCTGCAGTTCCTCGGCCGTCGGCGGCACGGCAGGCCGCAGCTTCAGCCATATGAGGAAGAAGAGGCCGAGCGCGAGCATGCCCAGGCCCGTCCACAGGTTGATGTTGATGTCCTGGGCCTTCTTGAGGTCCGCGTCCGAGGCCGTCAGGCCGGCGATGGTGACGATCACCCCGTAGACGACGAACAGGCCGCCGATGATGCGCCGTACGTCGAAGAGCCGCGCGGCGGTCGCCGATTCGCGCTCCAGCTCCTCGACCTCGTGCTGGTAGTCACTCATGGTGCGTCAACTCCGCTGGTTCAGGCAGGTTCAGGCAGGTAGGCAGGCTCAGAGGGAGAACGGGATGTAGCAGATCGCGGCGAGGACGATCGCGCCCCAGCCCAGCAGGGCCGGCTTGCGGTACCACGCGTCGTCGCCCTCGGCCGGCAGTTCCTCCATGCCGGGGGACCGGGACCCGTAGACCAGGCCCGCCAGCGACTCGACCGGCTTGGGCTTGGTGACCAGGGTGACGAGCACCATCACCAGCGCGCCGACGACGAACGCCACGATCGAGGAGACGAAGTTGGCGCCCTGCTCGGAGGGGATCGCGATGATGCCCTGCTTGTAGAGCCAGAAGTAGTTGACCATCGCGGCGACCGTGCCGGAGAGCAGGCCCCAGAAGCCGGCCGCGGCGCTGGTCCGCTTCCAGAACATGCCGATGATGAAGACGACGAACAGGGGCACGTTGAAGAAGGAGAACAGCGTCTGGAGGTAGTTCATGATGTTGCTGAAGGACGAGGCGATGAAGGCCGTGCCCATGCCGATCAGCACGCCGACCGCGGTGACCACCCGTCCGGTCGTCAGGTAGTAGCGGTCCTCGCGGCCCTTCTTGAGGTAGGCCGCCCAGATGTCGTTGGTGAAGACCGTGTTGAAGGACGAGACGTTGGCGGCCATACCCGCCATGAACGCCGCCAGCAGACCGGTCACCGCGATACCCAGCACGCCGTTGGGCAGCAGGTCCCGCATCAGCACCGGGATCGCGTCGTTGTACTGGAGCCCGTCCTTGGACTTGCCCAGCGTCGGCTCCATGACCAGCGCGATCAGGCCGGGGACGACCACCACCAGCGGGATGAAGATCTTGGGGAAGGCGGCGATCAGCGGGGTGCGCTTGGCGGCGGAGAGGTTCTTCGCGGACAGTGCGCGCTGCACCTCGGCGAAGTTGGTGGTCCAGTAGCCGAAGCTCATCACGAAGCCGAGGCCGAGGACGATGGTGAGCCAGTTCGCGCCGAGCGGGTTGGCCTCGCCGATGCCGGTGCCCTTCCAGGCGGTCAGGAAGGCGTCGCCGTGCGAGGAGTTGAGTGAATCGGTCAGGCCGTCCCAGCCTCCGACGCGCTTGAGGCCGACGATGGTCAGCGGGATCAGCGCGGCCAGGATGACGAAGAACTGCAGCACCTCGTTGTAGATCGCCGAGGACAGGCCGCCGATGGTGATGTACGCCAGGACGAAGACGCCGGCGACGACGATCGCGACCCACTGCGGCCAGCCGAGCAGCGCCTGCAGCACGATCGCCATGGCGTAGAGGTTCACGCCGGCGATCAGTACGGACGAGACGGCGAAGATGACCGAACTGAGCAGGTGCGAGGAGGGCCCGAAGCGGTGCAGCAGGAATTCGGGCACCGAGCGGACCTTGGAGCCGTAGTAGAACGGCATCATCACCAGGCCCAGGAAGACCATCGCCGGGATGGCGCCGATCCAGTACCAGTGCACGGTGTAGGCCCCGTACTGCGCACCGTTGGCGGCCATACCGAGGATCTCGGTGGCGCCGAGGTTGGCGGCGACGAAGGCGAGGCCGGTGACCCAGGCAGGCAGCGACCGCCCGGAGAGGAAGAAGTCCAGGCTCGTCTTCACGCTGCGTTTGGCCGCGAATCCGATGCCGAGGACGACGACGAAGTAGATGGCCAGGATCGTGTAATCGAGCCCGTTGGTGGGGAGCCGTAGCCCCTCGGCCAGGGTGATCATGGGCGACTCATTTCGCGGGTCGGGAGCGCGGCCCCCGGAGGACACATCTTTGTGTGAGCGGAACGCACAAAAAGCTACGCGCGGACCTCGGGAAACTGAATACTTTTGTTTGGTTCAGTTGCGCTTTCGTGATCGGGGTGGCCGGTATGTCGGAGATGTCTGACCGGGCTTCACCGCGTGCCCGCCCACGGTCCCGGCGTTGACGCGACTGTTTAGTTGTGCTTCATTGTGTTTGTTTGTGTTTGGTCGCAGGGTGAGGAGCTCCCGTGAAGAAGACGTCGACCCGGCTGGCGGACGGCCGGGAGCTCATCTACTACGACTCGCGTGACGACGTCGTACGCGATGCGGCCGACCGCCGCCCCCTCGACCCCGTGGCCACCGCCTCCGAGATCCGTCACGACCGGCTCCTCGGCGACCATGTCGCCATCGCCTCGCACCGCCAGGCCCGCACCTACCACCCCCCGGCCGACGAGTGCCCGCTGTGCCCCTCCCGTGACGGGCGGCACTCCGAGATCCCCGCCGCCGACTACGACGTCGCCGTCTTCGAGAACCGCTTCCCGTCCCTCGCGGGCGACAGCGGCCGCTGCGAGGTCGTCTGCTTCACCTCCGACCACGACGCCTCCTTCGCCGACCTCACCGAGGAGCAGGCCGCCCTGGTCCTGGAAGCGTGGACCGACCGCACCGCGGAGCTCTCCCAGCTCCCCGGCGTGGAGCAGGTCTTCTGCTTCGAGAACCGCGGTGCCGAGATCGGCGTCACCCTCGGCCACCCGCACGGCCAGATCTACGCGTACCCCTTCGTCACCCCGCGCACCGAGCGCATGCTCACCTCGCTCGCCGCACACCGCGCGGCCACCGCGGGCGGCAACCTCTTCGACGAGGTGGTCGCGGGCGAGCTGGCCGACGGCCGCCGGATCGTCCTCGAAGGCGAGCACTGGGTGGCGTTCGTCCCGTATGCCGCCCACTGGCCCTACGAGGTGCACCTCTACCCCAAGCGCCGGGTCCCCGACCTGCTCGCCCTCGACGACGCCGCGCGCACAGAGTTCCCACAGATCTATCTGGAAGTCTTGCGGCGGTTCGACCGGATCTTCGTCGGGTGGGGTGCCGGGAAGGAAGGGGACGGGGCGAGCCAGGGGCCCCGGGTGGCGGCCGGTGCCGCCCGCACGCCGTATATCGCCGCCTGGCACCAGGCGCCGCTGCGCGCCGAGCACCGGGGGGAATTCGCACTTCACCTCGAGCTTTTCACCATCCGCCGCACTTCCGGCAAGCTGAAGTTTCTCGCGGGTTCCGAATCCGGCATGAATGTGTTCATCAATGATGTGCCGCCGGAGGCCGCGGCCGAGCGACTGCGAGAGGTAGCGAGCAAGTGAGCAAGAAGTACCTGGTCACAGGCGGTGCGGGATATGTCGGAAGCGTCGTTGCGGCGCATCTGCTGCAGGCCGGTCACGAGGTGACCGTGCTGGACGACCTGTCCACCGGCCACCGCGAGGGCGTCCCCGCCGGCGTCCGTTTCATCGAGGGCCGCATCCAGGACGCCGCCACGTGGCTCGACCCCTCCTACGACGCGGTGCTGCACTTCGCCGCCTTCTCCCAGGTCGGCGAGTCCGTCGTGGACCCCGAGAAGTACTGGCGCAACAACGTCGGCGGCACCATGGACCTGCTCGCCGCGATGCGCGAGGCCGGTGTCCGTACCCTCGTCTTCTCCTCCACCGCCGCCACCTACGGCGAGCCGAAGTCCACCCCGATCACCGAGGCCGCCGAGACCGCGCCCACCAGCCCGTACGGTGCCAGCAAGCTCGCCGTCGACCACATGATCAGTGGTGAGGCCACGGCCCATGGCCTGGCCGCCGTCTCGCTGCGCTACTTCAACGTCGCCGGCGCCTACGGCAGCTGCGGCGAGCGCCACGACCCCGAGTCGCACCTCATCCCGCTCGTCCTCCAGGTCGCCCAGGGCAAGCGCGAGGCGATCTCCGTCTACGGCGAGGACTACCCCACCCCCGACGGCACCTGCGTCCGCGACTACATCCATGTCGCCGACCTCGCCGAGGCCCACCTCCTCGCCCTCGACGCGGCCACCGCGGGCGAGCACCTGATCTGCAACCTCGGCAACGGCAACGGCTTCTCCGTCCGCGAGGTCATCGAGACCGTCCGCAAGGTCACCGGGCACCCCGTCCCCGAGATCGCCGCCCCGCGGCGCGGCGGCGACCCCGCCGTACTGGTGGCCTCCGCGCAGACCGCCATCGACCGCCTCGGCTGGCGCCCCAGCCGCGCCGACCTCGCGGAAATCGTCACCGACGCCTGGCAGTTCGCGCAGCACCTCGACCGGACGAAGGAGTCCTGATGACCGCTCACGGAGCCGCCACCCCGGCCCTCGGGCGCCCGCACGGCGCCCAGCACACCGCGGCGGAGTTCACCGCGGTGTACGGCGCCGCCCCCACGGGCACCTGGGCGGCGCCCGGCCGGGTCAACCTGATCGGTGAACACACCGATTACAACGACGGCTTCGTGATGCCGCTGGCCCTCCCGCACACCACCCTCGCCGCCGCCTCGGCCCGCACCGACGGGGTGCTGCGGCTGCACTCCGGCGGCGCCGACGGCGGCATCGTCGAACTGCGCATCGATGACCTGCGGCAGGCCCCCGGCCCGGCTGTCGGCCCGGCTGCCGAGGTGCTGGAGACGAGTGGGGGCGGAGTGCAGCGCAGTGGCGGCTGGGCCGCCTACCCGGCCGGTGTCGTCTGGGCGATGCGGGAGGCCGGCCTGCCGGTCGGCGGCGCGGACCTGCACTACGACAGCACGGTGCCCACCGGCGCCGGACTCTCCTCCTCCGCCGCCCTGGAGGTCGTCACCGCGCTTGCCCTGAACGATCTCTACGCGCTCGGACAGCAGCCGCAGCGACTGGCCCAGCTCGCCCAGCGGGCCGAGAACGCCTTTGTCGGCGTGCCCTGCGGGATCATGGACCAGACCGCTGCGGCCTGCTGCACCGAGGGCCATGCCCTCTTCCTCGACACCCGCGACCTCACCCGCCGTCAGATCCCCTTCGACCTGGCGGGGGAGGGGCTGCGGCTCGTCGTTGTGGACACCCGGGTGAAGCACGAGCTGGGGGACGGCGCATACGCCGAGCGGCGCGCCGGTTGTGAGCGTGGCGCGCGGGCGCTCGGCGTGCGAGCCCTGCGTGAGGTGCCGTACGCGCATCTGCCCGAGGCCCTGGCCGGGCTGGCCGACGACCCCGTCACCCAGGCCCTGGTCCGGCACATCGTCAGCGAGAACCAGCGGGTCGAAGAGGTCGTCGCGCTGCTCGACACGGGCCGCACCCGCGCCATCGGCCCACTGCTGACGGCCGGCCACGCCTCGCTGCGCGACGACTTCAAGATCTCCTGCCCGGAACTCGATCTCGCCGTCGACACCGCCCGTGCGGCGGGCGCCCTCGGGGCCCGGATGACCGGCGGCGGCTTCGGCGGCTCGGCGATCGTGCTCGTCGAAGAGGCCGACGCCCCCGCCGTCGGCGCGGCGGTCACCCAGGCCTTCGCGGCGGCCGGCCATGCCGCCCCGCGGATCTTCGAGGCCGTCCCGAGCGCGGGAGCACACCGCATCGAGTAGGGCGTGCCGGGCGGCGCGCGGCCACCGGGCGGGCGCCGAACGGCCTGTGTCGGCCACCCGGCGGGCGCCGAACGGCCCGGGTGGAGGGGCAGTTTCGTCAATCACCTTCCCTTGCCGCAACCCGTCCGTACGCTGAGACCCTGCACCGGTGGGGGCCGGTGTCGATCAGGGGGCGAGACCGTTCGGGTACGGCGCCCGGGGTGGGGTAGTCATGTCGGCACGGCGGCGGCCGTGCGGCTGAGGCGATCTTCAATCCGGGCGTCGTGCCCGCTATGGTCCGTTCACCGAGACAGGGGGTCTCTGTGCAACGCATCCGGGTTCTGGTGGTCGACGACCACCGCATCTTCGCCGAATCCCTGGCGGCCGCGCTCGCCGCGGAACAGGACGTGGACGTAGCGGCCGCGGGCAGCGCCCCCGCGGCGCTGCGCAATCTGGACCGGGCGGTCACCGACGGCCGCCGGTTCGACGTGCTGCTCGCCGACGCGGACCTCGCCGCGCCGCTGCTCGCGGTGCCCGCGCAGGGAGCGCCGCGCGATGCGGTGCCGCGGGCCGTGCCGCGGGACGGCATCGCGCTGGTCTCCGGCCTGCGCACCAGCCATCCGTATCTGCGCACCGTCGTCCTCGCCGACCGCGACGACCCGCGCCGCGCGGCCGCCGCGCTGCAGGCCGGCGCCTCCGGCTGGGTCGCCAAGGACTGCTCGCTCTCCCGGCTGCTCGCCGTCATCCGCGGCGTGCTCCGCGACGAGACGCATCTGCCGCCCGCGCTGCTGACCGGTGTGCTGCGGGAGCTGACGGCGGCCCGCAAGCACCGCTCCGAGAGCGAACGGCTGGTGGAGTCGCTGACCCCGCGCGAGCGCGAGGTGCTGCGCTGCATGGTGGCGGGCCTGGGCCGCAAGGCGGTCGCCGAGCGGCTGTTCCTCTCGCCGCACACGGTCCGTACCCATATGCAGAACGTGCTCGGCAAGCTCGGGGTGCACTCCACCCTCGCGGCCGTCGCGCTGGCCCGCAGGGCCGGGGTCGGCCCGGTCGAACTGGAGGCGGCGGCCGCGGCGGCCTCGGTGCCGGTGCCGTGAGGGGATGAGGACCGGAGAGACCGAGGACGGGAGGCGGGCCTTGAGGCCGCCGCGAGCGCGCGGGAGCGTCGCAGGAGCGCGCTATGGGCCGGGCTCGGTCAGTACGGCCACGCCCCGGGGGCCCAGGGTGACCCGGTCGACGGCCCTGGCACCGGCCCCGCCCGCGCCGTCGTCCGCCCCGCCCGCGCCGTCGCCCGCCCCGCCCACCACCGCCAGCGCATCCCGCATCGGCCCCGGCAGCACGGCCTCCACGGCCTCGGCCCCGTGGTTGAGCAGGAAGAGGTACCGCCCGCCCGCGCCCTCGCGGACGGTGGCCTGGACGCCTTCCGGCAGCCCCGGCAGCACGGGCGTGACCCCGGCCGCCGCCCGTACGTCGTCCAGCAGGGCCCGCATCAGCGCCGCGTCGAGCCGGGTGCCCACGTACCAGGCGGTGCCCCGCCCGTAGGCGTGCCGGGTCACCGCGGGCCGCCCGGCGAGGTCCCCGTCCGTGAAGCGGACGAGGGCCTCGGCCCCTTCGAGGTCGAGGGCTTCCGACCACAGATCCGCCCGCCCCGTATACGCTCCCCCAAGCTCTCCACTCCGGTCGAGCAGGGAGGTACCCCCACCAAGCTCTCCACTCCGGTCGAGCAGGGAAGTACCCTCACCGCCGACCGCGACCGACCGGCCCTCGTCCAGCGGCCAGAACTCCTCCACCCGCAGCCCCAGCAGCTCCCGCAGCGGCGCCGGACAGCCGCCGGGGTGCACCCGGTCGTGCGCGTCGACGATCCCGGAGAAGAACGACACCAGCAGGTGCCCGCCGTCGCGGACGAAGGCGGTCAGTCGCTCCGCGTCGTCCGCGGTGAGCAGATACAGATTGGGCGCCACGACCAGCCGGTAGCCGGTCAGGTCGCGCTGCGGCGGGACCACATCGCAGGCCACGCCCGCCTCGAACAGCGGCCGGTAATGATCCAGCGCGATCCGGGAGTGGTCCAGCGCGTTCGACGGCTTGGAGTCCAGCTCCAGCGCCCACCAGCTGTGCCAGTCCGCCAGCAGCGCCACCCCGGCCCGTGACCGGGTCCCCTCGATGCCCGGCAGTGACGCCAACTCCCGCCCCAGGTCCGATACTTCGCGGAAGACACGGGTGTCGGTCCCGCCGTGCGGCAGCATCGCCGAGTGGAACTTCTCGGCGCCGCCCAGCGACTGCCGCCACTGGAAGTACAGCACCGCATCCGCGCCCTGCGCGACGGCCTGCCAGCTCCACAGTCGCATCGCGCCGGGCGGTTTGGGCCCGTTGCGGGGCCGCCAGTTGACCGCGCTCGGCGCCTGCTCCAGCAGCATCCAGGGCTGGCCGCAGCGCGCCGAGCGCATCAGGTCGAAGACATAGCCGGCCCGGATGTGGTCGTCGGACGCGTACGGGTCCTGGTAGAAGTCCAGCGCCATCGCGTCCAGGTGCGCGGACCAGGCGAAGGCGTCGACGGGCTTGTGCTGGGGCATCAGATTGGTGGTGACCGGAATCCGGGGGGTCACGCGCTCCAGCACCGCCTTTTCGGCCAGATAGCAGGCGCGCAGGGCCTCGTCGCCGAAGCGCAGATAGTCCAGCTGCTGGGCGGGGTTGGGGAAGGTCGGCGCGGTGCGGGGCGGCAGCACCTCGTCGAAGTCGCCGTAGGCCTGCGACCAGAAGGCCGTCGACCAGGCGGCGTTGAGCGCGTCGATGTCCCGGTAGCGTGCGCGCAGCCAGCGCCGGAAGTCGCCGGCCGACACCTCGCAGTAGCACTGGCGGGTGTGGCATCCGTATTCGTTGCCGACGTGCCACATGGCCAGCGCCGGGTGTCCGGCGTAGCGGGCGGCGAGCTGTTCGACCAGGCGTACGGCGTGTGTCCGGTAGACGGGGCTGGAGGGGCAGTAGTGCTGCCGGCCGCCGGGCCAGCGGCGTCGGCCGTCGGCGTCCTCGGGCAGGATCCCGGGGTGCGCGTGGGAGAGCCACGGCGGGGGCGAGGCGGTCATGGTGGCCAGACAGACGGCGATCCCGGCGCCCGCCAGCCCGTCCATGACACGGTCGAACCAGCCGAAGTCCCATGCCCCGGAACGGGGTTCGACCTTGGCCCAGGAGAAGATCCCGGCGGTGACCATGGTGACATGGGCCGCCTTCATCAGCTTCAGATCCTCGGCCCACACCTCCTCGGGCCACTGCTCGGGGTTGTAGTCGCCGCCGAAATGGATGCCCATGGATGATCCCCCTACGGATCGAAGCCCGGGCGGGGCGCCACGGCCCCGCCATCGGCGAGGCCGGCTCACGAAGAGTTCTTGTACACGCTCCAGCCCCCGTCGACGACGAGGCTCGCACCCGTGACGAAGGACGCCTCGGGGGAGAGCAGGAAGGCGATGGCGGCGGCGACCTCCTCGGGCCGGCCCAGCCGCCGTGCCGCCGTCTGTGCGGCGCTGGCCCGCCGTTCCTCCTCGCCGATACCGTCCCAGGCCGCCGTCAGGACAGGGCCCGGCAGCACGCTGTTGACCCGTACCTCCGGCCCGTATTCGACGGCCAGTTGGCGCCCCAGTCCGGTCAGCCCGGCCTTGGCCGCGGCGTACGCGGGCCGCCCCGGCAGGCCGATCAGCGCATGCACCGACGAGGTCAGGACCACCGCGCCATGCCGCTCGCGCAGGTCGTCCAGGGCGGCGCGTACGCCGAGGAAGGAGCCGGTCAGATTGACCGCGAGCTGCCGGTCCCAGTCCGTGAGCGGGGTGTGTCCTGCGGACCCCACATACGGCAGGAAGGCGTTGCTGACCAGCCTGTCCACCGGACCGTAGCGCCGCCGTGCCGCCTCGACCGCCCGCCGCCAGTCGTCCTCGTCCGCCACGTCGCAGTGCTCGTACGAGGCATGGCCGCCGGCCGCCCGGATCCGCCGCGCGGTGTGTTCGCCGCGTGCGTCGTCGATGTCCAGCAGCAGTACGCCGGCCCCCTCGGCCGCCAGCCGGTCGGCGGTGGCCGCCCCGATCCCCGCGGCGGCACCGGTCACCAGGACCGTACGGCCCTCGAACCGCTTGCCGTACGGGCCGTTCGCCGGGTGCGATGCGCGCTGCTGGCTCATGGCGCGATCCAAGCCCACGAGACGAGCGGGGGGCAAGGGAGACGGGGGAGGAGAGGGGGGAGGAGAGGGGCGCGTGCGGATTCGTGGGGCGCACGCGAGTCGCTTGCGCGCCGTCAAATAATGCGGGTGTGCGCCGTGCCGCGCGTTTGCGGTTCGGTTGCGGATCCGTCGCGGGCGGCGCCCGATCCGTCGAGGGCGGTGCTCGATCCGCCGCGGGCCGATCCGTTGGGGGCGGCGCCCGATCCGCCGGGAGGGGGCGGCGCCCGGATGCCCGGCCGGGCCTGACGAAAGGGCTGGGCCAGGGCCGGCCCGGCCCTCGCTAACCCGGAATGTTGTCGAACGGTCCGGTCAACCGCCGCAGCAGGCCCGCCAGTTCGCCGCGCTGCTGGCGGGAGAGCTCGGCGAGGATCGCGCGCTCCTGGATGAGCAGCCCGGCCAGTGACTGGTCGGCCTTGTCGCGGCCCTCGGCCGTCAGCCTGACCAGCACTCCACGCCGGTCGCTCGGGTCGGGCAGGCGCTCGACCAGGTTCTTCTTGGCGAGCCGGTCGATGCGGTTGGTCATCGTCCCCGAGGTGACCAGCGTCTGTGTCAGCAGCGCCCCGGGGGAGAGCTGATACGGCGCCCCGGCGCGCCGCAGCGCGGTGAGTACGTCGAATTCCCAGGGCTCCAGGCCCACCTCGGAAAAGGCGATCCGGCGGGCCCGGTCAAGGTGTCTGGCCAGCCTGGAGACACGGCTGAGGACCTCAAGTGGTTCCACGTCGAGGTCCGGGCGCTCGCGGCGCCATGCTGCGACCAGTCGATCGACCTCGTCCTCCATGACGATCAGTGTAGAGGGTCTGTCGACATGAAGTCTCTTGACGTCGAGATATATTTCGCTGGACTATGGGGCATCGTCGGCGGGGGCCCGGTTTCCAGCCGAGACGGCCCGAATCCGACCGTGCCAGCCTTGTATCAGCCCTGCATCGGCAAAGGGGTTTCGCTCATGCATGACGCACCAACCTGGGATCCGCAGCAATACCTCCGCCACTCCGGGCACCGTACCCGCCCCTTCCACGACCTTCTCGCCCGGATACCCGACCTGCCCCGGCAAGACCGCCCCGCCCGCATCGCCGACCTCGGCTGCGGCCCCGGAAACGTCACCACCCTGCTTGCCGCACGCTGGCCCGACGCCCACATCACCGGATACGACAACTCCCCGGAGATGCTCAAGGAAGCCGAGACCCACGCCGGCCCCACCGCGGGCGGCGGCCACCTCGACTTCGCCCCCGCCGACGCCGCCGACTGGGCACCCGAGGAGACCCACGACCTGATCGTGTCCAACGCGGCGCTGCAGTGGGTCCCCAACCACCCGAATTCCTTTGCTCGTTGGATCGATGCCCTCGTCCCCGGCGGCACGTTCGCCTTCCAGGTCCCCGGCAACTTCACCTCGCCCAGCCACGCCCTCCTCGGCGAGCTGTGCGACGCCCCCCAATGGCGCGAACGGCTCACCCTGCACGGCCGCCGCTTCGTCCATATCCTCGAACCGGCCGATTATCTGGAGCGCCTTACCGACCTCGGCTGTGCCACCGACGTATGGGAAACCACCTACGTCCAGCTCCTGAAGGGCGATGACCCGGTCCTCGACTGGGTCAAGGGCACCGCTCTGCGCCCCGTCCTGACCGCCTTGGAGAACGACCCGGCCGCCCGCGAGGCCTTCCTCGCCGAATACCGCGACGCCCTCCGCAAGGCCTACCCCACCGGCCCCCACGGCACGGTCTTCCCCTTCCGACGCATCTTCGTCGTCGCCCGGAAACCGGTGGTCGGCTGATACCGGCGGATGCCCACTGGCCGCCGCGGATCCGCCGTCCTTCTCCCCGCGATGGCCGACCATTTGCCGTCCGCGCCACCGTCACCTGGGGCGACCACCTGCCGGGCCACCGGCCTTTCTACTCGGCCGCCCCGGTGGGCAACCGGCTGGAATTCCTGGAGCCGTTAGGGGCGGTTACGGAATGGGATCCTTGTGGGTGAGCGTTCCGGGAAAAAGCGCCAGGAATTCCTTGTCCTGGGGGACCATCAACGTCCCCCAGGAGCCGTCGCCGAAGCCGAACTGGAACTCCTTCCGCCCGCCGGCGCGGTGACGCGTCCAGGCCAGGGCGGTACGGGGAAAACAGGCGCCCGACTCGACCGCGCGACCGGTTTGTGATCCGCGGATGTTCTGCACGTACACGAATCGCAGATTGCCTTCGGTGAGCGCGACAAAGGTGATCACGCCGGTCTCCGCATGCGGCTGACCGGCCGCCAGCCACTGGCCCGCCAGACTGTCCCAGGTGCCGAAGAACCGCCCGTTCTTCTTCTGCCGCTTCACCCGGGCCGCGGGATCGCCGGTGGCCTTGACCGGCCCTGGTTTCGGGTCGGTGAGCGTCGCGGTGTCAAAAAGAAAGGAGAGGAAGCCGCGCCGCCGGTCTCCCGGCCTGCTGTGCCCGACCAGCACCTTCGGCTGCCGGTCGGGCGGCACATCGGCATCGTCCTCCCGACGGTCGGACAGAGCACGGCCGACCTCGAAGGCCCCCACGAGCCGCTCATTCACGGGCAGCGCTGAGGCGATGCTGGTCATCAGGTCGGGCTGCATGGAGGGGGGCGCTTCCTTTCGGGGGTGGGCACAGAACCCTGGGCGGCCGTTCCGCGGCCCACCACAGCAGAGCTACGGGTACGGCAGAGCTACGGGATGGGGTCGCGCTCGCCGAGGGTGTGCGGGGAGAAGGTGGCGCGTTCGTCCGCGCCGGGCCCCTCAGCGTCCCCCACGAACCATCGGCGAAACGGAGTTGCACCTCGTCGGGATTGGTGTGTGAGCCGGGTCCAGGTTCCGGGGGAAAGAAGCACCCAGTTCGATCGCCTCGTCCAGTGTCCCGTTCCAGCGGCTGCACTCTGCGTACACGAACTGGAAATGGCTGCCGGTGGCTGCGACCGCGACGGTGACGCCCGCCTTGGTCCCCGGTTGAGCGGGCGCATCGCAGCGGTCCGTGGTGCCGGACGTCCAGCGTGACGTGGCGAATCCGCCCCGGTAGATCTGGCCCGCGGGCAGTACCGCGGCGATTTTCTGCTCCAGATCGGCCCGCAAGTGTTCTCAGCTCCTCTTAGCCGAACAGGGAATCGGCAGGGGCGGAGGCACGAGTGCATGGAGAGGTCACCTCGGCCGCGATTCGACGTGCAGATATATCGATGGAGACGGTGAAGGAGTGGCCCACCCGCTCCCCGGCGGTATCGATTTCCCACCCGCGTACGGTGTTACCGGTGTCGGTCGTCTCCGATTCCCAGCCGTTGGTGGACGAGGTCGCTGTCACCCGTGACAGGGCACCGGGGAGATCGTCGGCCGACGGGAGATCGATATGCCAATGGTGCATGGCGATGCACGGAGTGCGTAGGCCCTTGGTCCAGCAATCCTGGCAGGTGGTGGTGCCGACGGGTTCCTGCCCGCCCATGCGCCCGCGCAAGGCTATGGCGTCGAGCAGCCTGCTGGAGTGCCAGTACAAGCCCTTTTTGACGGACTCATCCGGCTCGGCGACGGCCGACGCACCGGCCGAGACTCCGCCCTGCATGGCGCGATAGTCCTCAACTTCCTGGTCCGTCCCCCAGTCGACAGTGTTGAGGATTTCGCCGAAGACTTCGGCATGCAGACCCCAGTCCTCGCTCGCTTGCGAACTGAGTTCGAAGACCAGTATTTCCGCGGTACCGGGCAGCGGGATATAGGCCTGCATCTGCGTGAGGACAACCGGCAGCTCATTACCGGATGCCGACCACTCCGCACTGATGACGAACCTGGAGGTGCCGATACGGGTGAGGGCAGGTCCGCACGTCAACTCCACGGCCTGGCAGTCGTCGTCCGGGTACTTCCGCTCCAGGAGCTCGCGCGTCGTGCGCAGCAGCTCGGCCTCGTCCTCACTGTCGTGCTCCATCTGACTGACCACGATGGTCGACAGACTCGGCCGTCCCTCCACTTCGAGCGGGCAGAGGCCGGCATAGATGACATTGGCTGCCGCCATGGGTTCCAACTGCGCTGAGAGGCCCAGTGCGAAGCGGTACTGGTACTCCGGAGGGTGATGTGGCAGGAGTTCCGTGACCAGTGCGTACAACTGATCGGCCGCTGCTTCGTCATCCACGGCATTCACGGGAAGTTCGTGGAGGAAGGGTGGCATGATCCAGCCGATGCGCAGTCCGGACGCTCTCTGCTGCAGGGACGGCGTGCCCGCCGTCGCGTCCCCGGCGTCATTCGACATGGTTCGATCCTTTCGCTGTTCCCGCGGCCGGCTTGTGCGCCGCTCGGCCGGCCGAACCAGAAAAGGGCTCGCGTCGACCCTGCGTCGCGCGACCCGTGATGGCCGCGCGAGCGCTCTGTCTCACTTCTGCGTTCAGTGTCGACCCGGAGCTATTTCTCTCCCGAATGACCGGAGAACTGCTTTTCGGCACCATGAATGAAGGACCCCGCCTTGATGGGCAACTGGATTCCGGCCTCCACAGCGGTCGGTACCTTCCCCTCCGGGAATTTGCCCTTCAGGAGAAAGTTGATGCCCTTCTGGCTGAGGGGGGACCGCACCCCTTCGTAGACCTTGTCGCCGAGCTTGTATCCCCTCGTCAGGCCCTGGGCCCCGGCGGCCACCTTTCCCAGCCCACCGGCCCCGGCTATGCTCGCGGCGCGTGTGCCGATTTTGGCGCCCGCGAACGCAGACTTCGCGACGCCGCCGACACCCGGGATCACCCCGAGCGCGTCGAGCCCGATCTTCCACCCCGGGGTGCCGTTGCCTCGCGCATTGCCGATCCAGTGGCCTGCCATCGCGCCGGCGGCGCAGACCGCCGAGGCGCCGGCGAGCACGGCACCCACCGCCG
Source organism: Streptomyces sp. NPDC015125 (assembly GCF_043080045.1). Taxonomy (NCBI): domain Bacteria; kingdom Bacillati; phylum Actinomycetota; class Actinomycetes; order Kitasatosporales; family Streptomycetaceae; genus Streptomyces; species Streptomyces sp. NPDC015125. The sequence goes on from NZ_JBIBVF010000027.1 coordinate 115,859, forward strand.
TTCCGGCAACCGGAATGAACTCGCAGGCGAGCGCGGCCGCGGCCAGGCCTGACGAGATGGTGGACAGCAGGTCCGCGTGGTCGACCAGCCAGTCCGTGAAGGCCCGGAAGCCGGCCTTCAGGCCGTCGATCGCCTTGTTCCACCAGTGGAGGTCCGGCGGGTGGTTCTCCGAGGCCTTGAGAATCGCGCGCTCGGCCTCGCCGGCGCGGTCCTTCCACTGGGCGTAGATGCGCTCGGCCTCGCGGACGAGGTCGTCCAGCTTGTCCTGGGAGTTGTCGACCTTGTGCGTGGCCGTGTCGATGTCGGTGATGAGCTTCTTGAACCCGGGGTCCTCCGCATCCACGGTCGCCAGGTTGAGGTCGTCGTACCGCTTTTTCAGCCGGTCGTAATGCTCTCGGTTGGCCGTCACGTCCTTGCGGGTCGCCGCGGCCTCCGTCTCGATCTTTTCGGCCTTGTGCTGGAATCCCTGCAGATGGGTGTGCCAGCCCCGCAAAGCCTTTGCGCAGTCGTGCATGGATTCGCTGCCCTGGTGAAGGTACTTGGGCAGTTCGCCGAGCTTCTTCGCGAAGTTCTGCGCCGCTTCACCTTCCCATGCGCCGTCGCTCTTACCGATCGACTTGAGCATATGGTCGAGTTCGTCGAGCTCGTCACCAACGGACTTCACATCCGAAGCGAGTGCCTGGATCTGGTCCAGATCTCCCTTGGCCGGATTGAACTTGACGCCGGGCCAGGCCGAGTCGTCTTCGATGAATATGCTGCGCCAGGACATGCGTCTCCCCGTGTGAGCAAACTTTTCTTCGGTATCGCGTAGAGCCGATCAGGCTGCGCCGGTGGCTACTTCTTGCCCATCATCTTGGCGTTCTCTTCTTCGCCTGCCTTATAGGCGTCCAGCGTCAGCTTGAGCTTCTCGTGGATCTCCTTCGCGGCACCCGAGATCCGCTTGATGCCGTCACCCCACTGATCCTGGAACTCGTCACAGGCATCGTCGAGGCCATCGGTGCCCAGAGTCTTCGGGCCCACCTTGTTGAGCCGGTGCTGCGCATCTCGCATGCGGTCGTCCGCATCCGCGAGCTTCTTGAGCATCGCCTGGATGCGCTCGACATCGATTTTGAAGTCTGTCGCCACGGCGCGATTCCCCCATCGCTCAGCTATTTCTTGGGTGCGACGATCCCGGATCGGCACATTTACTCACCGTATCGTGACCGCCCGACGGGGTGAAAGCGCAGGGTTAAGGGAGGGGCAATGTGCAGCGAGGTGGCATGGCAAAGATGCATGAAGAAATAAACTGTAGGGTATGCCGGATATGTCACCAGATATCGAATGCCTGCATGGGGCTGCACGATGGCACTCCGTGAAAAGCTGCATGGCGGCACTCCGTGAAACGGAGAGCGGTGCCCGGCCCCGGCGCTACGCGCCGTACAGGGCGGCCTGCGCATAGAGGAGGTGCACATTCAGCAGTCCGGGATCTGCGCGGTAGCGGCCGGTGTTGAAGTCGAGGGCGGCCTTCTTCGGTCCGCCGCCGGTCCGCAGGTGCCAGCGGGCACGGTAGGGCTTGCTCCACAGTGAACGGCCCGGATGCAGGTCACCGTTGAAGAGGTGGATCAGCGCCAGAATGGCCCAGAACGGCGAGATGGCCCAATAGGCGATCCAGCCGCGGATATTTCCCTTGTAGGCGATCGCGCTGCATTGGCTGACCGCGTCCTCGATGCGCCAGGCCTGGCGGATTCCCAGCGGGGAACGCTCGTGGACGATCCGGCCGATGAGGTGGCCGGTTCCGTCGTGCACCGCATACGCGTTCTGCGAGCCGGCGGCGCCGGCCTCGGGGGCGACGGTGCACAGGGTGTGGGCGGGCTCTGCCGCCGCGGTGAGGGCGAAGGCCGCATCGTGGCCGTCACTGCCGCCCTGGCGATGAACCCGGGCCAGCGGTGATTCGGCGGCAATCCGCCCATTTCCCGTTTGGAGCGCCCCCCATGCCTCGTGCCCGGGAAGCGCGGTGAATTGCTGCGCGAAATCTGCCCGGGAAAGGCAGAACGTTATCTCGGTCATGCGGTTTGCTGCTCCTGTTCGGGCTCGCCTCGCCTCGCCCCGCAAAGGTCTCACCCTCGCGTACCCGGATGACCGTCCGGTGGCTCCTGGTGAGGCGCGATACACGTCGACGGCCGACCAGTGTGTCAGATGAGGATCACCAGGTGGGTGGCCATGGAGCCCTCGCCGTTGAGGCGTCACCGCTGGGTCAGCACAGCTGAGGCGTCGCCATGGGCCATGGAGACGCCCCGCCCCCGAGCCCCGCCACCCCGCTCCCGCCCCTCAGTTCTTCCGATGCCCTATCAACCGAGGCTTCGCCTCCAGGTTGCCCAGGCCGTGCCAGGCCAGATTCACCAGGTGCGCCGCCACCTCGGCCTTCTTCGGCTTGCGGGTGTCCACCCACCACTGGCCGGTCAGCGCGACCATGCCGACCAGGGCCTGCGCATAGAGCGGGGCCAGTTTCGGGTCAAAGCCGCGGGCCTTGAATTCCAGGCCCAGGATGTCCTCGACCTGGGTGGCGATATCGCTGATGAGGGAGGCGAAGGTGCCCGTGGACTGGGCCACCGGGGAATCGCGGACCAGGATGCGGAAGCCGTCGGTGAAGGTCTCGATGTAATCGAGCAGCGCGAACGCCGCCTGTTCGAGGAGTTCGCGGGGGTGGCCGGCGGTCAGTGCGCCGGTCACCATGTCCAGCAGCTGTCGCATCTCGCGGTCCACGACCACCGCGTACAGGCCTTCCTTGCCTCCGAAGTGCTCGTAGACCACCGGCTTGGAGACCCCGGCCTTCGCCGCGATCTCCTCCACCGAAGTGCCCTCGTAGCCCCGCTCGGCAAAGAGCGTGCGACCGATGTCCAGCAGCTGCTCCCGGCGCTCCGCACCGGTCATCCGGACCCGGCGGGCCCGCCGCGTGCCCGCGGCCGGGGAGGGCTTGCCCTTGCTGTTGCTCGTGCTGTTGTCGATCGCCACCCGTCAATCATGCCTTCCCCGCCTACCGCCGGGACGTACCCCCGGCGGCCGGCTCCGCGCGTCGGGCATCGATACGGGACGCGTCCGGCCACCGGACGTCATACGCCCAGCCCGCCTTCTCGAACCAGCGGATCAGCCGGGCGCTGGAGTCCAGCTGCCCCTTCATCACCCCGTGCCGGGCACAGGTGGGGTCCGCGTGGTGCAGGTTGTGCCAGGACTCACCGCAGGACAGCACGGCCAGCCACCACACGTTGCCCGAGCGGTCGCGGGACTTGAACGGGCGCTTGCCCACCGCATGGCAGATGGAGTTGATCGACCATGTGACGTGGTGCAGGAGCGCGACGCGGACCAGGGAACCCCAGAAGAAGGCGGTCAGCGCACCCTGCCAGGACCAGGTCACCAGACCGCCCACCAGCGGCGGGACCAGCAGCGACACCGTCGTCCACAGGACGAACTGGCGGGAGACCGTACGGATCGCATCGTCCCTGATCAGGTCCGGTGCGTACTTCTGCTGCGGCGTCTGCTCCTCGTCGAACATCCAGCCGATGTGCGCCCACCACAGGCCCTTCATCAGGGCCGGCACCGTCTCGCCGAAGCGCCACGGGGAGTGCGGGTCGCCCTCCGCGTCGGAGAACTTGTGATGCCTGCGGTGGTCCGCCACCCAGCGGACCAGCGGCCCCTCGACAGCGAGCGAGCCCATGATCGCGAGCGCGATCCGCAGCGGCCGCTTCGCCTTGAACGAGCCATGCGTGAAGTAGCGGTGGAAGCCGATCGTGATGCCGTGGCAGCCGATGTAGTACATCGCCACCATCAGCCCCAGATCCAGCCAGCTCACCCCCCAGCCCCAGGCCAGCGGGACCGCGGCGACCAGCGCCACGAACGGGACGGTGATGAAGAGCAGCAGCGTGATCTGTTCGACGGACCGGCGCTGCTCGCCACCCAGCGTCGCGGACGGTGACGTGGCGGTAGTGGCCGGACCGGCGGATGAACCGGCAGGAATCGGGGGATCTTCTACGGCTTCGGAACGAGCGGTCATGGTGTCCCTCGTCGGGGGGCTCGGGGGCACGGCTACGGCTACGGGACCGTAACCTACGGTCTCGTAAGTATGGCAGTGCCGCCGCGACGGGCAAGGCCGTGACAGGCGCCACACCTACCCCCTGTGACGCATCTGCCCACCCAGCGGACGGTGTGATCTGCTGACGCTGGGCAGACCTATCCTGGGGACGTCGGACAGCGCGGTCCGCAACCCGCCCGCATCAGACCTGCCCACCCGTCGCCCGCCGGCACCTCTCCCATGAGCCGCGGTGCGACGCCCCTGATCGCTGCAAGGAGCCGCACCTGTGAGCAGTGCCGACAACACTCCAGCCGAGATCGCGCCCATCGAGAGCCTCGACCCCGGCCCGAGCGACAACATCGCCCTGCGCGCCGACATCCGCCGCCTCGGCGACCTCCTCGGCGAAACCCTCGTCCGGCAGGAAGGCTCAGAGCTCCTCGACCTCGTCGAGCGGGTACGCGCCCTGACCCGCTCCGACGGCGAAGCCGCAGCCCGGCTCCTGGGCGACACCGACCTGGCCACCGCCGCCAAGCTGGTGCGCGCCTTCTCCACGTACTTCCACCTCGCCAACGTCACCGAGCAGGTGCACCGCGGCCGTGAGCTGGGCGCCAAGCGCGCCGCCGAGGGCGGCATCCTCGCCCGCACCGCCGACATGCTCAAGGACGCCGACCCCGAGCACCTGAAGGCGACCGCCCGCAACCTCGGTGTGCGCCCCGTGTTCACCGCGCACCCCACCGAGGCCGCCCGGCGCTCCGTCCTCACCAAGCTCCGCAAGGTCGCCGAGCTGCTGGACAGCACGGACTCCGAGCGCCGCCGCGCCGACCTCCGCCTCGCCGAGAACATCGACCTCATCTGGCAGACCGACGAGCTGCGCGTCGCCCGCCCGGAGCCCACCGACGAGGCCCGCAACGCCATCTACTACCTCGACGAGCTGGGCCGCGGCGCCGTCGGCGACGTCCTCGAAGACCTCGCCGCCGAGCTGGAGCGGGCCGGCACCGAGCTGCCCGCCGGCACCCGCCCGCTCACCTTCGGCACCTGGATCGGCGGCGACCGCGACGGCAACCCCAACGTCACCCCGCAGGTCACCTGGGACGTGCTGCTCCTCCAGCACGAGCACGGCATCACCGACGCCCTGGAGCACGTCGACGAACTCCGCGGCGCGCTGTCCAACTCCATCCGCAACTGCGGCGCCACCGACGAACTGCTGGAATCCCTCCAGCACGACCTCGGCCTCCTCCCCGAGATCAGCCCCCGCTACAAGCGGCTGAACAGCGAGGAGCCCTACCGCCTCAAGGCCACCTGCATCCGCCAGAAGCTCGTCAACACCCGCGACCGCCTGGCCGGCGACACCCCCCACGTCCCCGGCCGCGACTACCTCGGCACCGCGGAGCTCCTCGACGACCTGGCCCTCATCCAGACCTCGCTGCGCGCCCACCGCGGCGGCCTGGTCGCCGACGGCCGCCTGGAGCGCACCCTGCGCACCATCGCCGCCTTCGGCCTGCAGCTCGCCACCATGGACGTCCGTGAGCACGCCGACGCCCACCACCACGCCCTCGGCCAGCTCTTCGACCGCCTCGGCGAAGAATCCTGGCGCTATGTGGACATGCCGCGCGACTACCGCCGCAAGCTGCTCGCCAAGGAACTGCGCTCCCGCCGCCCGCTGGCCCCCACCCCGGCCCCGCTCGACGAGGCCGGCGCCAAGACCCTCGGCGTCTTCCGCACCATCCTCAAGGCCAAGGAGACCTTCGGCCCCGAGGTCGTCGAGTCCTACATCATCTCCATGTGCCAGGGCTCCGACGACGTCTTCGCGGCCACCGTCCTCGCCCGCGAGGCGGGACTGATCGACCTGCACGCCGGCTGGGCCAAGATCGGCATCGTGCCGCTCCTGGAGACCACCGACGAGCTGAAGATCGCCGACCAGCTTCTCGACGAGATGCTCGCCGACCCCTCCTACCGGCGCCTGGTCGCCCTGCGCGGCGACGTCCAGGAGGTCATGCTCGGCTACTCCGACTCCTCCAAGTTCGGCGGCATCACCACCTCCCAGTGGGAGATCCACCGCGCCCAGCGCCTGCTGCGCGACGTCGCCCACCGCCACGGCGTCCGGCTGCGCCTCTTCCACGGCCGCGGCGGCACCGTCGGCCGCGGCGGCGGCCCCTCCCACGACGCGATCCTCGCCCAGCCCTACGGCACCCTCGAAGGCGAGATCAAGGTCACCGAACAGGGCGAGGTCATCTCCGACAAGTACCTGGTGCCGTCGCTGGCCCGGGAGAACCTGGAACTGACGGTCGCCGCCACGCTCCAGGCCTCCGCCCTGCACACCGCCCCCCGGCAGTCCGACGAGGCCCTGGCCCGCTGGGACGCCGCCATGGAAACCGTCTCCGAGGCGGCCCACGGCTCCTACCGCAGCCTGGTCGAGGACCCCGACCTGCCCGCGTACTTCTTCGCCTCCACCCCCGTCGACCAGCTCGCCGAGCTCCACCTCGGCTCGCGCCCCTCGCGCCGCCCCGACTCCGGCGCCGGCCTCGACGGACTGCGCGCCATCCCGTGGGTGTTCGGCTGGACCCAGTCCCGCCAGATCGTCCCCGGCTGGTTCGGCGTCGGCACCGGCCTCAAGGCCGCCCGCGAGGCCGGACTCGACAGCGTCCTGGACGAGATGCACGAGCACTGGCACTTCTTCCGCAACTTCCTGTCCAACGTCACCATGACGCTGGCCAAGACCGACCTGCGGATCGCCCAGCACTACGTCGACACCCTCGTGCCCGACGAGCTCAAGCACGTCTTCGACGTCATCAAGGCCGAACACGAACTCACCGTCGCCGAGGTCCTGCGCGTCACCGGGGAGAAGACCCTCCTCGACTCCAACCCGGTCCTCAAGCAGACCTTCCACATCCGCGACGCCTACCTCGACCCGATCTCCTACCTCCAGGTCTCGCTGCTGGACCGCCAGCGCACCGCCGCCGAGCGCGGCGAGGAGCCGGACCCGGTCCTCGCCCGTGCCCTGCTGCTCACCGTCAACGGCGTCGCCGCCGGACTGCGCAACACCGGCTGACACCACCGGGCACACACGACGGCGGCCCGTCCCTCCCACCGGAGGGACGGGCCGCCGTCATGCATGCCCTACAGCGCAGCGAACGCCGCGCCCAACAACACCGCCCCCAACAAACCCATCACCCACGCCGTACGCCGCAGCCGCATCCCCCCGGCCACCACCAGCGCCGCCAGCAGCAACGACCCCGCGAACGGCACCCACGCATGCAGGATCCCGCCCGCCCCGGTCCGCACCGCACGCGCCGTCCCCGGCTCGACCGTCACCTCGACCCGCTCGCCCTTGCCCCCCGCCGCCGCCTGAGCGATCGTCACCCTCGACCGCGGCCGGCCATCGCCCCCCGTCGGCACATACGAGCCGGTGCACCGCTCCGCCTCACACGCCGACACCGTCATCATCCCGCGCTCCCGCGCCTTGACGAGCATCGCGTACTGCGCCGTGTGCCACGACGTCCACACCCCCGCCACCAGCAGGAGCAACGCCAGCAGACCCATCACCCCGGTCCTGGCCAGCAGCAGCGCCCCATAGGCGCTCTCACCGGCCCGCCGGGTACGACTACGTCTGACCGCACTGGTGCGCGTACTGCTTCTGGGCATGGCGGCGATCCTTGGCCATAACCCGCACCCGGTCAACCTCGGACAACGGTTCGTCAGAGCCTGACCCGCGCTGTCCCATTCAGGAGTTGTACGTACTCTGCGCCCGTTCCAGACCGTCCACGATCAGCGTCTCCACCGCATCCGCCGCACGGTCCACGAAATAATCCAGCTCGCGCCGCTCCGCCGAAGAGAAATCCTTCAGCACAAAATCCGCCACCTGCATACGACCCGGCGGACGCCCGATCCCGAACCGCACCCGGTGATACTCCGCACCCAGCGACTTCGTCATCGACTTCAAACCGTTGTGACCGTTGTCACCGCCACCCAGCTTCAGCCGCAACGCACCGTAATCGATATCCAACTCATCATGAATCGCAATGATGTTGCCGACCGGCACCTTGTAGAAATCCCGCAACCCCGTCGTCGGCCCACCCGACAGATTCATGAAAGACAACGGCTTCGCCACCACGACCCGACGACTCGACGGACCCGGCGCCCCACAACGCCCCTCCACCACCTGCGCCCGCGCCTTGTGCGCCTTGAAACGGCCCCCCATCCGCTCCGCCAGCAAATCCGCCACCATGAACCCCACATTGTGGCGATTACGCGCATACTCCGGGCCCGGGTTACCCAGCCCCACCACCAGCCACGGATCAGCGTCCGCCATCTCAGCCACTCCCACATCCGCCGGCAACTCCGCACCGGCCCCGACCGCAACTGCCCATGAAACAGCCCAACCGCCACCCCACGCCCCAAGGCGCGCGGCAGCGGCTGGACCACTCGCTGAGAAACCGCCTCAGCGAAAAACGACTCAGGCCTCGGAGCCTTCGCCCTCACCCTCGGCGGCCTCCTCGGCCGGAGCCTCGGCCTGCGCCGCGACAACCTGCAGCACGACCGCGTCGTCCTCGACGGACAGCGAGGAACCCTTCGGCAGGGCAATGTCCTTGGCCAGCACCGAAGAGCCCGCCTCCAGGCCCTCGACGGACACCGTGACCGACTCCGGGATGTGGGTGGCCTCGGCCTCGATCGGCAGCGCGTTCAGCACGTGCTCCAGGACGTGCTGGCCCGGGGCCAGGTCGCCCTCGACGTGGATCGGGATCTCGACGGAGACCTTCTCGCCCTTCTTCACGGCCAGGAAGTCCACGTGCACCAGGAACTGGCGGATCGCCTCACGCTGCACAGCCTTGGGGATGACCAGCTCGCTCTTGCCGTCGAAGTCCAGACGGATCAGGGCGTTCGGCGTCTTCAGCGCCATCATCAGCGCGTGGTTGTGGATCGCCACGTGCTGGGGGTCCTCGCCGTGACCGTAAATCACCGCGGGAACCAGGTCGGCGCGGCGCGCACGGCGGGCGGCACCCTTACCGAAGTCGGTACGAACCTGGGCGGTGAGCTTGACCTCAGCCATAACAGCACTCCTCGTATCGCAGAAAACCTCTGGTGGGCGTTACCCGGCCCACGACAGACCTGCTACGAAGAGCGCGTCGATAACGGACAGCCACCACAAAAGGGCGGCCTCCCTCGCCGAGCAACTCGATGAGTCTACCCGGCCGGAAGGCCGCCCCAAAGTCGATCAGCCCCGGACTACCTCACAGGCCCGCCCGGAACCTTCAGCTCACTGCTCCTCGAAGAGGCTCGTCACCGAGCCGTCCTCGAACACCTCACGGAGTGCGCGGGCGATCGTCGGCGCCATCGACAGCACCGTGATCTTGTCCAGCTCCAGCTCCGAAGGCGTCGGCAGCGTATTCGTGAACACGAACTCGCTCACCTTCGAATTCTTCAGCCGGTCCGCCGCCGGACCCGACAGCACACCGTGCGTCGCCGTCACGATCACATCCGACGCACCATTCGCGAACAGCGCATCCGCCGCCGCACAGATCGTGCCACCGGTGTCGATCATGTCGTCGACCAGGACACACACCCGGTCCTTCACATCGCCGACGACCTCGTGCACGGTGACCTGGTTCGCCACGTCCTTGTCACGCCGCTTGTGGACGATCGCCAGCGGCGCACCCAGACGGTCACACCAGCGGTCCGCGACCCGCACCCGGCCGGCGTCCGGCGACACCACCGTCAGCTTGTCCCGGTCCACCTTCGCGCCCACATAGTCCGCAAGGACCGGCAGCGCAAAAAGATGATCCACAGGACCGTCGAAGAAGCCCATGATCTGGTCCGTGTGCAGATCCACGGTCACCACACGGTCCGCACCCGCGGTCTTCATCAAATCCGCGATCAGCCGCGCCGAAATCGGCTCACGGCCACGGTGCTTCTTGTCCTGCCGCGCATAGCCATAGAACGGCACGACCACCGTGATGCTTCGCGCCGAAGCCCGCTTCAGCGCATCAATCATGATGAGCTGCTCCATGATCCACTTATTGATCGGAGCCGTGTGGCTCTGAATCAAAAAGCAGTCCGCGCCACGCGCCGACTCCTGATAGCGGACGTAGATCTCACCATTGGCGAAGTCGAATGCCTTGGTCGGGACCAGGCCCACACCCAGCTGGTGCGCGACCTCCTCGGCAAGCTCGGGGTGGGCGCGGCCGGAGAAGAGCATCAGCTTCTTCTCGCCGGTCGTCTTGATCCCGGTCACAGCAAATCTCCTCGAATCACAGTTTGCGTGCGCTCAACAAAGGTACGCCCCGCACGGCGCACCCCTTGCACGATCACCGCTCGCCCTCGGCATCCTGGCGAGCGGTCGAAGCCGCCTGCGCGGCGGCGCTTCCGGGCCGCTTCCGCGCGACCCAACCCTCGATATTCCGCTGCTGGCCACGCGCGACCGCCAGCGAACCCGGGGGCACATCCTTGGTGATGACCGAGCCCGCCGCCGTATAAGCGCCGTCCCCGACCGTGACCGGAGCCACAAACATGTTGTCCGACCCCGTCTTGCAATGCGACCCGATCGTGGTGTGGTGCTTCGCCTCACCGTCGTAGTTCACAAAGACGCTCGCCGCACCGATATTGGTGAACTCACCGATCGTCGCATCTCCCACATACGAAAGATGCGGCACCTTCGTGCCCTCGCCGATCGACGCGTTCTTCATCTCCACATACGTGCCGGCCTTCGACTTCGGGCCCAGATCCGTCCCCGGCCGCAGATACGCATAAGGACCGACACTCGCACCCGCACCGATCCGCGCACCCTCGGCCACCGTGAACGACGCCACCGCGCCCGCACCCACCGACGTGTCCGCCAACCGGGAATGCGGACCCACCTCGGCACCGGTGGCGATATGGCTGGCACCCAGCAGCTCCGTACCCGGGTGAACCGTCGCATCCGGCTCGAACGTCACCGACACATCCACCCACGTCGACGCCGGATCCACCACCGTCACACCGGCCAGCATCGCCCGCTCCAGCAGCCGGTCGTTCAGCAGCCGCCGCGCCTGCGCCAGCTGCACCCGGTTGTTGATCCCCAGAATCTCCCGGTGATCGGCGGACACCGCCGCACCGACCCGGTGCCCGGCCTCCCGCACGATCCCCAGCACATCGGTGAGGTACTCCTCGCCCTGGCTGTTGTCCGTACGGACCTTGCCGAGCGCATCCACCAGGAGCTGCGCGTCAAAGGCGAAGACCCCCGAGTTGATCTCCCGGATCGCGCGCTGGCCTGCGGTGGCGTCCTTGTGCTCGACGATCGCGGTCACCGCGCCGGTACCCGCCTCGCGCACGATGCGCCCGTAGCCGGTGGAGTCCGGGACCTCGGCGGACAGGACGGTCACGGCATTGCCGTCCGCCGCATGCGTATCGCCGAGCAGCCGCAGGGTATCGCCGGTCAGCAGCGGAGTGTCGCCACAGACGACGATGACGGTGCCGTCGAGGGCGACACCGCCGTTGCTCAGCTCTTCCAGGGCGGTACGGACCGCATGGCCGGTGCCCTTCTGCTCGTGCTGCACGGCGGTGCGGACGGCGGGGTCGACCTCGGCCAGATGCGCCTGCACCTGCTCACGGGCATGGCCGACGACCACGACGAGATGCTCGGGATCCAGCTCTCGGGAGGCGGCGACGACATGTCCGACGAGGGAGCGGCCGCAGAGGGCGTGCAGGACCTTGGGGGTCGCCGACTTCATGCGGGTGCCCTCACCCGCTGCGAGAACGACGACGGCTGCCGGGCGGTTGGCGCTCACGGGGATGCCCTTCGGCTTCTTGGCTACTTCGGGTGGTGGTCACCCGAAGGATACCGGTGCGTATAGCAGCCGAAACGCGGGCGGGTCCCGACTTGGTGGTCAGGACCCGGAAATTGCCCGTTCGATAAGGGGCTCCCCCGAGAGGACTCGAACCTCTAATGGTCGGACCAAAACCGACAGTGTTGCCCATTACACCACGGGGGATAGTAAAGAGGATCAAACCGGACATTCCGTCAGGCTGATCGCTCAGCACCCAACACTATGCCGTACCACCAGCCTTCGATGCGACGGTATAGCTCCGCGCTTTGTGAAACATGGATCATCAGGCAGCCGTGGTAGTTCTCCCCGACGTTCTTGCGGACCGTCTTGGGGCGGTGTCTCTTGAGCGTGGTCTTGCCGAAGGCCGACGGGTCGGCACCTGTGATGTCGGCCCAGAAGCGTTCCGCGGCCCCTGTGTCGGCCGACTCGTGGATGTGCACATAGAACCGCAGTCGCTCATTGTTCACGCCCAGCAGGCGGAGCCATGCGAGGTAGACCCGGATCATGTCGGGGTCGCTGTTGATGAAGATGGCGCGTTCGCTGAGACGGTAGGGCTTGCTCTTGCCGCCCTCCGACCAGTACAGGCCGACGCCGATCAGGAACAGCTCCCGGTCGGTGAGCGCGCCGATCTCGCGCGTCGCGGCCTGTTTCGTCCGCTGCCGCTCCTCGTCGCGACGTTTGAGTGTGGCCTCCCAGCCGCGTCGGGCGATGGCCGAGGCCTCTTCGGGGGTGCGGGGTGGCGGTTTCGGCAGATCTCGTACCCACAGCGAGATCGAACTCTTCGAGCAGCCCAGCTCGACCTGGATCTCGTCGTAGGTCCTGCCCTCCTTCCGCAGTGCTCGGGCCCGCTCGCGGAGGTCGTCCTTGGCGTTCGGGCGGCGGGTCCAGTCGGGGGCGGGTTCGCCTTCGAGGAGGCGGTTGAGGATGTCGTTGTTGTGGATGTGGAGGCGGTCGCGGATCTGGCGGCGGCTGAGGCCGGCGCGGCGCAGGGCGACGGCCTGAGGGCGTAACGCCTCGTAGTCGGGGTGGTTCCGATGAGTGTTCGGCATGGGAACAGAGTGCCGTGGCCACGCGTGCGGAAGGGACGGAAATGTGGGTGATTCAACAGTTCGAGGGATAACCAGTGGTAAGGGCTGGTAATGGGCCTGGTCTATGACCTGTAACGGGGCGGGGGATCGAGGGCGGGCGCCCGTAGGCTGGGCGGTATGACCGCGACGGGGGCAAGTGAAGGTGTGGGCGCGCGGGGTGCGCCGGTGGACGGGCCATGGTGGTGGGCCCGGCGGCGGAGTGCGGTGCTGGATGTGTTTCTGGCGGCGGCTTCTGCGGTGGAGTGTGCGTGGGAGGGCACCAATTTCGCGCACGAGGCGCAGGTGCCCGGGCTGCTGGGGATCATGCTCGGCCTGCTGGCGGGGCCGGTGCTGCTGGTGCGTCGTCGGTGGCCCGTGGTGGTGGTGCTCGCTTCGATCGCGGTGATGCCTGCGGAGATGGGCGGGCTGCTGAGCGTGGTGGGGCTGTACACGCTGGCTGCGTCGGATGTGCCGCGGCGGATCACGGCCCTGTTGGCGGGCATGACGGTGGCGGGGACGTTGGTGACGACGTTCCTCAGCCTGCGGGAGGACGTCGCGGCACAGCAGGAATTCCATCCGCCGATGTGGTTCGTGCCGTTGATAGCGCTGGCGGTGGGGCTGGTGCTGACGGCGCCGCCGGTGCTGTGGGGGCTGTATATCGCGGCCCGGCGGCGGCTGGTGGAGAGCTTGCGGGAGCGGGCGGACGGTCTGGAGCGTGAGCTGTCGCTGCTGGCGGACCGGGCCGAGGAGCGGGCCGAGTGGGCCCGTAACGAGGAGCGGACCCGGATCGCGCGGGAGATGCACGATGTGGTCGCGCACCGGGTGAGTCTGATGGTGGTGCATGCGGCCGCCCTGCAGGCGGTGGCGCTGAAGGACCCGGAGAAGGCCTCGAAGAACGCGGGGCTGGTGGGCGACATGGGGCGCCAGGCGCTGACGGAGCTGCGGGAGATGCTCGGGGTGTTGCGTACGGCCGAGGGGGCGGCGGGGCGTGGCGCTGCGGCGTCGGGTGCGCCGGAGCGGCTGGCGGCGGTGGCGTCGCAGGCGGGGGCGAAGGCGACGGTGCAGGCGCGGGCGTCCGAGCCGTCCGTGGACGGGGCGTCGTCGGCGTTGGCCGGTGGCTCCGGTTCCGGGGTGGCGGCGTCGCCGGGGCCCGAGGCGGGGGACGCGGATTCCGAGGGGCCGTGCCTGTCGGAGCTGGCGGATCTGGTGGGCCAGTCCCGGGCGGCCGGGATGGTGGTCGAGCTGATGGTGGACGGGTCTGCGGAGGAGGGGTTCGCGGAGGAGCGGGCGTCTGCCGTGGCCGGGCGCCGGTATGCGGCGCGGGTGGAGCGGACCGTGTACCGCGTGGTGCAGGAAGCGCTCACCAATGTGCACAAGCATGCGCCGGGTGCGCGGGCGCGGGTGCGGTTGGCGCACCGGGACGGCGAGCTCGCCGTGCAGGTGGAGAACGGCCCCTGCGACGGCGGCGCGGCCGATGCGGGTCTGCCGAGCGGCGGCAATGGCCTGGTGGGGATGCGGGAGCGGGTGACGGCGCTCGGCGGCGTGTTCGTCTCGGGCCCGACGGAGGCGGGCGGTTTTCGGGTCTCGGCGGTGCTCCCGGCCGCAAGGCCGGCCACCGGCTGAGAAGCCGCCTTCGGCGGGGTTGGTTGTTTGGGGTGGGGCCCCGGGTTTGTGGTGGGTGGCAGGTTCGGGGCCTCCGGGGTGGGTTGTCGGACTGCTTCGCTTTACGCTCCGCTGCGCTCCGCCTTTGCTCCTTATTCGGACCTTGGAAGCAAAGCCCGAACACCCACCCCTCCGGCCCCGCCCCCTCCCGACGGTTGGGAAACCCCACCCCGGTGGGGGTGAAGGAAAAGACCAAAGACCCAAGCATCGGCTACGCCACGACGCGGCCGAGCTTCTGGTTTTTGAATCCTTCACCCCCACCGGGCGGGGGTCGCGTTCCCGGGCGGGAGGTGGTGGGCCGGAGGGGGTGGGTGTGCGGACGTAAAGCGAAGCAGTCCGCACACCCACCCCCGGAGGCCCGCCACCGGCACCCACCACGAACAGCAAGCGACCCCCGCCCAAACCACACCCACCCCGCCGGAGGCGAAAGGCGGCCCCCGCCCAACCCCCACCCCCGCCGGAGGCGAAAGGTGAGCCCGCGCCCAAACACGTCCGCCCGCCGGAGGCGAATGGCGAGACGTCAGCCGTAAGACGCGAAGCCGAGGCGGCTCGGCCGTGTCCCCAGCACCAGTGTCCCGAGGGCGCTGTCGAGGTCGGGTCCCAGGTACCAGTCGCCGGTGTGGTCGAGGCTGTAGACGCGGCCTTCGGTGTCGATGGCGAGGGTGGCCTGGCCGTAGGTGGTGCCGTCGGTGGTGAGTTCTTCGCGGCCGAGGGGGGCCACGTCGGTTTCCAGTGCACGGCCGAGGTCGCCGAGGGTGCGGGCGAGGTGGAGGCCGTGCAGGGGGTTGATGGCGAACGGGGTGGGGGCGATGTGGCGCCCGGGGCCGGGGCCGGTGATGTGCAGGTCGCCGAATTCGGCCCAGGCTTCGACGGCGGCGGGGAAGACGGTGTGGCGGTGGCCGGCGGGGGAGGTGTGGGCGCGGAGGGTGTCGGCCCAGTGTTCGGCCTGCTGTATGTCCCAGCGGCCGGGTTGCCAGCCGGCTTCCTGGAGGGCGACGTCGACGGCGGCGGGGAAGCGGGTCGAGTCGGCGAGGTCGTGGGCGGGGGTGCGGGGGCCGGGGGTGGTGGGCGGCATGGTGGCGGTCAGCTTCCTGTGGGCGTGGTGCCGCTGATGGGCATGACGCCGAAGTGGGCGAGGAGGGCGTCGCAGGAGCGGCAGGGCGGGGCGTAGCTGCCGTGCTGCGGGTCGCCGTCCTCGCGGATGTGGCGTGCGGTGATCTTGGAGTGTTTCAGGGAGCGGCGGGCTTCGCCATTGGTGAGGGGTTTGCGGGAGGCGCGTTTGCCGCGGTTGCCCTCGACGGCGGTGAGGTGACGGGAGAGCAGGACGGCTTCGGGGCAGCGTCCGGTGAACCGTTCGCGCTGTGCGGTGGCGAGGGCGTCGAGGAAGTCCTGGACCAGCGGGTGCAGGGCGGGGGGCTGTTCGGCCTTGCTCGCGGTGCACGTGAGGGTTTGTCCGCGTACGGACAGGGCGGCGCCGATGGTGGGGAGGATGCCGTCGCGGCGGTGGTGGAGGGCGGGCGCGCGATGGGCGTCCGTGGTGCCGCTCCAGCCGATGCGTGGGTCGCCGGCGGCGGTGCGGGGGTCGCCGGCGGCTGAGTTGTGGTGGCGTGCAGTGGTGCTCATGGTGGTGCTTTCCCTCCCCGAATCCCCGTGGTACTGGGGGTCTCCCCGCCAATGGTGGGGGAGGGTCAGCCTGCCAAATGTGCTGGGCGTTGCGGTAGTCGGGCGGCCTGTCGGCGATGTCACGGTGAACTGACGGGGCGTCGGGCGCGGCGGAACGGGGCTGGTGGGCGGGGTGGTGCGCGGGGGGCTCGGGGGTGGTGTGGCGGTGGGTGACGCCGGTGTGTCGCGGGGCTGACGTGTGGGGGCAGGCGGGCGGGGGCGGGTGTTGCGGTACGGCATAGGCTGTGCCCCAAAGCCAGCTTCAGCCAGGGGGCAACCGCGATGACGACAGGTCGGCAAGGGCTGGGGGCACTCCCCGGCCCCCAGGTGGCGGGAGGTACCGCCCCACCGAATGCGGCCTATGCCGGACAGGTCGTGCATTTTCCGGACCCGGTCCGCGCCACGCGGTACCCCGCCGGGGTGCGGATGGACGCCCGCGGTGTCCCGGAGTTCTCGCCGTATGCGCGCGCCGCGGCGGAGATCGCCGAGCCGCCGGAGGGTTTCGGCGTCGACGAGCTGCGGCTGACGGACTATGTGTCGGCGAATGCGGCGCTGCACGCGCAGGGGCACGAGCTGTGGATAGATGTGCCGGCGGTGGCGACGCCGCACGGCTGGACCTGGCATCACGTGGCCGGTACCCGGCGGATGGAGCTGATCCCGGTCGAGGTGAAGGCGCTGTTGCGCCATCACGGCGGGCTGGCGACGGCCGCGGTGGCGCACGACCGGCGCGGTACCCGGCCGCTGCAGGAGACCCGGCCGGTGCATTTCGGGCTGCCGCACCGCGATCTGTCGGTGGGTGAGGAGCAGGTGGCGCAGGCCGAGGAGGCGCTGGGCTATCGGCTGCCGGGCGCCTACCGGTCGTTCCTGAAGGCCGCGGGCGGCTGCGCTCCGGTGGGCGCGGCGCTGGATGCGGAGTTGGGGCTGCTGGTCGACCAGCCGTTCTTCACGGTGCGCGATGACGCGGCGGTCAACGATCTGATCTATGTGAACAAGTGTCTGCGGGACCACTTCACCAAGGACTATCTGGGTGTGGCGTTCGTACAGGGCGGTGTGGTCGCGGTGAAGGTGCGCGGCGAGGCGCTCGGTTCGGTGTGGTTCTGCCCGTACGACGATGCGCGGGATCAGGACGGCTGGACGGTGCAGGAGCGGGTGGAGCGGCTGCTGTTGCCGTGCGGCGCGGATTTCGATGACTTTCTGCAGCGGCTGGTGGGCAATCCGCCGGAGCTGGACACCGTGGCGAACCTGATGGTCGACGGCGGTTTTGCGTACGCGGTTGCGGTGGGGGGCTGAGCACGGTGGTGACGTTCGCGCAGGCGCAGGAGCGCGCGGAGCTGTGGGTGAACGGTGACGTCCCGGCGCCGCTGCATCGTGAGGTGCGGGTGCGGGAGTTCGATCTGGGCTTTGTGGCCTGGGCCGAGGACCGGGAGGGTGGCCCGTCGACGGATGGCGGCCGGGCCCGGATGGTGATCACGCGGGACAGCGGGGAGACGACGCTGTGGCCGGGGCTGCCGGTGGGTGAGGTCATCCGGCGTTACGAGGAGGCGTACGGCGCCCCTGCGGACGGCGGGTACGGCGCGGCCGAGGCGCCGCCGCAGCGGATCGATCTGGAGGCCACGTCGTTTCTGCTGACGCCGCCGGAGTGGCTGCAGCAGGCGGCGGACACGATCGGCGGGTCGGGCCGGCGGGGGGCCGGGAGTACGGGTGCCGGCCCCGCGGGTTCCGGAAGCACGGGTGCCGGGGGCATGGGTGCCGCGGGAGCTGCGGGTGCAGCGCCGGCGGCTTCCCCGGCGGCTTCTTCCGCGGCTTCTCCGTTCGCTGCGCCCGCGCCCGCTGCCGCGCCGCCGGGCTCGGACGCCTGGGCGGGGGTGAGCGTCAACGGCACCGAGGGTGCGCCCGCCCGCGCAGGTGAGGAGGCGGCCGCGGCTGCCGGGGCGCCGACGCCGTGGGCCGGGGCGGACACGACCGCCGGCGCGGGGGGCGAGGACCGTTCGGTGGGGCTGCCCGCGACGGTCTTCGCGCCGCCGCTGGCCGGTTTCGACGAGGAGGACGACGCCCCGCAGGCGCCCCGCGCCCGGCCGGAGGCCAAGACCGAACTGCTGCACGGCGGCAGTCAGTTGCCGCGTACGCAGGTGGCGCCCGCGCTGAATCTGCCGGACGAGGCCGGCATCGGCGGCGTCCCCTTGCCGCCGCCGATGCCGGCTGCGCCGCCCGCCGCTGCGGGGCTGCCGGATCTGCCGCCGCCGTCCGGCCCGCCGGTCGCCGACGTACCGCCGCCGCCGGGTGCCGCTGCGCCCGGTGCCGGTGCGCCCGCCGCGGCCGGGCCCGGTGTGCCCGGTCCCGGGACGCCGCCCGCGCCGTCCGCGGGTGGCACCGGTGGCGGTGGGGTGCATGCCGCGGCGACGATGCTGGCCGATGGTTCGTCGCTGCCCGGTAACGCCGCCGCGGGCCCGCCGCCTCCCGGCGTGCCCGGTCCCCCGGGCGCGGGCCGTGGCGGTGCATCGCAGGAGCCGGCGCAGGCCGCCCCGCCCGCTACGGGCCCGGCCGGCGGCTATGTGCCGACGCAGATGGTCTCGCAGCTGGATGCGGCGGAGCTGGATCTCAGTGCGGTGGACGGGACGGGCGGTACGGGTGCGGCCGATGGTTCCGATGGAGCCGGTGCTTCCGGCTCCGGTGGCACGGCGTCCCCCGCCGCGGGTGGCACCGGTGGCGGTGGGGTGCATGCCGCGGCGACGATGCTCGCCGATGGTGCGTCCCTGCAGGCCGGTCTCGCGGGGGCCAACGGGCCGGGCGCCCACGGTCCCGGCGGCGGTCCCGGCGGCCCCGGTGTGCCGCCGCCCGCGCCTCCCGGCCCGCCCGGTGCGCCCAAGCCGCCCGGTCCCCCCGGTGCGCCCAAGCCTCCCGGCCCGCCCGGCAGGCCCACCGCGTCCGCGGGCGGCCGGGGCTCCGGCAGCCCCGACGGTCCGCCTCCGCCTCCGCCCCCGCCCTCCGCACCACCCGCCGCGGGTGGCACCGGTGGTGGCGGGGTGCATGCCGCGGCGACGATGCTCGCCGATGGTGCGTCCCTGCAGGCCGGTCTCGCGGGGGCCAACGGGCCGGGCGCCCACGGTCCCGGCGG
>NZ_JBIBVF010000027.1:135305-145545 GCF_043080045.1 Streptomyces sp. NPDC015125
CGGCGGTCCCGGCGGCCCCGGTGTGCCGCCGGGCGGTCCCGTCGCCCCGCCCCCGGTCCCGCCGCCCGGTCAGCCCGCTCCGCCCGGACCTCCGCAGGGACAGCCCGGACCGCCGCAGGGCCCGCCCGGGGCGCAGCAGGGCCCCGGTGGCCAGCCCCCCGGCGGCAGCGGTGCGTACGGCTATCCGCAGGCGCCCAGCGGTCAGCCGACCGTCGGCCCGGGCTATATGGCCGTACTGAGCTATCGCGCGCCGGACGGCTCCGAGCAGAAGATCGTGCGTCGTTCGGCGCCCGGTACGCCGCATCCGGAGTGGCAGCTGCTGCACGAGCTGCGCGGGATGAACGTTCCCCCGCAGCAGGTGCTGGAGCTGCACACGGAGCTGGAGTGCTGTGATCTGCCGGGTGGCTACTGCGCCCGGATGATCCGGGACAACTGGCCGCAGGTGCGGATCAGCCATACCGCCGCGTACGGCAGCGACCATGCCTCGCGCCAGCAGGGCGTACGGCATCTCGTCGAGCATCAGGGCGAGTTGCACCAGGTCGCGGACGGTCCGGCGCGGCCGGCGCCGGTGCGGGCGCCGTTGCCGCATCCGTCGCAGGTGCAGCCGGTGCCCCCGGTGCCGCCGCAGGCGATCGGACAGGAGCTGGAGCAGGCGTTCGGTCCGCAGGGGATCTTCCGTTTCGATCAGCGGTCGGTCTCCCGGCACGGGGTGCCCGAGGTGGTGGCGCAGACGCTGGTGTGGTCCGGGCTGCCGGTCGACTTCGGGCCGTTCTTCTGGGCGCAGGCGCAGCCGGGCCGTCCGGTGCCGACGCTGGCGGAGCTGGCGGCGGAGCGGATGGTGCAGCCCGCCTCGGACGCCGGGTCGTATCTGGTGATGGGCAATGACTTCGGCCGGCAGCTGTGTGTGCAGTACGGGACCGCGCACATCGTGGCGGTGCCGATGGAGGCCGGGCCGGGCGGGGCGCCCGCGACGCCGCAGTTTGTGAACTCCGGTCTGCCGGAGTTCGCGCGCTGTCTGGCGATGCTGGGGCGGATGTGGCGGCTGCGGTACGGGCTGACGCCTGAGCAGGCGGGCCGCTGGACCGTCGACTTCCAGGCGCAGCTGGTCGCGCTGGACCCGCCGGCGCTGGGTTCGCCGGAGACCTGGTGGTCGGTGCTGCTGGAGCAGATGTGGGACGGGCTGCTGTAGGGGCGGTGGCGGAGCGCCACCGGAACCGGCGGCAGGCTCTGCGGTAGCGACCTGGTCAGGGCGCTCGACCTGCGGGACGGGTCGGGTGCCCTGACCATGCGTATATGGGCCGTCCGATACCCCCGTTGTCGCAGCCGCCGTCGTCGTCGACGCCGGCGACGTTGTACCGGGCGGGGCGCCCGCGCTGGTGGCACCGGCGGCGGACGCCCGGGTCGCTGCGCGGGCCGGGCCCGCCCCGGCGCCGGTGGGCGTGGCTCGTCTGGCTCCTGGTGGCGTTGCTGGTGCTGGTCGTGGTGGTGGTCGCGATCGGGGCCTGGCTGTATGTCTCGGCGGGGCGGCAGCTGCGGCACATGGACGCGCTGGCCGACTATCCGGGGCGGCCGCCCGCGGGCAGGGGCACGAACTGGCTGCTGGTCGGCTCGGACAGCCGCAGCGCGCTGACCCCGCAGCAGCGCAAGGAGCTGCACGTCGGCAACAACGACGTGCGGAACACCGACACGATCATGGTGCTGCACTACGGAGATCACGGACCGTCGCTGGTCAGCCTGCCGCGCGACAGTTATGTCCCGATACCGGGCCACGGCAACCGCAAGATCAACGAGGCCTATGCGGACGGCGGGCCCCAGCTGCTCACCCGAACGGTGGAGCAGGCGACCGGGCTGCGGATGGACCGCTATGCCGAGGTGAACTTCCTGGGGTTCGTGCGGGTCGTGGACGCCCTCGACGGTGTGCGGCTGTGTCTGGACAAGCCGCTGCGGGACGAGAAGTCGGGGGCGGACTTCCCGGCGGGCTGCCGGCGGATGAACGGCACCCAGGCGCTGGCGTACGTGCGGGCCCGGTATAGCGACCCCGACGGTGACCTCGGACGGGTGAAGCGCCAGCGGCAATTGCTCGGTGCGGTTGCCGACGAGATGGCCTCCCCGGACGTCCTCCTCGATCCGTCCCGGCTGCAGCGGGTGCTGCACACCTCGTTGGCGGCGCTGACCGTGGACGAGGGTGCGGACATGGCGCGGGTGCTGGATATGGGCTGGTCGATGAAGCAGATCGCCGGGGGCGAGGGGACGGCGACGACGGTTCCGGTGGTACGGCCCGGGGTGATGGTGAGCGGGGTGGGATCGGTGCTGCAGTGGGACGAAACCGGGGCGAGGCGGTTGTTCCAGGCGCTGCGCGCAGATGATCGGATTCCGACTTCTGGCGATAAATAACGCATCCTGGTGGGTGGGTTGGGCGGAGTGTCGCGAGGGTGCGGCTTCGGTGCGATCCACGGGAAGTGCGCGTCACTGCACGGTGCTGCAGGGAATCATGCGAAATGAAGCGGAACGCTGCGGGTCGCGCGACTGCTGTGCGCGGCGGAGAGGGGCTTGAGGGATGAGTGCATCGGTTTCGCCTCACGGGTTCGAGGCCGTACGAGGACGTGGCTACCGGCCGGAGGATGTGGACCGCCGCGTCACGGGGCTCTCGGTGGACCGCGACTCCTGCTGGGAGCGCGCCGCACGGCTCACCGTCCTGTCCAACCAGATGGAGGCCGAACTCGCGGAGCTGCGCGGCTATCTGGCGCAGCAGCCGCCGCAGACGTACGAGTCGCTCGGCAGCGAGGCCCGGCTGATCCTGACGACCGCGGAGTCCGAGGCGGCACGGCTGCGGGCCGAGGCGGAGCAGGCGGCCGAGCAGACGCGCGGCGGGGCCGCCGCCCACGCGGACGACGTCCGGGACGCGGCCGAGCGGGCGGCCTACGCGCTGCGGGCCGAAGCGGACACCCGGGCCCGGCGGACGGAGCGGGCGGCGCGCGGGGAGGTCACGGAACTGGCGGCCGTGGCGGCCGAGGACGCCGAGCGGCTGCGGAGCGAGGCGGCCGAGGGGCTGGCGGAGGTGCGCCGGCGCACCGCGCAGTTGCTCGGCGACCAGGAGAAACGGCAGACGGAGGAGTGGGACGCGGCCGGGCGGGAACTCGTGGCGCTGGAGACGGAGACGGACCGGCGCGTCGCGGAACTGGACGCCCGCGGGAAGGCCGCCCGCGCCGACGCCCGGCGGCTGTACGCGGAGGCGGAGGAGGCCGCCCGGCACCGCCAGGAGGACGGCGAGGACCGCGCCGCCGGACTCCTCGCCCAGGCCCGGGCGGAGGTGGAACGCATCGAGCGCGCCACGGAGCGGATCCTGCGCGAACACGACGCGGAGCGCGAAGAGGTACGCGTCCATATGACCCACGTCCGCAACAGCCTGGCGGTGCTCACCGGGAAGGCACCGGTGGCGGAGGGGGGCGACGAGGCCGTCGGGAGTGCGGAGGGCGGCGGACGGAACGGTGGCGCGGGCACCGCCGCCGGCGGCTTCGGCAACGGCTCCGGATCCGGCAAGGGCTCCGGCTCCGGTTCCGGTTCCGACGAGGACGACACCTTGGAGACGCAGCTGCCCCGTCGGCGCGGCGGCCCGGGCGCCTGACCGCCCGCCCCGCCGGCCACTTCCTGCCCGGCTACTTCGCGCCCGGCTCCCCCTCGCCCGTCCCACGGGTGTCCGTGTGCACCGGGAAGCGCCGTGGTGCCAGCAGTACCAGCGCGGCCAGCGCGAGCCCGGCGGCCGCGGCGGCGCCGAGGTAGACGTGGTCGACCGTGGTGTCGACGGCGCGGCGGAGGTAGTCGGTGGCATGGGCGGTGAGGGCGCCGGGGTGCTGGAGGGCGTGTGAGACCGCGTCCAGGTCGCCGGGCAGGCCGGGGCGGATGTCCGAAGGGGCGTGCGCCAGGCGGTCGTTGAGGGTGGCGTTGGCGAGGGCGCCGAACAGTGCGGCGCCGAGGGACTGGCCGACCTGGCGGCAAAAGAGTATGGAGGCGGTGGCGGTGCCGCGCTCGGCATAGCCGACCGAGGACTGGACGCCGATGATCAGCGGGAGCTGGAAGAGGCCGAGCGCGGCGCCGAGCGCCAGCATGATCAGGGCGGGCTGCCAGGCCGCGCCGGGGTAGGGCAGCAGGGGGAAGGCGAGCAGGATCAGACCGGCCGCGCCGATGCCGACCGCCGCACAGGTGCGGATGCCGAGGCGGTTGTAGACATGGCTGCTGAGCGCGGCCGAGACCGGCCAGCTCAGGGTCATGACGGAGAGCACGAAGCCGGCGGCCGTCGGGCCCAGGCCCAGCACCGCCTGCGCGTAGGTGGGCAGGAACACGGTCGGCGCGACCATCAGCAGCCCCAGGGCGCCGAGGGCGAGGTTGACGGCCGAGATGGTACGGCGGCGCCAGACCCAGCCGGGGATGATCGGTTCCGCGGCACGGCGTTCGATGAGGACGGTGAGCGCGGCGCACAGCGCACTGCCGGCGAACAGCAGCAGGGACGGCGCGGAGAGCCAGGCCCAGGCCACCCCGCCCTGGACCAGGGCGGTCAGCAGCAGCCCGCCACAGGCGAAGATCGCCAGCGCGCCGGGCCAGTCGACGCGCGGGCGGCGGGCCCGCGGACCGTGCCGGTCCCGCTCCGGCTCGGAGAAGTGCCGCACGATCAGCCAGAGGGCCACCGCCCCCACCGGCACATTGACCAGGAAGATCCACCGCCAGTCGGCGTAGGCGGCGAGCAGTCCGCCCAGCGCGGGTCCGGCGACCGCCGAGGTGGCCCAGACGCTGGAGAGCCTGGCCTGGATCTTGGGGCGTTCCTTCATCGGGTAGAGGTCGGCGGCGATGGTCTGGACGGTGCCCTGGAGGGCGCCGCCGCCCAGGCCCTGGAGCACCCGGAAGGCGATCAGCGAGGCCATGTTCCAGGCGCCCGCGCAGGCCAGCGAACCGGCGAGGAAGAGCACGATGCCGGTGATCAGGATGGGCTTGCGGCCGAAGGTGTCGGAGAGCTTGCCGTAGACGGGCAGGGTGACGGTGACGGCCAGCAGATAGCCGGAGAAGAGCCAGGAGAAGACCGCGAAGCCGCCGAGGTCACCGACGATCTGGGGGATGGCGGTGGCGATGATCGTCGAGTCGAGGGCGGCCAGCGCCATTCCGAGCATGAGGGCGGCGACGACGGGGCGGCGCCGCGGATCCGCGGGCGCCGGGCCCGCCGTCCGCAGGGCCTCGCGTGCGCCGTGGCCGGCAGGTCGCGCGCTGTTGGTCACCGTTCCCCCTCCGCAGGGCCTTCCGCAGGTCCTTGTACGCTGCACCCTTCCATGCGGGCGCGCAGCGCGGAACCGCGCATCCGGGCCGGGCGGCGACTCGGCAGGCTCCGGGGCGGGGCGCACGGGCGGCCGCGGCGGGAGAGGTGTCCCGGATCACAGCGGTGTGCGCGTCGGGGGTTTATGCGCAGGGAACCCCTTTTGGGTACCGGTCGCATCCGGACATAGTGATCAAGTTATCTCTTCTCTCGCCATGTCCGGCCGTGCGGAATGCAGGGTTCCCTTGAGGGGTGCCCGGGCGCTCCGTTAATTCCTCCTGCGGAGGCGCATCGCCACGCTAGTTTCCTTCCCGAAGCCGATTTCGCACGCGGCTTCTCTGCAGCATGACATCGGGGAAGGGAAACAAGTGAACACGATGCGGACCTCTTTCGGAGGTGTCGTACTGGCCGGTGTCCTCGCTCTCGGGACGGCGGCACCCGCGCTCGCCGCGACGCCGGCAACGGGGGCGGTCACGTCCGGACCGTCCGCCGTGGCGCAGCAGGTCTCCGCGGCCGACGTGGCCGGTCCCGCGGTCGGCGGGGCGTACCGGCTGACGAAGCTCAAGTCGCTGACCGGCAAGGGGCAGGCGTCCCGGACGGACTGGTACCAGTACCTCGGGCAGTACCGCTCGGGCTCGAATTACTTCCGGTTCAACTGGAGCACCAACGGCTGCAACAGCTCGCCGGACAAGCTGCCGGGCGGCTACAACTTCTACCACTCCTGCTACCGCCACGACTTCGGTTACCGCAACTACAAAACAATTGTGGGGAAGCCCGCCTGGCGCAGGGACCACAAGAACCGCATCGACGAGGTATTCCTGCAGGACATGCGCCAGGCCTGCCAGTACAAGCCCTGGGCCGACCCGCTCACCCCGGCGATGCGGAAGAAAATGAAGGCCGCCTGCCTCAAGACCGCGGACAAGTACTACGCCGCGGTCAGGGTCGCCGGCTGATCGGTGCCGCTCGCGGAGGATCGGTACCGTTCGCGGCTGATCGGTGCCGCTCCCGGCTGACGGCTCGCGCCGCGGCCGGGAGCGCGGCCCCGGCGCGAGCTGTCCGGCGCGCCGGGGCGTCCCGGGCTTGCGGCCCGCCCGGGTGGCGGGCGGGCGTACGCTTGGCAACCCCGGCCCGTGAGACGTGTCGGGCTGCTGCGTTGTTCGCCTCGCTGGGACGGAACCTTCTGATGAGCCTGACTGGTCTGCTCGACGCCGTCGTACGGGACCCGGCGCTCGCCGAAGCGCTGCAGGCCGCGGCCGACGGGAACCGGCCGCATGTGGATCTGGTGGGGCCGCCCGCCGCCCGCCCGCTCACCGTCGCCGCGCTGGCCCGGCAGGCCGGCCGCCCGGTGCTCGCGGTGACCGCCACCGGCCGGGAGGCGGAGGACCTCGCCGCCACCCTGCGCAGCCTGATGCCGGCCGGCGAGGACAACTCCGTCGTGGAGTTCCCGTCCTGGGAGACGCTGCCGCACGAGCGGCTCTCCCCGCGCTCGGACACCGTCGGCCGGCGCCTTGCGGTGCTGCGCCGGCTCGCCCACCCGCGCACGGACGACCCGACGGCCGGCCCCGTCTCCGTCGTCGTCGCCCCCATCCGCTCCGTGCTCCAGCCGCAGGTCAAGGGCCTGGGCGACCTGGAACCGGTGAGCCTGCGCACGGGGCAGAGCGCCGACCTGGGAGAGATCGTCGACGGCCTGGCGGCGGCCGCGTACGCCCGCGTCGAGCTGGTGGAGAAGCGCGGTGAGTTCGCGGTCCGCGGCGGGATCCTGGACGTCTTCCCGCCGACCGAGGAGCATCCCCTGCGGGTGGAGTTCTGGGGCGACGACGTCGAGGAGATCCGCTACTTCAAGGTCGCCGACCAGCGGTCCCTGGAGGTCGCCGAGCACGGCCTGTGGGCGCCGCCGTGCCGTGAGCTGCTGCTGACCGACACCGTCCGGGAGCGGGCCGCGGCGCTCGCCGAGCAGCATCCCGAACTGGGCGAACTGCTGGGCAAGATCGCCGAGGGGATCGCCGTCGACGGCATGGAGTCGCTGGCCCCGGTCCTGGTGGACGACATGGAGCTGGTGCTGGACGTGCTGCCGGCCGGGAGCATGACGGTGGTGTGCGACCCGGAGCGGGTCCGTACCCGGGCCACCGACCTGGTGGCGACCAGCCAGGAGTTCCTGCAGGCGTCCTGGGCGGCCAGCGCCGGCGGCGGAGAGGCACCGATCGATGTGGGTGCGGCCTCCTTGTGGGGCCTCGCGGACGTCCGGGACCGGGCGCGCGAGCTGGGGATGATGTGGTGGTCGGTCAGCCCCTTCGCGTCCGGCGAGGAGCTGGAGAGGGACGGCGACACCCTCAAGCTGGGCATGCACGCCCCCGACACCTACCGCGGTGACACCCAGCGGGCGCTGGCCGACACCAAGCAGTGGCTGGCGGACGGCTGGCGCACGCTGTTCCTCACCGAGGGACACGGTCCGGCGGCCCGCACGGTCGAGGTCCTCGGCGGCGAGGGCATCCCCGCCCGTCTGGACGCCGACCTCGCCGAGCTCTCCCCGTCCCTCGTCCATGTCTCCTGCAGCTCCCTCGACAACGGCTTCATCGACCCGGAGCTCCGGATCGCCGTCCTCACCGAGACCGACCTCTCCGGCCAGAAGGCGGCCGGCAAGGACGGCGCCCGGATGCCGGCCCGCCGCCGCAAGACCATCGACCCGCTCACCCTGGAAGTGGGCGACTTCATCGTCCACGAGCAGCACGGTGTCGGCCGCTACATCGAGATGGTGCAGCGCACGGTCCAGGGCGCCACCCGCGAATACCTCCTCGTCGAGTACGCACCTGCCAAGCGCGGCCAGCCCGGCGACCGCCTCTACATCCCCACCGACCAGCTGGAGCAGGTCACCAAGTACGTGGGCGGCGAGGCCCCGACCCTGCACCGGCTCGGCGGCGCCGACTGGACCAAGACCAAGGCCCGCGCCAAGAAGGCCGT
This sequence comes from Streptomyces sp. NPDC015125, assembly GCF_043080045.1. Lineage (NCBI taxonomy): Bacteria > Bacillati > Actinomycetota > Actinomycetes > Kitasatosporales > Streptomycetaceae > Streptomyces > Streptomyces sp. NPDC015125. Next base: position 143,563 of record NZ_JBIBVF010000027.1, read on the forward strand.
CAAGGAGATCGCCGCCGACCTCATCAAGCTGTACTCCGCCCGGATGGCGGCGCCCGGCCACATCTTCGGCCCGGACACCCCCTGGCAGCGCGAGCTGGAGGACGCCTTCCCGTACGCGGAGACGCCCGACCAGCTCTCCACCATTGCCGAGGTCAAGGAGGACATGGAGAAGTCGGTCCCCATGGACCGCCTGATCTGCGGCGACGTCGGCTACGGCAAGACGGAGATCGCGGTCCGCGCCGCCTTCAAGGCCGTCCAGGACGGCAAGCAGGTGGCGGTCCTGGTCCCGACCACCCTCCTTGTCCAGCAGCACCTCGGCACCTTCACCGAGCGCTACGGCCAGTTCCCGGTCAACGTCCGGGCGCTGTCCCGCTTCCAGACCGACGGCGAGGCGAAGGCGGTCCTCGAAGGGCTGCGGGACGGCACCGTCGACCTCGTCATCGGCACCCACCGGCTGTTCTCCTCCGAGACCAAGTTCAAGGACCTGGGCCTGGTCATCGTCGACGAGGAGCAGCGCTTCGGCGTCGAGCACAAGGAGCAGCTGAAGAAGCTCCGTGCCAATGTCGATGTCCTGACCATGTCCGCCACGCCCATCCCGCGCACCCTGGAGATGGCGGTGACGGGCATCCGCGAGATGTCCACGATCACCACCCCGCCCGAGGAGCGCCACCCGGTCCTCACCTTCGTCGGCCCGTACGAGCAGAAGCAGATCGGCGCCGCCATCCGCCGTGAACTCCTGCGCGAGGGCCAGGTCTTCTACATCCACAACCGCGTCGAGTCGATCGACCGGGCAGCCGCCCGGCTCCGCGAGATCGTCCCCGAGGCGCGCATCCAGACCGCTCATGGCCAGATGGGCGAGTCGGCGCTGGAGCAGGTCGTCGTCGACTTCTGGGAGAAGAAGTTCGACGTCCTGGTCTCGACGACGATCGTCGAATCGGGCATCGACATCTCCAACGCCAACACCCTGATCGTCGAGCGCGGCGACAACTTCGGCCTCTCCCAGCTCCACCAGCTGCGCGGGCGGGTGGGCCGCGGCCGCGAGCGCGGTTACGCCTACTTCCTCTACCCGCCGGAGAAGCCGCTGACCGAGACCGCCCACGAGCGGCTGGCGACCATCGCCCAGCACACCGAGATGGGTGCGGGCATGTACGTCGCCATGAAGGACCTGGAGATCCGCGGCGCGGGCAACCTCCTCGGCGGCGAGCAGTCCGGCCATATCGCCGGCGTCGGCTTCGACCTCTACGTACGGATGGTGGGCGAGGCGGTCGCCGACTACCGGGCCTCCCTGGAAGGCGGCGTGGAGGAGGAGCCCCCGCTCGAAGTCAAGATCGAGCTTCCCGTGGACGCCCATGTCCCGCACGACTACGCCCCCGGCGAGCGGCTGCGCCTCCAGGCGTACCGGGCCATCGCGTCCGCCTCCTCGGAGGAGGACATCGCGGCCGTCCGCGAGGAGCTGGTCGACCGCTACGGCAAGCTGCCCGAGCCCGTCGAGAACCTGCTGCTGGTGGCCGGTCTGCGGATGCTCGCCCGCTCCTGCGGCGTCTCGGACATCACCCTGCAGGGCTCCAACATCCGCTTCGGGCCGGTGGAGTTGCGCGAATCGCAGGAGCTGCGGCTCAAGCGGCTCCACCCCCGTACGGTCCTCAAGCCGGCCACCCGTCAGATCCTGGTGCCGCGCCCGGCCACCGGCAAGATCGGCGGCAAGCCGCTGGTCGGCCGCGAGCTGCTGTCGTGGGTGGGGGAGTTCTTGGCCACGATTTTGGGCTCGTAGCCGTTTTGGGCTCCTAGCCCTGCTTCCCACGTTGTCGGGTGCGGCGCCGTGTGTCGTCTGTTGCTTTCGCCTTCGGCGGGGTGGGTGTGGTTTGGGCGGGGGCGCTTGCTGTTCGTGGTGGGTGCCGGTGGCGGGGGGCCCCCGGGGGGGGGGGGGGGGGGGGGGGCGGAACAGGCCCCCCCCCCCCCCCCCCCCCCCCCCCCCCCCCCCCC
>NZ_JBIBVF010000028.1:0-136717 GCF_043080045.1 Streptomyces sp. NPDC015125
GACGTAAAGCGAAGCAGTCCGGACACCCACCCGCGCAGGCCCGTCACCGCACCCCAACAGCCCCGCGCAGCGGACCCGCCCCGCGCAGCGGCAACGCCCCGCGCAGCGGACCCGCCCCGCGCAGCGGCAACGCCCCGCGCAGCGGACCCGCCCCGCGCAGCGGCAACGCCCCGCGCAGCGGACCCGCCCGCCGCCAGGCGCAGGCGCAGGCGCAACGGCGAGAAGCACCCACGGCGGGAAAGCCGAAAACGCGTGCCGAGGCAAAGCGCAGCGGACCGGCGGGGGAAGCCGGAGGCTTAGGCCGGCTCGCGTCGGCGCTGCGCGTGGTCGCTGATGCGCAACAGCAGGGCCACCATCACCCAGTTCGCGACGAGTGACGAGCCGCCCTTGGCGAGGAACGGCAGTGCTTTGCCGGTCAGCGGGATCAGGCCGGTGACGCCGCCGGCGACCACGAAGACCTGGAGCAGCAGCGCTCCGGAGAGCCCGACCGCGAGGAGTTTGCCGAACGGGTCGCGGGCGGTCAGCCCCACCCGCAGGCCGCGCTGGGCGAGCAGCACGTACAGCATGATCACGGCCATCACCCCGGCCAGCCCCAGCTCCTCGCCGACGGTGGTGAGGATGAAGTCGCTGTTGCCGGCGAAGCCGATCAGCTCCGGGTGGCCCTGGCCGAGGCCGCTGCCCGAGATGCCGCCGCTGCCGAAGCCGAACAGCGCCTGCGCGGCCTGGTTGGAGATCAGTCCCGGCGGTCGCTGTTTCTCCGGCAGGAAGATGTCCATCGGATGCAGCCAGGCCATGATCCGGCCCTTGACGTGCGGTTCCGTGGAGCCCACGACCGTGGCGCCGACCGCGGCCATGGCCAGGCCGCAGAGCACCCAACTGGTGCGCTCGGTGGCCATGTACAGCATGATCACGAAGACGCCGAAGAAGATCAGCGAAGTGCCCAGGTCCCGTTCGAAGACCAGCACCAGCAGGCTGATCACCCAGATGGTGAAGATCGGTGCGAGCTGCCGCCCCGGGGGCAGTTGGACGCCCAGGACGCGGCGTCCGGCCAGCGCCAGGGCATCGCGGTTGACGGTCAGATAGCCGGCGAAGAACACCGAGATCATGATCTTCACGAATTCGCCGGGCTGCAGCGACAGCGGCCCGAGCAGGATCCAGCGCTTGGCGCCGTACATATCGGCGCCGAAGAAGGCCGGGGCCATCAGCAGCACCAGCGCGACCACCATGGTCAGGTAGATGTAGCGCTGCAGAATGCGGTGATCGCGCACCACCAGCAGGATCGCGATGCAGACCGCCACCCCGATCACCGTCCACACCAGCTGCCCGCTCGCCGCCTCAGCGATCTTGAGCCGCGGCGTCTGCGCATAGGTGACGTCCAGGCGGTGCAGCAGCACCAGGCCGATCCCGGTCAGCAGCGTCGCCAGCGGCAGGATCAGCGGATCGGCGCGGGGCGCGAAGCGGCGCAGGACCAGGTGCGGGACCAGCGCCACGAAGAACATGCTGATGGCGAAGCCGGCCAGCCCGCCGGGCAGCCGGCCGGTCATCGACAGCCCGGTGCAGGCGTACCCGAAGTCCGCGATCAGTACGGCGAGGGCAAGCAGCCATGCCTCGGTCCGCCGGCGGTCCGGTGCCTGGGCCAGCGCGGCGAACGTCATGGTGCGCTCGGCGTCACTCTCCCGCTGCCGGGCCGCCCGGGGAACGCTGGTCTGTCCACGCACGGGTCTCCTCCGCCACTGATCGTCAAGGCCGCGGGCCGGCCGGGAGGTGCCCGGTTCGTCGGCTCGGCAGTCGGGGAGGTAGACGAGGCAGCCGGTGGCGTGGTTGCGAGGGAAGGGGAAGGTGTGTCCGATTTGATGGGAATGTGCCCGTCGTTCGGCTTCTGCCCTGCCCCGATCCCGCCGTGGAAGGCCCTGGTCGGCGGGGTGCGGCCCGTCGGCGGCCACGACTTCGGACGGCCGGTCAACCGGAGCGGAGTGCAAGCGCACCCCGCCGCGCTGGCACTCCGCTTGACCGAGTGCTAACCGCGTCATAGTCTCGGCGTTGGCACTCTCCAGTGGGGAGTGCCAGACACACAGCGACGGGCAGGTCCGGCACCCGCGACGACGGATCGACCTGGTCGCCACCTCAGACAGTTAACCCCGTGAGATCTCCGAAGGGGGAGGTCGGATCGTGACGACCACCAGCTCCAAGGTTGCCATCAAGCCGCTTGAGGACCGCATTGTGGTCCAGCCGCTCGACGCCGAGCAGACCACGGCCTCGGGCCTGGTCATTCCGGACACCGCCAAGGAGAAGCCCCAGGAGGGCGTCGTCCTGGCCGTGGGCCCGGGCCGTGTCGAGGACGGCAAGCGCGTCGAGCTCGACGTCAACGTCGGCGACGTCGTGCTCTACAGCAAGTACGGCGGCACCGAGGTGAAGTACAACAACGAGGACTACCTCGTTCTCTCGGCTCGCGACGTTCTCGCGATCGTCGAGAAGTAAGTCACCCAGTTTTGCCGTGATCTGCGCCCCTGGTTCCCGCGTCTAATCAACCCGGGGCAGGGGCGCAGTTCGTTTGAGCGACAGCGGTCCCCACGTCGTGGCCGAGGATCGCAATGAGAGGACTTGAAGCAACCCATGGCGAAGATCCTGAAGTTCGACGAGGACGCCCGTCGCGCCCTTGAGCGCGGCGTCAACAAGCTTGCCGACACGGTCAAGGTGACGATCGGCCCCAAGGGCCGCAACGTCGTCATCGACAAGAAGTTCGGCGCGCCCACGATCACCAACGACGGTGTCACCATCGCGCGTGAGGTCGAGGTCGACGACCCGTACGAGAACCTGGGTGCCCAGCTCGTCAAGGAGGTGGCGACCAAGACCAACGACATCGCGGGTGACGGCACCACCACCGCCACCGTGCTGGCCCAGGCGCTGGTCCGCGAGGGTCTGCGCAACGTCGCCGCCGGCGCCTCCCCGGCCGCCCTGAAGAAGGGCATCGACGCCGCCGTCAAGGCCGTCTCCGACGAGCTCCTCGCGACCGCCCGTCCGATCGACGACAAGACCGACATCGCCGCCGTGGCCGGTCTGTCCGCGCAGGACAAGCAGGTCGGCGAGCTCATCGCCGAGGCGATGGACAAGGTCGGCAAGGACGGTGTCATCACCGTCGAGGAGTCCAACACCTTCGGCCTGGAGCTGGACTTCACCGAGGGCATGGCCTTCGACAAGGGCTACCTGTCGCCGTACATGGTCACCGACCAGGAGCGGATGGAGGCCGTCCTCGAGGACCCGTACATCCTGATCCACCAGGGCAAGATCGCCTCGATCCAGGACCTGCTGCCGCTGCTGGAGAAGGTCATCCAGGCGGGTGCCTCCAAGCCGCTGCTGATCATCGCCGAGGACGTCGAGGGCGAGGCCCTGTCGACCCTGGTCGTCAACAAGATCCGTGGCACCTTCAACGCCGTGGCCGTCAAGGCCCCGGGCTTCGGTGACCGCCGCAAGGCCATGCTCGGCGACATCGCCACCCTCACCGGTGCGACCGTCATCGCCGAGGAGGTCGGCCTCAAGCTCGACCAGGCCGGCCTGGACGTGCTCGGCACCGCCCGCCGGGTGACCGTCACCAAGGACGACACCACCATCGTCGACGGTGGCGGCAAGTCCGAGGACGTCACCGGTCGCGTCGCCCAGATCAAGGCCGAGATCGAGTCCACCGACTCCGACTGGGACCGCGAGAAGCTCCAGGAGCGCCTCGCCAAGCTCGCCGGTGGCGTGTGCGTCATCCGCGTGGGTGCGGCCACCGAGGTCGAGCTCAAGGAGAAGAAGCACCGTCTGGAGGACGCCATCTCCGCGACCCGCGCCGCGGTCGAGGAGGGCATCGTCTCCGGTGGTGGCTCCGCTCTGGTCCACGCCGCCAAGGTGCTGGAAGGCTCCCTGGGCAAGGAGGGCGACGAGGCCACCGGTGTCGCCGTCGTCCGCCGCGCCGTCGTCGAGCCGCTGCGCTGGATCGCGGAGAACGCCGGTCTGGAGGGCTACGTCATCACCGCGAAGGTTGCCGAGCAGGAGAAGGGCAACGGCTTCAACGCCGCCACCGGCGAGTACGGCGACCTGGTCAAGGCCGGCGTCATCGACCCGGTGAAGGTCACCCGCTCCGCCCTGGAGAACGCCGCGTCCATCGCCTCGCTGCTCCTGACGACCGAGACCCTGGTCGTCGAGAAGCCCGCGGAGGACGACGCGGCCGAGGCCGGTCACGGTCACGGGCACGCGCACTGACGTGAGCTGACACGGTGACGGTGGGCCTGCCGGCCTGCCGTGGACCGCATACCGAAGACCCGGTTTCCGCTGTGGCGGGGGCCGGGTCTTCGGGGTTTTTGGGGGCCCGGGGTGGTGTCTTCGGTTGCTCGCCCCGGGGGTGGTGTCTTTCGCCGCTCGCCCCCAGGTGTGTTGTTTCCCCGCCGCCCACCCCCCTTCGGGGGGTGGGCGGGTCTGGAGGGGGCCCCGCGTGAGGAGCCCCGTGTGAGGAGCCCCGTCCTGAGGCAGGGCGTACGAGGAGGCCGCCTCGCCTGAGGCGTGCGAGCCAGAGGGCCACCTCGCGTGAGGCCGCGCGGGCGCCGAGGCCCCCTCCCGTGAACGCCCGGGCGCCCGCGGTCCGTCGTGCTCATGCTGAACAGCGCCCCGGGCCCGTCGTGCTCATGGCGAGCGGCGCCCTCCGGCCCCGTTGCGCTATGCCGAGTGGTGCAGATGCTCCGGCAGCACCGGGCCGTTGAAAGGCCGGCCGTGTGCATAGCGTTCGAGTTCGTCCAGGGCGTGGTCGGCCAGGCGGTGGAGTTCGGTGCCCAGGGACCCCGCCACGTGGGGGGTCAGCAGGACGTTCGGGAGGTCCCACAACGGCGAGCCGGGCGGCGGGAGTTCGGGCTGGGTGACGTCGAGGACGGCGTGCAGGCGGCCGGAGACCAGCTCGGGGAGCAGGGCCGCCCCGTCGACCAGCGAGCCGCGGGCGGTATTGATCAACGTCGCGCCGTCGGGCAGCAGGGCCAGTTCGGGTGCGCCGAGCAGATGGCGGGTGGCGGGCAGCTGGGGGGCGTGCACGGTGACGAGGTCGCTGCCGGCGCAGAGGGCGTGGAGGGGGACCGGCCGCACACCGAGCCGGGTGGCGTCGGCGTCGGTCACGTAGGGGTCGTGCAGCAGGACGCGCAGATCGAACGGCCGCAGCAGCTCGATGACCCGGCGGCCGATGCGGGAGGCGCCGATGACGCCGACGGTGCGGCGGTAGTTGCCGGTGGTGCCGAGTTCGTGGTGCCAGTCGTGCGCGGTGCGCAGGCCGCGGTAGCGGTGGGCGGCGTGCAGCACGCGCTTGTTGGCGAACAGGATCGCGGCGAGGGTGTATTCGGCGACCGGGAGGGCGTTGGGGGCGGCGGCCGAGGTGACGGCGATCCCGCGCTCCCAGCAGGCGTCGGTGAGGTGGTGTTTGACCGAACCGGCGGCGTGCACGACGGCGCGCAGCCGTGGGGCGGCGTCCAGCACCCGGCCGGTGAGCTGTGGGGCGCCCCAGCAGGTGAGCAGCACCTCGGCGTCGGCGAGGGCGGCGGCGACGGCGGGGGTGGGGTCGGCCAGCTCGTGTGCGACGAGGTGCGGGTCGGTACGGGCGAGGGCCGCGAGACGGGTGTGGTGGCGGGTGTCGAGGAGCCGTTCGGCGATGCCGGGGCCCATCGACAGGAGCAGGGTGGGCCGGTTCGCCGCGCCGGGCGTGCTCACCGCTCTTTCGGCCTGCCGGTCGTGATGGTGTGCCGCCGTGGCGCCTGCGGCGGCGGGCGGGGGTGCGCCGGGTGTGGTGACGGCGCCGCGGGCCGGGGCCTTCGGCCCTCCCCGAGCTGCCGCCGGGAGGTCCCCGGATCCTCCGGTGGGTGGGGAGTGGGGGCCGGTGGCGGACGGTGGGGTCATGCGATCTCCTCCTCCGTGTTCCCTTGACGTGCGGCGTTCTCTTGACGTGCGGCGTTCCCTTGACGTCCGGTCAGCCGCACCTGAAGGATTCCCGGCGGTCGGCCGTCATTCCTCCGTCCCGGCCGGCCGTCATCCTCCGTCCCAGGGGACGCCATGCCCGAGCACCCCCACCACCTCCGCCCCCAGCACCCTCACCCCTTCCCCCTCCCGCCCGAGGACCGCCGCCGCAGCGCGTACACCGGCTGGACCCGCGCCCACTGGGAGGCGACGGCCGACGGGCTGCTCCACGCCACCGCCCCCTACGCCTCCCCGCGCCACGGCCTGATCACCCTGCCGGGCCCCCGTCCCAGCTCCTCCGGCCCCCGCTCGGACGGCCTCGAAGGCTTCGCCCGCACCTTCCTGCTCGCCGCCCTCAGAGTCGCCGGCAGCAACGGCCGCGACCCGCACGCCCACCTCTCCCGCTACGCCGAGGGCCTGGCCGCGGGCACCCGAAGCCCCACCACCGCACGGGAGCTGACGCCCGCGGACCCCGACTCCTGGCCCCGTATCGGCACCATCCGCCAGGCCCGTGTCGAAGCCGCCTCGCTCGCCCTCGGCCTGCGCCTGACCCGCCCCTGGCTGTGGGACACCCTCGACGACAGCGTCCGCGCCCGTGTCGCCGACTGGCTGCTGCCCGCCCTCGGCCCGTCCCCCGTGGACAACAACTGGTGGCTCTTCGGCCTCACCGTCGGCGGCTTCCTCCGCGCAGCGGGCATCGAGACCGTCCGCGCGCAGGCCGCCATCGACCGCGCGCTGACCCGTATCGAGGACTGGTACCGCGGCGACGGCTGGTACTCGGACGGCGACAACCGCGCATTCGACCACTACAACGCCTGGGCGATGCACTTCTACCCGGTCCTGCACGCCCACCTCGCCGGCGACCTGACGCTCCTGGCCACCTACGGCGCCCGCCTGCACGCCCAACTGGACGACTGCACCCGCCCCTTCGACGCCAACGGGGCACCCCTGCCGTTCGGCCGCTCCCTCACCTACCGCTTCGCCGCCACCGCCGCCCCGTGGCTGGGCGCCCTCACCGGCCACACCCCGCTCACCCCCGGTGCCACCCGCCGTCTCGCCTCCGGGACCCTGCGCCACTTCCTCGACCGGGGAGCCGTCACCCGGGACGGTCTGCTACCGCTCGGCTGGTACGGCCCCTACGTGCCGATGCTCCAGAGCTACTCGGGTCCGGCCTCCCCCTACTGGGCGGCCAAGGGCTTCCTCGGCCTCCTGCTCCCCGCCGGCCACCCCGCCTGGACCGACCCCGAGGCCCCGCTCCCGGCCGAAACCGCGGACACCGCCCGGCCCCTCGGCCCCACCGGCCTGCTCCTGCAGTCCACCGCCTCCGACGGCCTGGTCCGCCTCCACAACCACGGCAGCAACTCCACCCTCGCCGCCCCCGACCCCTACTACGCCCGCTTCGCCTACTCCACCCGCACTGGCCCCACCGCCGACGGCGAGCCGCTGTCCGACGGCGAGCCGCTGCCCGACCACCAGCCCCTGCCCGACAACCACTTCGGCCTGCTCCTCGACGGTCACCTCACCACCCGCGGCCCCGCCACCCCGCACGCCACCGGCCCCGACCGGGCCTCCTCCACCCACACCCCCCGCCACGCCGACGGCAGCGACCTCCCGGGCATCCGGATCCTGTCCGCCACCCTCGTCCACGGCCGCGCCGAACTCCGCGTCCACCTGGTCACCGGCGCCGCCCCGGGCACCCGCGTACGCCAGACGGGCTGGGCCACCACGCCCGACGGCCCCACCGCTCAACTCCACCCCGTCCACGGCTACGACACCCCGCCGCACCCCACCCCGACGGGGAGCACCCTGTTCGGCCCCGGCACCCGGACCGCAGTCCTGGAGGGCAGCACCACCTCAGGCCCCGGGGGGACCCTCTTCGTAGCCCTGGCCTCCCTGACGGGAGACCCGGATCCCGCCCCCGTACACACCCTGGCGACCACACACCTCACGGGCCACGGCATCCACGTCACCTGGCAAGACGGCACCCGCGCCCAGCTGGCCCTGCCCCGCCCGCCCACGGGAGATGACGGGCGGGAGGGGCAGGGCCCAGGAGGTAAGAGGTAAGCGGCAGTCCTGTACCGGACGTCACACCGCGTCAGCGGGGCCCGTACTTCCGCCCGGTACGGGACGTCAGGCCGCCCAGCACTCCACGAGGCGCCAGCTTCACGGCGCCCATGAGCGCCTTGTACCGCGGGTCCGGAACGGAAAGGGACTTGCCCCGGGTCAGATCCTTCATCGCGGCATCGACCAGCTTGTCCGCGTCCAGCCACATCCACCCGGGGATGTTGTCCGTGCCCATCCCGGCCCGCTGGTGGAACTCGGTCCGCACAAACCCCGGGCACAGCGCCATCAGCCGGACGCCGCTGCCCGCCAGATCCCGCGCGGCCCCCTGGGTGAACTGCACGACCCACGCCTTGCTCGCGCCGTAGGTGCCGCGCGGCACGAACGCCGCCACCGACGCCACATTGACCACCGCACCCCGCCGGCGGTCCCGCATCCCGCGCACCGCGGCCGTGGTCAGCCGCAGCACCGCCTCGCAGTGCACCTTCAGCATCGTCAGCTCGTCGGCCATCGAGACTTCGAGGTACTCGCCCTTGTTGCCGAACCCGGCGTTGTTCACCAGCAGATCCACCGGGTGCCTGGTGTCCGAGAGCCGCGCCTCGACGGCGGCGATGCCCTCCTCGGTGGACAGATCGGCGCTCAGCACCTCGGCCTCGATGCCGTGCCGGTCGTGCAACTCGGTGGCCTGCTCGTGCAGTCGCTTCTCGCTGCGCGCTACCAGCACCACGCTGTGGCCGTCACTCGCGAGCCGCCGGGCGAACGCCGCCCCGATGCCCGCCGTCGCTCCCGTGATCAATGCAGTCGTCATACCGGCACGCTATCCGCCCGGGGCACGCCACCCGAGCCCCTCCCCCCGGTGGCGCGGCCGCCCGCGCAGACGAGCAACCCGCCCTCCGGCAACCGGGACAAAGGCCCGCCGCCCCGGCCCGCTGCCGCCCCCGGCTCCCGGGGCGCCACCCGGCTCCCGCTGCCGGCCCGTCTCCCGGTGTCCTGATCCGCACTCCCGGAGCCCCGCCCCGCCCCCGTGGCCGCCCCCCTCGTGGCCACCCCGCCCCGCCCCCGCGGTCAACCCCCCTGCCGCTCCACGTACTTCAGCGCCGTCCCCCGGGCCTCCTCCGCGAGCGCCCCACCCGTCTCAAGCAGCCGCGGCAGCAGCTCCCGCCGGATGGTCAGCGCCTGGAACGCCAGCCCGATCGTCACCTCGTGATCCGGGCGGTGCACCACCTCCACCGCGTCCCCCGCACGGATCTCGCCCGCCTCGATCACCCGGAGAAACGCGCCGGGCACCGCAGCCTGGGTGAACCGCTTGATCCAGCCGTGCTCGCCCATCCACCCGTGGAACGTACGGCAGGGGATCCGCGGTGAGCTGACCTCCAGCAGCAGCTGCGGGCCGACCCGCCAGCGTTCGCCGATGAGGGCGCCGGTGACGTCGACGCCCGACGTGGTGAGGTTCTCCCCGAAGCAGCCGTTGGCCAGCTCGCGGCCCAGCTCCCGCTGCCACTCGTCCAGGTCCTCGCGCGCGTAGGCGTAGACGGCCTGGTCGTCGCCGCCGTGAAAGCGCAGATCGACCACCGCGTCACCGGCCAGCCCGCTGCCTGCGGTGCCCCGGGGGCCGGGGGCGGTGACCCGCACCGGGCCGTCCACGGGCCTCTTGTCGATACCCGTGCCGCCCTCCGCATCGGTGTGCTCGGACGGGGCGGGCCGTCCCAGATTTACGGTCAGCAGCTGCATACGGTGCTCCGTTGCTCGATCGGCGTGGTCCACGGGAAGGCCCGTGGGGGCGTCCCCTCTCACGTCTCACGCATGCCCTCGATCCGGGGCAACGCCGGCCATCCCGTCCAAAAGCATGGACTCCTTTTTCCCCGGCCAACCCAAGACTCGCTTATGCTCGAAACATGATCGAGGCCCGTCATCTCCGTGTGCTGCGTGCCGTCGCCACGACCGGCTCCTTCTCCGCCGCCGCGCGCGAGCTGGGCTGCACCCAGCCGGCCGTCAGCCAGCAGATGAAGGCCCTGGAACAGTCCGCCGGCACCCCGCTGCTGGTCCGTGCGGGCCGCGAGATGAGGCTGACCCAGGCGGGTGAGGCGCTCGTACGCCACGCCGTGGGCATCCTGGCCGGGCTCACCGCCGCCGAGGAGGAGATCGCGGCCATCGCGGGTCTGCGCGCGGGGCGGGTGCGGCTGGTGTCCTTCCCCTCCGGCAGCTCGACGCTGGTGCCGACCGCCCTCGCGAAGATGCGCGCCGCCCACCCGGGTACCCGGGTCTCGCTGGTCGAGGCCGAGCCACCGCGCTCCATCGAGATGCTGCGCAACGGCGACTGCGAGATCGCGCTGGCCTTCCGCTATCCGGAGGTGCGCGGCGCGGACCCGGCGGCCGGAGCGGAGTGGGACGACCTGGTGGTCCGGCCGATCCTGGCGGACCGGCTGATCGGCCTGGTGCCGGACGGCCACCGGCTGGCGAAGGCGGGCACCGCGCAGTTCGCCGAGCTGGCCGACGAGGCGTGGATCGCGGGCTGTCCCCGCTGCCGCCGGCATCTGGTGGAGGTCTGTGAGAGTGCGGGCTTCACCCCGCGCATCGACTTCGCGACGGACGACTATCCGGCGGTGATCGGCCTGGTCGGCGCGGGCCTGGGGGTCGCCGCGCTGCCGGAACTCACCCTGGAGTCGGTACGCCCCAAGGGGGCCACGGCGATACGGATGGAGCCCGCCGTGCACCGCGAGATCGTCGCGCTCACCCTGCCGGATCTGGCGAAGGTCCCCGCCGTCGGAGCGACGCTCGACCGGCTGGCGGATGCCGCGGGGCGCTGAGGGAACCGAGCGCCCCGCCCGGCCGTAGCTGCCGGGCAGCACCGTGGTGTCGAAAGCTTCCGGCCGACTGGTCACGTCGGGCCCCTTCGTCGGACCCGTTCGCCGAGCCCGTGGGAGAAGCCCGGCCGCACCGGCCCCGTGGGAGGGACCCGGCCGCACCGGCCCCGTACGGGCCCTGGATCCCCGTCGCAGCGCTCTCACCTGCCACCACCCCGCGGGCAGGCGGCTGCGCAGCCATGCAGAAACGTTTCTTCGGGAACGATGCGCTCCCGAAGGTCAGGCGCCGGAGACGCCCGCGGGACCGGTCATGGAGGACGCGGGGATCAGCCGGTGGCGGGCCCGGCCCATGAGCTCCTCGCGTTCGTCCTCCGTCAGGCCGCCCCACACCCCGTAGGGCTCGCGGACCGCCAGTGCATGCGCCGCGCACTCGGCCCGTACCGGGCAGCGCATGCAGACCTCCTTCGCCGATGTCTCACGCGCGCTGCGGGCCGCTCCGCGTTCACCCTCGGGATGGAAGAAGAGAGAGCTGTCCACGCCGCGGCAGGCGGCGAGCAGCTGCCAGTCCCAGAGATCTGCGTTCGGGCCCGGGAGGCGGGAGAAATCTGCCATTGCTTGTCCCCTCGAAGCGGTGCTGATTCGGCCTCGGTGCTCACGACGGTACATCTACTGTCGAAGTAGATGTAAATATGACTCATTGCGAATCTAGTCATAGTCACCATGAAAATGGAAGAAAGAGAGCCAAATAGGGCATAGGGTGCACGCGCGGATGCCGGTCGCCCGATGAGTCGTCTGCGTATCCGGCCCCTTACGGAGCGTGCTGAACTCGGTCGCCGAAGCCGTAACTCTTTCGGGTGACCGTCGTTGAGAGTGCGGAGGCGATTGGCAGAGGTAGCCGTCGGGCAGATGTCCGAGGCCGCCAATCGCACAGGTGACGATACGTACCAGCCTGGAGGCTCAAGGTGACGCGCATCAGCTGCGGAGGGCGGTCATGACATCCGTCCTCGTCTGCGACGACTCCCCGCTTGCCCGAGAGGCGCTCCGTCGGGCGGTGGCAACCGTGCCCGGCGTCGAGCGTGTGACGACCGCGGCCAACGGCGAGGAAGTCCTCCGCCGCTGGGGTGCCGATCGCTCGGATCTGATTTTGATGGACGTACGGATGCCCGGTCTCGGCGGTGTCGAGACCGTGCGCCGGCTGCTGTCCGCCGACCCCGGCGCCCGGATCATCATGCTCACGGTGGCCGAGGACCTGGACGGTGTCGCGCTCGCGGTCGCCGCCGGTGCCCGCGGCTATCTGCACAAGGACGCCTCGCGCGCCGAGCTGCGGGCGACGGTGACCCAGGCGCTCGCCGACCCGACGTGGCGGCTCGCCCCGCGCCGGCTGCGGTCCGCCGAGATGGGTGCCGCGCCGACGCTGACCGCGCGCGAGATCCAGGTGCTGGAGGGCATGAGTCACGGCCGCTCGAACGCCGAGATCGGCCGTGAGCTGTTCTTGTCGGAGGACACGGTCAAGACCCACGCGCGGCGCCTTTTCAAGAAACTCGGCGCCTCCGACCGGGCGCATGCGGTGGCCCTGGGCTTCCGCTGGGGACTGGTCCGCTAAGGCGTTGTGACGTGCAGCGATGCGGGGGAGTGAAGATCCCCGCCCGTCCTGCGGCGGGCGGGGCCGTGGGGTGCCCCGCAGGCCGCCGCGTCCTTCGGCGGTCCGATTCCCCGCGCGGTGCCGCATCCTTGAGGTATGGAGTTCCTCGGGGACGGGTCGGTCGGGCACGAGGGGAGGGCGCAGGACATGACAGCCGGCGCACCTGCCGCGCATAACGCTTCAGCGCACAAGTTCGGACCTGATGCCGCGGATCGTGCGGCGCCAAGGCACCATGGTCCGATGCGTGATGACGGGAAGCAGGAAATCGGCGCTCTCGTCGCACGTGCTGTCGAGGGGGACCAGCGGGCCACCCACGATCTGCTGGCTCATGTGCACCCCCTCGCCCTGCGCTACTGCCGCACCCGGCTGTCGAGACTGCCGGGTGACGCACGGCACTTCGTCGAGGACCTGGCGCAGGAAGTCTGTGTCGCGGTGCTCTGCGCGCTGCCGCGCTACCGCGACACCGGCAAGCCCTTCGAGGCGTTCGTCTTCGCCATCGCCGGCCACAAGGTCGCCGATCTGCAGCGCGCTGCGATGCGGCATCCGGGCAGCACGGCCGTGCCGTCCGACGAGATGCCCGAGCAGCCGGACGACTCCCTCGGCCCCGAGGAGCGGGCGCTGCTGAGCAGCGACGCCGAGTGGGCCAAGAAGCTGCTGGCGAATCTTCCGGAGAACCAGCGTGAGCTGGTCCTGCTGCGGGTCGCCGTCGGGCTGACGGCCGAGGAGACCGGGCAGATGCTGGGGATGTCGCCCGGGGCGGTGCGGGTCGCCCAGCACCGCGCCCTGAGCAGGCTGCGGGCGCTCGCCGAGCAGTAGCAGCTTCCCGCTGTCCACGGCGGAATATCGCCGTAGAAATACACAAGTGACAAGGCCCTCATCGCTCGTGGATTGGGACACTTCCTTAGGCCGTTAGCATGGGAGTCCGCGCTGAGGCAAGAGCATTGGGGAAGGTGTCATGAGTGACAACGTCGACGGTATGCCCGCCAAATTCGCCATGCTCGGGCTGACATACGACGACGTGCTGCTGCTGCCCGGCGCGTCGGAGGTGCTGCCGAACGCGGTGAGCACCGCTTCCCGGGTCTCGCGCAACGTCGCGGTGAACATCCCGCTGCTGTCCGCGGCGATGGACAAGGTCACCGAGGCGCGGATGGCCATCGCCATGGCGCGGCAGGGTGGCGCGGGCGTACTGCACCGCAACCTGTCCATCGAGGACCAGGCCAACCAGGTCGACCTGGTCAAGCGCTCCGAGTCCGGCATGGTCACCGACCCGATCACGGTCCGCCCGGATGCCTCGCTCGCCGACGCCGATGCGCTGTGTGCCAAATTCCGTATCAGCGGGGTGCCGGTCACCGATGCCGCGGGCAAGCTGCTGGGCATCGTGACCAACCGCGATATGGCCTTCGAGATGGACCGCAGCCGCCAGGTCCGCGAGGTCATGACGCCGATGCCGCTGGTCACCGGCAAGGTCGGCATCTCCGGCGAGGACGCCATCGAGCTGCTGCGCCGCCACAAGATCGAGAAGCTGCCGCTGGTCGACGACGCGGGTGTGCTCAAGGGCCTGATCACGGTCAAGGACTTCGTCAAGGCCGAGAAGTACCCGAACGCCGCCAAGGACGCCGAGGGCCGGCTGGTCGTCGGCGCGGCGGTGGGCGTCGGCGACGCGGCGTACGACCGGGCGCAGGCGCTGGTCGAGGCCGGTGCCGACTTCCTCGTCATCGACAGTGCGCACGGCCACAGCCGCGGCATCCTCGACATGATCGCCAAGGTCAAGTCCAACATCACCGTCGATGTCGTCGGCGGCAATGTCGCCACCCGTGACGGCGCCCAGGCGCTGATCGACGCGGGCGCGGACGGCATCAAGGTCGGCGTCGGCCCCGGCTCCATCTGCACCACCCGCGTCGTCGCCGGCGTCGGCGTGCCGCAGGTCACCGCGATCTACGAAGCGGCGAAGGCCGCGAACGCCGCGGGCGTACCGCTGATCGGTGACGGCGGTCTGCAGTTCTCCGGCGACATCGCCAAGGCCATCGCGGCCGGTGCGGACACCGTCATGCTGGGCTCGCTGCTGGCCGGCTGCGAGGAGTCGCCCGGCGAGATGGTCTTCATCAACGGCAAGCAGTTCAAGTCGTACCGCGGCATGGGCTCGCTCGGCGCGATGCAGTCCCGCGGCCAGGGCCGGTCCTTCTCCAAGGACCGCTACTTCCAGGACAACGTCCTCTCCGAGGACAAGCTGGTCCCCGAGGGCATCGAGGGCCAGGTGCCCTACCGCGGCCCGCTCTCCTCGGTCGCCCACCAGCTCGTCGGCGGCCTGCGTGCCTCCATGGGTTACGTCGGCTCCGCCGACATCCCCGAGCTCAAGGAGAAGGGCCACTTCGTCCGCATCACCTCCGCGGGCCTCAAGGAGAGCCACCCGCACGACATCCAGATGACCACCGAGGCGCCGAACTACTCCCGTCGCTGAGTTCCCGCGAGGGGGTCGGATGACTACTGAGGCGCGTCACTACACACGTCGCTAGCACGGCCCTACCGTGAAGCCCGCGGCCGCTCCCCGGCCGCGGGCTTCGGTGTGTCGGGGATACTGGAGCCGCAGACGTAGAGGGAAAGGCCACACACGTGACTGAGATCGAGATCGGGCGCGGCAAGCGCGGCCGCCGGGCATACGCATTCGACGACATCGCCGTCGTACCCAGTCGCCGCACCCGCGACCCGAAGGAGGTCTCGATCGCCTGGCAGATCGACGCCTACCGCTTCGAGCTGCCGTTCCTGGCCGCTCCCATGGACTCGGTGGTCTCCCCGCAGACCGCGATCCGCATCGGTGAGCTGGGCGGTCTGGGCGTCCTCAACCTGGAAGGCCTCTGGACCCGGTACGAGGACCCGGAGCCGCTGCTCGCCGAGATCGCGGAGCTGGACGGCCCCACGGCCACCAAGCGGCTCCAGGAGATCTACGCCGCGCCGATCAAGGAAGAGCTGATCGGGCAGCGGATCAAGGAGGTGCGGGACGCCGGCGTGGTGACCGCCGCCGCGCTGTCGCCGCAGCGCACGGCGCAGTTCTCCAAGGCCGTCGTGGACGCCGGCGTGGACATCTTCGTGATCCGCGGGACCACCGTCTCCGCCGAGCACGTCTCCTCCGCGGCCGAGCCGCTGAACCTCAAGCAGTTCATCTACGAGCTGGACGTCCCGGTCATCGTCGGCGGCTGCGCCACGTACACCGCGGCGCTGCACCTGATGCGGACCGGCGCGGCCGGTGTGCTGGTCGGCTTCGGCGGCGGCGCCGCGCACACCACGCGCAACGTCCTCGGCATCCAGGTCCCGATGGCGACCGCGGTCGCCGATGTCGCGGCCGCGCGCCGTGACTACATGGACGAGTCCGGCGGCCGCTACGTCCATGTCATCGCCGACGGCGGTGTGGGCTGGTCCGGCGACCTCCCGAAGGCGATCGCCTGCGGCGCCGACGCCGTGATGATGGGCTCCCCGCTGGCCCGTGCCACGGACGCGCCCGGCCGCGGCCACCACTGGGGCATGGAAGCGGTGCACGAGGACGTGCCGCGCGGCAAGCGGATGGACCTCGGTGCGGTCGGCACCACGGAAGAGGTGCTGCTGGGGCCGTCCACGGTCCCCGACGGCTCCATGAACTTCTTCGGTGCGTTGCGCAGGGCGATGGCGACGACGGGGTACTCGGAGCTGAAGGAATTCCAGCGGGTCGAGGTGACGGTCGCGCCACGGCGCTGACGCTTTTTGCTTCCCACGTTGCCGGGTGACCCGCCGTTTTTGTTGCTGTTGTCCTTTTCCCGCCTTCGGCGGGAGCGGGGTTGGTTGTGTGGGGTGGGGGAGCAGGAGAAAACCAAAGACCAGAAGCTCGGCCATGCCACGGCGCGGCCGAGCTTCTGGTTTTTGAAAACCTTTCCCCACACAGGGCGGGGGTCGCGTTCCCGGGCGGGAGGTGGTGGGCCGGAGGGGCCGGGTGTGCGGGCTTTGCTTCCAAAGGTCCGAATAAGGAGCAAAGGCGGAGCGCAGCGGAGCGTAAAGCGAAGCAGTCCACCCCGCAGGCCCCGGAGGCCCGCCACCGGCCCCACCACGGACAGCAAGCGGCCCCCGCCCAAACCCGCCACCCCGCCGGAGGACGGGCGGCTACAACCGATGGGCGGCACCCGTAGGAGTCGCCCCCCGCGTATCCAGCAACAACTGCGCCTTCACGGACAGCCCCTGAAGGTCGTACGTCCGGTGTGCCTGCACCAGCACCGTCAGGTCCGCGGCGGCCGCGGCTTCGTACAAGGAGTCGGCCCTGGGGACGGGCCGACCCAGCACGGTCCACTGGGGGACGTAGGGGTCGTGGTACGTGAGGTGCGCGCCGAGTTCCGTCAGGCGGGAGGCGATTTCGAGGGCCGGTGCGCCGGTCTGGTCGGCGATGTCCGGCTTGTAGGTGACGCCGAGCAGCAGGACGCGGGCGCCGCGGGCGGATTTGCCGTGTTCGTTGAGGAGGGTGGCGCAGCGCTGGATGACGTAGCGCGGCATCCGGCCGTTCACCTCCTGGGCGAGTTCGACCATGCGCAGCGGGTGACCCGGGGAACGGCCTTTGTAGGAGAGGTAGTTGGGGTCGACGGGGGCGGCGTGACCGCCCACTCCGGGGCCGGGGCGGAAGGACTGGAAGCCGAACGGCTTGGTCTCCGCGCAGCGGATGACGTCCCACAGGTCGACGCCGATGTCGTGGCAGAAGACCGCCATCTCGTTCATCAGGGCGATGTTGATGTGGCGGTAGTTGGTCTCCAGGAGCTTGGCGGTCTCGGCCTCGCGGGGGCCGCGGGCGCGTACGACCTTGTCGGTGAGGCGGCTGTAGAACGCGGCGGCGGCCTCCGTGCAGGCGGGGGTGAGGCCGCCGATGACCTTGGGGGTGTTGGCGTACCGGTGGGTGCGGTTGCCGGGGTCGTGGCGGCCGGGGGAGCAGGCGAGGTGGAAGTCGCGGCCGGCCGTGAGGCCCGAGCCCTCCTCCAGGAGGGGGCGCAGGAATTCCTCGGTGGTGCCCGGGTAGGCGGTGGATTCGAGGATCACCGTGGTGTGCGGGCGCAGCTGTGCGGCCAGGGTGCGGGCGGCGTCGGCGAGGGCGGTGAGGTCCAGCGTGCGGTCCTCGCCGAGAGGCGTGGGCGCGCAGAGGACCGCGGTACGGACCCGGCCGAGGGTGGTGGGGTCGGTGGTGGTGCGGAAGCCGGCGGAGAGCAGGCGGCGGAGTTCGGTGGCGGAGAGCGGCCCGTCGGCGCCGGAGAGGGCGGCGGTGTGCGGGTCGGGGTCGTATCCGATGGTGCCGATGCCGGCGGTGGTGGCGGCCTGGGCGAGGGGGAGGCCGAGGTGACCGAGTCCGATGACGGCGAGGTCTGCGGGCATGCTGCGGCCGTCCTTCCCGAGCGACTGCGAATGACGTGTGCGCATGACGTAAGCGGCTGGCGATCGCGCATAAGTAGACTAAGCGGATATTTGACCCAGAATAGGGATTGATGGATCAAGGCGGCGGGGTGTTGTCGTCATGAGCGGAGGGTGGATACCGGAACGCGGCGCGGACAGAATCGACGGACGGGGGGTGTGGCCCCGATCACAGCGGGAGGCAGCGGTGAAGACAGCGATACTGGGACCGGCGCAGCGGGCCGAGGCGCTCGCCCGAATGGCGGAGCGGGAGCTGGACGTTCTTGTGGTCGGCGGCGGAGTCGTCGGCGCGGGGACGGCGCTGGACGCCGCGACCCGTGGCCTGTCCACCGGACTCGTCGAGGCGCGCGACTGGGCCTCGGGCACCTCCAGCCGGTCGAGCAAGCTCATCCACGGCGGTCTGCGGTATCTGGAAATGCTGGACTTCGCGCTGGTGCGAGAGGCGCTGAAGGAGCGGGGGCTGTTGCTGGAGCGGCTGGCGCCGCATCTGGTCAAGCCGGTGCCGTTTCTGTATCCGCTGCAGCACAAGGGGTGGGAGCGCCCGTACGCGGGCTCGGGCGTGGCGCTGTACGACGCGATGTCCGTCTCGTCGGGGCACGGGCGCGGGCTGCCCCTGCACCGGCATCTGTCGCACAAGCGGGCCCTGCAGGTGGCGCCCTGCCTGAAGAAGGACGCGCTGGTCGGCGCGCTGCAGTACTACGACGCGCAGATGGACGACGCGCGCTATGTGGCGACCATGGTGCGGACCGCGGCCGCCTACGACGCACAGGTCGCCAACCGGGCGCGGGTGGTGGGTTTTCTGCGTGAGGGCGAGCGGGTGGTCGGCGCCCGGGTACAGGACGTCGAGGGCGGCGGCGAGTACGAGATCCGGGCACAGCAGGTCGTCAATGCCACCGGGGTGTGGACGGACGACACCCAGGCGCTGATCGGTGAGCGCGGGCAGTTCCATGTCCGGGCGTCGAAGGGAATCCACCTGGTCGTCCCCAAGGACCGGATCCATTCGACGACCGGGCTGATCCTGCGGACGGAGAAGAGCGTCCTGTTCGTCATCCCGTGGGGACGGCACTGGATCGTGGGGACGACCGACACGGAATGGAATCTGGACAAGGCGCACCCGGCGGCCTCCAGCGCGGATATCGACTATCTGCTGGAGCATGTGAATGCGGTGCTGGCGACTCCGCTGACCAGGGACGATGTGGAGGGGGTGTATGCGGGGCTGCGTCCGCTGCTGGCCGGGGAGTCGGATGCCACCAGCAAGCTGTCGCGCGAGCACACCGTGGCCCATCCGGTACCGGGGCTGGTCGTGGTCGCGGGCGGCAAGTACACGACGTACCGGGTGATGGCGAAGGACGCGGTGGACGAGGCGGTGCACGCCCTCGACCAGCGGGTCGCGGAGAGTGTCACCGAGGACATTCCGCTGGTCGGAGCCGAGGGGTACCGGGCGCTGTGGAACGCGCGGGCCCGGATCGCGGCGCGCGCCGGACTCCATGTGGCGCGCATCGAGCATCTGTTGAACCGGTACGGTTCGCTGACCGAGGAGCTGCTGGAGCTGGTGGTGGCCGATCCTTCGCTGGGTGAACCGCTGGCGGCCGCGGACGACTATCTGCGGGCCGAGGCGGTCTACGCCTGTACGCACGAGGGCGCCCGCCATCTCGACGACGTACTGACCCGGCGCACCCGCATCTCCATCGAGACCTTCGACCGGGGCACCCGCAGCGCCCGCGAGGTGGCGGAGCTGATCGCTCCCGCGCTGGGCTGGGACAACGACCAGATCGAGAAGGAGATCACGCACTACCGGAAGCGGGTCGAGGCGGAGCGCGAATCCCAGCGGCAGCCGGACGATCTGACGGCGGATGCGGCGCGGCTGGGGGCTCCGGACATCGTGCCGCTGTAGGCCTGTGAAGACCCCGTAGGGGGTGTCTCCCTAGGGGCGCCGGGGTGCGCAGAACTCCGCGGTCAGCACCGCCGTGCCGTGTGCCGGGTCGGCCAGGGTGTCGGTGTTGAGGCGGTAGCTGACGATGCGATGGCCGTCGGCGGTGCCCGCGGTCCGGACGTAGGAGCCGTTGATGTCGCCGTTGTGGCCCCAGACCGTGATGCCGCAGGGCAGCCTGGTCGCGTACAGGCCGAGGCCGTAGGCGCCGCCGGTGCTCTTCTCGTTGCGTATCTGGGTCAGCTGGCGCGGTGCCAGGAGCCTGCCGCCGAGCAGTGCGGAGAAGAACCGGTTGAGATCGCCCAGGGTGGTGACCATCTCGCCGGCCGAGCCCGCCCGGCTGGGGTCCAGGGTTGTGGCGTCCACCCGCCGGCCACCGGCCTGGGAGTAGGCGCGGCCGTGCGGCTCGGGCAGTACCGGGTCGGTGCCGGGGAAGGAGGTGTGGTCGAGCCGGGCGGGGACGAGGATGCGGCGGCGGATCTCCGTGGCGTACGGGTTTTTGGTGACCGCCTGGATGAC
The DNA here is from genome assembly GCF_043080045.1 of Streptomyces sp. NPDC015125. Classification (NCBI taxonomy): domain Bacteria; kingdom Bacillati; phylum Actinomycetota; class Actinomycetes; order Kitasatosporales; family Streptomycetaceae; genus Streptomyces; species Streptomyces sp. NPDC015125. The sequence goes on from NZ_JBIBVF010000028.1 coordinate 20,330, forward strand.
CAGGCCGAGCACGAGGTAGTTGGTGTTGGAGTAGGCGTAGTGGGTGCCCGGAGCGGCCACCGGCGGGTGGCCGAGGGCGATCCGCAGCAGCTCGGCCGGGGTGTGGCTGTCGTAGCGGTGGGCGCCGAAGCCCTTGCCGAAGAGCTGCTGGGAGAGCCGGGGGTCCCGGGTGTAGTTGAACAATCCACTCGTGTGGTCCAGCAGCTGGCGGATCGTCACCCTGCGGAGGTCGCTGCGGTCGCCGTCCCCCCTGGCGGGCACGCCCGGTGGGAGGTGTGCGGCCGCGCTGTCGTGCAGGGACAGCCGGCCCTCGGCGACGAGCTGCAGGACGACCGTCGCGACCAGGGTTTTGGTGAGGCTGCCGGCCCGGAAGTGGTCCCGCGGGCCCATCGTGCGGCCGCTGCGCAGATCGGCCACGCCGGCCGTGGCATAGCGCGCGGCGGGGGAGCCCGCGCGGGTGGTGAGGGAGGCGGCGCCCGGGGCTCCGTCGTCGACCAGCCGGTGCAGCGCATGCCGCGTCGTCGCGGGCGGCCGGGTGGATGCCCCGCTCGCGAGGGCGGCCGGGTGGGGCGTACCGGTGCAGGCGGTCAGGGCGAGTACGGTCAGGGCGGCGAGGGCACCCGAACGGAGCAGTGCGCGGCGGCGGCCGGCGACCGGCGGCGCGGAGGGAAGTGCGGCGGTCGCGGCCGGGCGAGGTGAGCGCTTCGGCATCGGGACTCCCGTTCGTCGGGGCCATCATGACGGGTACGAGGTGTCGTCCGGCACAGACCCGGGCCTTCCGCATGGCCGCGGATGAGGGAGAATGAAGGCTCTGCCAGGGTGGGTTGTCCGAGTTGGGCCAGTTTGGTGATCGATGGGACGTCGAAGCTGCCAACTCGGCTGGATTGCAGAGGGGATTCAGTGGGCGACGAGGTCGAGATGGACGGCAAAGGGGGCAGGCTGCTCGCCGGGCGGTACCGGCTCGCCGATGTTCTCGGCCGGGGCGGCATGGGCACCGTGTGGCGGGCGCGCGACGAGGTCCTGGGCCGCACGGTCGCGGTCAAGGAGCTGCGCTTTCCGGGCGGGGTCGAGGAGGACGAGAAGCGTCGTCTGATCACCCGCACACTGCGCGAGGCCAAGGCGATCGCCCGGATCCGGAACAACGGCGCGGTGACGGTCTACGACGTGGTCGACGAGGACGACCGTCCGTGGATCGTGATGGAGCTGGTCGAGGGCCGCTCGCTGGCCGAGGTCGTCCGCGATGACGGCCCGCTCACCCCGCGCCGCGCCGCCGAGGTCGGGCTGGTCGTGCTCGATGTGCTGCGCGCCGCGCACGCCGAGGGCATCCTGCACCGCGATGTGAAGCCGTCCAACGTCCTGATCTCCGATGACGGCCGGGTCGTGCTGACCGACTTCGGTATCGCCCAGGTCGAGGGCGACCCCTCCGTGACCTCGACCGGCATGCTCGTCGGTGCCCCCTCCTACATCTCCCCGGAGCGCGCCCGCGGCCACAAGCCGGGCCCGCCGGCCGACATGTGGTCGCTGGGCGGCCTGCTGTACGCCTGTGTCGAGGGCGTTCCGCCGTACGACAAGGGCTCCGCGATCGCCACGCTGACCGCGGTGATGACCGAGCCGGTCGAGCCGCCGAAGAGCGCCGGCGCGCTGGAAGAGGTCATCTACGGCCTGCTGGTGAAGGACCCGGCAGGCCGGCTGGACGACGCCGGTGCGCGGGTGCTGCTGGAGGACGTGGTCCACGCTCCCGAGGCGCAGACGCCGGAGCCCCCGATGGACGCGACCCGGGCGATGGCGCTGCCGACGGTGCCCCGGGAGCGGGCGGAGCCGAAGGCCGCGCCGACGCCGAAACCGAAGCCGAGGACCACACCGAAGTCGAAGGCCGCACAGAAGTCGAAGCCCGCTCCGAAGCCGCCGGTGGCGGAGCCGGCGGCCGGGAACGCGAGCGCCGACGGCGGTGGCCAGGCGGGTGCCGAGCCGTCCGCGGCGGGTGCCAAGGCGGGCAAAAGCAAGGCCGGTGGAAGCAAGGCCGGTGGAAGCAAGGCCAAGGCCGGTGGAAGCAAGGGGGTCGGTGCCGGCGAGGCCGGCGCGGCGAGCGCACCGGTGCGGACCGAGCGTCCGCAGGCGAAGGCGGCCCGCTCGACGGCCGGTGAGGCGACCGGTCCGGACGCGGCGGATGCCGGCGGTACGGCGGGTTCGGCCGGCCCGGACGCGGCCCGTCCGGCGGGCGCCCGTCCCGGGTTCGACGCCGAGGCCGCCAAGGAGAAGGTGCGCGGCGCCCTGCAGTCCGTCCGCAGCGCCGCCGCCGCGATGGCGGCCCGTCCGGATTCCAGCTCCGGCGGCGGGAGCCGTCCGACGGCGCGTGCGTCGGTGACCGACGTCGTTCCGCGCCGCACGCTGATCATCGTGGCCGTGGTCGTCGTCCTGGCGGTGCTGGGCACGGTGCTGGCCGTCACCCTGGGCGGCGACGACTCGGCGCAGAAGAGCGGCAAGGCGTCCGGCAAGCCGGACAAGTCCTCGTCCGCGAGCCGGGCGAAGCCCTCGACGGATGCGGCCGGTGCGGGCGGGGACCAGGCAAAGGACCAGGCCCCGTCGAACCCGCAGCCGCCGAATCTCACCCCGGCCGAGGACAGCGGCGGCAAGGGCGACAACGGCGGCGAGGGTGGCAAGGGGGGCAAGGCCCTGCCGGGCGGCTTCGCCGAGCTCACCAACGACAAGTTCCACTTCCGTATGGCGATGCCCAAGGGCTTCCACCAGACCGACACCGCGGGCGAGGGGTCCGGCGCCATATACAGCGCCTCGGGCGGCTTCCCGCGCATCCAGATCGACTACAACGCCGAGCCCGGCACCGATGCGGCGGCCTCCTGGCGCAGCCTGGAGCCGGCCGTGCGCTCCTCCAGCGAGGACTACCACCTCATCGGCATCAAGTCGGTGAAGTGGCGGGACTATCCGACCGTCGCCGACTGGTCGTTCACCCGTCGGCAGAGCGGCGACAAGGTACGGGTCCTCGACCGCGGCTTCCGGGCCGATGACCACCACGGCTACGCCATCATGATCACCTGCAAGGCGGACGCCTGGTCGGACAAGGCCTGCCAGCAGATGATCACGACCGCGTTCAAGACCTTCGCGCTGAAGGACTGAGCGGGGCCGGTCGAGGGCCCGGGGCGGGGGGCCGGACGGGGAGCGGAGAGGTCGCGCGCGAAGAGGTTGCGCGCGGAGAGGTTGCGTGCGGAGAGTTGCGCGTCGTTGCGCCGAGCGGGCCGCAAGGTCCGATGCGGGCACGTATCGTGAGACAGCGAAGACCGTACGCATCCGCAATCGGCGGGACGACGACCGGAAGTGACCGGAGGCGCCAGCGCCGACGGGCGGCTCCGGCGCGACGGTAGACACAGCGCGCGCTGCGGGGAGGCGTCGTGGACGAGTACGCGGGAAGGGTGCTCGCCGAGCGATACCGCCTGCCGTTGCGGCCCCTCGGCGACGACGACGTCACCGAGACCCGGGCGTTCGACACCTTCAGCGGACAGGAGGTGCTGATCCGTCAGGTGCCGCTGCCGGAGGTCGTCGAAGCCGAGGTCGTCGGAGCGAAGGCCGTGGGGGCGGAGACGGCAGGTCCCGCCGAGCGGGGGCCCGGCGCCGGCCGCTTCGGTGCCGCGCGGGTGACGGCGGGGGGCACGGCCGGGGTTGCCGACCGCAGCCCCCGCGATCCCGCCGTACGACGCGCGCTGGAGGCCGCGACGACTGCCGCCCAGCTGGCCGACCACCCCCGGCTGGAGCAGGTCTTCGATGCTTTTGCGCAGGACGGCAGCCTCTGGATCGTCGCCGAACTCCTCACCGCCCGCCCGCTGTCCGCGCTCCTCGCCCAGCGGCCGCTCTCCCCGCACCGCGCCGCGGAGATCGCCGCGGATCTGCTCGCCGCGCTGCGGGTGCTGCATACGAACGGCCGGCTCCACCGCAATATCACCGCCCGTACGGTCCTGGTCTGTGAAGACGGCCGGGCCATCCTGACCGGCCTGGCGGTGGGCGCGGCCCAGGAGGCGCTGTGCGGAGACGAGGCGGCCGCCGGGGCCGGGCCCGGGGCAGGGGCCGGGGGCCCAAAGGCCGGGCCGGTCGCGGAGGGGCACGGCGCCGACGACTCCGCCGCGGACGGGCCTGCTTCTGGCGCAGCTGCAGCTGCAGCTGACCGGCCCGCGTCCGCCACGACGTCGCTGACCAAGTCCGCAGCCGACGGCGCCGCCGCCACCGCGCCGGGCGAGGCCTCCCCATACGGCCGGCCCACCGCCGGGCTCGCCGCCGAGCGGGCGCGGCAGACGCGGCTGACCGTCATCGGCCCGGTCACCGAGCGCTGGGCACCGGAGCAGGCGGGGCCGGTCCATGAGAACTGGCAGTTGGCGCCGCCGGTCGGCCCGGCCACCGACCTCTGGGCGGTCGGTGCCCTCCTCTACCGGAGCGTGCAGGGGCAGCCGCCGTTCCCGGAGGACAGCGCCGTCGAACTGGCGCAGCTGGTCTGTTCGCAGCCGCCCGCGGTCGCCGAGGAGTGCGGGGCGCTGCGTCCCGTCGTCGAGTCCCTGCTGCGCCGGGACCCCGCCGAACGCCCGGATTTCGAGGAGCTGAGCGGCTGGCTGCGCTCGTTGATCCGTACGGCACCGGAGCCGGAGGCCGGCAGCCGGCTGGTGACGATGCCGGCCTCGCAGGGCGCCGATCCGCGGCGGCTGCCGATCGTGCGGCGCCGCGGTGAACTCGTCCGGAAGGGGCGTCACAAGAAGACCCGGGCGTCCCGGCGGGCACGGCCGCCGTCGGCACCGGCCGTCGTCGGGGCGGACGGGACGCCGGCCGCCGCGGCCGCACCGACCGTCCCGCAGGCGCCGGACCAGGAGCGGTCCGCCCCGCTCGCCCCCGCCCCCCGTCCGCCCCGTCCCCCGAAGCAGCCCAAGCCGCTCCGGCCGCCCAGGGCTGCCCGGGCGGAGCGGCGTGCCGAGCCTGCCGAACCCTGGGGGTACAGCGGGGCCGCGGACGGGGATCCGTACGAACAGCAGACGCTGGGCCAGGTCGGGCAGGTCGGGCAGGTCGGGCAGGTCGGCCAGGTCGGCCAGGTCGGGCAGGTCGGCTTGGGAGACGCGCCGCGCCCGGCGCACCCGGCGCGTGTGCCGCGCCCTCTCGGCCGGCTGCTGCTGACCGTGATCCTGCTCCTCCTCGTCGGCGCGGTCATCTATGCGATGGCGTTCCTGCCCAGGTCGGGCGAGGACTCCAAGGCCGGCGGGGGAGGCGCGGACCGCGCGGGCACCTCGGGCGCGGCGCCCGGCGCGAGCCCCACTCCGCCCGGCGACCGGGGAGAGGCGGACGGCGGCTCGCCCGGCACCGGCGCGCCGCAGACCACCAGGCCGACCGAGGTCGCCAAGGGCTTCGAGGTCCGCACCGACCCCGAGGGCTTCCGGGTCGCGGTCCGCAAGGGCTGGCAGCGGCGCGGGGCGAACGACCGGGGCCAGGTGCGGTACGTGGGCGGGGACTACGAGCTGGTGGTGGTGCCCGGCCGTGACACGACGGCGCACTCCGGCACCGACCCGATGGCGTATATGCAGAACAAGGAAGCCGAGCTGGCGCCGTACCGCTCCTCCGGCTGGGCCTCGGCCTCCGGTTTGCAGCGGATCGACGTCGGGAAGACGGCGATGGCCGAGGGCACCTTCTCCTGGCGTGACGGCAGCGGACGCGAGGTGTACGTGCGTAACCTCGCGATGATCCACAACGGCCGCTACCACCTCGTCCTCGTCATCGGCCCGGACAGCGGGCGGCACGAGGTGGACGAGCTGTACGAGCAGGCGACGAGCGCTTACCGCCCGGGCTGAGGCGGCCGCCCGGGCTGAGGCGGCCGCCCGGGCTGGGGCGTCCGCCCGGGCTGGGCGGTCGGCCGGTGGCGCGGCCGGTGGCGCGGCCGTTGGCCGTCACCCGCTCAACCCCGGCTACCCGTTCAACCCCGGCTACCCGTTCAACCCTGTCGCCCGCTCGCCCCCTGTCGCCCGCTCGCCCCCCGTCACCCGCTCAACTCCCGCTCCAGCGGAGTCCGGATGCGCGGGGTGACACGGACGTCCCCGATCCAGGCCGCCAGCCGGGCCGCCTCGGCCGTCACCGCAGCGGCGGCCTCGCTGCCCCCATCGTCCGTCAGCAGCCGCCAGACGATCTCGCCGTTGGCGCGCTGGGCCCAGCCGCCGATGATCCGGCCGTGCCACCACACCGTCGGCCCGATGTTGCCGCTGCGGTCGAAGAGCTGCGGTACATGGTCCGGGTCGAGGTACCAGTCGCGGGCCTTCCAGCCCATCGCCGTGGGGTCGAGGGCCGGCAGCAGGGCGGCCCAGGGTTCGGGTGCGGCGACCGGTGCGAGGTCACCGGGCAGGGCGACGCCGGAGGTGCCGTCGTCCAGGTCCACCTCGACCGCGCCGGCGGCGGCCAGCGCCTGCCGGGTGGCGGTGAGCGTCCATCCCGTCCACCACTTGAAGTCGTCGACGGTCGCCGGCCCGTACGAGGCGAGCCAGCGGCCGGTGAGGGCGGCGCGCGCCTCGGGAGCCGGCGGCGCGGGCAGCTCGGCGAACGCGGTGCCCGGCCTCCAGCGGTAGGAGCTGCTGGTCCAGCCGCCGCGCGGCCGCCCGCGCCGGATGCGGCCCTCGGCGGCCAGTACCCGCAGAATCCGGCTGGAGACGGCGACCGTGGCCTGGTACGGCTTTCCGGGGGAGTTCACGATGGTGTCGCGCAGGTCGGGCACCTCGGCGGAGAGTTCGGCCGCGGTCGCCTCTCCGCGTGCGCTCAGCGCGGCCAGCGTCCTCTCCTCGACCTCGGCCAGCCGCCGTTCGTCCCACCCCGGGGCGCCCTCGGTGAGCCACTTGACCATCCCCGCCCGCTCCCTGGCGGCGATCGCCTCCGCGGTGGACGAGGCGACGACCGGTGCCAGCGCGGCGCCGACCGCGAAGAGCGTGCGGCGCATGCACAACAGCCGGACCAGCGACCCCTCGTCGTACAGCGCGCGCTCCACATCGGCCGGGTCCGGGGCGGCCAGCCGGGCGCAGGCCGCCAGATGGACGGTCGCCGGATCGGTGGCATGCAGCCCCACGACCGCATCGGCCACCTCCTCGGTACGGGCCGCCCGGTACGCGGGCGCGAGCAGGTGCCGCCGCCCGAGGCGGGCACGGCGCGCGGCGGTGTCGATACGGGGTCGCGAGTGGCTCATGGGGTGACCGTAGGGGGTGAGGAGGACAGCGGGTGTCCGCATTGCGGGGCCCCCGGCGGCCGGCACCTCCAGCTGTTCCGGGAGCTGGTGCGGGGCAAGGCCCCGGGAGGAGGTGGGGCGACGCCGCTTCGAGCGTCGACTCCGCTGTTCCCGCCGGGCGACCAGGCCCCAGAGCGTGGCGCCGGTCATCCGCCCTCCTCGCCTCCGCAGAACTGACGCCACGTCAGATTGGGTGCCGAGGGTGGAGTCCGGCGCCTTGTCGGTCCAGAGGGGCCGGGGCTAGCCTTTTTCTGACGGGCCATCAGAATTTTGGTGAGGGGACAATGATGGGGAACGTGATGGAGTTGCCGCGGGACGGGGTGCGCGAGCCGGTCTCCGAACCGCCTTCCGCCTCCTGCGCTCTCGACGGCGGCGATCCGCCCGGTCGGCGGACCCTCTGCCGCTTCGTCTGCTGCTTCTTCCGCGGCTAGCCCCCATGGACCTCACCTACTCACCGGAAGAGGAAGACTTCCGGGCCAGGCTGCGCACCTGGCTCGGCGAGGTGCTGCCGCGGCTCCCCGCGAAGCCCGCCGCGTCCGACTGGCCCGGCCGGCGGGCCTATGACACCGCCTGGCAGCGGATGCTGTACGACGCCGGATACGCGGGCCTGCACTGGCCGCGGGACGCCGGCGGGCAGGGTGCCACCCCCACCCAGCACCTGATCTTCCTGGAGGAGACCGAGCGTGCCGGGGCGCCCTACGTCGGCGCGAACTTCGTCGGGCTGCTGCACGCGGGGCCGACCCTCGCCGTCGAGGGCAGCGCTGCACAGCGCGCCCGCTGGCTGCCACCGATCCTGCGCGGCGACGAGATCTGGTGCCAGGGCTTCAGCGAACCGGACGCCGGGTCCGACCTCGCCGCGCTGCGGACCAGGGCCGTACGCGACGGGGACAGCTACGTCGTCAGCGGCGCCAAGATCTGGACCTCGCACGCCGAGGTCGCCGACTGGTGCGAACTCCTCGTCCGCACCGACCCGGCCGCGCCCAGGCACCGCGGCATCACCTGGCTGGCGATGCCCATGGACGCACCGGGGGTGACGGTCCGGCCGCTGCGCACCCTGGCCGGCTCGGCGGAGTTCGCCGAGGTGTTCCTCGACGAGGTGCGGGTGCCGGTCGGCAACCGCGTCGGCGCGGAGAACGACGGCTGGCGGGTGACGATGGTGACGCTGTCCTTCGAGCGCGGCACCGCCTTCGTCGGCGAGGTGGTGGCCTGCCGCCGGGTGCTCGGCGCGCTGGCCCGGGCCGCGCGGGCCAACGGCCGCTGGGATGATGCCGTGCTGCGCCGCAGGCTGGGCCGGCTGCATGCGGAGTTCGCTGCGCTGTGGCGGCTGACCCAGTGGAATGTCAGCGAGGCGACGGGGGTCCCCCCGCGCGCCGGGCAGCGGGGGAGCGGTGGTGGCGTGCCGGGAATCGGCGGCTCGGTCTTCAAGCTCCGCTATTCGCACCTCCGCCAGGAGCTGTACGACGCGGCGGCCGAGGTGCTCGGGGCCGGCGCGCTGGACGCGGACCACGAGTGGGCCGCGGACCGGCTGTCGTCCCTCTCGTACACCATCGCGGCCGGTACCTCCCAGATCCAGCAGAACATCGTCGCCGAGCGGATCCTCGGCCTGCCGAAGGGGCGGTGACCGGGCCGTGGATTTCCAACTCACCGATGATCAACGGGCGTTGCGGGACGGTACCCGCGAGCTGCTGGCCGGACGGTTCGGCCGGGAGCGGCTGCGGGCCGCGGTGGGGGAACCGGCGCTGGACCGTGCGCTGTGGCGCGAGCTGGGCGCGGCCGGGTTCTTCGCGCTGCGACTGCCGGAGGAGGCCGGCGGAGTGGGGCTCGGACTGCCGGAAGCGGTGCTGGTCTTCGAGGAGGCCGGGCGGGCGCTGCTGCCGGGGCCGCTGGTGGCGTGCCAGCTGCTGGCCGGGGCGGTGGACGGTGTTGCGGCCGGCGAGAAGATCGTCGGGCTGTGCGAGGCGGAGCGGGAGCCGGTGCTGTGGGAACACCCGGCGGAGTGCGATGAGTTGATCTTGGTGGAGGGGGGCGCGGGCCACGGCGGAACCGGTGGCGGACCTGGCGGCGGAGTCGACGGCGGGGCCGGTGGCGGACCTGGTGGCGGGCCCGGGGGTGAGGCCGGGAGTGAGGTCCGGGGTGACGCCGGGGGTGAGGCCCGGGGCGAGCCCAGGGGCGTACAGGGGCGCACGGGCGGCGCCTACCGGAGTGCGCCGGACCGGGTGGTCTGCGCCTCGTTCGCCTCCATCGATCCCCTCACCCCGCTCGCCCGCGTCATGGCTCTGCCGCGCACCGCGCCCCTGGCCCTGGACGTTCCCCGGCTCCGCCGCGAGGCCGCGCTGCTCACCGCTGCCCAGCAACTCGGAAGCGCGGCCCGCACGGTCGAGATGGCGGTGGGCCACGCCCGCGAGCGCGAGCAGTTCGGCGTGCCCATCGGCTCGTTCCAGGCGGTCAAGCACCTGTGCGCACAGATGCTCGTACGGGCGGAAATCGCCCGAAGTGCGGTATATGCGGCGTCGGTCACGGACCGTGTTCTCGACGTCACGGCCGCGAAGTTGCTGGCCGACGAGGCCGCAGTGGGGAACGCACGGGATTGTCTGCAGGTCCACGGCGGAATGGGCTTCACCTGGGAAGCCGATGTTCATCTGCATCTCAAGCGGGCCTGGCTGCGGGCCGAGCGCTGGGAAGTGGCGCGCGAGGCGGAAGAGCTGCTGGCGGCGGGCCTGATCGCCTGACGGCGACGGTGCGATGGTCACGGTGGCGGAGCGTGGCGGCGCGTGGTGGTGCGTCGTGCCCGGCGATGTCGGACCCTGGCAACTCGTATACGAAATGTCGGACTCACCACGCAGAAGTGGTCACGGAGGGTCGATATCGGGTTGTGTCCTAGGCGTGACTCGTCACAGGGGGGAGTCGGCGTTCCGCTCGGGTACCCTCCGTTGGGTGCGAGTGGTTCTGTGGCGCAACGGGTCCGGTGTCGTCGGAAAGACGACTCCGGGGTACGGACTGCGCGCCGCTCGCCCTTGGGCGGGGCCCGGTCGCCCCCCTTGTTCGACTCCCCGCAAAGTGCGTCGCACAGTATGCAGGATGCATACTCCCTTGCGCTGGAATATGCCCGAAGCGCTTGTTGGGGTGACTCAACGTCAACCATGCTGTGCTCCACCGGGGTCACGCACCGTGACTCCGTGGAGGCGCGAGGCGATGTTTCCGCCGGTTCGGATGGTGTGAGCGGTGCAGGTGCTTCAGGTTCAGTTGGACGTACGGCCCGACCCCGCGGAGGTGGGCAGGGCCCGGCGGTGGGCCAGGTCGCGGCTCGTGGGTTCCGGTATAGGGGCCGACGAGCCACTTGCGGAGACGCTGATCCTTTTGATCTCCGAGCTCGTCACCAACGCCGTGGTGCACACCGGCGCGGCGGCCGAGCTGCGGATGTGTTTCTCCGGATCGGGCGCCGTCGTCGGGACGGTCCGGGTCGAAGTGGTGGACGCCAGCGCCCGCCCGCCACGCCAGCGGCACGCCGACGGCGACGACACCAACGGTCGCGGCCTGGAGCTGGTCGACGGCCTGGCCGACCGCTGGGGGTGGCAGCAGGAGGGCGGCGGCAAGCGGATCTGGTGCGAGGTGGACCGCGGCCAGTCACTGCTGATGGCGGCAGGGTCCGATCTGGGGGCTTATGAGCCCTCTCGCGCAGCGCCGCGCGCCGTGACGCACCAGGCCTGATCCGCTCCGGGCGGTGCGACGGTGCGACGGTGCGGCGGCACTACGGTACAGCGCTATAGCGCTATAGAGGCGTTGTTTTGCCGATGGCTGCGTAGGTGTAGAGCTGCATAGATTCGCAGCTGCGGCAAAACGGGTGTAACGACACGAGTCCGGACCAGGTGTTGACGTGGCGTGCCCAGTTGATCACTCGTGGGTGAAGCGATGTGCTGCGAGGGGACGCCGACGGCGTGGGGGGATCGCCCTGGTCCGGTGAGGGGATCGTCGACGGCCCGGTCAGAGGATTGCCACGGGCGCGACCGGCGCCCCGGATCCCCCGACGAACGGTTCGGCCACCGCGGACAGCAGGAACGTCCACCGTCCCGCTGCCGCGCAGGCCGTCGACAGCTCCTCCAGATTCCAGTTCTGGCCCTGCGGCATGCCCATCTCGACGAGATCGAGCGCATGTACCGGCATCCAGAGGTTCTCGATCTCCGGCGGGAAGATCTCGAAGGTCAGGGTGTCGTTGGCGACCGCCGCGACATCGCGCGCGTGGAACCACTCCGGGGTGCGCAGCGACAGGCCGGGTGACGGGAAGGCGTAGGCCTGCCGGTCGCCGGCGAGGTAGTGCCGCAGCTGCCCGGTCCGTACGAGGACGATATCGCCGGCCCGTACCGCCGTTCCGGCCCGTTCCTCGGCGGCGTCCAGGTCTTCCGGCGTGATGGCGTAACCGCCGGGCAACTGCTCGGTGCGGTGTGCGCGGGCCACGTCCAGGAGGACTCCGCGGGAGACGATCGGGGTGGCTTTTTCCACGCCGAGGCAGGTGGCGCCGTGGTGTGCGGTGACCGAGTCCGCGGGCCGGTTGTTGTAGAGCCGCCCGGAGTGGGAGACGTGGGCGAGGCCGTCCCAGTGGGTGGCGGCCTGGAGGCCCATCGTGACCGCGTCGTCCGTCGTTGCGACCGTGCCGGGGCCGAAGATCTCCTGGTTGATGGCGGTCATGGTGTGCAGCGGGTTGACCCGGCCGGGGATCACGCCGGTCTGTACGCCGTCCTGCCGGAGGGGGAGGGCGAGCGGGATGCGGCGGCCGCTGCGGACGCAGCCGGCGGCCTCCCGTACGACCTGCTCGGTGATCAGATTGAGGGTCCCGATCTCGTCGTCCGGCCCCCAACGCCCCCAGTTGTTCACGCGTTCGGCGATGTCATGGAACTCCTGCGGCAGGGGCATGGGCCCTCCTCGGGGTGGCTGGGTTCGGTACGCCCGGGGTCTTGTGTTCGTCCCGTGTCTGCTCAAAAATCTAACGGTCCGTCAGAAACTGCGGGAAGGGTCACGGCATGGGGAACTTCTTGGCCGGCAAAGTGATCGCCGTAACGGGGGCGGGCCGCGGTATCGGCCGGGCGGTGGCTCTCGCCTGTGCGGACCAGGGCGCCAAGGTGATCGTCAACGACTACGGGGTCTCCGTCGACGGCGCCGGACCCAGCAGCGAGGTCGCCGAATCGGTGGTGAAGGAGATCGAGGCGGCCGGGGGCCTGGCGGTCGCGGTGGCCGACGACGTGTCCACCATGGCCGGCGGGCAGCGGATCGTGGACACCGCGCTGGCGCAGTACGGACGGATCGACGGTGTGGTGTGCGTGGCCGGGATCCTGCGGGAACGGATGCTCTTCAACATGTCCGAGGAGGAGTGGGACCCGGTGCTCGCCACCCACCTGAAGGGGACGTTCACGGTCTTCCGGGCGGCGTCGGCCGTCATGCGCCGACAAGGTGCGGGAACCCTGGTGGGCTTCACCAGCGGGAACCACCAGGGGTCGGTGTCGCAGGCCAACTATGCGTCCGCGAAGGGCGGGATCATCTCGCTGGTGCGGAGCGCCGCGCTGGGGCTGCACAAGTACGGAGTGACGGCCAATGCGGTGGCGCCCGTGGCGCGGACGCGGATGTCGGCGAATGTGCCGATGGAGCTGACGGAGATCGGCGAGCCGGAAGATGTGGCGGCGCTGGTCGTCTATCTGCTGAGTGACCAGGCCCGGGAGGTCACCGGGCAGGTGTACACGGTTGCCGGGCCGAAGATCGCCGTGTGGGCCCAGCCGAGGGAGCTTCGCTCCGTGTACGCCGACGGGGGCGGCTGGACGCCGGAGCGGGTGGCGGAGGTGCTGCCGGGGTCGGTCGGGGTCGACCCTATGCCGATGTTGGGGCAGCTGTCGGAGATGGCGAGGGCTGCGGGGGCGAAGGGGCGGCCCAACGCGTAGGGCTTTTCTTCCCACGTTTTCGGGTCTCCCGCCGTGGGGGTCGCTCGCCGTTTGTCGCCCGCTGCGCTTTGGCGCCGCACGCGTCTTCGGCTGCCCCGCCGTGGGGCTGCCCGCCGTTGCGCCTGGCGGCGGGCGGGGTCCGCTGCGCGGGCCCGTCCCCTCCCGTGGGTGGAGTTGGTGAAGGTGAGTGGGGGCGGGCGTGGGAGGTCTTCGTGGACTTTGGGTTCGGGAGTGGGGACGAGGCGTTCCGGGCGGAGGCTCGTGAATGGCTGGAAGGGCATCTCGTGGGCGACTTCGCCGAGTTGGCGGGGCGCGGCGGGCCCGGGAGTGAGCACGAGGGGGCCCAGGAGCGGCGGGCGTGGGAGCGGGAGCTGGGGGCCGGTGGATGGATCGGGCTCGGGTGGGACGGTGCGGAGGGGGCGTACGGGAACCGTACGGCGAGCCTGACCCGGCAGGTGGTGTGGGCCGAGGAGTATGCGCGGGCCAGGGCGCCGGGGCGGGTGGGGCACATCGGGGAGAACCTGTTGGCGCCGACGCTGCTCGCGTACGGGGACGAGGTGCAGCGGCGGCGGTTTCTGCCGGCCATTGCCCGGGGCGAGGAGCTGTGGTGCCAGGGCTACAGCGAGCCCGACGCGGGGTCGGATCTGGCGGGGCTGCGGACGGTGGCGGTCCGGGACGGTGCCGGCTATCGCGTCAGCGGGCAGAAGATCTGGACGTCGCTGGCCGGGGAGGCCGACTGGTGCTTCGTGCTGGCGCGGACGGATCCGGCCGGGCGGCGCCATCGTGGGCTCTCGTTCCTGCTGGTGCCGATGGATCAGCCGGGGCGCATCGAGGTGCGGCCGATCCGGCAGATGTCGGGGACGGCGGAGTTCAACGAGGTGTTCTTCGACGGTGCGGCGGCCGGGCATGTGGTGGGCGGGGAGGGCGCGGGCTGGCGGGTGGCCATGGGGCTGCTCGCGCGGGAGCGCGGGGTGTCCACCCTCGTCCAGCAGATCGGGTTCGCGGCGGAGCTGGCCGAGGTCGTCGGGGAGGCGGTGCGCTGCGGTGCCCTGCGGGACCCGGTGCTGCGTGACCAACTCGTCGGACAGTGGGCCGAGTTGAAGGTCATGCGGTGGAACGCGCTGCGCACGCTGGGAGCGGCCGGGGACGCCGGCGCGCCGAGTGTGGCGAAGCTGCTGTGGGGTGGCTGGCACCAGCGGCTCGGGGAGCTGGCGATGCGGGTGCGCGGGGCCGCCGCGGCGCTGGGCCCCGCCGACTGGACGGCGCAGGCGCCGTACGAACTCGATGCACTGCAACGGCTGTTCCTGTTCACCCGGGCCGACACCCTCTACGGCGGCTCGGACGAGATCCAGCGCAACATCATCGCCGAGCGGGTGCTCGGCCTGCCCAGAGTGGAGCGGATATGAGGGGCGTCATCTTCGACGGCGAACAGCCCCGGGTCGTGGACGATCTGGAGGTGCGCGAGCCGGGCCCGGGCGAGGTGCTGGTCGGTATCCGGGCCGCGGGGTTGTGCCACAGCGATCTGTCGGTGGTCGACGGGACCATTCCGTTCCCGGTGCCGGTGGTGCTGGGGCACGAGGGGGCGGGGGTGGTCGAGGCCGTGGGCGCGGGCGTCGGTCATGTGGTGCCCGGCGACCATGTCGCGCTGTCGACGCTGGCCAACTGCGGGGCGTGCGCGGAGTGCGACCGGGGACGGCCGACGATGTGCCGGAAGGCGATCGGGATGCCCCAGAAGCCGTTCCGCCGCGGCGATACCGAGCTGTTCAGCTTCGCGTCGAACTCGGCGTTCGCGGCGCGTACGGTCGTCAAGGCGGTGCAGGCGGTGAAGATCGCCGAGGATATTCCGCTGACGTCGGCCGCGCTGATCGGGTGCGGGGTGCTGACCGGGGTCGGGGCGGTGCTCAACCGGGCGAGGGTGGACCGGGGGGACTCGGTCGTGGTGATCGGGGCCGGCGGTATCGGCCTCAATGTGCTCCAGGGGGCACGGATCGCCGGGGCGTCGGTGATCGTGGCGGTGGACGCCAACCCGGCGAAGGAGGTGGTGGCGCGGCAGTTCGGGGCGACACATTTCATCGATGCGTCGGCGGTGCCGGACGGCGTCAAGGCGGTGAAGGAGATCCTGCCCACCGGTGCCGACCATGCCTTCGAGTGCGTGGGCAGCACCCGGCTGATCCGGCAGGCCATCGAGCTGCTGGACCGGCACGGACAGGCGGTGCTGCTCGGGGTGCCGCCGGCCACCGCGGAGGCCTCGTTCCGGGTGTCGTCGATGTATCTGGACAAGTCGATCCTGGGCTGCCGTTACGGGTCGGCCCGCCCGCAGCGGGACATCGCGCTCTATGCCCGGCTCTACCGTGAAGGAAGGCTGCTGCTCGACGAGTTGGTGACGAAGACATATCCGGTGGAGGACTTCGCGAAGGCGGCGGACGATGCTCATCACGGGCGGGTGGCGCGGGCGGTGCTGACCTTCGGGCAGGAGCCCTGACCGGCCCTGGCCCGATCCGGATGAACCCTGGCCTCCCGGCCACTCGTGCCGCCCGGGGCACGGAGGAAGCTGCTCCGGTGAACCGGACCCTGCGCCGCGGGTTCCACCGGTTGCGCGGCACCCTCGGCTTCGCGGTGTCGGTGAACCTCGCGCTCTACGGGCTGACGGCCAGGACGGCCAGGGCGGCCAGGGCGGCCAGGACGGCGCGATCGTCTTCGGCCGGGTGCCGGAAGCCCACCAGGTGGGCGCTGCCGTGATCGCCTTCCTCGGCGGCCTGGCGCGCTACCCCTTCGGCACCTGCAACCCGGTCCGGTACGCCTCGGGTGCACTGTGTGCCGTCGCGGCGCTGGTGGCCCCGGTCATCGGGCAGCGGCGCGCGGGAGGGGGAGTGGGAGTGGGGAGGGGAGGGGAAGGGAGGAGGAGCGGCTGGCCGTTGCGTAGTGCGCAGGGCGCGCCCCCCCCGGCGCTTCAGTGCGCCATCGCGCCGGCCGCGCTCACCCTCGGAGCTGCCCGAAGGCGCCCCGGTGGAAGAGGAGCGGGCCGCCCTCGGCGGCGGCCGGGTCCGTGCCGAGGGCGTCGACCCGGCCGACCACGATCAGATGGTCGCCGCCGGTGTGCACGGCCTGGACCGTGCAGTCGATCCAGGCGGGAACGTCCGCCAGCCGAGGCGAACCGGTCGCGGGTGCGGCCCCGTAGCGGACCCCGGCGAACTTGTCGCCGCCGCTGACCGCGAACCCCCGGCAGAGCTCGCCCTGTCCGGCGCCGAGGATGTTGACGCAGAACACCCCGGCACGGGCGATCCGCGGCCAGCTGGTCGATGTACGCGCCACCATGAACGCCACCAGCGGCGGGTCGAGGGAGAGCGAGCTGAAGGACTGGCAGGCGAAACCGGCCGGTCCCGGCTCCCCGGGAGACGTGACGACCGTGACGCCGCTGGCGAAGTGGCCCAGGACGGAGCGGAATGCGGCCGGGTCCAACGGAGCACGCTCGTCGTCGCGTACGGCCCGCAGCGCGGGGCGCGGACATGGCCCGCCGGGTGCGGTGGCCGGTGCGGTGGCCGGTGCGGCGGCCGTGGTGGGCGCGCCGACGGAACGCAGATACCGCACGGCCGTGGCCGCCATTGCAGCGTGTCCCATCATGCCCTCATTGAATCTGATGGTGCATCAGATGTGAAGGTGTGCGGAGCGGCGACCACCCACACGTGTGGTTTGCCGGGCGATCGGGGTCGGTCTCGGGGGATTCGCGGGAGATTGGGAAGCAGATTCCTGATTGCGTGTCGACCGCACGGGTAGCGTCCGACTCGGCCGCGTCCGTAGCCGAACACGGGGGAGAGTTCCGGTACATGGCCGATGCGACACCGTCGTCAGCTCCGTCTGCCGCGTCACCCACCTTCGACGAGGTCTTCTGCGGGCTGTTGCCCCGGCTCTACCGGCGGGCGGTGATGCTGGCCGGATCGAGACAGTCCGCGGAGGATGTGGTGCATGAGGCGTATCTCAAACTCGCCGCCCGTCCGCAGCGCTTCCTCGCCCATCCGGAGCCTTACGCCTACGCCTTCACCGCCGTGCTCAACGTCGCCCGGGACGCCCACCGCAAGGACCGGCGCCAGGTGCTGGTCGACGGGATGGACGGGGTCGAGGAATCCGGTGCGGGCGGGGTGGGCGGTGGCGCCGGTGCGGGGGCCGGTGGGGTGCCCGGCGGTTGGGACGGCGGGGTGGAGCGGAGGCAGGCCGAGATCGAAGCGGTGCGGCTGCTGGGGAAGCTGTCGCACCGGCAGGCCGGCATCGTCATCCTCGTCGATCTCGACGGTTACACCATCGACCAGGCCGCGAAGATCATGAAGGTGCATCGTGGTACCGCCGCCCGCCATCGCGCCCGTGCGTTGGACAGGCTGCGCGCCTACCTCGTCGAATCGGAGCACGGGCAGGCGGGGAGGTGAGCGGCGCGGTGGGCGTGGGGCCACGGTACGACGGTGGTGCGGGCGGAGCGGGCGGCGGCCGGGACTTCGGCGGCGGCCGGGGTGGCGGTGCCGGGGACGATGCCGAGGCGCTGCTGCGTGCCCGGCTCAGGCTCGCGGACGAACAGATCGAGACACCGCCCGGCCTGTGGGACCGCATCAGGGAATCCGGCGCCCCGGCGCCCGCGGTGGTCGCGCTGCCCCGGAGGCGGCCGTACGCGGTCGCGCTCGTGGTGGCGGCCGCGGTGGCCGCGGTGGCGTTGGGGGTGTGGTGGCTGGTGCGTCCCGGGCCGGTCACACTCCGGCCGGCCGGCCCGCCCCCGACGGTGAAGGTCACGGTCTACAACAGTGAACAGGCCTGCCGTACGGGCCGCTCCCTGGAGTGCGCCTTACGGCTGGCCAGGGACCCGCGCGCCGAGTACGCCGCGCGCGGCAACTCCGCCGGCCGGGTCTGGCACGGCGATGACCTGGCCGCGCGCTGTGTGGTGACCGACGGCCGGATGGTCCGCGACGAAGCGGGCGTCACCTCCACCCGCTGGTATCTGGTCACCAGCGGGCAGGGGGCGCGGGGCTGGCTGCCGGGGGTGCGGACGCGGAACACCCGTGAGGTGCCGGAGTGTTCGGCCGGGCAGAAGTAGGTGGTTTCCCGCGTCGGGTTGCTCGGGTCTTCGGGCCCCGGCGCGTCGGGCCCGGCCTCCGGACCCCGGCGCGTCGGGCCCGGCGTGTCCGGATCGGGGTCTTCGGTGCGGGCACGTCCGGCTCGGGTCACCGCCCGCGATAGGCCGGGTTGCGTCGCTGCACGAACGAGGCGACCCCCTCCTGTGCGTCCGCCGTCGTCATATTGATCTCCTGGGCAGTGGCCTCGGCGGCGAAGGCCGCGGCCCGGCCGGCGTCGAGCGAGGCGTTGACCAGCTGTTTGGTCAGGGCCAGCGCCAGGGTCGGGCCCGCCGCCAGCCGCTCCGCCCACTCCCGGGCCGTCTTCGCCAGCTCGCAGTCCGGGACCACGCGGTTGACCAGTCCCAGCCGAGCCGCCTCGGTGGCCGGTACGGCGTCACCGAAGAACATCAGCTCCTTGGCACGCTGCGGGCCGATCAGCCGGGGCAGGAGGTAGGCGCCGCCGCCGTCCGGGACCAGGCCGCGGCGTACGAACACCTCGATGAAGCACGCCGATTCGGCAGCCAGCACCAGATCGCAGGCGAGCGCGAGATGGGCGCCGAGCCCGGCCGCGGTGCCGTTGACGGCGGCGATGACCGGCTTCTCGCAGTCCAGCACCGCCGTGATGAGCCGCTGGGCACCGTCGCGGATCATCCGGGCGACATCGCCGGCGACCCGTTCGCCCGACGACGGCGCTCCGCGGAGGTCGGCGCCCGCGCAGAAGCCCCGGCCGGTCGCGGTGATGACCACGGCCCGTACGTCCGGGTCGGCGGAGGCCTCGGCGAGCCGTCCGATGAGGTGTTCGCGCTGCTCACGGGTGACGGCGTTCATCGCCTCCGGCCGGTTGAGGGTGATCCACGAGACGCCGTTGTCAGTGGCGTGCAGTATCAATGAATCGACGGTGTCCGCGCGGTCGGGGGGATCTGCGTGGTCGGGGGGATCGACACGGGCGGTGCCGTCGGCGGGCCGGCCGGGCCCGGCGGGCTCGACGCGGCCTGCGGGCCCGGCGGCGGGGGGAACGGAAGCGGGGGACGGTGAGGGCGTCATGGGGGAGCGGCTCCCAAGGGTGCGGTCATGGTGGGGGCGGCGGGCCGCGGCGTGGCGGGTACCGACGTGGTGGCTGACGGCGTTCGTGTGGGTGTGGGTGCGCCTGTGCTTGCGGGTGCGGGTGCGGGTCTGGTTGCGGTGGTGTGGGAGGTCAAGGGCAGATGGCCAGGGCGTCGAGGGCCACGGCGCCCTCCCCGCGTGGCAGGACCACCAGCGGATTGATGTCCAACTCGGCCAACTGGCCGTCGAGTTCGAGCGCCATGCGCTGCACCCTGAGCACGACCTCGACCAGCGCATCGATATCCGCGGGCGGTCCGCCGCGTACTCCGTCCAGGAGGGCGCGGCCGCGGAGCTCGCCGAGCATCGCGCGCGCCTGGTCCTCGCCGAAGGGCGGGATGCCCACCGCAACGTCCTGCAGGACCTCCACGAGCACTCCGCCGAGCCCGACCGTGACCGTCGGCCCGAAGAGGCTGTCGTGGGTGATGCCGACGACCGTCTCGACGCCTCGCTCGATCATCTGGCAGACCAGTACACCGTCCAGCGGAACGTCCTCGTAACGGGCGATGTCGGTGAGCTCGCGGTACGCGTCCCTGACCTGGCTGGCCGAGGTCAGTTGGACCTTGACCAGGCCGAGTTCGGTCTTGTGCGCCAGCTGCGGCCCGGAAGCCTTCATGACCACGGGGTAGCCGACCAGGCTCGCCGACCGTACGGCCGCCGCCGCGCTGGTCACCAGCTGTTCGCGCGGGACCCGGATGCCGTAGGCGCGCAGCAGCTGCTTGGCCGCGTGCTCACTGAGCGGCTCGCCCGGACGCATCAGGGCCTGTGCCTTGCGCGCGGACGGGGACGGTATGCGGGGGGCGTCCTCGAAGGGGGAGCGGTAGCCGGCGGCGAAGCGGTGGTGGTCCAGATAGGCGCGGACGGCGGTGATGCAGTTGGCGAAGGTGCGGAAGGTCGCCACCCGCGAGGAGCCGAGGAGAGTGCTGCGATAGGCGTCCTCGGTACCGACCGGCGAGCCCCACACCACACACACCAGCTTGTCCGTCTGCTCCGCCGCATCCACCAGATCCCGGGCGAGCTTGTCGCTCATGGGCGGGAAGGGGCCGGTGATCGGACAGATCAGTACGCCGATGGACGGGTCGGCCAGGATCGCGTCGATGATCTTGCGGCCGCGCCAGTCGCCGACCGGATGCCCGCCGTTGTCGATCGGATTGGCGACGCTCAGGTAGTCCGGTATCCACTGGTGCAGCTCGGCCTGCTTGGTGTCACCGAGGGTGGGCAGCCGCAACCCTGCCGCCGTCGCCAGGTCGGAGAAGTGGGCGCCGGTGCCCCCGGAGATCGAATAGACGGCTATGCCCTCCGCGGTGGGCCTCTTGGCACGGGCCAGCAGCGCCGCGGTGTCCTGCAGCTCGTCGAGCCCGTCCACCCGGATGACGCCGAACTGCCGCATCGCCGCGTCCACGACGCTGTCGGCGCCGGTGAGCTTGCCGGTGTGCGAGAGGGCCATCCGGGCGCCGGTCTCGGTGCGTCCGACCTTGACGGCGACGACGGGCACCCGGTGACGGGCGGCGCGGTCGGCGGCCAGCAGGAAACTGCGGCCGTCCTTGAGACCTTCCACATACGCGGCGATGGCGCCCACCTCGGGGCGGGTGGCGAAGTAGGAGAGAAAGTCGGCGGTCTCCAGATCGGCCTCGTTGCCGGTGGGGGCCCAGTGCGAGAGGCGGATACCCAGTTCCTGAAGGCTGAAGACGGGACGGCCCTGGTGGCCTGACTGCGTGATCAGGGCGATGGCCGGACCGCCCAGATCCTCGCGGAACCTCTCGAAGGCGTTGAGGTTGGTGTTCGGCCCGAGCAGCCGCAGACCGGAGCGCTCGACGACCTCGGCCAGCCGGGCCTGGGCGGCCGCGCCACGCTCGCCGGTCTCGGCGAACCCGGAAGCGAAGGCCACGGCGAACTTCACCTTCGCCTCGGCGAGTTGCTCGATGACCGGCAGCGGGTCGCCGACGAGGAGCACGGCGAGATCGATGGCCTCCGGCAGCTCGGCGACGGCTGCGTGGCAAGGCCGCCCGAAGACCTGGGCGCGTCCCGGGTTGACGAGGTGGAGCCGGGCATCGACGCGCTCCGCCCAGGCGATCAGCTGGCGGGTGATCCCCGTGTTGGGCCGGCCCTCGCTGTCCGAGGCGCCGATCACCGCCACGGACTCGGGCCGGAAGAACCGGTCCAGGTCGAGCGCCGGGGCGTGCAGCGGGCGCCCGCTGACATCGCGGTCGACCGCCCCGGCGCCCTGTCCCCCGTCGCCGGGGTGCGGTTCACTGATGCCGTGGACGGTGTGTGGTGGTTGCTCCCCACAGGCCATGACGCGGGCCGGCCGGGAGTGAGTGGTGAGGGTGCCGTGAGTCGATCCAAGCATCGCAGACGCCCGCTCCTGTGTGAGGCCTCTCGTTCTCATCAACTGACGCACAGTCAGATTACTGAACTGACGCCATGTCAGGAATGGGTGTGCACGGCAAAGCTTGCGGATACGGGGCTCGTATGGGATCTCAGCGGTGGGTTTCGACCCTCGGGTCGCCGTGGGTCACCGCGCGCATCCTGTCGCCGGCGAGCAGGTCGTGCGGGAACAACCGGCCGGCCGAGGGGAGCGTTCACGGGGCCACCAGCTGCTGCACGAATGCCTTTGCGTCATATTCGTCAGGTTGCCGCGGGTTTGTGTCCTGCACTGCGATGCTCGGCTCATGTCTTCGAAACCTGCCGTGAACTCCTGGCCTGCCGACATCGGCACCTCCAGGCTCCTGCTGCGTCCCGCTGAGCCCACCGACGTGCAGGAGTTCACGCGGCTCTGGACGGATCCCGAGGTCCGGCGCTTCCTCGGCGGGCCGTTGGCCGAGCAGAAGCTTCGCTTCTACCAGCAGCAATTCGCGCACCGGCCCAACCTGTTCACGGTGACCACGCGGGAGGGCGCGACCGTCGTCGGCTCTGTGGTGATCGATCCGGCGTCGCGGTTCGACGACCGGCGGGAGGTGTCCTATGGGTTCCTGCCCGAACACTGGGGACAGGGGTACGCCCGTGAAGCCGTGGGAGCCGTCGTTGACTGGGCCCTCGTGAACGTCCCCTCGGACAGTCCGTCGGTCATCGCGGTCACGCAAGAGGCCAACACCCGTTCGTGCCGCCTCCTTGAGGCCATCGGCATGTGTCAGATCGACAGCTTCGTGGAGTTCGACGCGCCCCAGGCGATGTATTCCGTCGATCGCCAGGGGCTCCGTCGTGGGGAGTAGCTGCCGGTCTCGGCTCCCGAGAGGGGCGTGGATTGCGCAGGGCCCCTTGCGCATCGAGTTCCGTATCGGGTGAACTGACGTACCGTCAGATGCGGTGAGGTGCCGCGACGCGTCCACAGCCGGGTGGAATGGGGGGAGAGCGCGCCATGGTGGCGCCGATGTCCCGAATCTCCTTGGTTCGCCCTGTTCGCGAAGAGGTGGCCCGGCCTCGTCAGGCGTGATCGCTCGTTGGATCGGTGGGGGTGTTCGCGTAATGGCCGGAACTGCTGGGGCGAGAGGGGCGCAGCATGCTGTGCCACATGTGGCGCGGAGCGCGGCGCGCTTTGATCTGCCGGAGGTGGATGCCTTCACCAGGCCGTACTGGGACGCTGCGGCCGAGGGGCGACTGCTGCTGCGTCGCTGCCGGGCGGAGGGGTGCGGTGCGGCGCATCACTATCCGCGTGAGTTCTGCCCGTACTGCTGGAGCGAGGATGTCGGCTGGGTACCGGCCACCGGACGCGCCACCCTCTATACCTGGTCCGTCGTGCACCGCAACGACCTGCCGCCGTTCGGCCACCGGGTCCCGTACATCGCAGCCGTGGTCGATCTCGTCGAAGGCCCACGAATGATGACCGAGATCACCGACTGCCCGGAGTCGGAGTTACGGATCGGGATGCCGCTCGCGGTGCACTTCCGACGCGAGGGCGGGGGTGAGGGTGAGGGCGGGGGTGAGGGCGAGAGCGCGGGTGCAGGTGAGGGTGCGGGCGGGAGGGTCGCCATCCCTGTCTTCCGGCCCGAGTGATGCCCGCCCGTTCCTGGGTTCCGGCCTCTGGGTTCCGGCCTTTGGGTTCCCGCCCCTGGGTTCCCGCGTCGTCGTGCCTGAGCCCCGGCGCTGCTCCTGGGGCTCACGCGCCCCCCCCCGTGTCGCTGTTCAGGGCCGCGGCGAATTCCGGTGGCGGGCCCGCCGGGTCCGCGGGATGCTGTGGCCGTGTTGATTCGTGAGGCGACCGCGGGCGACTGGCCCGCCATCTGGCCCTTCCTCCACGCCATCGTGGCGGCCGGCGAGACCTATACCTACCCGCGGGACCTCGACGAGGCGACGGCCCGCGAGATGTGGATGCTGACGGCGCCCGGCCGCACGGTCGTCGCCGTCGACGAGTCCGGAACGGTGCTCGGTACGGCCAAGATGAACCCCAACCACATGGGCGGCGCCGCGCATATCGCCGGTGCGAGTTTCATGGTCGATCCGCAGTGCGCAGGACGCGGCGTCGGCCGGGCCCTGGGGGAGCACGTAGTGGCCTGGGCCCGCGCCGAGGGCTATCGCGCGATGCAGTTCAACGCCGTCGTGGAGACCAATACCGGTGCCGTCGCCCTCTGGGAGTCCTTGGGTTTCCGGATCATGACGACCCTCCCCGAGGGCTTCCTGCACCCCACCAAGGGCTATGTGGGGCTGCACATCATGTATCGGCAGCTGTGAGGGCGAGCGGACCGGCCGGTGGAGACGGGGCGAGCGGACCGGCCGGTGGAGACGGGGGTGAGGGGACCGGCCGGTGGCGACGTGGTCGCGGCGCCGGTGGCGGTGGTGCCGCTGGTGGTGGCAGTGGCGGCGGTGGTGCCGGGCCGGCTCGCTCCGTGGCTCACGGCCAGAGCAGCTCCTTCAGCCAGCCGTCACTCCCGTAGCGGTAGTTGAGACGTACATGACGGCGCTGTGCATCGCCCTGGAAGAACTCGACTTCCTCGGCACGCAGCACATACAGCGTCCAGCTCGGCACCGGTGCCTCCGGCTCGCGACGGGCGCGCTCCCATGCGGCTTCCGAGGCACGCGCCAGCTCCGCCGTCGAGCCGAGCAGCTCGCTCTGCCGGCCGACCAGCGCCGCGGCCAGCGCGCCCGTGGAACGATGGTGCAGATCGGCCGCGCTCTCCTCGGGACCCGCCGCGGTCACCGACCCCCGGACCCGCACTTGACGGCCGACCGCCGCCCAGTAGAAACCGAGCGCAGCCCGCGGCCGTACGGCCAGTTCGTGGCCCTTACGGCTCCCGCGATGCGAGGCGAAGTGCCAGCCGCGCTCATCGGCGTCGTGCAGCATCAGGGTCCGCACGGAGGGGTCACCGGCCGCGTCCGCCGTGGCGAGCGTCATGGTGTGGGGCTCGGGTACACCGGCCTCGGCGGCCTCCCGCAACCACTGCCGGAACAGTGGCAGCGGGTCGTCCGGTGCCGTGGCCACGTCGAACGCCGGCAGCTCGACGTCCCAGACCCGCAGCCCGCGCAGCAGCTCCCGGAACGCGCGGGCGTCCGCGGCGTCGGAGTGGTGCGCGGTGACGCCGGCGGGAACGGCATCCGGCGTGTCCTGGTGCCCGGGATGATCAGTCATGTCAGGCAGCGTACGTGGGCCGTACGGCGGCCGGAGCGGGACCGGCGGCACCGACCGGTACCGGATGGTCCTTGAGCGTGATCGCGTGGGCTCCACGCTGCACGTCCTCGGCGATCTTCAGTCGCTCGCCTCGCTCGCCTCGCTCGCCTCGCGGGCCGCCGCGAGCCGTCCTGGGACCGCATGCCGGCCTCCGGCCGGAGGGACGCCCGCCTCCGCGTCCTGCCGGCGGACGGTGTCCGAGGTCGCGGACACCGCGAGCTGGTGGCCCGGGCCTTCGAGGTGGCCTTCAGTGCCATCACCCGCCCGGCGCGCGCCAGTTAAGCGCGGTCACCGTTGGCAGCCCCCATGCCACCACGCGCGCCACCCTCCCCGAAAACCATTCGCTTCGTCCCGGCGCGCCCACCTACGCTTGCCTCATGCACTTCCACCAGATCTACGGCTGACACGGCCGAGGGCGTTTCACCGCCCCGCCCGCACCCAGGCGCGCCCGCAGCGCGCCCGCAGCGCGGCCGCTTCGTCGCCGACTTCGTTGCCGGGCTCGTTGGGCCGGTGTCGTGCGGCGCCGCCTGGGCCGTCGGGCTTCCGAGTCCCCGTTCCGTAGCTCTGTATCGAAGGAAGTCCTGTTCCCATGCGTCTTTCTGCCCGCGCCGCTGCCCCGGCGCCCGCCCATATCGCCATGATCGGCGCGCCCATGGTCAGCCATGTGCTGCCCAGCCTGGAGATCATCCGTGCGCTGGTGGCCCGCGGCCATCGTGTGACGTACGCCAACACCGACCACGCGGCCGAGCTGATCGCCCCCACCGGTGCCGAGTTCGTCCGCTACACCTCCACCCTGCCGGTCGCCGACAACGACTGGCCGCAGGATCCCGTCGCCGCCTCCTCGCTCTTCCTCGACGACGCGATCGCGGTGCTGCCGCAGTTGCATGCCGCCTACGACGACGACCCCGCCGACCTCTACCTCTATGACGTCGCCGCCTACGCCGCCCGTGCGCTGGCCGAGTCGCAGGGCCGCGACCTCGTTCAACTGTCACCGACCTATGTGGGCTGGGAGGGGGCCCAGGAGGAGGTCGCCGCGCTGTTCGCCGGGCTGCCGGGAGCGGACGTCTACCGTGCGAGGTTCGCCGACTGGCTGGCCCGGTGCGGTGCCGTCACCACGGATGTGGACGAGTTCTCCGGCAGGCCGCGGCGGGCGTTGGCCATGATCCCGCGCGCCATGCAGCCGTGTGCGGAGCGGGTCGATGCCGCCGCGGTGACCTTCGTCGGTCCGTGCTTCGGCAGCCGCGCGGAGCAGGGCGGCTGGACGCGGCCGGCCGGCGCCGACAAGGTGCTGCTGGTGTCGCTGGGCTCGGCGTTCACACGGCAGCCGGAGTTCTACCGGCAGTGCGTGGCGGCGTTCGGAGACCTGCCGGGGTGGCATGTGGTGCTGCAGATCGGCAAGTACACCGATCCGGCGGAGCTGGGGGACCGGATCCCGGCGAACATCGAAGTGCGCTCGTGGGTACCGCAGTTGGCGGTACTGGAGCAGGCCGATGCGTTCGTGACGCATGCGGGGATGGGCGGCAGCAGTGAGGGGCTGTACGCCGGTGTGCCGATGATCGCCGTCCCGCAGGGCGCGGAGCAGTTCCACAACGCCGACCGGCTGGTGGAGCTGGGCGTCGCCCGGCGCCTCGACACCGCGGACGCCACGGCAACGGCCTTGCACAGCACACTGAGGGAACTCACCGCCGACCCGCGGGTCGCCGTACGTTCGGCCGAGCTGCGGGCGGAGGCCCGCGCAGAGGGGGGCGTACGCCGGGCCGTGGAGCTGATCGAGGAGCGCCTGGGCTGACGCCCGGGCAGGGCCGAGGGGGTCGAGGGCGGCGAGGGGGGTGACGGGCGCGGGCGCAGCCCCGTCGCTCCCCGTTCCCTCTCCCCGTTCCCTCTCCCCGTTCCCTCTCCGCGCTCCCTGACCCTGCCCTGCCTTGCCCTGCCCCCTGCTCCTGCCCTGACCTTGCTCTGGTGGTGCTCCGGCCCCCTACCCCCGCCCCAGCACCACCGTCCCCGACGAACAGAACCAGCCGCCCGTGCCCGAGGCGACCGCAAGCTGGGGCAATGCGCCGCCGGGCTTGCGTACCTGGCGGTCCGGGCCGGCCTCGCCACGGAGCTGGCGTACCGCCTCGACCAGCAGGAACAGGCCGCGCATGCCGGGATGGCAGGCGGCCAGCCCACCTCCGTCGGTATTGACCGGCAACTCCCCGTCCCGCAGCAGCCGCCCCTTCTCGACGAAGGCGCCGCCCTCGCCCTTGGCGCAGAAGCCAAGATCCTCCAGCGTCACCAGGGTCATATACGTGAAGGCGTCGTAGAGCTCGGCGAGGTCGATCTCGGAGGGGCGGACACCGGCGCGTTCGAAGGCCAGCCGGCCGGAGACCGCCGCGGGCGAGACGGTGAAGTCGTCCCACTCCGACATGGTGGTGTGCGAGACCGAGGTGCCGGAACCGAGTACCCATACCGGGGGCTTGGCGAGGTCGTGGACATAGTCCTCGGAGACGAGCAGAACCGCGCAGCCGCCATCGGAGCGGATGCAGCAGTGCAGCTTGGTGAACGGGTCGGCGATCACCGGGCCGGAGAGCACCTCGTCGACGGTGATCGGGTCGCGGTACATGGCGTCCGGGTTGCCCGCCGCATTGGCCCGTGCCTGGACGGCTATCTGGGCCAACTGCTCCAGGGTGGTGCCGTATTGGTGCATATGGCGGCGCGCGGACATGGCGTATTTGGCGATCAGGGTGTGCCCGTAGGGGACCTCGAACTGGAGCGGGCCGCGGGCCCCGAAGGAGAGGTTCGCGGTACGGCGCCCGGCCTTGATGTCGGCGCGGGCGGTGGAGCCGTAAACGAGGAGTACGGCGCCCGCGTGGCCGGCGGCGATCGCGTCGGCGGCATGCGCGGCCAGCACTTCCCAGGTGGATCCGCCGACCGAGGTCGAGTCGACCCAGGTGGGGCGCAGTCCCAGGTATTCGGCGACTTCGACGGGGGCGAGGGCGCCCAGGCCCGCCGAGGCGAAGCCGTCGATCACCGAACGGTCCAGGCCGCTGTCGGCGAGTGCCCGGCGGGCGGCCTGGGCGTGCAGGGCATACGGGGTGGCCTCGTCCACGCGCCCGCAGTCGGACAGGGCCACTCCGGCGACGGCGACCTTGCGATTTCCGTAACGGGTCCCTGGAGTCATGAATCTGACGGTACATCAGATACGGGAGGGCCGGCAGGGCGCGGCGAGGGACAGGTGTCGGATGCTCCGGCCGGTCCGGACGCCACGGCAGGTCCGGCGGGCCACCAGGGGGCATCAGGAGCCGCCAGGGGTCGGCAGTGAGCCGTCCCGGGATGGCGGTGTGAAGTGATTATCGGAGAATCGGAGATAATGGCTTGGTCTTTCCATGCTTTCTCGGGGCGGGTATTCTCCATTCGCTGTGTGAATTTCACCGGTCCGATTGGGGCCGGCTGACTGCTCACTGTTGCCCATGCGGTGGAGCAGGCATTTCCGTGTGCGGGATGAGAAGTTCCTGCTTGCCTCGGGGAGTGTCATGTTCGCCTTCGTCTTCGCCTCCGCCCTCGTCTCTACCTTCGTTTGCGCCTGCGCCTGCGCCTGCGCCTTCACCTTCGCCTTCGCCTTTGCCTTTGCATTCACCTTTGCGTGGCGATGGTTGACGCCTTTTCGGGCGTGCCGCCCCGGGATTTTCGACGGACTCTTGGCGGGGAGGTCATTCCCGGAATTTGCAGCCTTCCCTTCCCGGCGGTTTGTCCACCCATGTGAGTCGGTCGGAATGTGTGAGTGATACGCGAGCGGCATTTCTGGAACGGCGGCCCCGGAGCGGCGACCCCGAAGAGGTGTCCCCGGGGCGACGGCACGGGAATGTCGATCTCCCGGCATATGTGCGCCGCCAGGCTATCCGGCTGGTCGGATAGTCGGTTGGCCGGTCCGACGAAATTCGTGAAGTAGGGCGCCGTCGTGCCCTCATGTCGTCCGCATGATATCGGACCGGAAGGATTTATTTCATCTCATGGCAAATGGTCAGTGAATTCCCCTTCCAGCCTCACAGGAGAAAACCATGCGTCACTTCAAGCATGTCGCCCTGAGCGCGGTCACCGGATTTGCCGCCCTCCTTTTCTGTGCACCCTCGGCCTCGGCGTCCACCGGCAGCGGACCCGGGCCCAATCCCCCGAGAGAGGAAGTCTTCCAGCTGGTCGCGAAGCAGACTCAGGGCGGCTTTGTCGATGTGGACGGGTCGGGTGGGCCGAGCCTGGGGGACGAATACGTCGTCAGCGGGAATCTCTTCCGCGGTAGCAGCGCGGCCGGCACCTACAGCGAGATCTGCACGCTGACCCGATTCGTCCCCACCGATCAGTTCGACCTGCAGTGCGCGGCCGATCTTTCCCTCTCTCAGGGGCAGCTCACCGTGCAAGGCCGGTTCACCGTCACCACCGCCGGCCCCGGCAACATCGACCTGGCGATCACCGGGGGCACGGGTCGCTACCGCACAGCCCACGGCTACATCCACGCCGTCAATGCCACTGACACGGAAACGCACTTCACGGTCCATCTCATCCTCTGACGGGAAGGATGACGCCTCGCCCTCACCCTCGCCCTCGCCCTCGGCCGCGCCGGCGAGGGCGGGGGCGAGCGCCATCATTGGGCGCTGTCACTGGGCGCTGTCACTGGGCGCCGTCATTGGGCGTCGTCGCGCGTCGCCGTCGGGCCTCGCCTCCTGGGCCTCGCCGTCGGGCCTCGCCTCCTGGGCCTCGCCTCCTGGGCCTCGCCTCCTGGGCCTCGCCGTCGGGCGTCGCCTTTGGGCCTCACCTTTGGGCGTCGTCATCGGCTCTCGTCATCGTGGGCGTGAAGAGCGCGTGCGCCCCAGGGTCTGGGGGACGACTTGTGAACTCGGCCTAGGAAAGTGCACCCCCCGTCCCTACGATGACGGCCCGTCAGATCGATAGCGGGAGTGAGACCAGCCCGTCGGACCGGACGGGGGTGTCGCACGGCCGGGAGGAGCCCGCGATGGATGCCGCGTTCACCGAGGAGCAGCACGAGATCCGCCGCACCCTGCGCGAACTGCTGCTCAAACACTGTGGTCCGGAGCAGGTCAAAGCGGCGGTGCGCACCCCGCCCGGGTACGACGCACCGCTGTGGCGCCGGCTCGCCGCTGAGCTCGGCCTGTCCGGCCTGGCGCTGCCCGCCGCATACGGCGGGGTGGACTGCGGGCCCACCGAACTCGCCCTGGCTTGTGAGGAGACCGGTCGTGCCGTCCTTCCCTCGCCGCTGATCTCCACCGCCGCGCTGGCCGCGCCGCTGATCCTCGCGCTGGGCAGCGAACGCCAGCGCAGCGAACTGCTGCCGGGCCTCGCCACCGGCGAGCTGACCGGAACGCTCGCCGTACCGGGCGGGCAGCTGTCCACCGCGCTGGGGCTGACCGGGCCGAATGACGGCGACTGGGCGGGCGGCGGACGGGCCGGTGGGATCCAGGCGCGGATGCAGGACGGAACGTGGCGGCTGTACGGGGAGGCCGGGCAGGTGCTGAACGGCCACACCGCGGAGGTGCTGGTGGTGGCCGCACACACCGGTGGGTTCGCGCGCAGCCGTACCCTGCTCTTTCTCGTACGGACGGCGGCACTCGGCCCGGCGGCCCGGCCGGACA
Organism: Streptomyces sp. NPDC015125; assembly: GCF_043080045.1. NCBI lineage: Bacteria > Bacillati > Actinomycetota > Actinomycetes > Kitasatosporales > Streptomycetaceae > Streptomyces > Streptomyces sp. NPDC015125. The sequence goes on from NZ_JBIBVF010000028.1 coordinate 50,914, forward strand.
CCCGGCACGCCGAGGGGACAGGTGCGACCGGTACGGACGGTACGGACGGTACGGACGGTAGGACCGGTGTGTCCGGTAGCGCCGGTCTGCTGCGGATCCGGCAGACCGCGCTGGACGAGACCCGTCCGCAGGCACGGCTCGAACTGCGCGAGGTTCCGGCCGAGTTGCTTGGGGACGTGGACGGGTACGTGGGCGGGTACGGGCGCGGGGATGGGTACGGGGCCGGGGCGGCGGTGGCCGCCGCGCTCGCCGCGACCGGGGTGACGGCGGCCGCGGCGCTGGCCGCCGAGGCGGTCGGGGCGGCCGATGCGGCGCTGGCCCGTACCGTCGCCTACGTCCGGGAGCGCGAGCAGTTCGGCCGCCCCATCGGCTCCTTCCAGGCGGTGCAGCACCGGCTCGCCGATCTGTATGTGGGGCTGCAGGCGGCGCGCTCGGCGGCGTACTACGCGGCCTGGGCGGCGGGTGGCGGACGGCCCGGGGGGCAGGGTGCCCCGGGCCCGTACGGCGCGGCCGAGCCCGGCGCGGCCCGGCCGGGCGCGGCCCGGCCGGGGGTGGCCGAGCCCGGCGCGGCCGAGCCCGGTGTGGGGGCGCTGGCCTTGGCGCAGGCTCTGGAGGCGCTGCGTGCGGTGGCGGCCGAGGCGGTGCAACTGCACGGGGGCATCGGCTTCACCTGGGAGCACGAGGCGCATCTGTACTTCAAGCGTGCGGCCGGCGACGAACTGCTGCTGGGGCCTGTGCACCGGCTCCGGGCGCGGGCCGCCGAGGAGGCGGGGCTGTTCACGGGCGGGGTGGGGGAGGCCGGTGGAGGCAGAGGGCTCGGCGGTAGCCGTGGGGGCGACGGAAGTGGAGAGCGGCTCAGTGGGAGCCGTGGGGCGGGCGGAAGCGGAGGGCAGCTCAGTGGGGGCCGTGGGCCGGGCGGAAGCGGGGTGACACCCGCGCGCCGGGCCACCGGTGGTGCGCCGGCGGGAGCCCGTACGTCAGAGGCGGTGGAGGCCTGATGCCGCGGGGCGAGCGAGTGCTCCAGAAGGTCTCCGCGACCCGCACGTTCGCCCGGATCGCGCCGCGCGTCATCCCTGCTCTGGACCGTGCGGTGCACCGGCTGACCCGTGGAAAGGTGCTGCTCAGCGCCCGGATGCTGCCCGGTGTGGTGTTGACCTCGACCGGGGCCAGGAGCGGGCTGCCGCGGCGTACTCCACTGGCGTGCCTGCCGGAGGAGGGCGGCTGGCTGCTGATCGGCAGCAATTTCGGGCGGCCCGGGCATCCGGCCTGGACCGGCAATCTCCTCAAGAATCCGGCGGCCGAGGTGAGTTGGCACGGCCGGGACATCCCGGTGCGGGCCCGGCTGCTCACCGGTGAGGAACGGGCGCAGGCCTGGCGGGCGGCGCTGGTGTTCTGGCCGCCGTATGCCACGTACCAGGCGCGGGTGGCGCGGGAGATCCGGCTGTTCCGGCTGGAGCGGCGGTGAGTCGGCCGCTGTGCAGCGGGGCTTCACTCTTGCGCATCCGCTTCGCCTCGACCACCCCTGCTTCGCCCCGCCCCTCCGTTCGGCCTCGCCCACCCGCTGCTTCGCCTCGCCCACCCTCTTCGCCCCGCCCCTCCGCTGTCCGGTTCCCCATACACACAGCGGGCGTCGCGGCGAACCCCTGAGGGGCCGCGCGACGCCCGCTGCGTGTGCGGTACAGCTATGGCAGGACGGATAGCGGACCGACGGCGAACCACTGCGGCATCTCCGGGACTTCGAGGCGCGGCAGCCTCTACGGCAGCTTCTGCGGCCGCTTCCCCGGATGCTTTCTCGGTGGCTTCGCTATTTCGCTATTTGGTCGGCTTCTTGCCGGTGACGCCGAGGTGCACCAGCAGCGCCAGATTCGGCTTGAGCTCGGCCTGCTTCACGCCCCAGCTCTGGAAACCCTTCTGGTGCCCGGCGACCGCCGCCAGCATCGCGACGAGTGAGCCGGCCATCGCGGGCGCACTCATGTCCTTGTCGACCTTGCCCTTGCTCTGCAGTTCCTTGATCGAATCCGTAAGGGAGTTGGTGACGGCATTAAGGATCTTCATGCGGATCTTGTAGAACCGCTTGTCGCCCTCGGCCGCGCCCAGGTCGATCACGCGCAAAATCGCGTCGTGCTTCCGCCAGAAGGAGAGGAAGCCCTCGACCAGGTCCTCTGCCGCCTGCCATGCGGACTTGCCCACCCAGGAGCGTCCGGCGACAAGATCGGTCAGAGTGGCGCCTTCTTTGGCCATCTCCTCGGCGATTTCGAGGACGGCGCCCTCGACGTCCGGGAAGTACTGATAGAACGTTGCGGGTGAAGTCCCCGCTTTTCGGGCTACATCGATGACCTTGACGTCCCGATAGGGGGACGAACTGAGCATTTCACTGAGGCAGTCGAGAAGCTTTTGCCGCGTCGCCTGTCCGCGGCGGCCGGCAACTCTGCCGTCGACGGTTCGAACTTGTCCTGTCATGCCGTCAGCTTACCGAGGGGTGATCGGAGCGCGATTTGGCTGCCTGCAAATGGGGATGGGGGAGTTCAGGGTGCGTGGCCCCCGTGAGTGTGCTGGTGGCGGGCCCGCCCGTGGTCGCGCCTCGCGCCGCCCCGCTTGGCCCGAACCGGTGAAGAATGTTATCAACAGGCTGTGGACAACTTTGGTGGATAAGTGGTCGCCACCCGCGCGGCAAGTGTCCCGCGATGGCCGTCAGTTGAACATTGACCCCGCCGCCTCCGCGTCCGCGGACCCCGTCATAATCGGTCGTACGTGCGAATCCCCATCGAGCGAATCGCACAAAACGGCGCTAGCTTGGACATCTGGCTGCCGCGGCGGCCGGCTCTCTGGTCTGCCGGGATGCCTGATAAGGCGCCACGCCAGGTGTCATGACGCCGAAATGACCTTCGAACGCGCAGAATTGAGTCGTTGGGCCGGGAGCGACGACGGGGGTGGCATGACGGGTGGGGATGGCGTGGCCGTGGGATGGCATGACCGGTGGGGGATGGGTGTGTGCAGTCAGAGGAACAGCATGATTTCGGCCACCACGGCCACCACGGCCACCGGGCGTCCGGGAGGGCGAACCGCTCCTTCGGCGGTCCCGTCAAACGGAGTGGTGAACGTCCGCATTTCGGGCGGTGTCGCGCGCGGCAGATCCGTAACTTGCCGGTAACCCGCTCGGTAACCACTCGTCAGGGGACGTATCGCAGCACGTCAGGCGCGGTTGGGTTACGTCGGGTAACGGGCTCGGTGCGGGACGCGGAGGGTATGCCGTGACACGGCGGACAGGCCCCGGGTTCGCAACCATCGGCCCGGCCAGGAACAATCAGCACGCGTACGGCCGTTTCGACAGTCCTCGCCGCAGGCGGGGAGACGCTGCACGGGGCAGTGGCTCTCGGCGGCTCGTGGCTATGGAGAGTCTCTTTTTACGCCCCACGGGGAGGTGGCAGGCAAGTGGTGGAGCAGCTGACGCAGCTGACGCAGCACGATCCCCGGCGGATCGGCCCGTTCGAGGTGCTCGGCCGTCTCGGGGCCGGCGGCATGGGACTGGTCTATCTGGCGCGTTCCGCGTCCGGCCGGCGCGTGGCGATCAAGACGGTGCGTACCGAGCTCGCCGAGGACCAACTGTTCCGGGTCCGCTTCACACGCGAGGTCGAGGCGGCCCGCGCGGTCAGCGGTTTCTACACGGCCGCGGTGGTGGACGCCGACCCGCGCGCGGCGGTGCCCTGGCTCGCGACGGCCTATGTCCCCGCGCCCTCCCTTGAGGAAATAGTCAATGAGTGCGGGCCGCTCCCGGCCCAGGCGGTGCGGTGGCTGGCGGCCGGGATCGCCGAGGCGCTGCAGTCCATCCACGGCGCGGGCCTGGTGCACCGTGACCTGAAGCCGTCGAACGTGCTGGTCGTCGAGGACGGCCCGCGGGTGATCGACTTCGGGATCGCCTCCGGGGTGTCCAACACCCGTCTGACGATGACCAACGTCGCCGTGGGAACACCCGCCTATATGTCGCCCGAGCAGGCCCGTGACTCGCGCAGCGTGACGGGCGCGAGCGATGTCTTCTCCCTCGGCTCGACGCTGGTCTTCGCCGCCACCGGACATGCGCCGTTCCACGGCGCCAACCCCGTCGAGACCGTTTTCATGCTGCTGCGTGAGGGCCCCGACCTGGCCGGGCTGCCGGACGAACTGCGTCCGCTCATGGAGTCCTGTATGCAGATGGAGGCCGGCCAGCGGCCGTCCCCCGCCGATCTGCAGTCCCAGCTCGCACCGCACCTCTTCGGCTCCGGCAGCGACGACAGCGGTACCGCCTCGGCCTGGCTGCCGCCCGGCGCGGTGGCGCTCATCGAAGGCCGCCGCGGCGGCCGCTCCACCGTGGCGAACGGCGGCCAGCGGGCCGGCTCCGGGCGCGGTACCGGCCGTGCGGCCGCGCCGCCGCAGCCGCCCGTCCCGCCGTCCCCGCCCGCGGCGCCCCCGATGCCCGCTCCGCAGCCCGTCCAGGCCCCGCCGCGCCCGGAGAGCGCACCGGCCGGTGCGGAGTCGGGCTGGCCCGGCCATGTCGGCGCGGGCCCCGGCGCACACCGTGGCGGCGACCCGCGCGGTGGCAACCCCGGCCCGATGCCGCAGCCGGCGGCGCTCGGCCCGGACGCCTCGACGGCCCGGGTGACCCCGGTCTCCGCGGCCCCGCCCGCCGCTTCGCCGTCGCGCGCCGCCTCGCCGTCCCCCGCCGCCGGACTGTCCGCCGCGCCGCCGGCCGTCTCCGGGGACGGCGCCGCCGGCCCCGTACACCTGGGTGGCTCGCACGCCCCGATAGGGCCGGGGCCGCGCGCCGACGCCCCGGGCCCGCAGCCGCGTGGGCAGGCCGGTGCCGCGACGAACTGGGTGCGGCCGCCCGGTACCGGACCCGTGACCGGGGTGCCGCCGCAGGGCCCGACGGGCGGTGCCGTGGCCGGGGAGAGCCCAGCCCGCGGCGAGGCCGCACCGCCCCCTCCGCCCGAGGCCCCGCCCGCCGAGCCCGGCCGCTGGCGTCCCTGGCGGTTCCGGATGTCGAACGATGTGTGGGGCACCCCCGCCGTCGCCGGCGACCTGCTGTACGTCACGTCCTTCGAGGTCCATGCGCTCGATGTGGCCAGCGGGCGCCGCAAGTTCAAGACCCGTGACGTCGCCTGGGCGATGGCGGTCGCGGACGGCCGGATCCACGCCTCGGACGGCCCGAGCCTGTACGCGCTGAACGCCGACGACGGCGCCGAGCACTGGCGGCTGCACACCGAGGGCTGGGTCTACGCCCTCCAGGTCGACCGCGGGACCGTGGCCACCAGCACCCGCGGTGGCGGAGTCCAGGCTTGGGAGGCGGCCACCGGCGAACGGCTGTGGGAGATCGGTGGCGTCCAGACCGACTTCGAGACCGCCGAGGCCGGCCCCGTGGTGCACGACGGCACGGTCTTCGTCTGGGCCGATGCGCGGCTGAAGGCGCTGGAGGCGCGGACCGGCGCCGAGCGCTGGTCGTACCCGGTGGGCGACGCCGCGTCCTGCGGAGGGGTGCCGGTGCGGCTGCTGCCCGCGTCGGACGGTGCGGTCTACGTCGTGGCCGGCACCCGGGTGCTGGCGATCGACATCGCCCGCGGCGATGTGCGCTGGCACTTCGAGGCGCCCGCGGTGTTCCTGAGCCCGCCCGCCTTCGCCCCCGGCCCGGCCGTCACCGGCGGCGGGGTCTATCTGGCGGACTACCTCGGCACGGTCTACGCGCTGGACGCGGCGGACGGCCGCGACCGCTGGCGGATCGCGACCGAGGCACGGCAGTCCACCGAACCGGTGCTGGTCGCCCATGGCGCGGTCCACCTGGGCAGCGGTAAGGCGCTCTACACCCTGGATGCGGTGACCGGCACCCCGCGCTGGCGGTTCCAGGCCGGCGCGGAGGTCGTCGGCGCACCGGTCGTCGCGGAGGGCCGGGTGCACTTCGGCTCGGCCGACCACTGCCTCTACACGCTCGACGCCATGGGGGGCCAACTGCGCTGGAAGCTGGCTACCGGCGGCGAGATCACCGGTTCACCGGTGGCGGTCGGCGGCGTGGTGTACGCCTGCAGCAAGGACCGCTGTGTGTATGCGCTGGACGCGGCGAAGGGGACGGGGCTGGCGCGGCGGTCGTGACCCGGCTCGGTGGTCGTGACGTGGCGCGGCAGTCGCGGTCGTGACCTGGCTTGGCGGTTGTGACCTGGCTTGGCGGGCGTGACGTGGCTTGGCTGTTGTGAGATCGCCGTGTCCGGCTCTCTACTCCCGGTCCTCCGGGGGCTGTTCGGTTCCCTCGGATGGTGCGGGCTGACCGGGCCGGCCGGGCTGGGAGGGGCGCGGTTGCCGGTGTTCCTTGGCCCACTCCACCGGAGGCGTGGGGGGCTGCTGATGGGCCGGCATGGTCGGCGGGTTTGGTTGCTGTTGCTGTTGCTGTTGCTGTTGCTGTTGCTGTTGCTGTTGCTGCGGCGGGGGCGGGGGCGGCTGCTGGTGCTGCGCGGGCGGTGGTGGCGTGACCGGCAGGGGAGCGGTGGGGGTGTCCTCGTACGGGCCGTGGGGGCCGTGGGCGCCGCGGTCGGGTCCGCCGGGCGCCGCGGGGCCTGCCGGGGGGCCGGTGGGGCCCGGGTCGGTCGGGTACGGCTCGGGGTTCCACTCCTCGGCCCCCGGGCGGCCCGCGTCCCAGGGCTCGGGTGTCCCCGGGGGGTAGGGCGTGTACGGGTCGTAGGGCGCGCGCCGGCCGTAGCGGTCGTCGTGCGCGGAGGGGCCGTAGCGCCCGTCGTCGTACTGCCGCTCGTCATAGCCGCGGTCACGGACCCGTCGGCCGCGGCCGCGCATGACCAGGGCGCCGAGCAGCAGCAGTGCGCCGCCGCCCAGTGCGCTGGCCACGCCCGCCCCGAGGCCGCGGGCACCGGCCGTCAGCTCGCTGGTGGCCTGCCCCTGGCGGACCATCCACAGGATCGTGAAACCGAGTACCACCAACCCCGCGACGGTGATCAGCGCCCGGGAGCGCAGGGCAACTCCGATCAGGGTCAGCAGGGCGGCGAACGCCATGGGCAGGAGAACGGAGCCGAAGAGCGCGGCGCCGTTGTGGGTGATGCCGTTGAAGAGGTCTTCGATCCGCACATCGCTGCCGTGACGGCCGTCGTACCAGGGACGGAAGGGGCTCCATACGGCGGCCGCCGCTCCGGCGAGGGCGATCAGCGACCCGAGAACGTTGCGCACCACGGGCGTAGCCTCGCTTCGAGTCGTCCGGTCATCCTCCGTGACCGACGCTACGCCGGACCCTCGGAGCTCGCGAGAGAAGTGCGTCTGAGAGAAGTACGCCCGAGAAGTAGGCCCGAGAAGTACGCCCGAGAAGTGCGCCCTCGGCGTAGGGGTCATCTGACCAGTGGCCCGCCGCCGCGGTCGCCATCCCGCCCGCCGTCCTGGCCGCCCCGCGCGCCATCCCGCCCGCCGTGGCGCGTGCGGGCGGCGAACAGTCCGGCCTGGCGTTCCGGGGGCAGATTGCCCAGCGCGATCAGTTGGGGGGCGTGTGCCAGGGCCTGCGCCCGGGCCGCCTCCTTGGCCGCCCACAGGGCACGTACGGTGCCCTGGACCGGCTCGGTCGGCTGGGCGGCGAGCACGGCCGCGCGGCGCAGCGCCACCTCGGCCGCGGCGCCGGGTGCGGTCAGCTCGGAGACCAGGCCGATCGCGTAGGCGCGGGGTGCGCCCAGCCGCTCCGCCGTTCCCATCAGGGCCAGCCGGGCGATCTCCCCGAAGGGCATCCGCTGGGCCATGGAGATGGACTCGTACGCGCTGACCATCCCGTAGGTGGTGTGCGGGTCGAAGAAGGTGGAGTTCTCGGAGGCGATGAGGAACTCGGCCTCGCCCAGAAGATAGAAGGCGCCGCCGCAGGCCATCCCGTCGACGGCGGCGATGACCGGCTTCCACAGGTCGTTGGCCTTCGGGCCGATGTGGAGCAGCGGGTCGTCGAGAGAGTAGGGCGAGGGCGGCTGGGGGACGTCGGCGGAGCGGTCGAGGCCGGTGCAGAAGGCCCGGCCGCCGGCGCCGGTGACCACCGCGGCCCGTACGGCGTCGTCGAAGCGGAGCGCCCGCCAGGTGGCGGCGAGTTCGGCGGCCGTGTCGAGGTCGATGGCGTTGTGCCGCCCGGGCCGGTCGAGGGTGACCAGGGCGACCCCGTCCTTGATCTCCGTGCGGATCGTCATGGGCGCTCCAGGAGCCAGCGGGGTACGGTCACGCCTCCCGGCATGGTGTGGAAGGCGGCCTTCACCGGGGCGCCGATGCGCAGCCGTGCCGGATCGATGGAGTTGAGGGCGGCATCGGCGTCGGCGACGAGATTGCCGACGAGGCGGATATGCGGGGCGTCGGCCAGTTCCACGACGATCGCGTTGTAGCCCGGCAGGGCGGCGTACGCGGGCAGCAGCGGCGGATGCGGCAGCACATAGGACCAGATGCGGCCGCGGCCGCTCATCCGCTGCCAGTGCGCGGCGAACGACTGGCAGTGCGGACAGCAGGGCCGGGGCGGGAAGCGCAGTTCGTCGCAGCCGGAGCAGGCCTGGATGCGCAGCTCACCTCTGGCGGCGTACTCCCAGAAGGGTGCCCCGTCGTCATCGGCGACGGGAAGCAGCAGGTCGGCCCCGCTGTCGGCCCCGCTGTCGGGCCGGTTGTCAGTGGCGGGTGTCACGATCGGGGTCATGGCATCGCGAACGGACTCGACGGACTCGACGGACTCGACGGACGCGGCGGGCTGGACGGCCTCGGCCGACTGGACGGACCCGGCGGACTCGACGGCTTCACGGGCGCTCATGGCGTCTCAACTCCTCAGCAGCAGGGCCGAGGTGGGGACTCCCTCGCCCGCGGTGACCAGGCAGGTTGCGGCGCCGGGGACCTGCGCGGTGCTGGTGCCGCGCAGTTGTTTGACGCCTTCGGTGATGAGGTTGAAACCGTGGACGTACGCCTCGGAGAGGCCGCCGCCACCGGTGTTGAGGGGGAGCCGGCCGCCGGTCTCCAGCGCGCCGCCCTCGGTGAAGGCCGCTCCCTCGCCGCGCCCGCAGAAGCCGTAGCCCTCCAGGGAGAGGGGGATCAGGGGGGTGAAGGCGTCATAGATCTGTGCCACGTCGACGTCCTGCGGTCCGAGGTCGGCGCCCTTCCACAGCTGCCGGGCGGCGGTCCAGGCGGGGCCGGTGAGCGGGTCGTCGTTCCAGTAGTTGACCATGCCGTGGTGCTGGGCGGGCAGGCCCTGGGCGGCGGAGTGGACATAGACGGGCCGCTGCCGGCAGTCGCGGGCCCGTTCGGCGGAGACCACGACACAGGCCAGCGCGCCATCGGTCTCCAGGCAGTTGTCGAAGAGGCAGAGCGGCTCGCTGATCCAGCGGGCGGTCATATACATCTCACGGGTCAGCGGGCGCTCGTACATCATCGCGGCCGGGTTCTGGTTGGCGCGGTTGCGGCAGGCGAGCGCGACGTTGAAGAGGTGGTCGCGGGTGGCGCCGTATTCGTGCATATAGCGGCGGGCCAGCATGCCGATCTCGTCGGCGGGGCGCAGCAGTCCGAAGGGGCGGGTCCACTGTCCCGGGGTGGGCAGCTGGACCTGGGTGTTCTTCCAGGGGCGCGGTCCCGAACCGCGCTTGCGGGACCGCCAGGCCACGCCGACGCTCGCCTGGCCGGTGGCGATGGCGGCGGCCAGATGGGCCACCGTGGCGCAGGAACCGCCGCCGCCGTAGCCGACCTTGGAGAAGTGGGTGACGTCTCCGGCGCCGATGGCCTTGGCTATCTCGACCTCGTCGGTCTCCTCCATGGTGTAGGAGGCGAAGGCGTCCACCTCCGAGGGGGCGATGCCGGCGTCGTCCAGCGCCGCGACGATCGCCCGGCAGGCCAAGGTCTTCTCGGAGGCGGGGAGTTGTCTGGCGAACGGGGTCTGCCCGATGCCGGCTATCGCCGTAGCGTCCTTGAGGGTCGCCCCCATCGCCACCTCCGCGGTCGGTCGTCAGTGCTGACAGCGGAGGAGGCTACCGCTAATCTGACGACCAGTCAGCTAGTGGCGCAGGGCTCTTCGGCGGGAGGCGACGCGATGCGCGACGACCTGGAGGCGCGGGCGGACCTGGAGGCGCGGGCCGGTCTGGAGACGCGGGCTGATCTGGAGTACGGCGCCATTCCCCGGCTGGTGCGTACCGCCGCCCGGCGGTACGCCTCCCGGGAGGCCGTGGTCGAGGGCCGCACCCGGGTCTCGTACGCCGAGCTGGGCGCGCGGGTGGAGGAGGCCGCGGCCGCCTGTATCGCCTCCGGGGTCGCACCCGGAGACCGCGTCGCCGTATGGGCGCCCAACACCCTCGACTGGATCGTCTCCGCCCTCGGGGCCGTCACCGCCGGAGCCGTCCTCGTCCCCGTCAACACCCGCTTCAAGGGCACCGAGGCCGCCTATGTCCTGCGCCGCACCCGCGCCAAGCTCCTCTTCGTCACCGGCACCTTCCTCGGCACGTCCTACGTCGCCTCGCTCCGCCGCGCCGCCCAGGAGGGCCCCGGCCGCGGCCCGCTGCCCGGGCTGCCGCGGCTGGAAAAGGTCGTGGTGCTCTCCGAGGACGCCCCCGCCGACTTCGCCACCTGGCCGGACTTCCTCGCCGGCGGCGCGGCGGTGTCCCCGGAGACGGTCCGCAGCCGGGCCGATGCCCTGCACCCCGACGCCCCCTCGGACATCATCTTCACCTCCGGCACCACCGGCCGCCCCAAAGGCGCGGTGATCACGCACGCCCAGACCCTGCGCGCCTACGCCGTGTGGAGCGAACTGGCCGGCCTCCGCGAGGGCGACCGCTATCTGATCGTCAACCCGTTCTTCCACACCTTCGGCTACAAGGCCGGGATCATCGCCTGTCTGCTGCGCGGCGCGACGATGGTGCCGCAGCCGGTCTTCGGCGTCGAGACCGCGCTCGCCAATATCGCCGCCGAGCGGATCTCCGTACTCCCCGGCCCTCCCACCCTCCACCAGCAGCTCCTCGACCACCCCGCCCGTGCCCTGTACGACCTCTCCGCGCTGCGCGTGGTGGTCACCGGCGCCGCCGTGGTCCCCCTGGAGCTGGTCGAGCGGCTGCGCAGCGAGCTGAAGGTCTCCACCGTGCTGACGGCTTACGGCCTTTCCGAGAGCTCGGGCGTCGTCACGATGTGCCGCCGCGGCGATCCGCCCGAGGTCATCGCCACGACCTCGGGCCGGGCCATTCCCGGCACCGAGGTCCGGGTCGTCGACGCCGCGGGCGGCCCGGTGCCGCCCGGCGACCCCGGCGAGGTGCACGTCCGCGGCTACCACGTGATGTCCGGCTACTTCGAGGACCCGGCCGCCACGGCCCGGGTGATCACCCCTGACGGCTGGCTGCGCACCGGCGATGTGGGCGTCCTCGACGCGGACGGCAACCTCCGGATCACCGACCGGATCAAGGACATGTTCATCGTCGGCGGCTTCAACGCCTATCCCGCCGAAATAGAGCAACTCCTCGGCCGCCACCCGGACATCGCCGAGGTCGCCGTCGTCGGCATACCCGACCCACGCCTCGGCGAGGTCGGCAAGGCCTATGCGGTCCGCCGCGCCGGCTCCTTGCTCACCGCCGACGATCTGATCGCCTGGTCCCGCCGGGAGATGGCCAACTACAAGGTCCCGCGGGAGGTCGCCTTCGTGACCGCGCTCCCGCGCAACGCCAGCGGCAAGATCCTCAAGACCCGGCTGCGCAACGGAGCCCCGGGACCGGCCCCGTCGTGATCCGGCCGCGGTACCACGCGGGCTGCCGTACTACCGGGCCGCGGTACCGCCAAGGCTGCCGTACTACCGGGCCGCGGTACCGCCAAGGCTGCCGTCTACCGAGGCCGCGGTACCGCCGATGCCCGCCGCCTGCGTTCCAGTCGCCGCACCGTCCAGGTCCCTGCCAACCCCTGCCCACGCCGCCCCACTGCCCCCACTGCCCACGCCGCCCCCACCACCCACGCCGCCTACCACCCACACCGCCTACCACCCACACCGCCTACGACCCCGGGGGCGCCCAGTCGGGTCGGCGGCCGCTGAGCGCGACCACCTGGTCGAGGAGCGGTGCATCCGCCGCCACCTCCACGGGCGGGCCGAACACCGGCACGCGGTCCGGGCCCTCGGCCAGCGGCGCGAGCAGCGTGTACGACACCCCGAGGCCGGCCGCGTCCGGCGTGTACTCCTGGCCGGTGGCGCGGGCCAGATCCCAGCCGTGCAGCACCAGCTCGTTCAGCGCGAACCGGCCCGCCATGGCGGCGGGCAGAGTCACCCCGCCCGCCTGGGTCTCGCCCTCCCAGGCCGCCGGATCGTGCCAGGCCTCGGCCATCCCGCGGAGGTTCCGGTCCAGCTCGGCCCGCCAGCCGGGCCCCACGTCCGGCACCGCCGCGTTCGGGGCGACACTCGTCATCGGCCCCAGGTCCTTTCGCGCCGAGTACTGGAACGCCGCGGCAAGGCCGACGAGGTGGCCCAGCAGCTGGCGCACCGCGTAGGCCTCGCAAGGGGTGGGGGCGTCGAGCTGTTCATCGGCGGTCTGCGCCGCCAGCTGCGACACCAGCCGGGCCTGCGCCGCAAAGTCGATCGTGTCGGTCATCGTCGGGGTCCTTCCGTCCTGCGGGGGTGTCCTGCGAGGGCGTCCTGCCGGGGCGCCCTGCCGGGGTGTCGTGCGGGTCCCACCGGAGGGGAGCCGTGACTCCTCCGGGGAGCCGTGCACTCCTCCGGGGAGCCGTGCACTCCTCCGGTGACGCTCCCAGTGAAGACTCCGCCGGCCCCCGGAACTCATCGCCACACCGCCGCGAAACCCCGGCTACTCCGTATACCGCTCCCGCAGCGATGCTTTGAGCACCTTGTTCAGCGGCCCGCCGCGTGGCAGCTCCCCGGCGATCTCCAGTTGCTCCGGCAGCTTCTGCGTCATCGTCCCGGCCGCCCGCAGATGCGCGGTCAGCCCGTCCAGGGTCAGTGGCGGCGCGGCCGGATCGGCGGGTGTGATCACCGCACACACCCGCTCGCCACGCTCCCGGTCCGGCAGCCCGATCACCGCGGCCTCCGCCACGGCCGGATGGGTGCGCACCAGATCCTCGATCTCCTGCGCGGAGATGTTCTCGCCCTTGCGGATGATGATGTCCTTCAGCCGCCCGGTCAGCACCAGGTGCCCGTCGGGCCGCAGATACCCCAGGTCACCGGTACGGAAGGAGCCGTCGGGGGCGAACGCCGCAGCGGTCAGCGCCGGGTCCGTGTACCGCCGGAAGAGCATCGCCCCCTTCAGCGTCACCTCGCCGGACTCCCCGGTTCCGGCCTCGCTCCCGTCCGGCAGGACGATCCGGACCTCCGCCCCCACCACCGGCTTGCCCACTGTCCGCGACAACTGCTCATCGCTGTCGTACGGCGTGCCCATCGTGATCATTGGGCACTCGGTCATGCCGTACCCGTGCACGATCGCGCAGTCCAGCTCCCGCCCGGCGGCCGCATACAGCTCCGGGGGCAGCGGCGCCCCGCCGCCGGACAGCAGCCGCAGCGAGGGAATCAACCGCCCGGCGTGCGGCTGCCGCTGCCGGTAGCGACGAGACTCATCGAGAAACGCCTGGTAGAAGGCGGTGCTGCCACCGGCCATCGTCACCCCGTGCCGCCGGTAGACGGCGGCCGCGCGGCCCGGCTCGAAGCTGTCCAGGATGACCGCGGGAAACCCGCTGACCAGCATGGCGATGACATAGTCCGGGCCGGCGATATGCGCGTAGGGGAAGGCGATCGAGCCGATGTCGTCCGCGGACATCCCGAGCGCGGTGGCCAGTCCGATGCCACCGGCGAGGAGAGTGGCGTCGGTGTGCTCGACGCCCTTGGGGGAGGAGGTGGTGCCCGAGGTGTAGTAGATCCAGGTGGTGGCCCCGTCGCCGCCGGGCACCGCATCGGGCAGCCCGGCCGGGTCGGCCGTGGGCAGCCCGCCCGCCACCGAGACCACCCGCACCCCGTCCCCGGCGAGCTTCCGCACCATCGCGGTGTGGTCGAACCCCCGCCACACGCCCGGTACGAGCACGAACTCCGCCGCCGACTCCGCCAGGATGAACGCGACTTCGCGCTCCCGGTGAAGCGGGATGACCGGAGTCTGCACGGCCCCGAGCCGGGCCAGCGCCAGCGAGGCGACCACCGTCTCGATCCGCGTCGGCAACTGCCACGCCACCCGGGTCCCCGCCCCGATCCCCAGCTCCCGGAACCCGGCCGCCACCCGCAGCGCTTCGTCGCGCACCCCGTCGAAGGTGACGCGCCGCCCGTCCCCGTCATGGAACATCGGCGCCCCGCCCGAGGCCCGTACCCGGTACTCGACCAGTTCCCAGAGCGTGTGGATACGGGCGGGTTCGAACACGGCGCGCCTCCTGGCTGTGAGCGGAGCGGGGCGGGGCCGGCCCGACGGCCTCGGCGGGCCTGAACGGCGCGACTGTAGCAGCAAATCTGATACGCCGTCAGCTCTGTGCGGCGGGTCCGAGCGGCAGACCGAGAGGCTGCCGGAAACAGGGCGGGCCCGTCGCGGCGCGACGGGCCCGGCCCCCGTGAAGGGGCGGTGCTGCGTTCGGTCAGTGCTGGACGGACCCCTGGGGCGCGACCGGTATGTGGTTGTCGGGAGTGGCCGCGTTGGCGGCTATGGGCATGGTGCTGTCCTGGGCGGAGAAGCCCGGGGTGGCGGGGGTGTGGCTGTCCGCCAAGGCCGGAGTCGCGGCGCCGCCGGCGGCAGCGGCCGCGAGGGCGACGGTGACGAGGGTGCGCGTGAATCGGCTCATCTGAACTCCTTGAAGGGGTGAGTCATGAACAACAGAAGCTTGCCGCTCATAGGCCGTACATTCGATCAGGTGTCCTGAAATAGCTGCAGAATGAGGGGAATTGCCGTTGTCGCTCGCCGCGGTGCACAGCGCCCGGCAAGGACCCTTCTGCACCGGCGCACGCGAAAGGGGCCGACTTCGATGACTCCCCCCTTGGAATGTCATCGAGGCTGGCCCCTTCGGTCCCCCTGTTCCCCCGTACGTCCCCCTGTTCCCCCGTACGTCCCCCGTGCCCCGGTCTCCCCCCGGGGCCGTCCCGGGTATCCCCCTGATACCCGGGCTCACTTGGTGCCGATGGCGACTACTTCGGGTCGATGATCGGCCGAGTGCTGTCCTTTGCCGTCACGGGGTGAGCGTCATTGGGGGCGCCAGCGCCGCCGGCGACGGGAGTGCGCTTGTCCGCCGGCTGAATCGGACGGGTGCTGTCCGGCGGCTGGATGGGGCGAGTGCTGTCCATGGGCTGGATCGGGCGGGTGCTGTCCATGGGCTGGATCGGGCGCGTGCTGTCGAGCGGCTTGACGATGTCCTTCTCGTCACCCGGGCGAGACTGGTTCTCGGTGGCCATACGATCAACTCCTACGTGTGGGCGCTTTTGGCGCACCCGCCCGGCAACTCCCCCGTGGGTCGCCGGACGGGCGAACCGCGGCCGAACACCTTATCGGTGGGGCTCGCTCACCGAGCCGCTTGCCCCCCGAGGCGGCGGATCGGTTGAGAAGAGACTGCCGTGTGGCGATGAACGATCGATAAACGCCGGATGCGGCGCTATGCGACCGCCACCGAAGTGGGAAACCGCTGCGAGCCGCTGCCCTGCGGCAGTCCCAGCCTCTTGTGAAGCGTCTGCACTTCCTGCTGGCAGACCTGTGCGCGCCCAGTGTGCCCGATCTCGCTCAGAGCGTTTCCGAGTACCGCGAGTGCGCTGGCGCGCCAGCGGTCTCCACCGCTGCTGCGGAGCGCTGCGACCGCCAGTTCAGCGTAGTTGGCCGCCTTGGCGGGCTGATGTGCCGCCAGTTCCACCTCTGCCAGACGCAGATACGTCATGCCTTCCCAGAACCGCTGCCGGGTGTCCTGGAAGCTGACAAGGGCCTCGGTCAGTTGCTGGGTGGCCTCCGCCAGCCGGTCGGCCAGCGTGAGGGCCATGCCCAGGTTGTACTTGCCGTTGGCCAGCCGTCGCGAGGCACCGCACTCCTCGTACAGCGCGACCCCCTGCTCGGCGAGCGCAACCGCGCTGTCCACCCGTCCGGTGTCCAGATGAACCCGGGAGAGGTTGCAGAGCGCGCTCGCCTCCGACTGCCGGTTGTTGATGTCACGGTAGGAGAGGAGGGCTTGGTTCAGATAGGCATCCGCTTCATCGAGCCGACTCTCGATACTGGCGATGATGCCCCGGTCGTTGAGTCCGTTGCAGGCGGAGAAGTCGTCGCCGGCGGCCAGTCCGCGCAGCGTGGCCAGCTTGGCGTGCTCATCGGCCTCGCTGAGCCGCCCGGACTGGGTGTAGAGGGGAGCGAGGATCCAGTGCACGCGAGCCGCGGCGTGCTGGTCGTCGGCCTTCAGTGCGGCGGCGAGCAGGGTGAGACTGGCTCGCTCGAACTGACGGTTGCTGGCACCGGAATCGGCCATGTCCCTGGTGAGCACCAGCAGATCGACGGCACGCCGTAGGGAGCCCGGTGCGGTGTTCTGCAGCGCGCAGGCGATCAGGCATCTGGTTTCACTGAACAGCCAGCTCATCGCCTCGGAGCGGTCCTCGAAGACCAGTCCGGGATAGTGCGGCGTCTCCATGTGGTCGACCAGGATGTCGCCGGGGCGTTCGAGAGGGTATCTGTGCGCAGCCGTCGCCAGATAGAAGTCCAGGAGCCGCGACACCGCCGCATCGCGCTCCGCCGGCGGCTGTTCGTCGCGCTCCGCGCAGGAGCGGGCGTAGAGGCGTACGAGGTCGTGGAAGCGGTAGCGGCCGGGTGCCGCGGATTCCAGCAGTGAGGTGTCGACGAGGGATTCCAGCAGGCTCTCGGCGGTATCGTCGTCCGTGTCGAGGAGGGCGGCGGCCGCGGCCAGGGAGATGTCCGGGCCGTCGGCCAGACCCAGCAGCCGGAAGGCTCGTGCCTGCTGGGGTTCGAGCTGCCCGTAGCCCAGTTCGAAGGTGGCTGTGACGGCGAGGTCGCCGGCCCGCAGCTCGTCCAGACGGCGGCGCTCGTCGGCCAGTTTGCTGGCGAGCACGGAGACCGTCCAGGTGCGGCGGGAGGCCAGGCGGGAGGCAGCGATGCGGATGGCGAGCGGGAGAAATCCGCAGGCACCGACCACGTCCATCGAGGCCTCGCGCTCGGCGTTCACCCGCTCTTCTCCGACGATGAGGGTGAAGAGGGTGAACGCTTCGTCCGGGCTCATCACATCGAGGTCGATCAGATGCGCACCGGCGAGATCTATCATGCGCGCGCGGCTGGTGATCAGCGCTGCACAGCCCTCGGTGCCCGGGAGCAGCGGGCGGATCTGTGCGGCGTCCCGGGCGTTGTCCAGCAGGGCCAGCACGCGGCGGCCGGCGAGGGTGGAGCGGTAGAGGGCGGAGCGCTCCTCCAGGCCGTCGGGGATCGAGGAGTCCGGGGTGCCGAGGGCGCGCAGGAATGCGCCGAGCACGGCCTCGGGTTCGGCGGGGGTGTGTCCGGCCCCCTGCAGGTCGGCGTAGAGCTGCCCGTCGGGGAAGTGCTCGCGGGCGGCGTGGGCCACGTGCACGGCGAGGGTGGTCTTGCCGACGCCGCCGATGCCGGTGAGCGCGGAGACCGCCATCACGCTGCCTTCGGAGGTGGCGAGTCGGTCGCCCAGCTCGGTGACGAAGGGGGTGCGTCCAGTGAAGTCGGCGACAGTGGCCGGAAGTTGCTGGGGCCGGACCGCGACATGGTCGGCGTGCTCCGCGCCGTCGCTGAGCGTCGGAGGTGCGTCCAGGTCGGCGTCCGCCCGGAGGATCCGCTGTTGGAGTTCCGAGAGCGAGGCGCGGGGCTCGACGGCCAGTTCCTCGTCGAGAAGCCGACGGGTGTCGGTGTAGACGGCCAGCGCCTCGGCCTGTCGGCCGCTGCGGTACAGCGCCAGCATGAGGAGTTCCCGCAGTCGCTCGCGCAGGGGGTGGCCGGCGGTGAGGGCGGTCAGTTCGGAGACCGCCTCGGCGTGGCAGCCGACCTCAAGGTCGAGTTCCAGGCGCGTCTCCATCAGGATCAGTCGCCATTCGTCGAGACGGGTGCGCTGGGTGTCGGCGTACGGGCCGGCGAGGCCGGCCAGGGGTTCGCCGTCCCACAGTGCGAGCGCGGCGTCGAGGAGTTCGCGGGCGCGGCCGCGGTCGCCTGCGGCCTTGGCCTTTTCGGCCTCGGCCGCGTACTGCTCGGCATGGTCCAGGTCCAGGTCCAGCGGGCGGCCGTCCACGGAGCGGATCGCATAGCCGCCGGACTCACTGGCCAAGGCGGCGGCGTCATCACCGAGCGCCTTGCGGAGCCGCGAGGCGTACGTACGCAGCGCGGCGAGCGCGGCATGCGGCGGCTCGTCGCCCCACAGCGCGTCGACAAGCTCGGGTGCGGTGGCGGTACGGCCGCCGCGCAGCAGCAGTGCGGCAAGCAACGCACGCTGCTGCGGGGAGCCCGCTGCCAGCGGCGTATCACCGCGCCAGGCCCGCACGGGACCGAGCACGGAGAAGCGGAGCCGCTCCCGCCCCTGTCCCGGACTGTGGTCCATGTGTCCCCCTGCCTTGTGCCATCCGTTCGTACCGTTCGCATCGGTTCACCGTGCGCAACGGCCAGTCTGCCTTGTCCCAGCCCCTTACGTCAGTAGGGGTCCGGAGCATGCACAAAGCCTCCTCGGGTGATCAGCAGGTGTATGCGCCAGTGCACAAGGAGGCGCGGAAGGTCCGCTTTCATGCGCCCTCTGGCCGGTAGCTGCCCCTGTGCACCTTGAATGCGCCCCGCCCTGCCCTTCCGTCGCTCGGCCCGCACGCCCTTCTTGCTACTGACTCTCCCGGCAACAACCCTCGTCCGCGATCCATGCCCGAGTACGCATTGCTGACGCATCGTCAGATCAGCGCTACCGTATCCGCCATGGAGACCTTCCCCAAGATCATTTCGGTGGACGACCACACGGTGGAGCCCCCCAGCGTCTGGCGGGACCGGCTCCCGTCGAAATACCACGACATCGGCCCGCGCATCGTCCGGGCGCCCGTGAAGGAAATGACGTTCGTGGGCGGAAAATTCGCCCCAAAGATGGGCGACGTGGGTGACGACGGGCCCATAGCCGACTGGTGGGTCTACGAAGATCTGCGCCGGCCGCTGACCCGCCTCGACACCGCCGTCGGCTACTCCCGCGACGACATCAAGCTCGAAGGCATCACCTACGAGCAGATGCGTCCGGGCTCGTTCAGCGTGCCCGAACGGCTGGCCGACATGGACGTCAACCACGTCCAGTCCGCGCTCTGCTTTCCCACCTTCCCCCGCTTCTGCGGACAGACCTTCACCGAGGCCAAGGACCGCGAACTGGGGCTGCTGGGTGTGCGCGCGTACAACGACTGGATGGTGGAGGAGTGGTGCGGCCCGCAGGCGCAGGGCCGGCTGATCCCGCTGACCCTCGTCCCCCTGTGGGACGCGGAGCTGGCCGCCGCGGAGGTGCGGCGCAACGCGGCCCGCGGTGTACGGGCGGTCTGCTTCAGCGAGATCCCGCCCCATCTGGGGCTGCCCAGCATCCACACCGACTACTGGGACCCGTTCCTGCGCGCTTGCGACGAGACCGGCACGGTCGTCGCCATGCATATCGGCTCCTCGTCGAAGATGCCCTCGACCTCGGCCGACGCCCCGCCTGCCGTCGGCTCCACGATCACCTTCGCCAACTGCTGCTTCTCGATGGTGGACTGGCTGATGAGCGGCAAGTTCGACCGCTTCCCGCACCTGAAGATCATGTACGCCGAGGGCCAGATCGGCTGGATCCCCTACGTCCTGGAGCGCGCGGACGTGGTCTGGGAGGAGAACCGGGGCTGGGGCGGCGTCGCCGACAAGGTCCTCCGCCCGCCGTCCGAACTCTTCACCGAGCACGTCTACGGCTGCTTCTTCGACGACGCCTTCGGGCTGCGGAATCTCGACGCGATCGGTGTCGGGAACGTGCTGTACGAGACGGACTACCCGCACTCGGATTCGACCTGGCCGAAGTCGAGGGAGGTCGGGGAGTCCCAGATGGGACACCTGGCACCGGACGTCGTGGAACAGATCGTTCGGGCGAACGCGATTTCGCTGCTGGGGTTGACGGGGGAGGGGCTGTGGGGGGCGTCGGCAGGGGGAGCCTGAGGGCTGGAGCGAGGGCTGGAGCGAGGGCTGACGGGTGCGGGTTCGGCTTCGAGCCCCCGTGGGTGGTCGTCCGCGGAGCGGGGTGGCGGCGCGATGAGCGAGTCGCATGCGGCGCGATTGCTGCCTTGGGAGGCCGGACGGTAGGACCTGCATCCTCGTGAGCGACGGCAAGGTTCACGTCTCCCGTGTCGCGGATGCATGAAGGCCGTACAGCGCGACATGGCGGGCGGCTTGCTCGGCCAAGCGGCCCACACGCTTGATGGGCACGACGTGACCGCTGCGCAACTCCGATGTCTTTCCTCTCGGTGGCTTCGGCATTACGGGATGGATGTGTGCCGAGTGGCGGAAAGCGGGGGATCGCGCCCGGCTGCGTCGGACTGCGGATGCGGCTGCGGCTGCGGCTCGGGCTGATCCTCCGGCCCCACCCTTGCCTGATGCACCCCTTGCCTGAGCACCCCTTGCCTGATGCCGCCAGAAGCACGACGATGTCCGGCGCAAGCTATATGACGATGTGTCAGATATGGCTGGAGGGCATGCGGTGGACGGTGTGCGCGGTGGAGTGTGGCGGCCGGAAGAGGGGCGGCTGGTGTACGGCATGCAGTTGCCGGTGCAGTCGCAGAGCACTCTTTTTGCGGAGAGCTGGGAGGCCGCGGCGGGGCCCGCCGAGCTGGTCGCGATCGCGCGGGCCGCCGACCGGTACGGGTTCGCGTACATCGCCTGCTGCGAGCACCTCGCGATCCCGCGGCGGCTGGCCGAGGCGATGAGCACCGTTTGGTACGACCCGGTCGCCACTCTCTCGCATCTGGCCGCCGTCACCGAACGGGTCCGGCTGCTCAGCCATGTGGCGGTGGTCGGGCTGAAGCATCCGCTGGTCACGGCCAAGCAGTACGCGACGCTCGACCGGCTCTCCGGCGGGCGGCTGATTCTCGGGGTGGGGGCCGGGCACGTAACGGAGGAGTTCGAGGTGCTCGGAGGGGACTTCGAGCGGCGTGGGGCGGTGCTGGACGAGACGATCGATGCACTGAAGGTGGCACTGGGGCCGGAGGAGTTCCCGAAGTTCGCGGGGGAGCGGTTCGCGTTCGAGGGGCTGGGGCAGGCGCCGCGGCCCGTGCAGACACCTCGGCCGCCGCTCTGGGTGGGCGGCTCCTCGCCCGCCGCCGTACGCCGGGCCGCGGTGCGCGGCGACGGCTGGCTGCCGCAGGGTGACCGGCGGGCGGAGCTGCCGGCGCAGATCGGGAAGCTGCGGAGGCTGCGGAAGGCGGCCGGTGTCGATACTCCCGTCGTGATCGGCGCCATCGCCGAGCCGCTGTACGTCGGCGAGCCGGGGTGGGAGGTCGGCCGGCGGGTCCTGTCCGGGGCGCCGGAGCGGATCGCGGAGTCGCTGCGGGAGTACCGGGCGATGGGAGTGGATCAGATCCAGGTGCGGTTTCGCAGCCGTAGCGGTGACGAACTGGTGGAGCAGATGGCGGCGTTCGGGACGGATGTCG
The DNA here is from genome assembly GCF_043080045.1 of Streptomyces sp. NPDC015125. Taxonomy (NCBI): domain Bacteria; kingdom Bacillati; phylum Actinomycetota; class Actinomycetes; order Kitasatosporales; family Streptomycetaceae; genus Streptomyces; species Streptomyces sp. NPDC015125. The sequence goes on from NZ_JBIBVF010000028.1 coordinate 72,482, forward strand.
CGCCGTTGCTGAACGATTGAGCGGCTGGGCGGCTGGGCGGCTGGGCGGCTGGGCGGCTGGGCGGTTGAGCGGTTGAGCGGCTACGCGGCTATGCGGCTTGCGCCTGGCGGCGGACGGCTGGCGGCGGACGGTATGTCGCCGACCACTGGCCGCCGGCCAACTGGCCGCTCACAGCTGTCCGCTCACCGCTGTCCGCTCACCGCTGTCCGCTCACCGCTCTCCGCTCACCGCTCTCCGCTCACCGCTCACGGCCGACGGACCGGAACGGGCGACGACGTACTCACCAGCAGAGGAGTGCAGGCATGGGCAAGCTCGACGGGCGGGTTGTCATCGTGACGGGTGCGGCGCGCGGGCAGGGTGAGCAGGAGGCGCGGCTGTTCGCCGCGGAGGGTGCGAAGGTGGTGCTCGGGGATGTGCTCGATGCGCAGGGGGAGGCGCTCGCCAAGGAGCTGGGGGAGGACCGGGCCCGCTTCGTTCATCTGGATGTGACGCAGGAGGCGGACTGGCAGGCCGCGGCGGTCGCCGCCAAGGAGGTCTTCGGGAAGATCGACGGGCTGGTCAACAACGCGGGGATTCTTCGTTTCAACGAGCTGGTGTCGACCCCGCTGGAGGAGTTCCAGCAGGTCGTCCAGGTCAACCAGGTCGGGTGCTTCCTGGGGATCCGCACGGTGGCGCCGGAGATCGAGGCGGCGGGCGGCGGCACGATCGTCAATACCGCCTCGTACACGGCGCTGACGGGTATGGCCTTCGTCGGCGCGTATGCCGCGACCAAGCATGCGGTCCTCGGGCTCACCCGGGTCGCCGCGGTGGAGCTGGCGGGCAAGAAGATCCGGGTCAACGCGGTGTGCCCGGGCGCGGTGGACACCCCGATGACCAACCCGGCCGCGCTCGACGCGGACGCCGACCCCGCCGAGTCGAAGCGGGCCGTGGACGCGCTCTACCGGAAGCTGGTGCCGCTGGGCCGGATCGGTCGGCCGGAGGAGGTCGCCAAGCTGGCGCTCTTCCTGTCGTGCGACGACTCGTCGTACATCACCGGGCAGCCGTTCGTCGTCGACGGCGGCTGGCTGGCGGGGGTCAGCATTTCCTGACGCAACGTCAGTCAACCCGGCGACGGCCCTTGACGCTCCCCGGGTGCGGTGGAACAGTCGGGCTCATCGAATCTGACGGTACGTCAGAAATGCCGAGATGGCTCAGAGGACGGTGAACCTCCTTGGAATTCGGGCTCTTTGTACAGGGATACGTGGGCAAGCGGGCTGAGACCGACCCGCTCGCGGAGCACAAGGCGCTGATGGAGGAGACCGAGTACGTCATCCAGGCGGACAAGTCCGGCTTCAAGTACGCCTGGGCGTCCGAGCACCACTTCCTGGAGGAGTACTCCCACCTCTCCGCCAATGACGTCTTCCTCGGCTATCTGGCCCATGCGACCGAGCGGATCCATCTGGGGTCCGGGATCTTCAACCCCCTCGCCCAGGTCAACCACCCGGTGAAGGTCGCCGAGAAGGTCGCCATGCTCGACCATCTCAGCGAGGGCCGCTTCGAGTTCGGCAGCGGGCGGGGCGCCGGCAGCCACGAGATCCTGGGGTTCCTCCCGGGCATCACCGATATGAACCACACCAAGGAGATCTGGGAAGAGACCATCGCCGAGTTCCCGAAGATGTGGCTCCAGGAGGAGTACGTCGGGTTCCAGGGCAAACACTGGCAGCTGCCGCCGCGGAAGATCTTCCCGAAACCGTACGGGGCCTCGCACCCGGCGATGTGGTACGCGGCCGGCTCCCCGTCCTCGTATGCCATGGCGGCGAAGAAGGGGCTGGGAGTCCTCGGCTTCAGCGTGCAGAAGGTCTCCGATATGGAGTGGGTGCTGGAGCAGTACAAGACGGCGATCCGGGAGGCCGAGCCGGTCGGCGGCTTCGTCAACGACAACGTGATGGTGACCTCGACCGCGATCTGCGCCGAGACGCACGACAAGGCGGTCGAGATCGCCGTGGGCGGAGGGCTCAACTACCTCCAGTCGCTGGTCTTCCGCTACCACGACACCTTCCCGCGGCCCGACGGCATCCCCGAGTGGCCCGAGCTGCTGCCCGACTACACCGCCGAGCTCATCGAGCTGCTGATCGCCGAGGAGCTGATGATCTGCGGCGACCCGGACGAGGTGCTCGGGCAGTGCAAGCGCTGGGAGCAGGCCGGGGCCGACCAGCTGAGCTTCGGGCTGCCGATCGGGATCTCGTACGAGGACACGATGAAGACGCTCAAGCTCATCGGCGCACACGTGATCCCGAAGATCGACACGGATCCGGTGCACCGGACGACCCGGTTCCGTCAGGCCGCAGGCAGCTGAGCCCGCGGAGTTTCCGCCCAGGGGAAGGGGACGCACCGCCCATGCTCGACCACCTGATCAAGGGCGCGACCGTTGTGGACGGCACGGGAACGCCCTCGTACACCGCCGATGTCGGCATCCGTGACGGCCGTATCGCCGTCGTCGTCCCGTCCGGAGCCGGAGCCGGAGCCGGAGCCGGAGCCGGAGCTGTGGCCGGAAGCGGCAGCGGAAACGGCACCGGAACCGGAACCGGCACCGGCATCGGCACCGAGGAGGCGAGGACGAGCGAGGACGCGACCGGTCTCGTCCTCGCCCCCGGGTTCGTCGATCCGCACACCCACTACGACGCGCAGCTGTTCTGGGACCCGTACGCCACCCCCTCGCTCAACCACGGGGTGACGACCGTGGCGGGCGGCAACTGCGGTTTCACCCTGGCGCCGCTGCACCCCGGGCGGCCCGACGACGCCGACTACACCCGCCGGATGATGTCCAAGGTCGAGGGCATGTCCCTGGTGGCGCTCGAAGAGGGCGCACCCTGGACGTGGAGCTCGTTCGGCGAGTACCTGGACGCGCTGGAGGGGCGGATCGCCGTCAACGCGGGCTTCATGGTGGGACATTGCGCGCTGCGGCGGTACGTCATGGGCGCGGATGCCGTCGGCGGGCAGCCGACACCCGGGCAGATGGAACAGATGCTGGCGCTCTTCCACGAGGCGATGGAGGCCGGGGCCTGGGGCTTCTCCACCACGCAGTCCGCCACCCACTCCGACGGCGACGGGCAGCCGGTCGCCTCCCGGCACGCCGGACCGGAGGAGCTGCTCGCGCTGTCGCGGGCCGTCGCCGCGCACGAGGGCACCCAGATCGAGGCGATCGTGGCGGGCTGCCTCGATCAGTTCGGCGACGGGGAGATCGAGCTGCTGGTGGCGATGAGCGCGGCGGCCGGCCGGCCGCTGAACTGGAACGTGCTGACGATCGACGCGGCGGTGCCCGAGCGGGTGCCGCGCCAGCTGATCGCGAGCGAGCGGGCCCGGGAGGCAGGCGGCCGGATCGTGGCCCTGACGATGCCGATCCTCACCCCCATGAACATGTCCCTGGGCACCTTCTGCGCCCTGAACCTCATCCCCGGCTGGGGCGAGATCCTGGGGCTGCCGGTACCCGAGCGCATCGAAAAGCTCCGCGACCCCGGCGTCCGGGACGAGATGCTGCGGCGCGCGGTCAGCAAGGAGGCGGGCGTCTTCCGGCGGCTCACCCACTTCGGCCGGTATGTCATCGGGGACACCTACTCCCCGGCGAACGAGGGCCTGACCGGGCGCGTCGTGCAGGACATCGCGGCCGAGCGCGGCCTGGAGCCCTTCGAGTGCCTGGTCGAGATCTGCGCCAACGACCACCTGCGGACGGTCCTTTGGCCGATGCCCACCGACAACGACCCGGCCTCCTGGGCACTGCGCGCCGAGACCTGGCAGCACGAGGACGTGCTGTTGGGCGGCTCGGACGCGGGCGCCCATCTGGACCGGATGTGCGGTGCGCCCTACACGACGCGCTTCCTGGGCGATTGCCTGCGCGGCAGGAAGCTGGTGGGCCTGGAGCAGGCGGTGAAGATGCTCACCGATGACCCCGCACAGCTCTTCGGGCTGCGGGAGCGCGGGCGCATCGAGGAGGGCTGGCACGCGGACCTGGTGCTCTTCGACCCGGCGCGAATCGATGCGGGCAAGGCCACGCTCGTACACGATCTGCCCGGCGACAGCCCGCGGCTGGACTCCCGGGCGATCGGCATCAATGCGGTGTGGGTCAACGGCGTCGAGACCATCCGCGACGACGTGGTGACCGGCGCGGTGCCGGGGACCGTACTGCGCTCGGGCCGGGACACGAGGACGGTGAGTACGAAGTGACGGGGGTGGGGCGGCGCACGGGGATGGTGAGCGTCAAGTGAGGCTGTTGATCGGGCTGGGGGATGGGGACGGTGAGCGTCAAGTGGGGGTGCGGGTCTGGGATATGGGGACGGTGAGCGTCAGGTGACGGTGCTGGCCTGGGGTATGGGGACGGTGAGTGTCAAGTGACGGTACTGGCCTGGGATATGGGGACGGTGAATGCCGCGTGATGGCCTCGGAGCGGCTGTTCATCGGTGGTGAGTGGGTCGAGCCCGACGGTGGTCACTACGAGGTCATCGACCCGGCGACGGAGGCGGTCGTCGGGCTCGCGCCCGAGGCGAGCCGGGCGCAGGTGTACGAGGCGGCGTCGGCGGCGCGCGAGGCTTTCGGGTCATGGTCCCGTACTTCGCCGCAGGAGCGTGCCCTGATCCTCGACCGGGCCGCGGAGGTGATGCAGCGCGACTTCGCGGCGCACGCCGAGCTGGCGCAGGCGGAGAGCGGGGCCACGACCGGGACCGCGCGCGGGATGCAGGTCGCGGTGGGGGTGGCGCGCTTCCGGCGGTATGCGAAGGGCGCGTTGGAGCCGGTCGAGCAGGGGCTGCCTCCGCAGATCAACGAGGCGGGGCATGGGGGTACCTCCGCTGCCCGCAAGGCAACGGGGGCGGGGAAGGCGGGGGTGCTGGGCGCTCTCGCCGTACGCCGGCCCGTCGGCGTCGTCACCTGCATCACCTCGTACAACAACCCGTGGGCGAACCCGGCGGGCAAGATCGCCCCGGCGCTGGCGATGGGCAACACCGTTGTCGTGAAGCCCGCCCCGCAGGACCCGCTGTCGGTGTACCGGATGGCGGCGGCGCTGGCGGAGGCGGGAGCGCCGCCGGGAGTGGTGAATGTGGTGAGCGGCGCTTCCGCGGAGGCCGGTGAGGCGGCCGTGGACTCGCCGGACGTGGACATGGTGAGCTTCACCGGCTCTACGGCCGTCGGGCAGCGCATCGCCGAGGTATGCGGACGAGGGATGAAACGCCAGCTCATGGAGCTGGGCGGCAAGGGCGCCGCAGTGGTCTTCGACGACGCGGACCTGGACTCGGCGGTGGCCGGTATCGGCACCACCTACTCCTTCTACAGCGGGCAGATCTGTACGGCGCCGACACGGGTGATCGTGCAGAGAGGGGTGTACGAGGCGCTGGTCGAGCGGCTGACGCGCTACATCGGGCACCTCAAGGTCGGCGATCCGCGAGCGCAGGGGACGGTGGTCGGGCCGGTGATCTCGGCCGTGCACCGCGACCGGGTCGAGTCGTATGTGGAGCTGGGCAGGAAGGAAGGCGCACGGGTCGTGGCGGGCGGTGCACGGCCGTCCGTTCCGGAGTGCGGCTTCTACGTCGCACCGACGCTGCTGGCCGACTGCACCCCCGATATGCGGGTCGTCCGGGAGGAGATCTTCGGCCCGGTCGTCGTGGTCGTGCCCTTCGACGAGGAGGACGAGGGGGTGGCCCTCGCCAACGACAGCGACTACGGGCTCATCGACTACGTGTGGTCCGGCGATACCGCCCGCGCCTTCCGAGTGGCCGGGCAGCTGCGGGCCGGCGGGGTCGGTGTGAACACGGTCGGCCGGAACATGGAAGCGCCCTTCGGAGGCTTCAAGCGGAGCGGGGTCGGGCGGGACGTGGGCTCGTACGCGCTGCATGCCTACAGCGAGTGGCAGGCGATTGTCTGGCCTGGGTGAGGGTGCGGGGTGCGGGGTGCGGGGGCGCGCGGGGTGTGGGGGCGGCCCGCGTTGTCGGGGAGGGAGACCGGCGGTCGGTTCCAGGGGCGGTTTCAGGGGCGGTTTCACGGGCGGAGGACCAGCTTTCCCCTCGTGCGGCGGCCGAGCAGGTCCCGGTGTGCGTCGCGCGCCCGCGCGAGGTCGTACTCCGCTCCGACCAGCGGCCGCAGGCGTCCTCGTGCCGTGAGGTCGAGCAGCTCTTCGAGCGCCGGCCCACCGGGCCCGTTCCGGGCCAGGAGCGGGATGAGCCAGAAGCCGGCGACGCCGATGTTCTCCACCGCGAGGCGGCTCGGCGCGAGGGCGGCGGCGGCCTGTCGGGACGAGGCGCCGTAGGTGACCAGTCGCCCGAGGTATCCGAGTGCGTCCAATGCGGAGTCGAGGACCGGGCCACCGATGGCGTCCAGGATGATGTCGACCGGGCGTCCCTGGTTGGCATCGAGGACCCGCTCCTTGTAGCCCTCCGCGTCGCCGTCGATCGCCGCGTCCGCGCCGAGTTCGAGGGCAAAGGCGCGCTTCTCCTCGGAGGACGCCGTGGCGATGACGCGTCCCGCCCCGAACTCCCGGGCCAGTTGGACGGCGAGACTGCCCGTCCCGCCCGCGGCGGCATGGACCACGACGCTCTCGCCGGGCCGCACGCGGGCGACCGACCGCAGCACATGCCACGCCGTCAGACCCTGTAGGAGCAGGGCCAGCGCCTCGCCCGCGCTCACCCCCTCAGGTAAGGCGACAAGGTCGCGGTCGGGGACGACCGTCTTTGCCGCATAGCCGCCCTGCGGGACATAGCCGAGGACCCGCCGGCCGTCCGCGGTCCGGCCGACGACCTCCATGCCGGGGATGCGCGGCAGCGGTCCCTTCGGCGCGTTCGGACCATCGGTGTGCTCGCCCGCGATGTGCTTGATGTCGCCGAAGTTGACGCCCGAGGCCTCCACTTCGACCAGGGTCCCGCCCGGGCCTGCCACCGGGTCCGGCACCTCGGCCTCGGTCAGTACTTCCGGGCCACCGAATCGCTCGAACTGCATGGCACGCATGAACGTCCCTCCCAGACTTGATCAAGGTTCCGCGGCTGAGCCTGGTTCCCGCAGCAGAGCCTGATTCCCGCGACCGGTCATGCTTCGCCGCGACCGATCAGGATCCCTCCGCCAAGCTACGTCGGCACCCGACGATCTCGGGGGTTTTTTCGCGGCGCCGGCTTATCCAGCCCGCATGTTCAGCCGATCGTCAGGACCGCCTTTCCACGGATCTCGCGGTTGATGAGGGCGGTGGCGGTCTCGCCGGCCTGTGCCCAGTCCGCCACCCGGTCCACGCTCGACTGAAGGCGGCCCTCGGCGACGAGGCGCACGAGATGGGCCAGATCGGGACCGGTGTTGCCGCCCGCCTGCATGCCGATCAGCTTCAGTCGGCCGATGACCAGTTGGTACGGCTGGATCGGGGTCGGTTCGGCCGAGGTGGCGCCGATGGAGATGACCGTGCCGTCCGGGGAAATCCGGCCGAGCAGCTCACCGAGCAGTGCGCCCCCGACGTTGTCCAGCACCACATCCACCGGGCCGCTGAGATCGGCCGCACCGGTCAGGACATGATCCGCGCCGAGTGCGGCCAGGCCCGCCCCGCGTGCCGGGCTGCCGACGAACGCAAACACCTCGGCGCCCGCCTGGTGGGCGAGTTGGACGGCGAAGCGCCCCACGCCGCCGGAAGCGCCGGTGATGGCGACACGCTGTCCGGGCAGCACCCCGGCCGTACGGAGTGCGCGCAGCGCCGTCAGGCCGGCCACGGGCAGGGCGGCCGCCGTGGTGAAGTCCACCGAGTCGGGCAGCACGGCGAGTTCATCGACCGGGACGGCGCGCAGCTCGGCCCAGCCGGCGTTCCAGCCCCAGGTGATGACGCGGTCGCCGGGCTTGGGGCCGCGGCCACTGGCGGCGGCCTGCTCGACGACACCGGCGGCGTCCCAGCCTGGGACGGTGCCCTCGGCGTCGTCGTCGGACTTGGGCAGCTCACCGTAGTTCAGCGAAATCGCACTGATCTTGACCAGTACCTCATCGGGCCCGGGAACGGGGTCGGTGACGTTACCCAGGGCAAGGCGGCCGGGTGCGGAGTGATCGACAACGAGGGCGCGCATCGGAATTCTCCCTAAGGGGTTTGGTGCTGACGCTGATGCCCTACGTAACCGGTGGGTTACTCCGGTTATTCCGCGCCAGCGCTACAAGTGCCTGAATGCCTCGGTGCCTCGGTGCCTCGGTGCCTCGGCGCCTCCGTGGCTCCGTGCCTGAGTTGCGGGGTGGGTGCCCGCCGGGCGATGGCCGACTGCCGGGCGATGGCCGACTGCCGGGCGGTGGGTGGTGCGGCGCGGTCGTGGATCCCGCAGCTCGCCGCATCGCACCGTCCTGTTGCCGAGCGCGCGTCCCGTTACCGAGCGCCCGCCCCGTTGTCGCGTACCCGCCCGGTCGCCGTTCCCGGTCCCGGCCCCTCGCCGTACCCTGGCCTTCCTCAGCCCCGGCGGCCCAGGAAGACCGGGTTGGTCATGGCCGCCATGGGGCCCGGCAGGCCCGCGGTCGTCGAAGGGTGGCGGACTTCCGCGCGTATGTAGGCGGCGTAATCCGCGGTGGTCTGCCAGCTGACGGTGCCGTTGCCTGAGACGGGGAGCGGAGTGGAGTACAGCCGCCCCTGGTCGATGACGAAGGAAGCCGTGCAGCCAGGGGCGCCGGAGACCTTCAACTGAGCCGTGACCTTCGCCGTACGGGGGACCTCCAAGCGCTCGGCGATCCCGGCGTGTTCGCCGCGCTCACCGGTGACGGAGAAGGCCAGATCGACCTTCGACGACTCGGCGATCCAGACCCGGCCCGCCCGGATGCCGTCCTGCAGAGCACGGCGCGAGAGATCGTCGGCGAGCACCACGGTCTGCGGCAGGCCCACCACATCCGGGTCGCGGTGGGCGTCGCTGTGGCCGACGGCCGGCAGCCAGTCCGCGCGGCCATGGGCGTGTGCGACCAGGGTGTTGTCCCATTCGGCGAGGGTGATCTCGTCGTCGGGGGTGTACGGACCGTTCCAGACCTCCACCGCATCGGCTTCGTTCAGCCCGAACTTCCAGTTGCAGCCGATGCAGGTGGCGTGCGGATGCGCCGGGATGACCAGGCCCCCGGCCCGCCGGATGGCGCGCGCGTACTTCCCGAAGGCGTTGTCGCGGGCCCGGTAGCGCCAGTCGATGAAGACCTCGGGGTCGGTGCCCATCGCCACCACGTGCCCATTGCGGGTGGTGACCTCCTCGCCGGTCAGGATCAGCAGGTCATCGCCCCACAGGCCGTCCCAGGCGCGGTGCGCGGAGGTGGTGTTGTGCTCGGAGGTGTTGATGAAGTCCAGCCCTGCGGCGCGGGCCAGCGCGGCGATTTCGGCGGGGGTGCGTCTGCCGTCGGAGTGGACGGAGTGCAGATGGCTGTCGCCGCGGTACCAGGCGCGGCCCCGGCCCCGGGCACGCTCGGGCGGATGGACGGGCGTGCGGGTGTGTCCCCGGGGTCCGTACCGCAAGGTGATCGTGACGTCGTAGGAGAGGCCCTGCGGCGCGACCGTGTACGGCCCCAGGGCGATATGCCAGGTGCCTGCGTTGACGGGGCCCGGCAGATAGCCGGGGGTGGCCTCGTCGGCGCGCAGGAAGAACTCCGTACGCGCCCCGCCCGACCAGCCACGGAAGCCGGCGCCGCCGAGGCCGGTGCCCCGCTCGTCGAAGATCCCGATGTCGCAGGCGTTGCCGGGGGTGCCCTCGGGGACGGTGGGTTTGTCGTAGCTGTAGGCAACGGCGATCTCGTGGACGCCGTGCGGTACCTCGACCGGCAGATACACGAAGTCCGGGGCGCCCGTGGGCAGATGGCCGGTCACCTGCCGGGTCTGCTCGCCCGGTCCGCCTCCGGGCTGCCCGGCAGCGGGCGTGGCGTCGGCGAAGCTCACCCGTCCGAGCGTGAGCGCGCCCGTCGCGCCCGCAACCGCCGAAAGTCTCAGAATGTCGCGTCGTTCCATCTCCGCCCCCCGTGCCGTGTCGTACTCGTCTCATGCACCTGTCGTGCCGTCTGTTCCGCCCGTGGTCGTCTCGCTCAGCTGTGCGGCCGGCTCGTTGCACCGCCTGAAAACTGTTGTACGCGGGTGTGACGGAGAGGGAAAGGCCTGTGGATAACCGTCGGGCGGTGAGGCAACATGCGGTCACTCACCCGCCTGACACGGAGGTGTCCCCCGCATGCGGATCGCGACCACGATCTTCCTCACCGACGAGACGATCCGGCCGGACCGGCTGGGCCGCGAACTGGAGCAGCGCGGTTTCGCCGGCCTCTATCTCCCCGAGCACACCCACATCCCCGCCAGCCGGGACACCCCCGCCCCCATGGGCGAGCCGCTGCCCCGCGAATACGGCCGTACCCTCGACCCGTTCATCGCGCTCGGCCAGGCCGCCGCGGTCACCGAGCGGCTCGCCCTCGGCACCGGCATCACCCTTGTCGCCCAGCACGACCCGGTCGACCTCGCCAAGCAGATCGCGACCCTCGACTTCCTCTCCGGAGGCCGCTTCACCCTCGGCATCGGCTACGGCTGGAACGTCGAGGAGGCCGCCGACCACGGCGTCGAGTGGTCGACCCGGCGGGAGCTGACCCGCGACCGGGTGGCCTTGATGCGCGCACTGTGGGCCGAGGAACCGACCGCGTATCAGGGCGCATTCGGGTCCGTACGGGCCTCCCTCGCCCACCCCAAGCCGGTACGCGGCGCGCCGCGCACCCTCCTTGGCGGCGCGGCCGGCCCCAAGCTCTTCGGGCAGATCGCCGAGTACGCCGACGGGTGGCTGCCGATCGGCGGCCGCGGGCTGACGGAGACCGTTCCGGTGCTGCGGCAGGCATGGTCGGACGCCGGGCGTACGGGCGAGCCGGTGGTGGTGCCCTATGCGGTCCAGCCCTCGGCCGGGAAGCTGGCGCACTACCGCGAGCTGGGCGTGCAGGAGGTGGTGCTGCAACTGCCGCCGGCCGGGGAGGCCGAGGTACTGCGGACACTGGACGACTTCGCGCAGTACTTGTGAGGCGTGCGGCAGACCTGCGAGGCAGAGGTGTGAGGCAGACGTGTGAGGCATTGGCGTGACCCAGGGGAGCCGGCCGTACGGGATGGGTGACGGACGGCGGAGCGGGAGAGACTCGCGGGCCCGGGGGAGTGCCCTCATGGGCATGCCCCCGGGCCCCGGCCAGACCTGGTACGCGCCCCGGCCAGACCTGGTACGCGCCCAGGCCACGGCCCCGGCCCGGCCTAGTACCAGCGGTGTAGGGCCCTTCCGCCCGGGTCGGGACCGGAGACCGATCCGCGCCGGCCTCGGGAGTCGTAGCGTCGAAGGTGCAGGGCCGCGGATCTCTCCGCAGACCGGCGGCCCGAGGAGAACGGTGAACGGCCAAGAAGATCAACGGTCCAAGAAGATCAGCGGTCCAAGAAGATCAGCGGTCCGAGGAGATCAGCGGTCCGAGGAGATCAGCGGTCCGAGGAGATCAGCGGTCCATGAAGGGCAGCGGCCCATGAAGGCCAACGGGCCCATGACGGTCAACCGGCCATCGAGGTCGATGGTCCGCGCGGATGCAGCAGATCAGGGACACGCTGATCGCTCGGCCAGAGAGATCAAGGAGATTCCATGCCTCGCCTCGACCACACGATCGTGCACAGCAAGGACCGTTTCGCCTCCGCCCGGTTCCTGGCCGGCCTGCTCGGCGCGCCCGAACCCAAGGCGTTCGGTCCCTTCGCGGCCCTCAAGCTCGACAACGGAGTGACCCTCGACTATGCCGAGCAGGTCGCCGACGGCGAGTTCGCCCCCACGCACTACGCGTTCCTGGTGTCCGAGGGCGAGTTCGACGCGATCTTCGACCGCATACAGGAGCGGGAGCTTTCCTACTGGGCCGACCCCATGCACACCAGGCCACAGGAGATCAACACCCGGGACGGCGGCCGCGGTCTCTACCTCGACGACCCCGACGGCCACAACATGGAGTTCTTGACCCGGACGTACTCCGACGAGCTGCTGGCCGGCATGTAGGGGTGCGGCACACCACCGCCGGGAAGCGGAAGTGCCCACTGAGGGCATGGACGGAACACCCGGCCGTAGTGATCAGTGGCACAGCAACCACCCGATCTCCGGCGGCGGCGCTGTCGGTGGGCGCTCGTATCCTCGGAGGATGACTTCCAGCGTGCAGGGACCTGACCAGGCATCGGAGCAAGGGACCGACCACGAAAGGGGCTCCGGGCCCGCCTCTCAGGGACGGCCGACGGCCAACGCCATGCGTCGTGCGCTCAAGAGGGCCCGCGACGGTGTGGCGCTGGACGCCGGCGAGGCCGCGGTGCTGCTGCAGGCGCGCGGCGCGGACCTCACGGACCTGTGTGCCTCCGCGGCCCGGGTGCGGGATGCCGGCCTGGAGGCCGCCGGCCGCCCCGGAGTCATCACGTACTCCCGCGGGGTCTTCATCCCCCTGACGCGCCTGTGCCGGGACAAGTGCCACTACTGCACCTTCGTCACCGTCCCCGGCAAGCTGCGCCGTGACGGCCACGGGATGTTCCTGTCACCCGACGAGGTGCTGGACATCGCCCGCCGCGGCGCCGAACTCGGCTGCAAGGAAGCCCTCTTCACCCTGGGGGACAAGCCGGAGGACCGCTGGCCCGAGGCCCGCGAGTGGCTGGAGGCGCATGGCTACGACGACACGCTCTCGTACGTCCGCGCCATGGCGATCCGCGTCCTGGAGGAGACCGGTCTGCTGCCGCACCTCAACCCCGGGGTGCTGTCCTGGACGGACTTCCAGCGGCTCAAGCCCGTCGCCCCGTCCCTGGGGATGATGCTGGAGACGACCGCCGAGCGGCTGTGGAGCGAGCCCGGCGGTCCCCACTACGGATCGCCCGACAAGGAGCCGGCCGTCCGGCTGCGCGTCCTGGAGGACGCCGGCCGCTCCAACGTCCCCTTCACCACCGGACTGCTCATCGGCATTGGGGAGACGTACGAGGAGCGCGCCGAGTCCCTGTTCGCGCTGCGCCGTATCCAGCGTGCGTACCACGGCATCCAAGAGCTGATCATGCAGAACTTCCGCGCCAAGCCGGACACGGCGATGCGCGGCATGCCGGACGCCGAGCTGGAGGAGCTGGCCGCGACCATCGCGGTGGCCCGGCACGTCATGGGCCCCTCGACCCGCATCCAGGCGCCGCCCAACCTCGTCGACGGCGAGTATGCGCTGCTCATCGACGCGGGGATCGACGACTGGGGCGGCGTCTCCCCGCTGACCCTCGATCATGTGAACCCCGAGCGTCCCTGGCCCCAGATCGACGCGCTGACCGAGCGCTGCGCCGCCGCTGGTTTCGAGCTGCGGGAACGGCTCCCCATCTACCCGGAGTTCCTCCAGCGCGGTGAGCCCTGGCTCGACCCCCGCCTGCTGCCCCATGTACGGGCGCTCGCCGACCCGGAGACGGGGCTGGCCGTGGAGGACGCCCCCGTGGTGGGCCGCCCCTGGCAGGAGCCCGACGAGGGCTTCACGGCGATCTCCTCGGGTCGTACGGACCTGCACCACACCATCGACACCGAAGGCCGCACCGCCGACCGCCGCGACGACTTCGACGAGGTCTACGGGGACTGGGAGGCGCTGCGGGAGGCCGCCGCCCCCGGGATGGCACCGGAGCGCATCGAAGCCGACGTACGGCAGGCACTGTCGCAGGCCGCCGACGACCCCACCCGGCTCACCGACGCGGAGGCGCTGGCGCTGCTGCACGCCGACGGGCCCGCCCTGGACGCCCTCTGCACCATCGCCGACCAACTACGGCGCGACACCGTGGGCGACGACGTCACCTACATCGTCACCAGGAACATCAACTTCACCAACGTCTGCTACACCGGCTGCCGCTTCTGCGCGTTCGCCCAGCGCCGCACCGACGCCGACGCCTACACCCTCTCCCTCTCCCAGGTCGCCGACCGCGCCCAACAGGCGTGGGAGGTAGGGGCGGTGGAGGTGTGCATGCAGGGCGGCATCCATCCCGACCTGCCCGGCACGGCGTACTTCGACATCGCGCGCGCCGTCAAGGAACGCGTCCCCGGTATGCATGTGCACGCCTTCTCGCCCATGGAGGTCGTCAACGGCGCGACGCGTACGGGCCTGTCCCTCCGTGAGTGGCTCACCGAGGCCAAGGCCGCCGGACTGGACACCATCCCCGGTACCGCAGCCGAGATCCTCGACGACGAGGTCCGCTGGATCCTCACCAAGGGCAAACTGCCCACCGCCACCTGGGTCGAGGTCGTCAAGACCGCCCACGAGCTGGGCATCCGCTCGTCCTCGACGATGATGTACGGCCATGTCGACCAGCCGCGCCACTGGCTCGGCCATCTGCGCCTGCTGGCACAGATCCAGCAGGAGACGGGCGGCTTCACGGAGTTCGTCACCCTCCCCTTCATCCACACCAACGCCCCCGTCTACCTCGCCGGCATCGCCCGCCCCGGCCCCACCACGCGCGACAACCGCGCGGTGACCGCGATGGCCCGGGTGCTGCTGCACCCCCACATCACCAACATCCAGACCAGCTGGGTCAAGCTCGGCACGGAAGGCGCGGCCGAGATGCTCCGCTCCGGTGCCAACGACCTCGGCGGCACGCTGATGGAAGAGACCATCTCCCGGATGGCGGGGTCGAGTTACGGCTCCTACCGCTCCATCCAGGACCTCATCGCCATCGCCGACCGGGCCGGCCGCCCGGCCCGCCCCCGCACCACGACATACGCCCCGGTCACCGAAGAACGCCAGGCCGCCGCCCTCGCTTCGGACGGCCATCTCCCTGAGCTGCTGCCCCTGGCCGACTAGAACGGGCGGCCGCGGCGATCCGCCGGGTGGCAACCCGCTGGGGGCAATCCGCTGGCGGGCGCCCGCGGCAGTCCAGGGTGGTCCACCGTCCGCGGCCCTCACTCGCCCTCGTACTCGGCCTCGTGCTGCAGGATGCACTGCTGCCACTGCGACAGTGCCTCCTCGCGGTCGCCTCCGCTGTCCTGGGCGGCGACGATCAGGGCATCGGCGGCCATGGCGGCGAGCCGTACCGCGATATGGCAGACATCGCTCTGGGGGAGCGGCCGGAGGAGTTCCACCGCGCCGTCGCTGTCTCCGGAAAGTGCGGAGGCGACAACAGCCATGGTGGTGCGATCCCACTCGTACTCGGACATGGGGAGAGCATGCCCAGCGCGCACCCCCGCCATCATCGAACGCTTTCTTCAGCCCAGTTGGCGGATCGGGCCGCCCGCCAGGAAGGCGGCGATGTCTTCGACCGCTTGCTGGAAGTAGTCCTCGTGGTTACGGCGGGTGACATAGCCGAGGTGGGGCAGGGCCGGCACGTTCGGGAGGAGGCGCAGGGGGTGGCCGGCAGGCAGCGGCTCGTGGTCGAAGACGTCCAGGCCGGCGCCGGCGATCCGGTTCTCCCGCAGCCCCCGGAGCAGCGCGGGCTGGTCGACGATGGCGGCGCGCGAGGAGGGACGAGGCTGCCGGTGGGCCGCATCCGGCGGAGCTCATCGGCGCCGGGCAGGCCGTGGGTGCGGTCGCTGAGGACGAGGTGTGCGGAGACGAAGCCGCTGGTCTCCAGGAGCTCGTCCTTGGTGGCGGCGGCCTGCACGCCCGCCTCTGCGGCGCGTTCGGCAGTGAGGTGCCGGCTCCAGGCCGTCACCTTCACGCCGAAGGCCGGGCCGATCCGGGTGACCGGCCCGGACGGGAGCTGTTTGGGCCACGCCATTTCGGCCACGCTGTTTCGGCCACGCTGTTTCGGTCATGCCGTTTCGGCCGAGCCCGTACTCATCGGGACCGTACCGGCCAAAAGCCGCCTTACGAGTGACTAGTCGCAATACCCACCTGGCCGGAAAGTGATCAATCCTGGTCGATTACAGTGCTGCGCCGGGGGCCCCGCAAGGCCCCGGGACGTAGTCGGTATCGGGAGGGCGCAGTGAGCGCAACGGGAGGCGGCGCCGCCATCTGGGGCCGCGCGGAGCAGCAGGACTTCCGTAGCCGGGTACGCGGCTGTCTGCTCGGCGGCGCCATCGGCGATGCGCTCGGTGCCGGTATCGAATTCGACTCGCTCGACGCGATCCGCACGGCGCACGGCCAGGAGGGCGTGGCCGATTTCATACCCGCCTTCGGGCGGCGCGGTGCGGTCACCGACGACACCCAGATGACCCTGTTCACCGTGGACGGACTGATCCGGGCCCAGGTACGCCGCGACACCGGCGCCTGGCATCCGCCCACCGACGTTCACCGCGCCTATCTGCGCTGGGCCGCAACCCAGCGTGACTGGGGCCCGGACGAGCGCAAGGAGGACGACGGCTGGCTCGCCCGCGAGGAGTGGCTGTACTCCCGCCGGGCGCCCGGCCGGGCCTGCCTGAGCGGTCTCGGCGACGAGGTGATGGGCACCCTCGAAGCGCCCAAGAACCCGGACTCGAAGGGCTGCGGCGCGGTGATGCGCTCCGCGCCGTTCGGCCTGCTGGTCGGCTGGGAACCGCAACTGGTCTTCCAGCTCGCCGCCGAGTGCGGGGCACAGACGCACGGCCACCCCACCGGCTACCTGGCGGCCGGCGCCTTCGCGGTCATCAGCCACTCGCTGGCCCGCGGCGAGGACCTCGACGGCGCCGTGCAGAAGGCGCTGGCGCATCTGGCCACCCGCCCGGGCCACGAGGAGACCACCGACGCCCTCAAGCGCGCGCTCGGCGCCGTACGGCAGGGCATGCCGACACCCGCCCGGGTGGAGTCGCTGGGCGAGGGCTGGACGGCCGAGGAGGCGCTGGCGATCGGCGTGTACTGCGCGCTGGTCGCCGAGGACGTCCGGCACGGCCTGCTGCTCGCCGTCAACCACAGCGGGGACAGCGATTCCACCGGCGCCATCTGCGGCAACCTGCTGGGGGCCCTGCACGGTGAGACGGCGCTGCCGCCGGTGTGGCTGGTCGAGCTGGAGGGCCGGGAGACGATTCTGCAGCTGGCCGACGACTTCTCGATGGAGATGACGCAGGGTCCCGCGCTGCACGGCCCGGCCGGCTCGTCGCCGGGGTGGCTCGCCCGGTACCCACGGGCCTGACCGGCCGTTCCGGCGTCGGACCGGCACGGGCACGGGCACGGCGGCGGGTGCCGGCGCTCCTCGATGCGCTGCAGGCCCCGGGCCGCGCGAACCCACCGGAACCGGCCAGGCCCGCGAGCCCACGGAACCGGTCAGGCCCGCGAGCCCACGGAACCGGCCAGGCCCGCGAGCCCACCGGAACCGGCCAGGCCGCGAGCGCCCGGGGGACGGCGCGGCGTACGGAGCACCCGGGGCGTGGCGCGGCGTACGGAGCGCCCGGGGCATGGTGCGGTCTACGGAGGGGCGGGGCCGCTACCGCATCAGCTCGCCCGCGTTGACCAGCAGTGACTGGCCGGTGATGGCACGCGCCCGGTCGGAGGCCAGGAAGACCGCACACTCGGCCACGTCCGCGTCCGTCGCCAGCTCGGGCAGCGCCATCCGCTCCGTCAGCCGGCCCAGCACGTCCGCTTCCGGAACGCCTTCACTGTGCGCCTGGAACCTGACGTACGCCTCCACCGGCGGTCCCCACATCCACCCGGGCTGCACGGTGTTGACCCGTATCAGGTCCGGTCCCAGCTCGCGCGCAAGCGAGTACATCGCCGAGACCAGCCCGCCCTTGGACGCCGCATACGCCGCCTGCTGCACCTGCGAGGGGGCGGCGACCGACGACTGGGTGCCGATCATCACCACCGAGCCACCGCCGCGCGCCACCAGGGACGGCAGGCAGGCGCGGGTCATCCGCAGGGTGCCGAAGAGATTGACGTCCACGACGCTGCGCCAGGAGTCGAAGTCGGCGTCCCGCAGGCCTCCGAAGAGCGAGTCCAGCGCGGCGACATGGACCACCGCATCGATCCCACCGAACCGCTCCACGGCCAGCGCGGCCAGCGCCTCGCACTGCGCCTCGTCACCGATATCGGTCGCCCGCCAGGCCGTACGCTCGCCCGAAGGGTCGAGCTGCGCAGCCGATTTGGCGAGATTCGCCTCCGTACGGGCGCCCAGTACCACCGAGGCGCCGTCCCGCACACAGGCCGCCGCGACCTGATGGCCGAGCCCTGCTCCCACGCCCGAGACGATGACGGTCTTGTTCCGCAGCAGCATGTGTGCCTCCCGGCCGGGCCCTCGACTCGTTCCTGATGGCGCGTCAGGTTAGGCCCAGGGGTCAGGGAAAGCCAGAGCTGCCGCCGCCAGGAGCACTCGTCCAGGCCCTCCCCATATGACGCATCGTCAGCTACACCTGTCTGTCATGACCGCAGACAGCAAAGGAACACCGGCGGAGGTGGCCGCCACCGACACGGGGACCGCCACCGACGTGGGGACCGCCGCCGATACCGGGGCCGCCACCGGTACCGGGAGTGCCGCCTACGCCGAGCTGGCCGCCGTCGGCCCTTACGGCGTGCGCCCCGGACATGCGCTGATCACCATGGTCGAACCGCATCCGGGGCACGAATACGCCTACAACCGCTGGTACGAGGACGACCACTACATCGCGGGCGCGATGGCGATGCCGTGGATGTTCGCCGGCCGCCGCTGGGTGGCCACCCGTGACCTGCAACTGCTGCGCCGCCCCGAGAAGTCCGCCGTGGCCCGGCCGGTCACGGCAGGCTGCTATCTCTCCACCTACTGGCTCACCGAAGGCCGTTACGACGAGCACATGAAGTGGACCGTCGGCATCAACCAACGCCTCAACCGGGACGGCCGGGTCTACCAGAGCCGTACGCACGTCTTCACGGCCTTCCAGGAGCAGGTGGCGACGGTCTACCGGGACGGTGCCGCCGGCCCCCGTGACTTCCATGCGCTGGACCACCCCTACGCCGGGCTGGTGCTGGAGGTGATCGACGCGGAGGGGCCGGAGCGCCGGGCCGAACTCGTCGAGTGGCTGTGTGCCCGCCACCTTCCCCGTCGGCTGGCGGGTTCACCGGCGGCGATGGCCCTTGTCTTCCGGCCGACGCCGCTGCCGGGGGACCGGATGTCCTATGTGGAGCAGGTCGCGGGTGTGGATACCCGGCTGACCCTCCTCTGGTTCCTCCAGGAGGACCCGCGCGACGGCTGGACGGCACACTTCGCCGGCCTGGAGGAGGAGGTCGCGGATGCGGGGCTGGGGCGGGTGGAGTTGGTGGCGCCGTTCATCCCGACCGTGCCCGGGACGGACCGGTACGTATCCGAACTGCGCTGAGCGGCTGCCGGTGGCCATGCGCGGCCGCGGGCTGCCCGCCGGCTCCCCCTCGGCTGCCCGCCGGGCAAGGGGCACGGGCAAGAGGCACGGGCAACGGACATGGGCACGGGCAGGGGCACGGGTAAGAGGCACGGGCATGGCCGAGCCCCCTCGGCCGGGACGGCGATCCAGTCGAGAGGGCTCGTATCTGCAGACTGCGGACGGTGACGGCTCAGGTCACGCCAGGTCGAACGCGCCACCGGCGACGTCCGACACAAAGCGGGTCCAGGAGGAGTTGCCGAACGTGAGACGCGGACCGTCGGGGTCCTTGGAGTCCCGCACTGCAATCGCGGTGACGGCGGGCACGGCGATTTCCACGCAGGCGCCATTGCCACCGGAGTACGAGGACTTGGTCCAGGAGAATGCGGAATTGGGCTGCACGGCCATGTTCACTCCAACTCACTCTGAGTTACCGCGGATTCGGTAGTGCTGACGCTACGCGCCAACATCACGAGCCGCAGAGGCCGTTCACCCGTCCGAATGGCATATTTCTTGATCCCTATTCACGGGGGCGGCCACAGGTGTACCGTGCCACCCTCTCCGCAGGAATGCCGGTTCCGTACTCTTTCTCCCCGGTGCGCCTCACCCCGCGGCATCCGCATGGGATTTCGCCGCCGCGGCGATGAACTCCCGGCTCTGCTCGGCACTCAAGGCCTGTGCGCGCAAATGCTCGTACATGATCGTGTACTTGTGCACATCGTTGGTCTTCTCCAGATAGAGGTCGCTGGTGACGCCCTCGATGTACACCACGCTGGAATCGGCGGCATCGTCGAATTCGAGGATGGAGAACGTTCCCGACATTCCGGCGTGCGCACCGGTGTCGTACGGCAGGATCTGGACCGTCACATGCGGCAATTGGCTCATCTCGACAAGATGGTCCAGTTGCTCGCGCATGATCAGGTGACTGCCGACCACCCGCCGCAGCGCGCTCTCGTCCAGTACCGCCCACAGTCGCAACGGGTGCTCGGAATCATTGATCCGGTCCTGGCGCCGCATCCGCACCTGAATGCGCTTCTCCAAATGGTCGGGCGCCAGCTCGGGGACCGTACCGGGAATGACCGCCTCGGCGTAGCCGGGCGTCTGCAGCAGACCGGGCACCAGCAGGGATTCGTACACCCGCAGCGAGGCGGCCTCGGTCTCCAGGCCGATGTAGACGCTGTACGGGATGTCGCCGAAGGCGTGCCACCACCCCTGTTGGCGTGAATCCTTGGCCATCTGCATCAGCGAATCCACGATGCGGTGGTCTTCGACTTCGTAGACCCCGCACAGATCGCGGACATCGCGCTGGCTGATGCTGCGACGCCCGTTCTCCAGTCTGCTGATCTTCGACTGCGAGACGAGCAGCCGGTCCGCCACCTCTTCTGCCGTCATGCCTTTGGTCTCTCGAAGCCTGCGCAGCTCCTGGCCCAATCGGCGTCGCCTGACGGTGGGGTTGACGTTGGACGCCACGCTAAGTGCACCTCCGGCTCCGTACTGCTGTTTTCTGGTCAGCAGACTGCCACCAACGGTCCACGCCGCGCTGGCAAATGGCTGGACAAGGTGGTCACGTTGGAAATTTGGGGCCGGAATCGGGAAAATGCGCCCGCGCAGGTGCGCGGGGTGGCGGGCCGGCCGTCGTCCAGAACGGCCGGCCCGCCACCCCGCGCTTCTTGCTGCGGCTCCCGAACGGGATCGTGGGGACTGCGGTGCGGTGGTGGTGCGTTGGTGTAGCGGTGGCGCGTGAGGCGCCGCCGGGTGTCTCACGGCGTCAGCGGGCGCCCACCCGGGCCATCCGGCCGTGGCCGTGCCGCGACTGGCCCGGCGCACCGGCCGGTTCCGCCGTGGCCCGGGCCGCCGGTTGCCGTACGGCTCCCGCGGCGGCGGCCTGCGGCCGCCGTGGTTGTACCGCGACGCCGTTCTGCACATCCATGACGGCGTGTGCGACCAGCCCGCCCATGGGGTCGTGCCGGATCAGATCCCGGAGACGGGAGCGTGATGAGCGCCCTTCGTTCCCTGGATACAGGTGCTTGCCGAGACCGACCGCATGGGCCAGCGCGGCGAGCGCCGCGGTCCGCGGGTCCGGGGGTACGCCGGTGCGGATCGCGTTGTCCAGCCGGGCCCTGATTTCCCGGCTGATGGCTGTCTCCGTCGCCTGGTAGCGCGTCGTCGGCAGCACCCCGCACATCTGTCCCGCCACGGCATGCACCATGCCGCACCGTTCCAGGTGCGTGAGGTAGGTCTGGCGCAGCCCCAGCCGGGGCCCGCCGATCCAGTGGACCGCGCGCACCGGACTGCCGCGTCGGCGCAGCAGTTCGAGCGCGGAGTCCAGAGTTGGATCTCCTGTCGGCCGTGCCATCACCACGGCGATACGATCCCCGTCTGGGGCTATCCGTCCTGCCAGAGCCAGCTCTACTAGCTGGGCCCCGGCCAGGCCGAGGTCGAGCGACTGCGGCTGCGCTGTGGTACCCGTCGTCGGGTCCAAAGCGAGCAGCAGAAGCTCCTCCGGAATTGTTCTGCGGCTCCTGCCCATCCATGCCTCCCCGCGTGGATGAATGACAGGGTGACCCCTCTCACATTCATCTGTCGAGGGTGCGTGGGGGGTTCGGTAGGGAACCGGTAGGTATGTCGTTCTCGTCTTGCACGTAGGCGACATCTTTCTGTGGGGTGCGGCGCCTACCGGTACGCGTGGCGGCGAGATGGTGCTGCGCATACACAGGACACTTGGAAACACTGGGCCAGGCAGGCAGTGCGACAAATGAAGGAGACATCGGTGGCGGGCGAGTCCCCCGACAAGTCGGACAAGAAGCAGTCGTCGGGGGAGACGGCGCGGAGCAAACGTGATCCGCGCCTGTCGGCCTTCCGCGGAGAGCCGGACAAGCCGGCGAAGAAGCAGGAAGCGGGGGCGGGGGAGGACTCACAGTCCGAGGACGCGCCGAAGGCCGCTGCCGGGACGAAGTCCGGGGCGGGGTCGAAGCCTGCGGCGAAGGCGAAGTCCGGGGTGAAGCCGGGGGCCGCTGCCGGAGGGAAGGCCGTGGAGTCGCCCGAGGCGGAGGCCGAGGGCTCGTCCGAGGCGCCGGAGGGCGGCGAAGCGGCTGAGGCTTCTGAGGCGCCTCAGGGTGCCGCTGAGGCCGGTGCGGCCGGGGAGGGTGGCGACGACCGCCTCCGCGCCGCTGTGGCCGCCTGGGTCGCCGGGACGGACGACGACGCCGAGGATGACGGCGACGGCGATGGCGGCGGCGATGGCGACGGCGACGCGTCTGCGCGGGAGAAGCCGGGGTCGGCGGACGACGCCAAGGCGGCCGATTCCGACGCAGCCGATTCCGAGGCGGCTGATTCCGGTGCGGCTGAGGCGTCCGGTGAGGGCGACGCTGCCGTGGACAAGGCCCCCGAGAGTGCCGCCGCAAAGCCGGAAGCAAAGTCGGCAGCAAAGTCGGCAGCGAAGCGGAAAGCGGAGCCGAAGGGTGCCGGCCGGTCGGATGCGACGGTCGGTGAGAAGGCTGCGGCCGCGTCGGACGGGAAGTCGGGCGGGAAGCCGGACGGGAAGGCTGCGGCGAAGGTCGAGTCCGAGTCGGAGGCTGGGTCGGGGCCCGAGTCGGAAGTCGAGGACGAGTCCGCTTCGCTGCCCCGGCAGGCCAAGGCCGTCGACCAGCCGACCGCTGTGTTCAAGACCGTCGGACCGCAGAAGGGCGGGTCCGCGAAGGCGGCCGACGCCGGGGGCGAGGGTAAGGGCGACGGCAAGGGCGACCGCAAGGATGCGGGCGACGGTGGCGACGAGGAGGGCGCCCAGGAGGCGCCGGCCGATAACGCGACCCGAGTGTTTTCCATTGCGAAGCTGAAGGGTGAGGGTGCGGCGGCCGAGCCCGTCGACCAGGCGACCACCGCGTTCAAGATCAACCCGCCTGCTCGGGACAAGGACGCGGCCAGGGGCAAGGACGCGGCCAAGGGCAAGCCCGGGAGCAGCGGCAAGACCGAGGCCAAGAGTGCTGCCGACGGCGAGAAGGACAGCGAGGCCAAGAAGGACAAGGACGGGGACGCCGGGCAGGACACCGGCGGCAAGAAGGACGCCGACACGGCGAAGGGCGCCGATGGCAAGGCCAAGGGCGCACCCGAGCGTGACTCGGAGCGGACCAGCCAGTTCGTGGCGCTGAAGTCGGACGACGGTACGTCGGGCAAGTCGCTGGGCAAGACGGCGCCCCGGACACCGGCCCGTACGCCCGGCAAGCCCGCGGACAAGTCCATCGACAAGCCCACGGACAAGTCCATCGACAAGCCCACGGACAAGGCCGGGGACAAGCCCGCCGGCAAGCCTGCGGGCGAGACCTCGGACAAGGCCGCCGGGAAGACGGCCGACAAGGCTGCGGAGAAGCCCGCGGAGAAGCCCGCGGAGAAGCCTGCGGCCAAGGCTCCCGGCGCGCTGCCCGCCGCCGCGCCCGCCAAGGCCGAGCCGGCCGCGCCGCCCAAGTCGGTCGGCCGGACGGGTGCGACGCCATCCGCCGCGGAGGCCACGGGCGCCGCCGCTCCCACCGCGCTGCCCGACTCGGAGCGGACCAAGCAGGAACCGCTGCCGCCGCTCGACCTCCTGGCGCAGCTCACCAACACCCCGCCGCCGCCCGAGACCCCGCTGCGCACGGTCGTCCGCCGCTTCAAGATCTGGACCCCGCTGGCGGTGCTGCTGGTGATCATCTTCGTGGTCGCCCAGGCGGTGCGCCCGCTGCCCAACCCGACGCTCACCCTGGGCGACGCCGCATCCTCGTTCACCTTCGAGGGCGGCAAGCTCGCCATCCCGTGGCCCGCGCACGGGCAGGCGGCGGTCAAGGTGGTGGGCTCCGGGGACCTGGGGACGTTCGGCGAGCAGAAGCCGGTGCCCACCGCGAGCGTTGCCAAGATCATGACGGCCTATGTCATCCTCCGGGACCACCCGCTCAAGAAGGGTGAGAAGGGCCCGCAGATCGAGGTCGACGACAAGGCGGTGGCCGAGGGCGGCTCCCGGAGCGAGTCCCGGATCGAGGGGCTCAGGGCAGGGCAGAAGTTCAGCGAGCAGGACATGCTCAAGATGCTGATGATCCCGTCCGGCAACAACATCGCCCGGCTGCTCGCCCGTTGGGACACCAAGTCCGACACCGAGGCAGCGTTCGTCAAGAAGATGAACGCCGCCGCCAAGGGCCTGGGCATGAAGAACTCCACCTACACCGACCCCAGCGGCCTGGACCCCAAGACCGTCAGCACCGCCGTCGACCAGCTCAAGCTGGCCGAGGCCGTGATGAAGTTCGACGCCTTCCGGCCGATCGTCGCCACGACCAACGCCGACATCCCGGGCCTGCCGGAGCGGATCAACAGCAACATCGACAACCTGCTGCTGGCCGGGCTGAGCATCAAGGGCATCAAGACCGGCTCCAGTACGGCGGCCGGCGGCACGCTGTCCTGGGCGGCCTACAAGACCGTGGACGGCAAGGACCAGCTGATACTGGGCACGATGATGGACCAGCACTTCAAGGGCCAGGACCCCAACGGCTCCAACAGCCTCACCCTGGTCAAGGACAACAGCCGGAAGGTCATCGAGGCCGTACGCAACGCGCTGACCTCGGCCACGGCGGTGAAGAAGGGGCAGGTCGTCGGGTATGTCGACGACGGCCTGAACGGGCGCACGCCGGTCGTTGCCACCAAGGACCTGAAGGCGGTCGGGGCCCCGGGCCAGAAGCTGGAGTTGAGCGTCGGTGACGGGGGCAAGACCGTCCCGCACACCGCGAAGGCCGGTACCGAGGTCGGTGTGCTGACCGTCGGCAACGGCGAGCGCAGCCAGAAGGTCCCGGTCGCCCTGCAGCAGGACCTCGTCGAGCCGTCCTTCGGAGCGAAGCTGATCCGCATTACCTGAGCGGGCCGGGGGCTGCGGGCGTCCGGCCCGCGGTCCCCGGTTCACCGCCCGCGGTCCCCGGGTTCACGGCACGCGGTCCCCGGTCCCCGGTTCACGGCATGCGGCCCTGGGGTCACCGCCCGCGGCCCCGGATCACCGCACGCAGCCCCTGGTTCACCGGCCCCGCCGGGTTCCAGGGGCCTGATCCCCTCATGTCCCGCGGCCACCGCGTGCGTTCCTTCCCCGGTCGCTGCCCGTGGCCGCCGCCCCGCTCGCCCGTCTGGTCGCCCACCGGCCGCCCGCTCTATCGTGAGCCTGCCTTTCTGACTGTCTGTCCGTCCGTCCCGTGCGTGACCGGAGTCCGTCATCGACGTAGCGCAAGCACAGAAGACATCCGCGTCCGCCGCGTCCGCCGCGGCCGCCCGCGGTGCGTGGGTGGCGCAGGGCGCGGTGGTGCTGGTGCCCTCCGGACTGATGCTGTTCCTGGGGGCGTGGGGCATCCGCCGGCAGGGCGCCATATGGCGCGACGAGGCGGTCACCTACGACATGGCGCACCGCAGCCTGGCCGAGCTGTGGCCCACGCTCCAGCATGCCGACGTCGTCCACGGCCTGTACTACGCGCTGATGCACAGCTGGTTCCTGGTCTACGACGCCACCCTCGGCGAGGCGCTCGGCGCCGCCATCGGCCTGCGGCTGCCGTCCGTGGCCGCGATGACGGCCGCGGCCGCGGGGGTCGCCCTGCTGGGGCAGCGCCTGGTCGGCCGGCGGGCGGGGCTGCTCGCCGGCCTCACCTTCGCGCTGATCCCCGTCGTGCAGCAGTACGCGCAGGAGGGCCGCTCGTATGCGATGGTCTGCGCGCTGGTCGTCTGGGCCGGCTATCTGCTGGTAGTGGCCGCCGACCGCCCGCGCCGGAATCTGTGGCTCGGCTACACCGCGCTGATGCTGTGCGCCTGCCTGCTGCACGAGTTCGCCTCGCTGGCGCTGCCCGCGCACGGCGCCGCGGTGGTCCTGGCGCGGCTGCCCCGCCGGGTGCTGCGCGCCTGGCTGCTCTCCTCGGTCACCGTCCTCGCCGGGCTGGCCCCGCTCGCGGTGTTCAGCACCCGGCAGTCCGCGCAGATCAGCTGGCTGATGTGGCCGGACCCCGTCCAACTGCTGACCTTCGCGGTGCTGGCGGTCCTCGGCATCGCCTGCGCCCGCGTCCCGGTCCGCTCCCGGGGCCCGATCGGACTACGCGCCCTCGGCGTCCCCCTGCTGCTCCTGCCCACGCTCCTCCTGCTGCTCCTCTCCCATGTCGAACCGGCGTACGTGGACCGCTACGTCCTGTACTACGTCGTCGGGTTCGCGCTGCTCGCGGGCGCCGCACTGGCGCGGCTGCTGCGGCCGGCCGGTGAACAGGGCCAGACCCGGGGCCGGCTGCTGCGCCGGACGTCGGCGGTGGTGCTGGTCCTGGTGGCGCTGCTGCCCGTCAACGTCCATCTGCGCAGCCCGGACAGCCGGGTCGACGATGTCACCGCGATTGCGCACGCCGTACGCGAGGTGGCCGAGCCCGGCGACGGCCTGTTGTTCATGCCGTCCCGCAGGCGGATCTGGCGGGCGACCCTGCCGGACGACTTCCGGGGGCTGCGCGATCTCGCCCAAGCCAAGAGCCCGCCGGCCTCACACACCCTCTACGGCACCGAGCGGTCCGGCGAGGCGATCCACGACCGGATGCTCGCCGTCCGCCGGATCGTCGTCGCCGGCGACCCCGACGGCCAGCCGGCCGATGACAACGACCAGGAGATCGCCAAACGGTCCACGCTGCGCACCGCGTTCGAGATCTGCCGCACGCTGCAGGTCAGGGGCGCCCGGATCACGGTGTACGCGCGGCCGGGGGCGTGCGGGCGTTGAGCCCTTTCGTGGGCCGGGGCCGGGGCCGGGGCCGGGGCCGGGGGTTGGGGGCGAGGGTTGGGGCCGAGGGTTGGGGCCGGTGGTGGCGGATGCCGGCCGTGAGCCGTGAGCCGTGAGCCGTGAGCCGTCAGCCGTCAGCCGTCGGGCCGTCAATGGGCCCGTCAGGCCGTCAAGGGCCCCAAAGGTCCGCAGGGTGCCGAGGGCCCCCAGGGGCGCGCAGGAAACGACGGTCGCTGTCCTGGACGCGCGCGTACGGTCCTGCCGCCCGCAGTGCCACGTCCAGTACGGCCGCCGGGTCTGCGGCGTAACAGTGCGCGAAGTACGGCATATTGGCCTCCACCACGGCCCATCCGCCCCCGTCCAGCCGCCCCACGTCGACCGCCGCCGCACTCGGCAGCGGGGCGAGTGCCGGCAGCCGGGCGGCGAAGGCGCGGACGTCCGGGGCATACGGGTCGTCGCGCAGCGGCGCGGGGTCCAGGAGGCCGTGGACGGCGTAGCGGGTGGCGGTGACCAGGGCGCCGTCCAGGAGGAACAGCCGGTACTCGGCGACGAAGGAGACGACCTCCGAGACGAGCACCGGAGTCTGCGGGGCGGCCGGCGGCAGTTGCGCCCCGGAGGCCACCACGCCCGGCGGGAAGGACTTGTCGCTCGGCGGTTTGACGAAGAACGGCCCGGTACGCCGTGACGCTTCCCCGTGTGTCGTCAACTCGACCTTGCGAAGGGTGAGTTGAGGTGGAAGCCGGGCCAGCCAGTCGTCCGGAGGGTCCAGCAGACCCAGTCGCAGTGGTCCGGCGATGCGGTCGGCGGTGCGCGGTCCGCCGTACCAGTGCACCGCCCGCCCGGCCAGCGCGCACAGGGTGTCCGGCCCGGTCAAGGTCACCGTTTCGAGGCCGCGCCGGGCGGCCGCCGCGTTCAGCAGCCCGGCGGTGCTGGTGCGCTGTGCCGAGGTCAGCAGGACGGGAGCGGTGCGGCCGCAGCGCTGGGTCGCTGTCATGACTCCTGCGGCGGGCGGAAGCTGCGGACGAGCTCGATACGCCCGACGATATGCCGGTTGAACTCCTCCAACTCCTCCGCGGGAACCCACAGTTCGAGGATCGTCTCGCCGCCCGCCTGCCGTACCGGATAGCGCTCGGCGAAGTCCGCCTCGATCTCGAAGCGGGTGACATGGCCGACTCCGGAGGCCGGCACATTCCAGTCGCGGGCGATCCGTATCGCGTAGTCCTCGTTGAGTACGGGATAGAAGATCGGCTGGTCGGGCAGGCGCGGCGGCCAGGCGCGCCAGCCGGAGGCCTCGACCAGGGCGAGCTCCTCGGGGCCGGTGGGGCGCCAGAGGGTGCGGGTGGCGGGCGCGGTCCCGTCCGGGTGCGGCGTTTCCTTCATGTTCGAACGGTACGGGGGAGGGGAGGGCGGAACATCGGAATTTCGGGGCTCGGGCGCGAGCGGCTCGGGCATAGGCGGCGCGGCCGCGGGCGGCTCGGGCGCAAGCGGCGCGGGCGCGGGTTGTTCGGGCGCAAGCGGCGCGGGCGCGGGTTGTTCGGGTACGGGTTTTTCGGGTCTGGGTTGTTCGGATCCGCCCCCTCACATCAGATCGGCTGCCGCCCCGTTGATCTCCAGCAGGTCCCGCAGCTCCGTCGCTCCGTCCGGGGTGAGGCACACGGCCCGGCCGCTGCCGATCCGGCGGACCCGGCGCCGGTCCAGCAGCCGGTCGCAGAGCCGGGCGCCGACCGTGGCCGCGAGATGGGCCCGGCGCTCGGTCCAGTCAAGGCAGCCACGGACCCGGGGCCGCCGCCCCGTGCGCAGCATGGCCGGCTCCTCGATCCCCAGGCCGTCGGTGAGCCACTCCCGCCCGGCGTCGGTGAGCGCGAACCCGCCGTCCTGGTCGAGCAGCCCCCGCGCGGTCATGGCGTCGGTGATCGTCACGCCGAGCCGGCCCGCCGGGTGGCCGTCACGGGTGCGGCCCCGGGCGAGCGCGGCCCCGGGCGAGCGCGGCGGAGGCGCTCACCGCACGCAGCCCGCGGGGCCGCTCGGCCGGCGGATCGAGATGTGCGATCAGGGGCTCCAGCAGCTCGGCGACGCGCGGACCGGCGAGCTGGACGTAACGGTGGCGGCCCTGGTGGCGCTCCACCAGCAGCCCGCCGTCGGTGAGCCGGGTCAGCTGCTCGCTCGCCGTCGAGGGGGCGACGTGCGCATACGCGGCCGGCTCGCCGGCCGTCCAGGCCCGGCCGTCGAGCAGGGCCAGGCAGATGGACGCCCGGTCCGGCCCACGAGCAGGGCGGCCAGCCGTGCGAGCTCGGAGCTGTACGCCGGAGTGGTCATGACTCCATTGTCCGCCGCGAGTCTTCGGCGCCTACCGAAGGGACTCCGGCCTACGGTGCCCATATGAGTACCTCCCCGGAGTACGCCACCTTCCACTTCCATGCGCTGCACCATGCCGACCAGCCGCTGCTGCTGCCCAACGCCTGGGATGTCATCTCGGCCGTCGCGCTCGCCGGGGCCGGATATGCGGCGGTCGGCACCACGAGCCTGGGCGTCGCCGCGGCCCATGGCTATCCGGACGGGCGCGGGCTCGCCGAGGCCCGGGACGCGACGCTGGCCCTGGCGCTGCGGCTCAATGGCCGGCTGGCCTGCCCGTACACGGTCGATGTGGAGGGCGGATTCGGCGGCGACCCCGGACAAGTGGGGGACCTGGCCGCCGAGTTGGCGGAGGCCGGGGCCGCCGGGCTGAACCTGGAGGACGGGCTGCCCGGCGGCGAGGGGCTGCAGGACCCGGTACGCCAGGCCGAATTGCTCAGCGCGGTAAAGGAGCGGGCGCCGGGCCTGTTCCTCAACGCCCGGATCGACACCCACTGGCTGACGGACAGCCCGCCGCCGCTGTCGGTGACGCTCGCGCGCGCCGAGAGCTATCTGGCGGCGGGCGCGGACGGCATCTTCGTGCCGGGCGTCATCGCCGACGAGGAGGTGTCGGTTCTGGTCGCCGAGATCCCCGCGCCGCTGAACATCCTCTTCGCTCCCGGACGGCACACCGTCAGCCGCTTGGCGGACCTCGGCGTACGCCGCATCAGCACCGGTTCGCTGCTGTTCCGTACGGCGCTGCAGGCCACACTCGCGGCGGCGGACGCGATCCGTACGGGCCAACGGCCCACGGATGCGGCCGGGGCGGGCGGCGAGGTGCTGGGCTACGAGGAGGTGCAGCGGTTGGTGGGGGAGGAGTAGCCGGGCGGAGGGGGCCAAAGCTGCCGGACCGGGGAGTCGGCCGCCCCCGCGAGGTGCGGTGCCCGGCTTCGCGGGCCCACGGAGATCGGAGAGGTGGCCGTGGGGGCACCTCCAGGTGCCCCCGGAACTCCTGGGGCAGCTCTAGGCCTGGCGTCCCCGGCTGCCGTGGCGTCGACGGTGCACGGCGAGCACCGCGCCGGCCACGCCCAGCGCACCCGCACCGCCTATCACTCCGGCCTTGGGCAGATGACCGGCCTTCTCGGCCAGTCCGGCCAGCCCGTTGTCGGGCAGCATGATCGATTTCCGGCTCTCCGTGGGCGCGGTGGAGTCGGCGGCGAAGGCGGCACCCGCGGGAAGCAGGAGAACGGCCAGCGCACCGGTCGCGACGGTGGCGGTACGGATCACGGAGCGGTGCTGGGCCCGCATGGGTACTCCTCGTCGTGGGCGGCTCGTGCCGCCGTAGGGGCATGGTGACTAAGGAGCACGCTACGGAGCGTCCTTAACGGTAATCCGTACGTTGTGTAACAGTCGCCGAGATCTCTGGGAGCGGTCGTGTGAAGGAACACCCGCCCGGTGGGGCAAAGGCGCCGAAAGCCGCCGGAATGGCCGATCCAAAGATTCCGTACGCCGTCGTCTTGGATAGCTTGGTGTCAGGTTACGTCCTTATATATGGCGTTTTCTGTGCGAGTGATCACGTCGGGTGATCGGCTCCACGGGGCGTTCCGTGCGGCGGGCAGGGCCGCGCAGCGGCAAGGCGCGCGGCGGCAAGGCGCGCGGCGGCAAGGCGCGCGGCGGCAAGGCGCGCGGCGGCAAGGCGCGAAGGCGCGAAGGCGGTGGCGACGATATGCGACGGCTGCGACCCGGCACGGCGCTCACCCCCCGCTCCGCCCGCTCCCCCTCCTTCGCCCGCTCTGCCCGGTCCCCTCTCTTTGCCCGCTCTGCTCACCCCGCCCTCTCCGGCCGTTCCCCCCTCTCCGTCCGCTCCCCCCTCTCCCCCCTCTCCGTCCTCGCCGGCCTCACCGCACTTGCCTCGCTCGCCCTCCTGGTGACGGGATGCGCGGGCGTGGAGGGGCTGCAGAGCGAGGGGCGAGCCCGGGATGTGGATGCGCCGCTGGTGCTGTGGCCGGACTATTCGCCCGCCCCGCCCAGCCGTGACGAGAATCCGGCGGCCCTGGTGCCCGTACGGCACGTCCCGCGGATCCCCAGCGGCACCATGGCGGACGCGAACGCGCTCGCCGTCCTCGACGCGGACATCGCCGCGCAGGGCGGGAAGCCGCCCGCCCCCAAGGCGGTACGCCGTCCCGAGCTGCACGACCTCACCGGCGACGGCAGACCGGACCTGCTCATGGCCGTCAACCTCACCCCTCGCGACAGCGAGCTGCGGGTGTACAGCGTCCGGGACGCGGTGGTGACCCGGGTGCTCGTGCTGCGCGGTGTGCTGGCCGGCGTCGAGCTGGCGGCCGGCCATCTCGCCATCCGCGAGCCCACCAAGGATCCCCGCTACGTCAGCGTCACCGACTATCTCTGGGACGGCGATTCGATGAGCCTGTGGAACCTCACGCTCGATGACGCCCGCACCTCCCAGACCCCGCAGGCCGGCGGCGGCAGCCCATGAAACGCCTGGCGGTCTCCCTCCGCTGGAAGATCGCGCTGACCGTGATGGCGGTGAGCTGCGCGGTCGCCGCCGTCCTCGGGGCCCTCGTCCACAATGCGGTGGCCCGCCAGACCGTCGGCCAGGTCCGCAAGGAGACCAGCGCAAACCTCGGCACCGCCCTGGACCTCTTCGAGTACGGCACCTCACGCGAGGGCCTCAACTCCCTCCTCGACCCGCCCCAACTACCCGCCGAGCTGCGCCGGTTGGCGCACTCCGGCCAACACGGCACCATGGTGGGCTCGTACCGCGGCCGCCTCGTCATGTGGGCGGCGGCGCCGGCCGACAGCCACGTCATGGCCGTCTGGTCGCCCTACGGCAATACTCGCCGCTCCCTTGAGATACTCGACACCGCCATCCTCGGCTCTGCCGCGCTCGCCGCCGCGGCCGTCGCCCTCGCCGGACTGTTCCTGGCCCAGCGCATCAGCCGGCGGCTGGCCACCACGGCGGCGGTCGCGCGCCGTATCACTGCCGGAGACCTGGATGCCCGGGTCGGCAACGGTGCAGATCAGGCGCCGGGCGGCGGCTCGGCCGGGCAGGACGAGGTGGCGGCGGTGGCCGCGGCGCTGGACTCGGTGGCGGGCTCCCTGCAGAGCCGGCTCCAGGCGGAACAGCGCTTCACCGCCGATGTCGCACATGAGCTCCGTACGCCGCTCACCGGCATCCTCGCCTCGGCCGAGCTGCTGCCGGAGGGCCGCCCCAAGGAAATGATCAACGACCGGCTGCGGGCGCTGCACCGCCTCACCGAGGACCTGCTGGAGATCTCCCGGCTGGACTCCGGCACCGAGCGCGCCGACCTCGACGCCTATGACCTCGGGACGCTGGTCGAAAGCTCCGTACGCGCCACCGGCCTGGACACCGTCGTGCGGACCGCCGCCGACAGGGTGGTCGAGACCGACCGCCGCCGGCTCGACCGTATCGTCGCCAACCTCGTCATCAATGCACACCGGCACGGCAAGCCCCCGGTCATCGTCACCGTCGACGCCCCGCCCGGCGCCCCGGCGACCATCGAGGTACGCGATCACGGTCCGGGTTACTCCGCCGACCTGCTGGATCACGGACCGCAGCGCTTCCGCACCGATGCCCCGGGCCGCGGGAAGGGCCACGGCCTGGGCCTGACCATCGCCGTCGGCCAGTCCGGCGTCCTGGGCATCGACATCCGTTTCGCCAATGCGCCCGACGGAGGCGCCCGCACGATCCTCCGGCTGCCTGCTGCCGCCGGCCGTGTTCCCTGACCCGCCCCCCCGCACCGGTGGGCGCATTCCAGGGGGCGGGCCGTTCAGCTACCCGGCCGTCCAGCGACACCGATCAATGCCATCCGGCTACCAGTCAATGTCATCCGGCGGCTCCGGAAACGCCTCCTCGTCGTCAGGCTCCGGCCCCACAGGAGCATCCCCCGGCGCTCTGCCCGGCCTGGCCGCCCCGGCAACCCCGGCCGTCGTCGCGGGCCCGGTCGGCGCCGTTGCCCCGGTGGCTGCCGTTGCCCCGGCCGCCGCCGTTGCCCCGGCCGCCGCCGTTGCTCCGGCCGCCGCCGTTGCTCCGGCCGCCGCCGTTGCTCCGGCCGCCGCTGACGCGCCGGCGTCTTCTCCGCCGGGAGTCTCCCGGCCCGCGAGCACATCCAAGATCTGCGCTCCGTACTTCGCGAGCTTGTTCTCGCCGACCCCGCCGACCGCGCCCAGCTCGGCCGTGGTCGTCGGCCGGACCGTGGCGATCTCCCGCAGCGTCGCATCGTGGAAGATCACATACGCGGGCACGCCCTGCTCCTTGGCCGTACGCCCCCGCCAGCCGCGCAGCGCCTCGAAGACCGGCAAGGCCTCTTCCGGCAGGTCCGCCGGTGCCGCACGCTTGCTCTTCGCCTTCGCCTTGGCAGCCCGCGCCGCCTTCTCCGGCTCCCGCCGCATCGGCACCTCGCGCCGGCCGCCCAGCACCTCGCCGCTCGCCTCCGTGAGCACCAGCGTGCCGTAATCACCTTCGACGGCGAGCAGCCCCTGAGCCAGCAACTGCCGGACGACACCCCGCCATTCGGCGTCCCGGAGGTCGTCCCCCACGCCGAAGACGCTCAGCCCGTCGTGATCGAACTGAATGACCTTGGCGGTTTTCTTCCCCGTCAGGATGTCGATGATCTGGCCCGCGCCGAACTTCTGCCCGCGCTCACGCTTCAGCCGGACGACCGTGGACAGCAGCTTCTGTGCGGCCACCGTGCCGTCCCAGGTCTCCGGCGGGGCCAGGCACGTATCGCAGTTGCCGCAGGCGCTGCTCTCCTGCCCGAAGTAGGCCAGCAGCCGGACCCGCCGGCACTGCACCGTCTCGCACAGCGCCAGCATCGCTTCGAGATGGGCCGACAGCCGCCGCCGGTGCGCCTCGTCGCCCTCCGACCCGTCGATCATCTTCCGCTGCTGCACCACATCCTGCAGCCCGTAGGCCAGCCAGGCCGTCGACGGTTGTCCGTCACGCCCCGCGCGCCCCGTCTCCTGGTAGTAGCCCTCCACCGACTTCGGCAGATCCAGATGCGCCACGAACCGCACATCCGGCTTGTCGATGCCCATCCCGAACGCGATGGTGGCGACCACGGTCAGCCCGTCCTCACGCAGAAAGCGGGACTGGTGCTCGGCACGCGTCCGCGGGTCGAGCCCCGCGTGATACGGCACTGCCGCGATGCCGTTCTCCACCAGGAACTGTGCGGTCTTCTCGACCGAGGCCCGCGACAGGCAGTAGACGATCCCCGCGTCCCCTGCATGCTCGTTCCGCAGCAGCTCCAGCAGCTGCTTCTTCGGCTCGTTCTTCGCCGCGATCCGGTACTGGATGTTCGGCCGGTCGAAGCTCGCCACGAAATGCCGGGCGTCCGCCATCTGCAACCGCGAGGTGATCTCGGTATGGGTCGCCTCGGTCGCGGTGGCGGTCAGCGCGATCCGCGGCACCTCGGGCCAGCGCTCGTGCAGCATCGACAGCGCCAGATAGTCCGGCCGGAAGTCATGGCCCCACTGCGCGACACAGTGCGCCTCGTCGATCGCGAAGAGCGAGACCTTCCCCCGGTCCAGCAGGCTCAGCGTCTGCTCGACCCGCAGCCGCTCGGGCGCCAGATACAGCAGATCCAGCTCCCCGGCCAGGAACTCGGCCTCGACCAGCCGACGCTCCTCCAGATCCTGTGTCGAATTGAGGAACCCGGCCCGCACCCCGAGCGCCCGCAGGGCATCGACCTGGTCCTGCATCAACGCGATCAGGGGCGAGACGACCACCCCCACACCGCCTCTGACCAGCGAGGGAATCTGATAGCACAGCGACTTGCCGCCACCGGTCGGCATCAGGACGACCGCGTCCCCGCCCCCTATGACGTGCTCGATGATCTCCTGCTGACTGCCGCGGAACGACTCGTACCCGAACACCCGGCGCAGTACCTGCACCGCCTCGCTTGCGTCCGAAGCGCCTTCCACATCCATGTCCACGACCGTTTCCACATCCGCCAGAGCCATTCCAGAAGCCTACGAGTTCCGCGGGGGTCGCCGTCGACCCTGTGGATAACTCTCCTCGCTCCGGACACCAGATCCGTGGCCACGCGCCGCGCCGGCCACCGCCCCGGCCGGCCGGCAGCCGGACCGCTCCGTGGCTCGCCCGGCGCATGCCCCTCCTCACGCCCTGCAGGGTCGCCCGGGTCCGGGGCACCATGGAGGCACTGCGAGGTGCAGGGGACACAGGCCACAGCCTGTCGCAGGCCGCGCTCACAGGCGGAGGGAGTGCCCGGGATGAGGACAGCCGGCCCCTTCGGATCCGTGGGCGATCAGCCCGACGCCGGACCGCCGCAACGCAGCGGGCTGCTGGATCTGCTCGGTGTCGCGGCGGTGGTGCTGGACTCGGACGGTCATATCGTGCTGTGGAGCCCGCAGGCCGAGGAGCTGTTCGGCTACACCGCGAAGGAGGCCCTGGGCCAGTACGCAGGGCGGCTGCTGGTCCATGAGCGGCATCTGGACCTGGTGATCAGACTCTTCACCGAGGTGATGGGCACGGGCAGCAGCTGGGCCGGTGCCTTCCCCATCCGGCGCAAGGACGGCAGTACCCGGCTCGTGGAGTTCCGCAATATGCGGCTGCTGGATGTCCGGGGTGACCTCTATGCGCTGGGGATCGCCACCGACGAGGCGGTGCTGCGGCAGGTGGAACGCGATGTGGCCCTGTCCACACGGCTGGTCTCGCAGTCCCCGATCGGGCTGGCCGTCTTCGACACCGACCTGCGCTACCTGGCCGTCAACCCGGCGCTGGAGCGGATGAACGGCGTCCCCGCCGAGGACCATTTCGGCCGGACGGTCCGCGAGGTGCTGCCCTTGATGGACGTCGATGCGCTCGAGGCCGCGCTGCGGCAGGTGCTGGCG
Source organism: Streptomyces sp. NPDC015125 (assembly GCF_043080045.1). Lineage (NCBI taxonomy): Bacteria > Bacillati > Actinomycetota > Actinomycetes > Kitasatosporales > Streptomycetaceae > Streptomyces > Streptomyces sp. NPDC015125. The sequence goes on from NZ_JBIBVF010000028.1 coordinate 108,617, forward strand.
AGCGGCAGCCCCCTGGTCGATGCGTACACCATGGGACGCACCCCCGCCGATCCCGGCAACGAGCACGCCTGGTCCGTCTCCTGCTACCGGCTGGAGGACCCCGGCGGGCGGATTCTCGGGGTGGCCGGCCTGATCGTGGATGTCACCGACCGGCACCGTGAGGCCACCGAGACGGCCCGCGCCCGTCGGCATCTGGCCATGATCGCCGACGGCTCCGCCCGTATCGGCACCACGCTGGAGGTGGAACGGACCGCCCGCGAACTGGCCGACGTCGCCGTGCCCCAGCTCGCCGACGTGGCGGCGGTGGACGTCCTGGATTCCGTCCTGGACGACCGGCGCCCCACGACACCCGGCGACCACCATGCACTGTTCCGCGCCCTCGCGGTGCGCGCCGCCCACCCGACCGAGGCGGTCCGCGCCGCCGATCCTCCCGGCCATCTCGCCAGCTACGGGCCCGACCGGCTGGTCACCCAATGCGTGCGCACGGGCCGTCCCATCCTGGTTTCCCACGTCGAAGAGCGGGACCTGACGCGTATCGCGCGGGACCCCGAGGCGGCCGCCCTGCTGGCCCGTGCCGGCATCCACAGCTACCTCACCACGCCGCTGATAGCCCGCGGCGAGGTACTCGGCGCACTGTGTCTCACCCGCGCCCGCAACCCACTGCCCTTCGACGAGGACGACCTGACCCTCGCCGCCGAACTGGCCGACCGTGCCGCGGTGTGCATCGACAACGCCCGCCTCTACCAAAGCCTGCGCAATACGGCGGTGACCCTCCAGCGCAGCCTGCTCCCGGACCGCCCACCGCACCGGACGGGACTGGAGATCGCCACCCGCTACCAGCCCGCCGGGACCACCAGCGAAGTCGGCGGGGACTGGTTCGATGTCATCCCCCTGGCCGCGGACAAGACCGCCCTCGTCGTGGGCGATGTGATGGGCAGCGGCATCAACGCCGCCACCACCATGGGGCGCCTGCGCACCGCCACCTCCACCCTGGCAGACCTCGATATCCCGCCGAGCGACGTACTGCGGCACATCGACAAGATCACCGTCGGGCTGGAGCACTACGCCACCTGCGCATACGCCGTATACGACCCGCACCGCGCGGTATGCGACATCGCCATCGCCGGACACCTGCCCCCGGTGCTGATCCGCACCGGCAAGCCCCCCGAACTCCTCAACCTGCCCACCGGCGTACCCCTCGGCGTCGGCGGCGTCCCCTTCGAAGCCACCACCTTCCCCCTGCACCCCGGCGACCGGCTGGTCCTCTACACCGACGGTCTGGTCGAGACCCGAAACCACCCCATCGACGCGCGCCTGGACCTCCTCCTCCGCCTCCTCGGCACCCCCGACCGCTCCCTGGAGGACACCTGCGACCGCCTCCTCGACGCCCTCCGCGACCCGGACGGCCACGACGACGTCGCCCTTCTCATCGCCCGCCCCTGCCGGTTCGAAGGGCCGGTTCCCCGCAGCCGGACCTGAGGGCGTCACGGCGGGGTCACGTCGGATCAACACCAGGGCCATGGTCGGCCTTCCACGCTGGTGGAGATACCCACGTAGGCCGTCCGCCCAAGGAGGCATCATGGTGAAGGGCATCCGGAAACACCTACCCAGCGTGATCGGCGCGTCCATCCTGACGGTGGCGCTCGTCGGCACGGGGGGCGTGATGAGCGTGCAGGCGGCACCTCAAACAGCGAAGACCGCCTCGACATCGTCAAGCGCCGCGCCGAGCGTGCTCTGCAAGCTCGTCCGAGACCCCACTACCGGCAGGGTCCTCGTGGTGAACGTCAGGAACGGCAGGGTCGTCCAGAACCCGAGGCTGTGCACCTTCGTCGGCGGCGGGGGCGGCAGCGGTGGCGGCCGCACAGGAGGCGTCACCACGGGCGCCACCACCACGGGCGCCACCAGCACGACGACCGGCGCCAGTGTGACGACGGGCGCCACCACCACGGGCGCCACCAGCACGACGACCGGCGCCAGTGTGACGACGGGCGCCACCACCACGGGCGCCACCACGACGACCGGCGGCCAGACGACTCAGGGTCAGGCCACGCAGGGTCAGACGACCCAAGGCGGTGGCACGGTGGCCGGTGCCCCCACGGTTGGCGGTGCCACGGTTGGCGGCCTCACGGTAGGCGGTGCCACCACGGCGCCCCCCACCACGGCGGCTCCGACCACGGCTGCTCCCACTACGGCTGCTCCCACTACGGCTGCTCCCACTACGGCAGCTCCGACCACGGCGGCTCCGACCACGGCTGCTCCCACTACGGCTGCTCCCACTACGGCAGCTCCGACCACGGCGGCTCCCACTACGGCAGCTCCCACCACGGCGGCTCCCACTACGGCAGCCCCCACCACCGGCGCCATGAAGTAGGACCTGCAGCAGAAGGTCCATGACGGGCGGCGGCGAACACCACCAGCAACGGGGGCCGTGCGCAGCGGGGAGGGCTCGGTACGAGCAGGCGCGCACGGCCACTGGTGGCGGTCGTCGCCCATCGGCATCGGCCTTGGTGCGACAAGGCATCCCACGACGATGCCCGGGCATGACGACGCTCCGGGCATGACGACGCTCCGGGTATGACCCTGCCCGGTGGCTGCGGCCGTGGAGCACCCCGGCCGCAGCCACCGGGCTGCGCGGGAGGATCAGGCACCGCAGATCAGGTGCCCGTAGATCAGGCCCCGTAGATCAGGCGCCCCGCAGATCAGGCGTAGAAGTTGCGCTGCCACCGGTGCTTGGCCAGCACGGCCAGTTGCTCAGCGGTGAGTGGACGCCCCTCGCTCAATGCCGTGTTGCGCTCGACGTTGCGTACGCTGCGCATTCCGGGAATGACAGTGGAAACCGCCGTCGAACTCAGCACGCACCGCAACGCGGTCTCAGCGACCAAGACCGTCTTGTGCTGCACGGGGGAGGCCGGGTCCCGACGCGCTGTGGCGGTCTCGTTCTGGGAGGGGGCGCCGCCTCGCGCCGTGGCGATCTCGTTCTGGGACGGGGCGCCGCCTCGCGTGGCGGCGAGCGTCTCGGGAGCTTCTTTCATTCAGCGACCGCGGTGAGCAGATCGGCTCCCGAAAGTTCCCCCAGACTGACCGTGACGTCGGTGAGGGGCTCGCGCAAGGCGGCCAGGGCACCGCGCATCTCTGCGGCGCGTTCCCAGCGGCGTTCGTGCTCGATGCTGCTCATGGTGACGGGCCGGGTGGCTTCATGGACTTCCAGCGCCGGGTGCCAGGTGCTGAGGAAGGGGCGCAGCAGGTCATTGACGAGGCCGGCGACCAGTTGCGGCAGACGGGAGGCAGAGGCTTGCGGGCCGAGACGGTGGAGGCCGTCCCGTGCGGTGGTGAAAACGGAGTGGAGCGAGGTGAGGGCCTCCCGGAGAGAGCCCTGGCCGTCGGCCAGCGGCTGTACTCCGACGCGCAGCGCCAACTCGACCTGAAGGTCGAAGGCGACTACCCGCTCCACGTCGTTGGAGGAGTGCGGCGGCTGGGAATGCACGGGAGACTCCTGCGGTGTGGTCGGAGTGCTTCGAGGTTCCAGCATAGGAGCCGTCCACGATTCCACGAGGATGCCGAGCAAAGCCTGACGCAGGTCTTCCTGCCGTGTGATGTCCTCGTCGTGACGCCGCACGGCCCGCGCGACGAGAGGGTGGATGCTCCATGCGTGGTCGCCGGGGCTGGGCGGCCGGACGGTGCCCTCACCGATCAGGTTGTCCGTCCCCTCCGCGACGCGGTGCACCGCTTCGGCGGGGCGGAGCCCGTCGACGCGGGACAAGGCCTGCTCCATGGGGCCTTCGCCCAGCGCGGTGGGATGCACCACGGCAAGCATGCGGAGCACGTCGTTGGCCGGGGTGCGCGACTTGATGCTGCGCGGCAGCAGCGCGGACGGCAGCGGGGGCCGGGTCGCCGAGCGGCCGGAGGAGGTGGCGCGTTCCCAGCGCAGCAGGGCATCGGTGCTGTTGCTGTGCAGCAGGCGCCGCAAGCGCGCCGCATTCTCATGAGCCATCCGCTCGGCGACCAGGTCCAGGGCGACGGGGTGCCCGCCCAGATCGTCGAGTATGTCCCTGGCGACCTCTTGCTCCTCTCGGCTCGTTGGCCGACGGCGCGAGAGGAGGAGGTCGTAGGCATCCGGATCGGGCAGTGGGCCCAGGTCGAGCGGCTCGGCGGATCTGCCGTAGTGGCGTGATCGGGTGGTGAGAAGCGTGGCCGCGAGCCGGTGCGGGCCGTACAGGAGGGCGAGTTGTTCGTGCGAAAGCCCGTCAGGAATTCCGTCGAGCACCCACAGGAAAGGCATATTGCGTTCGCCCAGTGCGAGGGCCAGGTGACTCAGCAGAGCCGGCAACGACTCGGTGTCGGTGGGGATGCCGAGGGCTGACGCCACGGTGCGCACTTGGCGGAAGTAGCCGTCCAGCGTGTGGTCTGCTGCGTCGGGACCGCTCGTGTGCAGGTCGAACCAGTAGACCCCGCCTGGGAAGGACGAGGCGAAGTGCAGGGCGTACTCCTGCGCCAGCAGCGACTTACCGATACCGGGCATCCCCCGGACGACCGCAGCACGCCCATGGCCGACCTGGGAGACGAGCGGCGCACGATGGCGGTGCAGAGCCGTGTGCAGGTGCCATTGCTCGGCCAAGCGTCCGGTGAACCACCGTGAGCCGGACGGCATGGGGGCCGGCAGCCACGTCGGCTGTGCCGGACCGGGAGCACCTCCCAACGGCCCCGTCAGCTCGTCGAGGTACGAAGAGACCCGGGCCGCCAGCAGGTCGGCGGCGCCTTCTTCCCGGATGCCGGGCCAGTGCCTGGCATCGCGCAGCTCCAGGGGATGGACGTGGTCGGCCGTGCGTTCCGGGTTGATGATCAGGATGCGCCGGCGGGGGTCTCCTTCGCGCTGCCCGGCCTGGAACGCGTAGGTCAGTTCCCACTGGCAGGCGCGTCGCCGCGGGTACTCCTCCGAATACAGCGCGAGCAGTGCCTTCGATCGGGCGAGGGCCTGGGAGATGGTGGCCGTGATGCCGGCGAAGTCCTCGACCGCGGTGTCGTCCACGAAGACACGCAGCCCTCGGTGGCGCAGGGCACGGGCCAGAGGGGCCACGAGGTCCGCGTCGGACCGGCTGTAGCTGACGAAGACATCCCACTCCGCCTCGCCTTGTTGCCGATCCATGCCAGTCCTTTCCCGTTGCCGTGCCCGGACGTAGTTTGCCCGAGCGGAGACTCCGTCCAGTATCGTGGCGGCCCAGTCGGAGGGTGCGACACGACGTGGGGGGATGGCGTGCCGAGGCGGAAGCGCATGGGGCGACCGGCGGAGGTCGCCGTCAAGTTCTCCGTACCGTTCGTCGGAGAGGTCAGCGGTACCTGGCGCCCGGACGATGCGGAGCGGAAAGCTGCCTGGGAGCTCTACGTCGAATTGATCACCCGGGTGAGCGTGATCGAACTCGGCCCGTCCGAAGGCGTCCTGAGAGAGGCGCTGTCGTCGCAGTACACGCTGTTCCACACCACCCGTGACATTCTGCGTCGCTACGGTCCCGATGTCGCTCCCCGGAGCAGGCAGGGCGAGATCACCTTCGGATCGCTCGCCGTCACCGTCCTCAACGCCGTCGTGCGCCCCCTTCTGACCCGTTGGCACCCCGCCCTCGCGGAGCACGAAGCGGCGAGGCTGCCCGGAGTCGCTCCTCAGCAGCACGAACAGGGGTGGGAGCACGAAGCCGAGCTGCGACAACAACTGCGGCTCGCACGGGGCACCTTGACGGATTTGGCCCGTGTCCTCGCAGAAGTGGCGGGAGCCGCGGACCTCTTGGCCCCCACCCCACCGCGAACCCCGAATCAGCCGGGGGGGGGGCTTAGGAAGCGGGGGTGCCGGGTCACCCGCGAGCGGCGATCCGGCGTAGGCAGCGGGCGTCGCTCACCTGCCGTCGCCGATAACCGTCTTCGGCCGAGTCTTCGGACAAGCCCCCGGTCAAGGACGGGAACCTGTAGTGGGAGCCTCGTGTGACTTCCTCGGCCTGGAGGGCGACCCCCGCCCTCGCCCTACACGCTGGGGGCGCGGAAGGGGACCTGCCGACGGACGGCCTCGTCGATCTCCTCGACGGTGAGGAGGGGAGTGGCCCGGGTGTGCAGGGCCCCGCTGGCCTTGACGGTGAGGCTGATGGCGGCCATGGAGACCGGGTCGGGGAGGTCGATGATGAGCACGATGTCGTCCTCTCCGAAGGCGAAGTACACGGACTCGACCTTCCCGCCGAGGGCCGTGACGACCTGCTCGACGGCAGCGCGGCGCCCACTCGCGCCTTCCTTGAGCAGACCCTTGGTGCCCTCGGACGTATAGGTGGCCTGGATCAGAAACTTCGGCATCGGGACGCTCCCTGCCCATCGCATGTCCGGTGTGCAGATGACCTTCCCGCAGTCACACCGACTGCCACGCACCGAGGGACCTGATTCACCCGTTAGACGCCAATGCGGTGGGGGCCTGCCGGCGGCAGCCGACTTCACGTCGACGTGGCGGGCGTAGTGGCACGCGTAGGGCAGAGCCCTGAAACGAGTAAGGGGGCCGACCCGGGAGGAAACCCTCCTGAGCCGGCCCCTTCTTCTGTGCCCCCGGCAGGATTCGAACCTGCGACACCCGCTTTAGGAGAGCGGTGCTCTATCCCCTGAGCTACGGAGGCAGGGCCTTGCGTAAAACGTGGATGAATACTCTGAGTGATGTTCATCCGGTTCCCGGCAAGGGAGCGGACCGCCGCGAGCGGCGGTCCCAGACAGGGTAGCGGATGGGGCTGGGGTGTGGTTGGCGCCTCGGCTCAGTTCATGATCGCGAGGCTGCTCGCCAGTCGCTGCTGAGGTCTGCTGTCTCGGTGTGGGAGATCGCCCGCAGCGTCCTGATCTTCCTCGGCATCCCCCTGGCCGCAGGCTTCCTCACCCGCCGCCTGGGCGAGAAGACCAAGGGCCGCACCTGGTACGAGACGAAGCTGATCCCCCGCATCGGCCCCTTCGCCCTGTGGGGGCTGCTGTTCACCATCGTGGTGCTCTTCGCACTCCAGGGCGACGCCATCACCTCCAAGCCTCTCGACGTCGCCCGGATCGCGCTGCCCCTGCTGGTGTACTTCGCCCTCATGTGGGCCGGGTCCATGGCCCTGGGCAAGGCCGTCGGGCTGGACTACCCACGCACCACAACGCTGGCCTTCACCGCGGCCGGCAACAACTTCGAACTCGCCATCGCCGTCGCCATCGCGACCTTCGGCGCGACATCCGGCCAGGCCCTGGCCGGCGTCGTCGGCCCCCTCATCGAGGTACCGGTACTCATCGGCCTCGTCTATGTCGCGCTCGCCGCCCGCCGCCTCTTTGCCGAAACCGACCCGGCCGCCGAGCCGACCCGCCTCCAGGAGCCCGCCCGTGACTGATCCCCGCAAACCGTCGGTGCTGTTCGTCTGTGTCCATAACGCCGGACGCTCCCAGATGGCCGCCGGCTTCCTCACCCACCTCGCCCAGGACAAGGTGGAGGTCCGCTCAGCCGGTTCCGCCCCCGCCAACGCCGTCAACCCGGCGGTGGTCGAAGCGATGACCGAGGTCGGCATCGACATCTCCGCCCAGAGGCCGAAGGTGCTCACGCCCGAGGCAGTGCAGTCCTCAGACGTCGTGATCACCATGGGCTGCGGGGACGCCTGCCCCGTCTTCCCCGGCACGCGCTACCTGGACTGGAAGCTGAGTGACCCCGCAGGCCAGGGCATCGACGCCGTCCGACCCATCCGCGACGACATCGAGCACCGGGTGCGCGGCCTGCTCGCCGAGCTCGGCACCCGGGCCCGACTATGAGCACCGCCACCTTCGAGACCATCGCCCCGACCTGGGAGCTGTGCGAAGTCGAACGCCGCAGCCCCGCCGTGAACTGAACGCGACCGTCGTCCCTGGAGACGCCGGTACCTGATCAGCTGTCAGGAACAGACCGCAGTCTTAGATCGGGCAGTGCGGTCCGCTTCAAGAAAGGGCGGGTGCACTGTCAGTGGCCGCAGGCACTATGGGGCGATGAGCATCGACACCGCTTGGGCTCGCGCGGAGCTCGCCAGCTTTCTGAAGTTGACCGAGCTGTACCGACCGCCAGACCCTCCACACCTCGGGATCCTGAACAGTAAGTTGTCCAACCGTGGTGGCGAGCGGGAGATAGCTGCCAGCGCTCAGATCGTTGAGCAGATCCTGGACCGGGTTCTGCCGCGCTGGCGCACGGAAGTCCCCGATGACCGCAACAAACTCGTCAACCGCTGGTGCCAGCACCAGGAGGCGGTGCACCGGGCTGACGCCGTCCTCCTACGGGACGCCGAGGTGCGTGAACGCCTTGGGGACAACGCACCACAACTAAGTGCAGTAGCCATGCACCCATGGGTATGGGAGGGAGCCCGCGCACTGTGGCAAAGCGGCCACTTCCGTGAGGCTGTCACCGCAGCGGCCAAGAAGGTCAACGCCGAGACACAGAACAGAGTCTCGCGTCGCGACGCGAGCGAGACCGCTCTCTTCCAGAGCGTGTTCTCCAAGGACCCACCCAAGCCCGGCCAGCCTCGGCTACGCCTCATGGCCGACGACAACAGTGACACCTTCAAGAGCATTCACCGCGGCGCGATGGCCTTCGCCGAAGGCTGTTACGCCGGCATCCGCAACCCCAACAGCCATGAGGACGGCCTGCCCGAGCTGCCTGAGCACGAGGCGCTGGAGCAGCTGGCCGCCTTCAGCGTCCTGGCCCGCTGGGTGGACGGTGCGGCGCTTAGCACAGCCTGACCGCGTCTCTCCGGGGCTTTGGACACCTGGTCGCCCGGCAGCTGCTCGCCGTACCGCACAGCTCCGTGGCATGCTCGCCGCAGGGCAACTGCCCTGCGGCGAACCTCGCCCGGGACCGGGGCGTGCGGACCCTACCGTCCGGTGTAGGTGAACTCGTCGTCCGGGCTGGTGGGAGAGGTGGCCTTGCCCACCGTCACGGTGATGTTCACCGTCTGCTGGACGTCGAGCAGATCGGGCGCTGTTGCGGTGATCTGGCCGGTGGAGACGAACTGGACCGAGCCGGATGGCTTGTCCTTGAAGTGCACGGTGGCGCCTTTGGCGAAGCCCGAGCCGTTGATGGTGACCGGGGTGCCGACCTTTCCGCTCGTCGGGCTGACCGCACTGACCACCACAGGTGCGGGGCCGCCATAGGCGAACTGACTCATGGCGATGGCCGGGGATGTGCCGAGGGTGTTGGTGACGCGGACGTGGACGACGCCGGTTCCGGCGGGGACCTTGGTGGTGATCTTGAGGCCGGAGGGGTCGATGACGGTGTCGCGGTCGGCGCAGGCGAACTTGCCGAAGTCGACCTTGCTGTCCGGACTGAAATCCTTGCCGTTGATGGTCACCGTGTCGCCTGCGGCGCCGAAGGTGGGGCTCAGGTCGGTCACCACCGGCGGGGAAGGCACGTCAGGCGCCCCCACCAGCTCCAGGTAGGTGGAGTTGGCGTGCTGGTAGGCGACCTGGCCGAGGAAGTCCTGGGTGGTCTTGTTGACCAGCTTCTCGGAAAGGCTCGTGTATCCGGTGTTCATCAGGCAGAGCGTGCCGGGCTGGACGTAGATGTTGCCGTTGGTGCGCTTGGCGATCGCCGCGATGAGCAGCTTCACTTCTTCGGTCGCCTGGGGTCCCGGGCTCGGGTACCAGCCGGTGGTGGTGTCGAGATCGGCCCACGCGTGCGGTACCAGGTCGTAGGCGTTGTTCTGGCGCTCGTCGATGACCCACGGCACGGAGTTGAAGTAGTCGACGAAGCTCTGCACGCCGGCGGTGGGAGCGGCATAGGTCATCACCGCGAACTTCGGCTGTTTCGGCCAGGTCTGTGCCTGAAGGTACGGCGCGAGCATGCTGGCGATGCAACCGCCCAGGCTGTGACCGGTCAGATAGATGGTCGGCTGTGGGGAGGAGGGCGCCGCCTTGAGCGCGACGGAGAGCGCCTGAGCGAGCGTGGCGTTCGGGGAGGGAGAGGCGATCGAGCGGGTGGTGACCACTCGTGTGAACGCGTCCTTTGCCCCCTTGGAAACGTAGACGGGCTTCGGCGACCCGCTTTCGGGGAACGGGACGACCGTGCCGACCTCGAGGTCTTCGAGGATGTCGGTCCAATCGGCGTCCGTTCCGCGAGCGACCACGGCGAACTCGTTCGAGCCGTTGGTGCTCCGTACGAGGTAGGCCATATTGGCGTTGGCCTCGCTCAGGGCGAGCCACACCAGCTCCCACTCGTCCTGGGTCGCCAGGGTGGGATCGTGCAGTTGCGCGTTGATGCCGGTGATGATGCGGTTGGTCTGCTGCTCCAGGGTTTCCCCGGACGGACGCGGGGTGTTCCCGGTGGCTGCAAGGGCAGCCAGCGTCATGGTCACCTGGGCGATTGCCGGATCGGATGCCATCGTCGTTCCTGCTCCTCGGAGGTTTGCCGGTGCGGAGGCGCGACGGCCTTTCGGCAGCATCAGGGCAGATCTGTGCCGAACCGACCGTCGGAGTGGATCGGCACAATCAGACCTCCCTCTCTGCAATGTCCGGCGCCTTTCCTGCCTTCAGGCGGACCAGGTTCACCGCGTTGGCCCTTCGCCATACCTGCGGGCGGTTCGCCGAGCCATGTGACGCTGAGGCTTCCACGCCGCCTATCCGCGCGGCTCTTAGAAAATGGCCCAGCGCTGAGATCAGAAGGTGCCGCACCGTCAGGAACGCCCTGTTACTCCGCTGACCTGCGAGAACGGCACAGCTGTTCCCGAATTCGGGAAGAGGCGTTCCAGGGGTTCACTCAATTGAGGCTCTGACCTGCGGCTTCGCAATTATGCGCAAGGCCCACGGAGGCAAGGCCTGAGCCCCTGACAGGGTAGCTGATGCGTTCGCTGTAGTTCGCTTCTGTTGGGGATGAGGGCGGGGTGGGCGCGGCCTGGTGGTGGGGTGGAGGGGGTGGGGTGGGGTGGCAGGGCTCTGTTGTGAATGTGTGCCGTTGCGGTTGCCGTTGCCGTTGCCGTTGGTGTGGGGGTGGTTGTCGGTGAGGGGGTGTGCCGGGTGGAGCGTGGAGTGTGGGATGTGCCGATGGCGGTGGTCGAGGTGACCACCGCCATCGTGTCGTGCGTTGCTGTCGTGCGCTGTTTGCCGGGCTGGCTGCCGTAGGGGCTGCTGGTCCGGAGGCGGGGGTTAGCCGCCGATGTGCCAGCTGAGGGTGCCGTCCGCGCTGGTGAGGAGGGCCAGGAGGAGCAGGTCGACGGCGCCGAGGGTGATGCCCAGGAGGGCGCGGCCGCGGCGGGTGGTGCCGCGGGCCAGGGACAGGCCGCCGAGGACCAGGGCGCAGGGGCCGAGAAGGATGTTCAGGACCAGGGTGCCGAGCAGGCCGAGGATGAAAGAGGCCACGGCCATGCCGTCCGCTTGGGAGCTGAAGCGGGGAGCGGGCCGGTGCGGGTCCTTGGCTTCCGCGGCCGTCGCGGGCGAGGTCGTCGCGGACGAGGTCGTGCGTGTGGCTTCGCTGAGCGTGGTCATCGGGAGGTCACCTCGGCGTGGTGGCGGCGTTCGCGGAGGAAGAAGACGAGCAGCCAGCCGGCGATGACGGCGGCCGCGACGAGGGTGACGGGGACGGGGAGGTGTGCCGCGGTACCCAGCATGATCCCCATCAGGAGGAGGGCTGCGACGAGGAAGAGCATGATCTTCCTTTCCGATTCCAGAGGACAGTTGTTCACTCAGTTCCTTCAGTCTACGACTGCCCACGGGTGGAGTAGTTCGGAGAACGGTTGTTTACTGGATGACATGAGTCACAGTCTTGGAGTCCGGCAGGCCCAGAAACAGAAGACCCGTCAGGCGTTGCTCGACGCGGCGCTCGGCCTGCTGGAGGAGCAGAGCCTGAGCAGCCTGGGGCTGCGGGAGGTGACGCGGGTGGTGGGGATCGCCCCGACCGCGTTCTACCGGCATTTCCGGGACATGGGTGAGCTGGGTGTCGCCCTGGTCGAGGAGGCGCTGGGGAGCCTGCATGCGATGGTGCGGGCGATCCTGGCCGAGCAGGATGCGGCCGAGGAGCGGATCGACCGTACGGTCGCGGTCGTGGAGCAGCATGTGCGCCGCTATCCACTGCACATCAGGTTTGTGGCGCGCGAGCGGCACGGGGGCGTACGGGCCGTGCGGCAGGCCATCGCGGATGAGCTGGACCGGTTCGCCAAGGAGGTCGCGGCGGCGCTCAAGTCCCAGCCGGTGTCGGAAGGCTGGCGTGATGACGACGTGCGGATGCTGGCGGAGCTGTACGTGGACCGGCTGGTGACGACGGCCGCGGCGCTGCTCGACGCGGAGGCGGACGGGGCCGAGGGGGCGGCCGAGCAGGTGGTGCAGGTGGCGCGCAGGCAGCTGCGGCTGATCAGTATCGGGCGGCGGCATTGGAGGGGGGAGGGACGGGGGGACGACCACGGGGAGGAGTAGGGGAGAGCGGGGGAGTCGGGGCGGGTGCTGCTTGTGCGGTGCGTTTGACTTCGTCGGGGATGTGCCGGGGGCCGCTCGGCTTTGTCAGGCGCGTGCCGGGGTCACTCGTACGCGATAGGTGCCGTCCGGGTTCTCCGTCAGGACGGTGACGGCTGCGCCGCTGTGACGGTCCGTATAGGTGTCGCCGGGGAGGAAGGTGGCGTCGGTCAGTTCCGGGTCGACGTATTTGTTGTCCTGGTAGCAGCCGCCGCTGTGCGGGGTGGCGTCCACGATGCGCAGCGGGCCGCGGCCCGAGCGGACGTCGGTGGCGACGCGGTAGAGGAGGATCCCGGGCCGGCAGACCGTGGGGTCGAGCGGGCTGTGGGTGCGGGCCTCGGCGACCAGGGCGGTGTGCGGGGAGGTCGGAATGACGACGATCTTGGTGCCGCCGGGCGTGGAGACCGGGGTGAGGGTGTGTTCGCCGGGCGTCCCGCGGCGTGGGGCGCAGTGCACCTGATCGGCGGACAGCCAGCCGAGCTTCCACTTGTGCCAGCCGACGAAGTCGTTGCTCGGTCCCCAGTCCTCGTCCATCGGATCCCAGTGCCCTACCGGGGGCGGGGCGTCGCGGTCGTCGGTGAAGTAGAGGTCGGGCAGCCCGAAGCTGTGGGCGTTCTCGTGGTTGAGGACGCGGAAGGCGCTCACCCCGGTTTGCCGGCTCCAGATGAAGGACGCATTCCGGAACGGCACCCTGTCGGCGGTCTTCAGCCCCATGTCGCCGCCGCTGAAGGTGACCGACAGGACCGTACGGGTCGCGGGCGGGCCCGCGTTGGGGGTGGCGATGACGTTGATGACGTCGTAGTCACGGAAATCGACGATCGGGTCGACGGCGCGGACGACCTCCCGGGAGAGGGCGTGATAGCCGTCGTCCGAGGCCGGGTCGAAGCTGGCGCCCCGTCCGATGTCGTACGCCGCGAGCGGGCGGGACATGCGGATCCACCGGAACAGCGGCATGGGGTGGTAGGTCAGCCTGCCGTACGAGCTGGTGCGGAAGTAGTCCGTCGCGGCCGGGAAGAACTCGGCGAAGCGGGCGCGGGGGGACAGCGTGGCGGGGGCGTCCGGGAAGTCGATGAAGAGGGTGAGCGCCCTGACGACGCCGGTCGAGCGGGCGTAGCCGGCGGGGGTGTCCGCGGATTCGGCGACGTCGTCGCTGATGCCGCGCAGGGCGCACGGGCCGCTCGGCGAGGCGCCGGGCGCGGTAGGTATGGCGACGGCGCTGGGCGGTGAGCCCAGGGCTATGGCCGCAGCCGCCGTGGCGGCGCCGGCGGCCAGAACCGCGGATACCTTGTGCTTCATATCGATCACCTTGTGTTGACGGGTGATCGCTCGCGCGCGGAGTTACGTCAACTGGAGTCATGGCGGGGCCGGATGGGTCGGGTCGGGATCTGGGCGGCCTGAGTCCGGTCGGGGCTGAGCCCGGGGCGGCCCTGAATCCGGGGCGGCCATGAATCCGGGGTGACCCTGCGTCCGGTCTGCCCCGAGCCCGGTCTGCCCCGAGCCCGGTCTGCCCCGAGCCCGGTCGGCCCCGAGCCCGGTCGGGCCGGGTGGAGCGGAATGGGTATGGGCGGGGCGGCCGGAGGGGGCTGGGTGAGTGTGGTTCAGGTCACGTGGGGTCGTGAAATATCCGGGGAGGGGCTCCCCGTTTAACCAGACGTCTGGATGAACCGGGGAACGTTTCCCCGGTTCGCGCCGGTCCCGGTCGGTTGCCCGGCCACTTGGTCGTCGGTCGCCGTCGGTCGCCGTCGGTCGCCGTCGGCGGGGACGGCCGCTCGTTGGCCGGGTCGGCCGCGTCGGTTGGCTTGGCCGCGTCGGTCACCCGACTGGGCGGGCGAGGCCGCCTGCGCCCGGGCATCCAGGCCTTCGGGGCGTGTCGAGAGTTGAGGGGAGTGAGCTGCCGTGACTGCCGTCGCCGCATGCGGGAAGACCGGGAGGAAGGGGCAGCAGCCCCGTCTGCGGGCCGATGCGCTGCGCAACCGGGAGCGGATCATTGCGGCCGCCCGCGAGACGATGGTCGAGTTCGGGCCCGAGGTCCCGCTCGATGAAATCGCTCGACGCGCAGGCGTCGGCAATGCGACGCTCTACCGTCACTTTGCGGATCGCCCCGAGTTGATCCATCACGTCACGCTCGCAGTCATGTCCCGTACCGCGGACCGCGCGGAGAGTGCCCTTGCCGAGGAGTCCGATGCTTTCCAAGCGCTGAGGCGCTTTGTCCACGCTGCGGTGGAGGAGCGGATCGGGGCCTTGTGCCCGTTGCTCTCCGACGGCGTCGACCGAGACCACCCCGATCTGCTCGCGGCGCGCGAACGTCTGGAAGCGGCCGTCGAGGCCGTCATGGGCGCCGCGCGCGACAGCGGCCAGCTGCGTACCGACCTCGCCGTCGGTGATCTGATGGTCGCGATCACCCAGCTCACCCGGCCGCTGCCGGGCAGCAACTGTACGAACTTCGACCAGTTCGTACACCGTCATCTGCAGCTGTTCCTGGATGGTCTGCAGGCACCCGCCCGTTCCGAACTCCCCGGCTCCGCCGCCACGTTGGACGACCTGAGGCGCCGCTCCTAGGCCGGGCCGCGCGCCGCTCCTGGACCGGGCCGCGCGCCGCGGCAGCCTGACGCGTCCCGCAGATCCCCGCACGTCCCGTACCTCGTTCCGCAGACCCCCGCACCTCCTGTACCTCGTTCTGCACGTCCCGCACGTCCCGTACCTCGTTCCGCACGTCCCGTTCTTCGCTCCTGTTCGCTCACTGCACCACTAGGTGGATCCCGCCATGCCTGAAGCCGCCACATACGTCGATCCCCGGCGCTGGAAAGCGCTGATATTCATCGCTCTCGCCCAGCTGATGGTCGTTCTCGACGCGACCATCGTGAACATCGCGCTGCCCTCCGCACAGCAGGATCTCGGTATCACCGACGCCAACCGGCAGTGGGTGATCACCGCCTACGCGTTGGCCTTCGGGGGGCTGCTGCTCTTCGGCGGGCGCGTCGCCGACCTGTGGGGGCGGAAGCGGACCTTCATCATCGGGCTCGTCGGGTTCGCGGTTGCCTCCGCGCTCGGCGGGGCCTCGGCGGACCAGGGGATGCTGCTGGGCGCGCGTGCGCTGCAGGGTGTCTTCGGTGCGCTGCTGGCGCCGGCCGCGCTGTCGCTGCTGGCCGTGACCTTCACCGAGGCCAAGGAGCGCGCCAAGGCGTTCGGCATCTTCGGTGCGATCGCCGGTGGCGGCGGCGCCGTGGGCCTGATCCTCGGCGGGGTGCTGACCGAGTACATGAACTGGCGCTGGACCTTCTTCGTCAACATCCCGTTCGCGGTGGTGGCCGCGACCGGCGCCTTCCTGGTCATCCGCGAGCCCGCGGGGAGCCGCAACCCCTCCCGGCTGGACGTCCCCGGCGTCATCCTGGCCACGCTCGGCCTGGTGTCACTCGTCTACGGGTTCACCCGGGCCGAGTCCGACGGCTGGCTGGCGGGTCCCACCCTCGGCCTGTTCGCCGCGGCTGCCGTCCTGCTGCTGGTGTTCGTGCTGGTCGAGTCCAAGGTGAAGGCCCCGCTGCTGCCGCTGCGGGTGGTCGCGGACCGCAACCGCGCCGGCATCTACGCCTCGCTGGGGCTGGCCGTGATCGGCATGTTCGGTCTCTTCCTCTTCCTGACCTACTACCTGCAGATCGTGAAGGGCTACACGCCGGTCACGACCGGTCTGGCCTTCCTGCCGATGATCGTCGGCATGATCACCGGCTCGACGCAGATCGGTGCCCGGCTGATGACCCGGGTCCGCCCGCGGCTGCTGATGGCGCCGGGCTTCACGGTCGCCGCGCTCGGCATGCTGGTGCTCACCCAGATCGACCTGGACACCTCCTACCCGGCGCTGATCCTGCCCGGCTTCCTGCTGATGGGGCTCGGCATGGGTACGGCGTTCATGCCGGCCATGTCACTGGCCACGTACGGGGTCCAGCCGCGGGACGCCGGTGTCGCCTCCGCAATGGTCAACACCTCGCAGCAGGTGGGCGGCGCGATCGGTACGGCCCTGCTGAACACCATTGCGGCCAGTGCCACCACCGCGTACGCCACCTCGCACGAGGCCGGTGCGCGCTCGCTCGATCTGCTCAAGCTCCAGTCGATGGTGCACGGCTACACCACCGCCATCTGGTGGGCGGTCGGCATCCTGGCCCTGGCAGGTGTGATCGCCTTCACCTTCATCAACACCGGGCGGCCGGAGGGCAGCCGGCCGGTGGCCTCCTCGGCGGACGGCGAGGGCGCGGGTGCGGGTGCGGCTCATGAGGACGAGGTGGCCGTCCCGGTGATGGCGCACTGATCCAGCGGTGGCGGGGCGGCCGTGCGGGCCCGTGGGCCGGTGGGCCGGTGGGTTCGTTGGCTCTCGTGGGCCCGTGGGTTCGTCGGCTCTCGTGGGCCGGTGGGCTCGCGGGCCCACGGGGTGTGGGTAAGCGGGCCGCGGGCTGGCGGGGGCAAGGTCGCCTTCCGCCGCGTTCGCCGCGCGCTCTTACCGCATTCCTACCTGACGCAGAGGTGCGCCGGGCCTCACCGGCCCGGCGCATTCGCACGCAGCCCCGCTCGCACCACGGCTGCCGACGGCCTTCTCCGGCTCCGCCGATCGGTCAGCGGAGCCAGGGCAGGTCGGCGCCTTTCGGCTGCAGCCCTTCGGTCATGACCTGGCAGATCTCGGCCAGTTGCCCTATCTGCTCCGGGGAGAGCCGGTCGAAGATCGCGGCGCGTACGGCGGCGACATGCCCGGGGGCGGCCTTCTCCAGGACCCGCATCCCCTCGTCCGTGAGATGGGCGTTCTGGCCCCGCTTGTCGGACGCGCAGTCCTCGCGCCGTACCCAGCCGTTCCGCTCCAGCCGCGCGATCGCATGCGAGAGGCGGGAACGGGTGATCTTGGCGTTCTGGGCCAGCTCGGTCATCCGCATCCGGCGCCGCGGTGCACGGGAGAGCTGGACGAGCAGGCCGTAGTAGACATGCGGCATCCCGGCGTCCCGCTGCAGCTGACGGTCGAGGTGATCCTCCAGGAGCGTGGTGGCGTGGAGGTAGCACTGCCAGGCGAATTGCTCCTCGTCGCTGAGCCACCGTGGCTCGGTTGCGGGTTCGATGCTCATACCATCCACTCTCTCACCACTCGGAGAGTTATTTAAGATTTAACAACGCCGGGATACCCTGAAAGAGCGACGCTTGAACCTTCAAGCATCGTGCGTGCGTGGCGGCTGAAGTGTCACGCGCGCCGACTACTGCCAAGTGTGACGCTATGGGGTGGCGATGTCCGTAATGCCGGCTCTTTATCTCAGCCACGGGGCGCCGCCGCTCGCCGACGACCCGTGGTGGCCGGGCCAGCTCGCCGCCTGGTCCGCGGAGCTGCCGCGTCCCCGGGCCGTGCTGATGGTCTCCGCGCACTGGGAGGAGGCGCCGCTCGCGCTCGGCGCCACCACGACCGTGCCGCTGGTCTACGACTTCTGGGGCTTCCCGGAGCACTACTACCAGGTGCGATACCCGGCCCCCGGGGCGCCGCAATTGGCCGAGCGGATACGCAAAACCCTGCGGACGGCGGGCATGCCCGTAGTGGACATCCCCGACCGGGGGCTCGACCACGGCGCGTATGTGCCGCTCGTGGAGATGTTCCCGGACGCCGGCGTCCCCGTCCTCCAGATCTCCCTGCCCTCCCTCGATCCGCGCCGGCTCCACGAGATCGGGCGCAAGCTCGCACCGTTGCGCGACGAGGGCGTGCTGATCATCGGCAGCGGCTTCTTCACGCACAACCTGGCGGCGCTGCGGCACGTCGGCGGCGGTACGCCGGCGTGGTCGGCGGAGTTCGACGACTGGGGGCGCCAGGCCCTGGACGCCCAGGACCTCGACGCGCTCTTCGACTTCGCGCACAAGGCGCCGGCCGGCCGGCTGGCCCATCCCCGCACCGAGCATTTCGCCCCGCTGTTCGTGACTTTGGGGGCCGCGGATGCCCATGCCCAGCTGGACAGTGGACGCAGTGTGATCGACGGGTTCTGGATGGGGCTGGCGAAGCGGTCGGTGCAGTTCGGCTGAGGGGGGCGTGGTGGGCGTCCTGGTACCGGATGCCGGGGCGGGCCCGGGGCTGGGGCCGGGCCCGGGGCTGGGGCGGGGGCCGGCGGCCGGCGGTCGGCGGTCGGTCGTTTCGTGCGGCGACCTGCCGCCGTCCGTCAGTCGTCCTCGTCGATCAGTACGAGGGCGTTCAGGGCCGCTGACAGGGCGCGGGTATCGCCGTCCTCGGAGGCCGCGGCCACGTCCAGAGCGGTGTCGGCGAACTTGATCGCATGCTCGTTGCCGTTGGCGACCGCCCGCTCGAAGACCTCTTCCGGCGTGACCGAGTCGGCGTGCGGTGCCGGGAGCGGGGTGTCGGCGCCGTAGATGGCGGTGACCGCTGACGTCGCCGCCCAGGCCACCGCGAACGAGTCGGCCCACAGCTCGCGGGGGAGCGCGGGCAGGGTGCGCAGCACCGCGTTCGGCGCAGTGGCGGCATGCACCAGCATGATGCCGTTCCCGTGGCCGTAGTCCGCGTAGTTGAGGGTGGCGGCACGTACGAGTGCGGTCAGGCCCTCGCGTACGGCTTCGGGGTCATCGGGGACGTGCAAGGACTCGGTGGTGCTCAACCAGTCAGGAGTGTCCGGGAGCTGGGCGTAGCCGCGCACCGGCGTCACGTGCTGGTCGGCGACGCGGGGGAGGGCGGCCAGTGCCTCGGACGGAGTGGCGCCGCCCGTGGGGCGCACGGCGGCGGGCAGGGTGAGGTGCCGGGCGGCCCAGTAGCCGAGGGCATGTGCGAACTCCGCAGTCCGTGCGGTGTCCTCACCTTCCGTCAGAAGACTGCGTACGGCGTGGCCCACACGGATCACCGGATGGGTGGCGGCGCCCGCGATGCCGGGCAGCAGGCGTGGCCACCACTCGGCGAGCAGCTCGCGCCAGGGCCGCTCAGCGGCCTGGTGGGTGAAGTACGCGGTCCAGTCGGTAACCCGGCTCGAATCTCCCAACGCCTCCTGCCAGTTGGCGTCGGTGATGCGGGTACGGGCACTCGGGACGCTCTCCAGTTTGTTCGTGTAGCCGTCGAGCCAGCGGTGGACGGTGTGGGCCTGGCCGTTGTGGACCATGGCTTCGACGGCCATCGGTCCGTGGTTGCTCAGATAGCCCCTGAACTCGGGGCCGGAGGAGTGCAGGCGCAGCAGGGCTTCGTCGAGTGTGCCGCTCGTCGTATCCATGACTGGAGGCTAGGTCGGTGGGGAGGCGCGCGTAACGGGCTTCCGGCCTACACCGGTGGTCGTAAGGCCGCATGGGGGGCGGTTAGGGCCGGTGCCGGGGGGCGGGTTGGGGCCGGTGTCGGTGGGGTCGGGTGTGCGCCGTTCACCCCGGATCCGTGTCCGTATCCCTACCGGACAGAGGGTGTCGGGTATTGGGGGGAGGGTGCTGCCATGACGAGTGAGAGCACGTGGGCCGGGAGTACCGGGGGCGGCGAGAACGTCGAAGGCGGTAAAACCGTCGAGGGCGGCAAGAGCGTCGAGAGCGTCGAGGGGCGTGGGGAAGTCGGGGGCGGTGCGGTCGGCTGGTCGGTGATCGAAGCGGCGGTGCCGGAGTTCGCCGGGCGGGTGCGGGAGCGGTTCGGGGCGTACCGGCACCATGTTCTGGCGACCCTCCGCAAGGACGGTGGGCCGCGACTCACCGGCCTGGAGGCGGATTTCCGCCACGGGGAGCTGTGGCTGGGCATGATGGTGGGCTCGCGCAAGGTGTTTGACCTGCGGCGCGACCCCCGCTTCTCGCTGCATGCCAATCCGGGACCGGGCACCGACCTGTCCGCTGGCGACGTACGGGTTTCCGGGCGGGCGGTGGAGGTGACGGACCCCGGGCTGGTCGCGCGGTATGCGGCGGCGGTGAAGCCGCCGGAGCCGTTTCATCTCTTCCGGGCGGAGCTGACGGAGGCGGTGCATACGTCCGTCGAGGATCCGTATGTGGTGCTGGAGAGCTGGGTACCGGGTCGGCCGCTGCGCACCATCCGGCGGACGTCCGGCGATGCGGCGCTACGGGTGGTGTGACGGGTGGCGTGACGGGCTGACGCTCCGGGTGGTGTGACGGGCGGTGTGACGGGCGGGCGCAAGCGGGCCCCAGCGGGCGCCGGCGGGTACCAGTGGGCACCGGCGGGTCACCGGTCGGCAGGTCGCCTGGGTGGCCATCCGGGTGGGGGCTGTTCAGCGGGTCGCCTCAGTGGGTGGCCACGGGGAGGCTGTGCTCCCTGTGGGTCCGGTGGGGCTTGTGGGGCCGGTGTTTGCCGTGCGGCTCGCGGACACGGTGGGTGCGGAAGACATAGAGGGCGACGACGAACATCACGGCGCCCAGGGTGAAGCCGAAGGCGGACGACTTGAGGATCGATTCCCCGCCGAGGCTGTAGACCCAGCCGATCGAGCAGCCGAAGAGCGTGCCGTACGCGAGCGCCCGGGTCTCGGTGATCATGGACGACTGGAAGTGGGCCACCACCAGCCCGAGCGCCCCGGAGACCACGAACGCGGCCAGCCCGTACAGCATGGCCGGGCCGCCCTTCGTACCGTCGGTGTGCGTGCGGAAGATGGTGAAGCAGCCGAAGGCGAGGGCTGTGATGATCGGCAGCGAGACGGTCGCCGGGATGTGCTTGACCCTGTCCGCCATGCCGGCCCTGCCGGCCGGTCGTGGGGCCCGTTGCGGGTCATGGGACCGGGCGTTCGCCGTCGCGCCGTGTTCCACGTCGACGGTGCCGTGTGAGCGGGCGGCCCTTGCGTCGTGCCGGTGAGCGTGCTGGTCCATGACGGGCTCCTCTCGATGCGTCCCGCTGCCTCGCTGTCCCGCTGGCCCTCCTCACCAGGCGACACCCGGGCGCGGTCCGCGTCAACCGGAACGGCGGGTTGCGGAGTCGGGGCGGAGCGGGGAGGCCGGGGTGGAGCAGGGGGCAGGGGAACAGGGGCGGAGCAGGAGGGCCCGTGAGGGAGGCGGGGCGCGGGGGGGGAAGCAGTGAGGGAGGCGGGGCGGGGCGGAGCGGGGTCAGCCCAGGTTCTTCTGGTACCAGGCCACGTCCCAGTAGCGGCCGAACTTGCGGCCCACCTCCGTGTACGTACCGATGTGCCGGAAGCCGAAACGGGTGTGGAGGCGGGTGGACGCCTCGTTCGGCTGGGTGACCCCGGCGTAGGCGCGGTGGACGTCCTCGTCGGCCAGCGCCTCGAACAGGGACGAGTAGAGCAACGTGCCGATGCCGCGGCCGGCGGCGTGCGGGGCGCAGTAAACGGTGACCTCGACCGAGGGGGCGTAGGCGGCCTTCGGGCGGAACGCGCTGCTGGTCGCATAGCCGAGCAGCGCGCCTTCGGGGTGGCCTGCCACGGGTGCCGCAGTCCCGGCCTGAGCATCGCTCAACGGCCCGTTGTGCGGGTTTTTCGTCTGATCTGTCACTTCCTGGGCAACCAGAAGGCGATGCGGGCCGTCTTGGGGGTGGGAGAGCAGCCACGGGCGGCGCTGGTCGGGAGTGAAGGGCTCCAGGTCGAAGGTGATGCACGTCTCACGGATGTAGTGGTTGTAAAGATCCGTAAGGGCTGGAAGGTCAGCTTCCGTGCCCGCCCTGACCTGCACTTCTCCCTGCTCACGCAGCATATGACCTCCTTGGGTGGCCGCGCAGGGTACTGCATGATCAGAAAAATAGCGGGGCGGCGTGGGAATTCTGTCCGGATTCCAGCCGTTGTTTCCTTCGGACGGGTCGCTACGTGAGCATCGGTTTCGATGCCCCTTCCGGCCCGCCCACCGTCCCGCGACCGACTCATCGCAAAGGGAGCACACGCATGGCAACCCGTGCCGTCGCCCGCCGTCAGGAAAGCAGCAGCGGTTCTGACGGGGCCCGCAGCGTTCGCGCCGTAGGCGGGGAGATCGCCGACCGCGACCTGGTCGGCATGTACCTCGACGAGATCGCGCGTACGCCACTGCTCGACGCCGCCAAGGAGGTGGAGCTGTCCCAGACCATCGAGGCGGGCGTCTACGCCCAGCAGATCCTGGACGGCGAGGTCACCGACGGCAATGCCGCAGGTGCCGGCCGTGAGGAGCTCGGTGCGCTGGTGGAGGAGAGTGCGAAGGCCAAGGACATTTTCATCCGTTCCAACCTCCGCCTGGTGGTCGCGGTCGCCCGTCGCTACCCGCGTGCCGGGCTGCCCCTGCTGGACCTGATCCAGGAGGGCAACGCCGGTCTGGTGCGTGCCGTGGAGAAGTTCGACTACGCCAAGGGCTTCAAGTTCTCGACGTATGCGACGTGGTGGATCCGCCAGGCCATCACCCGCTCCATCGCCGACCAGTCGCGCACGATCCGGCTGCCCGTGCACCTCGTCGAGGAGCTGGGCCGGATCCGCCGGGTGCAGCGCGAGTTCAACCGCGAGAACGGCCGTGACCCGGAGCCGGCGGAGGTCGCCGGTGAGCTGGGCTCCACGCCCGCCCGCGTCACCGATGTACTCGACTGGGCGCGCGACCCGGTCAGCCTCAACATGTCGGTGGATGACGACGGCGACACCCAGTTCGGTGATCTGCTGGAGGACACCTCCGCGGCCTCCCCCGAGCAGTCCGTGCTCACGCTGCTGCGCAGCGAGGAGCTGGAGGATCTGATCGACCGCCTCGACCACCGCACCGCCTCGATCATCAAGGCGCGGTACGGCATAGAGGACGGCCGTGAGCGCACGCTGACCGAGGTCGGCAAGCAGCACGGTCTGACCCGTGAGCGGATCCGGCAGATCGAGAAGCATGCCCTGCTGGAGCTGAAGCGGATGGCGCGTGACACAGGATTCGACGCCGCCGCATAAAGGGTGCGCGCTCTTGTGCGTGCCGATATTCACGGCGAGACCTGCCAGAGCCGTAAGAGCAGCAATGCCTGTCAGAGGTGTTGGAGATGTCGGAGCTGTGAGGCGGCCTGACAGTGCTGCCAGGCCTGCCAGAGCTGCCAGACCTGACAGAGCTGCAAGGCGTGTGCCTGCAGAGGACGAGCCCCGGTGCCCTTCGTGGCATCGGGGCTCTGTTGTGTCCGCCCCCGGGCGCGCCGCCGCACCCATGGACAAGGACGCCGACGCAGGCGACGGCTTCGCCACCCGCCTGCGCACATGGCTGGTGACCGGCGTCAGTTGTGCAAAAGGGGCTGACCGACTGGCTGTCCGGTCTCACCGGCACCAACGCGATCATCCTGGGCGTGATCCTCGGCCTGATGATGTGCTTCGACCTGGGCGGCCCCATGGCACGCAAGAGCACATCACGTGTGTCTATAGCGCTAGCAAGATCGGTCGGATGCCCTTGGTGGCGGGCCGCGAAGGGTGCACAGCGTGCTATGGCCTATAGCTCACAGTGACGGTAAGGTGCTGGACCGGACTCGCAGACCGACGAGTTCCGGAAGGAACCAGGGGGACACGATGAAGCACAAGTTCGCACTGTCACTTGGTGCAGCCCTTCTCAGTACGGCATCGGTAGGGCTCGTCTCGGCCACGCCAGCTGCTGCCGATGATCATTACGGCCAGGTCACATGCTGGGACTCCAGGGTTACGTATACGACGTGGCATGCGCGGTGCCGTGTCCCGTACGGCCACGCTCGGGCCATTGGTCATTGCGGGAACGGAAAGCGATACGGCAGGTGGGTGGGGCGTGGTACCTATACGTTCAGCATGCACTGCCCCCGGAGCTGGATCGGGATGGTGGACGTGCAAACCACGAGGCGTTGACGGCCTGTGCCGATCGTCTCGCACCCGTGAGACGTCGCATCGATTTGCCGGAATGAACCAGCCGCGAAGGCCCCCACCTGGTGAGGTGGGGGCCTTCGCTCTGCCGTGGGCCCAGAATGTGCTCTGCGGTCGCAGGGCCGCTGAACAAGGTCGCCTACGCCCTCGCGGTCGGCGGCCTCGCCAACCCCAACGAGGGGACCGAGCAACCCGAGTAGCCCGAGCAGCCCGAGGCCTCCACCGGACACCCGGTGGAGGCCTCGGTACGCCCGCCCGCCCCTCCACCCGGCTGCCGGACGGGTTCTGGCGGGACGGGGAGGGAAGTTACTCGTGTGTTAGCGGATCTTTAGCAGCCACGACGAGAGTCCTGGGTGTCACGCCGAAGGGCACCAGGTACCAGGCGCCACTCACCAGGCACCAGGCACCGGGCGTCACTCACCAGCTCGGGGGAATCCTCATGCCGCTCGTCACCACCATCCTGCGCAGCGGTCGACGTCTCGCCGTCGCCTCCCTCATCGCTGCCTCGGCGCTCTCGCTGACCGCTTGCCGGAACGGGGACGACAAGGCGTCGGCCGCGCCCTCCGCCGCGAGCAGCCAGGCCGCGAGCAGCCAGGCCGCGAACGGCGGCTCGAATGCGGGGCATGCCACGTCCGGTGGCTCCGGGGCCGCCACGGGGAAGGGCCCGTCGCACCCGAGCACGACCGGAGGAGAGGCTTCCGCGACGGGCGGCTCCGGTGGACAGGGCGGTTCCCCCGCCGGCCGTAAAGGCGTCAGCGGCACCTGGGCCGGCAGGCTGAACTGGCTCACCGAGGACAAGCTCACGGTCGCCCCGGAGAGCGGAGCGGAGCAGGCGTTCCACGTCCGCGACAGCACCAAGGTGCTCGGTGCGGCAGCGCTCTGCGAGGCCCCCGACGGCCGCGTCCACACGGACGCCGCCGACTACGGCACCACCCCGTGCACCCTCGACGACCTGCGCAAGGCGGCCAGGAGGGGCAACATCGACGTCCGGGTGACCGTGACGGGCGGCGCTGCCACGAAGATCGCTGAGCGCTACCACCCGTAAGCCCCCGCCGGGGACCACCCAAGACCGGTCCAGCGGCCGTCGGAGCATCCGGCGGTCGCTGAAGCGCCCGGGGCCCGCTGCCCGGTTTCCCGGGGAGTCCGCCGCTCAGATTCCCAGCCGGGCCGCGATGCCGTCGAGGACGCTGTCGAGGCCGGTTTCAAAGCGCCACAGCGGGTCGTCCTTGTGGGTGGCCTCCAGGAGATAGCGGTGGTAGGTGGGGTAGCGCCCGGTGCTGATCAGGTAGCGCATCTGCGGGGCGAGGGCGAGCCGCAGATCGTCGTTGCCGTCCCAGCCCTGCTCCCGCATCAGGAAATACTGGGCGCACTCCGCCGAAACCGCTCCGTGAGCATAGGAGTTGACGGTCCCGAGCACGGCCATCATCGCGTCGATGTCGAGTCCGAGCCCGTCCAGGGAGGCGAGCGCGCGCTCGGCCGCGGCCATCCGGTGGGGGGTGAGCGCGCGCAACGACTGCGGTGAGGAGATCTGGATGAGCCAGGGGTGGCGCAGCACGATCTCCCGGGAGCGCAGCGCGTTGGCGCGCATGACGTCGCGCCAGTTCTCGACGTCGTCAGGGAGTGTGAGGTCCGCGCAGACCGCGTCCGTCATCAGGTCCAGGACGTCGGCCTTGCCGGAGACATAGCGGTAGGCCGCCATGGGGGCGACGCTCAGCTCGGTGGCCAGGCGCCGCATGGTGACGGCGTCGATGCCGTCGGTGTCGGCGATGCGCACGGCGGCCGCGGCGATCTTCTGCGGGGTCAGGGTGGCCCGCGGTGCGGGCGCCGGGCGGTCCAGGCGCTCCCAGAGGGAGACCGCCGCCGGGTCCGGCGTGTCCGTGGACGACCCGGACGGCAACGGCTGCCCGTCCTCGGCTGCGCCGGACTTCTTGCCGGTCATGGCGCTCACTTCCTTCCCGGATCCTGCCGAAGCATCGCGTACAACGTATCAGTAGTAGACGCTGTACACGCCGATGTGTACGTTGTATCTGGTCGATACGCAGTACACATGAGGGGGGCGGCAATGGCGGTCAACGGCACGACGGAAGCGGCCGGCCGGTCGGCAGGGGCGAACCGGGCCGAGGGAGCCGGAAAGGCCGGAGGCGCGGCCGAGGGGGCGCCGAGCGAGGAACGCCCACCGAGGTCCTTGTACTTAGGGGTGTTCGGGCTGCTGCTCGGGATGTTCCTGGCGATGATGGACGGTCTGATCGTGGGCACGGCACTGCCCACGATCGTGGGGGAGCTCGGCGGGCTGGACCAGCTGTCGTGGGTGGTGACGGCCTATCTGCTCACCACCGCCGTGGCGACACCGATCTGGGGGAAGGCGGGCGATCTCTACGGCCGCAAGGGCACGTTCATGGCCGCGATCGGGCTCTTTCTGGCCGGGTCGATGCTGTCCGGGCTGGCACAGGACATGGGACAGCTCATCGCCTTCCGGGCCCTGCAGGGGCTGGGTGCGGGCGGGTTGATGGTCGGGGCGCTGTCGGTCATCGGGGTGCTGGTGCCGCCGCGGCAGAGCGGCCGGATGCAGTCGATGATCGGTGCCATGATGCCGGTCGCGTTCATCGGCGGGCCGCTGCTGGGCGGTTTTCTCACGGACCAGCTGAGCTGGCGGTGGGCGTTCTACGTCAATGTGCCGATCGGGGTGGTGTCGCTGGTGATCGTCGGGGGCTGGATCCGGCTGGGCCGCACGGAGCGGAGCACGGCGCGGATCGACTACCCGGGTGTGGTGCTGCTGTCCGGCACGATCCTTGCGCTGACCCTGCTGGCCAGTTGGGGTGGCGTCCGGTACGGGTGGGGGTCACCGCAGATCCTCGGGCTGGCGGCCGTGAGCGTCGTGGCGCTGGTCTGGTTCGTACGGGTCGAGCGGCGGGCCGTGGAGCCGGTCATCCCGCCCCGGCTGTTCCGCAGCCGCAACTTCACCCTGGCGCAGATTCTGAGCTTTCTCATCGGTGCGGTGATGCTCGGGGTGACCAGCTATCTGCCGCAGTACATGCAGTTCGTGCAGGGCCTGTCGCCGACGGCCGGCGGTCTGCTGTTGCTGCCGCTGATGTTCGGGATGCTGGGCGTGCAGCTCGGCACCGGGGCGTTGATCAGCCGTAACGGCCGCTATCGGATCTACCCGATCCTGGGGGGCGGGGTGCTGACCGTGGGCGTACTGGTCCTGCTGCTGCTCGGCATGAAGACCGCGACGGCCCTGGCCTCCGGGCTCACGGTCGTCGCGGGGATGGGCATCGGGTTCGTCATGCAGAGCACCATGCTGATCACCATGAACAGCGCGGAGCCCCGTGACATGGGCGCCGCCAGTGGCACCGTGACGCTGCTGCGTACGGTCGGCGGCTCGCTCGGTGTCGCCCTGCTGGGTGCCGTCTTCACCGGTCGGCTGCACAGCGGGCTCGCCGACCGGCTGGGGGAGGGCGCCGCGGGCCGGCTGACGGCACGGGCCGGGCAGTTGACGCCGCAGGTGCTGGACGGGCTCGCCGCACCGGTGCGGGACGCCTACCGGGCGGCGGTCACCAGCGGGCTGCACGGCGTCCTGATCGGCGCCGCGGTGCTGGCCGTGCTCGGCTTCGCGGCCGCCTGGTTCGTACGGGAGACTCCACTGCGGAGCACGGTGGATCCGGACGGCCCGCATCCGCACGGTCCGGCGCATCCGCACGGTCCGGCGCATCCGCGCAGTCCGGTGAAACAGCGCCCCTGAGGCTGCCCGCCCCCTACGAACAAAGCGGTGGCCGGCCCCACCCGGGACCGGCCACCGAATGTGCGCAGCTGCTGTGCGGGCGCTGTCCGTCAGACCGCGCTGCCCGCCTTCCAGTCGGACCAGGACAGGTTCCAGCCGTTGAGGCCGTTGTCGGGCTTGACGGTCTGGTCGTGCGAGTTCTTCACGATGACGACATCGCCGACC
>NZ_JBIBVF010000029.1:0-127855 GCF_043080045.1 Streptomyces sp. NPDC015125
CTGCTTCGCTTTACGTCCGCACACCCACCCCCTCCGGCCCACCACCTCCCGCCCGGGAACGCGACCCCCGCCCGGTGGGGGTGAAGGATTCAAAAGCCAGAAGCTCGGCCGCGTCGTGGCGTAGCCGATGCTTGGGTCTTTGGTTTTCTCCTGCTCTACCACCGGGGTGGGGTCCGACAAACGGCGGGAGGGGGCAGGGGCGGAGGGGTGTGTTGTCGGACGTAAAGCGCAGCAGTCCGACAACACACCCCGGAGCCCCTGCCCCCGCCACACGGCAACCGGGCTCCACCCCACAACCACCCCCGCCCCCGCCGAAGGCGGGAAACAAACCACAGAAACAGAAACGGCGGATCACCCGGCAACGTGGGCGGCGATCCCCCGGGCGCAGACGGCCGGATCCGTGTCGGTGGTGTCGACCTCGATGTCATAGCGGACGCCCCGGTGGACCAGTGCGGCCTGGGTGGTGGCCATGCCCACCACCCGGTCCCCGCGGGCGAGTTCGCGGGCGGCGGCGGTGCCGGGATCACAGTGGACGCCGACCCACAGCACCGCCAGGCCGTCCAGCGCCCGGCGCCAGCGGTCCTGGCCCGCGCCGCCGTCCAGGAAGACCTCGTCGAGGATGATGCCGGTGCCGGCCCGGGCCATCGCCGCGATGCCGTGCAGCCAGCCGGCCTGCAGCGCGCGGAACGCGGGCCCGACCGAGACCGTGCCGTCGGGCGCGAGGACCAGCCCGTCCGGGGAGGTCATCAGGGCGGGCGGCAGGGCGCCGATGAAGGTGTCGACGCCGAAGGTCAGCCAGGGGCGGGGGAGGGTCTCCTGGAGCGCCCGGGCGAGGGTGGAAGTGCCCGCGCTGGAGCCGCCGTTCAGGACGATCACATCGGTGGTCATCGCGGTACCGTACGCGTTCAGCGGGCGGATGTCCGGTGAAATACGAGCAGGTCCCCGGCGCCGCCCAGGATGACGTAGGTGGACTTGGGGTGGCGGGCGGCGGCATCCGCCAGCGCCTGCCGCGGGGTGCGGTTGTCGCCTAGCTGCACGGCGACGTAGTCCGGTGACAGACCGCCGGTGTCCCCCATCCAGAAGACCCGGGTGCGGCCGGTGAGGCGGCTCAGCGGCCGGATGTCGGACTCCACGCTCGCACCGTCGGGTATCCGCGCCAGCAGCTTCTCGGCGGCGGTGACGTCCGGCGGTGTGCGGTAGGTGGCGCCCTCGGTGAGGCGGGCCAGCGGCAGCGTGGTGGTCAGCGCGAGGGCCACGGCCACCACGGCGGCCGGCAGATGGTGGGCGTACGAGCGCAGCCAGGGCCGGGTGGAGACCCGGGCCCGGGGCAGGGCGTCGACCAGGGCGAGGAAGACGACCGGCATCAGGACGGCGTTGTAGTGCCAGTCGATGCCCCAGTAGTGGGGCTCGTGCGACAGGAAACGCCAGCCCAGCGTGGGCAGCGCGACCAGCAGCAGCGGGGAACGCAGCGCGAGCAGACCGGTGGTGGGCAGCAGGACCCACAGCGTGGTGCGCACGGCCGTGACGAGAGGGATGGTGAGGCCGCCGCTGTCGGCGCCGAACTTGCTCCAGTAGTCGTACGAGCCGGAGCCGTTGAACCCCGGTATGAGCACGCCGAGGGTCACGGCGGTGGCGCTGAGGCCGAAGGCGACCAGACCGATGGCCAGCGGACTGGCCCGCCGGGTACGGATCAGGGCGAGCGCGCCGATGACGGCCGCGGTCACCCCCAGGTCCTCCTTGACCAGCACCAGGGGCGCGGCCCAGCACACCACCGCCGTCCACCGTCCGCGCAGCACCGCTTCGAGCGCGAAGGCGATCAGCGGCAGCGCAAAGGCGATCTCGTGGAAGTCGAAGTCGACGGCCTTCTGCACGCCCCAGGACGTGCCGTAGGCGACGCCGATCGCCAGGCCCGGGACGCGGCCCAGAGCGCGGGCCGCGGCGCGGGTGACCGGTATCGCGGACAGCGCGAAGAGCGCGGCCTGCGCGATCAGCAGGGTCAGCGGGGAGGGGAACAGCCGGTAGAACGGCGCGAGCACGATCAGTACGGGACTGAAGTGGTCCCCGAGGATATTGGTGCCGGGGCCCTTGAGGTCGACGATCGGGGCCCGGAAGTGGGCGTAGCCCCGTATGGCCTGCTCGAAGATGCCCAGGTCCCAGGAGGACGTGGACAGCGTGCGGAAATGGTAGAGGGCCAGCAGCGCAAACGCGACGAAGAAGAACCCCGCCGTCCAGTACGGGTCGAAGCGAGGGGCGCGCAGGGGAGCGGTCCGGGTGCGCAGCCGGTGCGCGCTGCGCCGCAGCCGGCCGGGCCGGTCCGGTGGCGGTGCGCCGGTGGCCGTGGCCTCGTGGCCGGCCGGGGGCGCGTCGGACCGGGGCGCCGGTATGGACCCGGCCGGGGTAGCGGTCCGGGGCGGCGGCACGGCGCCGATGTCCTCCCCAAGAATCCGTCCGGGGGCGCCCCCGGCCGATACTGCGGCCGTGTCCATGCGGATCCTCACTCTCAACTGTCGAAAAGATACTCGAAGCGGAGCCCCGGTCGGCTCGGCGGCCGCTGCGACGGCGATGGCGGGGGCGGCAGTGGGCGGCAGTGGGTGGCAGTGGGTGGTAGTAGGTCAGACGCGGGCGTCGGCCGGTCCGTTCCGGGGAGGGGCTGCACGCGGGAGCCAGGACGGGTCGCGGTTCCGGAAGCGACAACGACGCCGTCGTGGAGCGCGACCCCGGTCCATTCGGGCCGAAGGAGGGGTATCAGTGCTGCCGGTGCGACGAGGATGCGGACGCAGCGGGTGCGCAGGAATTCCCTGGGCGCTCCTCAGCTTTAACCCGCCCCATATGACGCGCAGTTCACTCGGTACGACCGGCTGACGGAACCGCCCGACGCGAGCGGAACGAGGGGGCAGGCTTGAGCCGACCGGTGCACGCTTCACCGCTCTAGGTGAGACT
This sequence comes from Streptomyces sp. NPDC015125, assembly GCF_043080045.1. NCBI lineage: Bacteria > Bacillati > Actinomycetota > Actinomycetes > Kitasatosporales > Streptomycetaceae > Streptomyces > Streptomyces sp. NPDC015125. Next base: position 2,941 of record NZ_JBIBVF010000029.1, read on the forward strand.
GCAAAGAGTATGGAGCCCGGACGTGCAAGCTCCATGCCTTCTGCCGACCTCGGCGTCGGGGTCGATAGTGGGCTGCTCACGGCAACCATCGCACCGGGGTCACTCGGCGGATGTGGATGAGCACGTCGAACGCATCGGCAAGGGAAGCAACGTCGAGGTGCTCGTCGGCGTCGCGGGACGGGTCGTAGACGCCGCTGATCACGCGGACCTTCGCCGGTCCGTCCCATCGGCGACGCACCGCTTCGCGGCGCAGATCCAGCCAGTGGGCGGGCAGATCCGTCTCGCCGAGCCTCGCGTCGATCAGATCTCCGGCCGGCTCCGGGACCACGGCGACACCGAGGTCTCCGTGATGGAATCCGATCGCCACGGAGACGTACTGCGTGCCGTACCACTTGCGCAGCAGACTGCCTTCGCTGGGCTGGGGACCACGCTCGGGAGCCAGCGGGCTGGTCACCACGGTTGCCGACGTGTGACCGATCCCATCCCAGTAGACCACCCGCAGACCGGTCCGACGCTGGTACTCGCCGATGGCACCAGCCCATACGGCGACATCGTCCGTGGACAACCCCTGCCCGGCGACGCTGCGTTCGTGGAAGTCGACGATCATACGCATCCGCGCCAGGATGCCGGCGGCGTGGGCGGCGTGGGCGGCGTGGGCGGCGTGGTCGGCGTGGTCGGCGTCGAGCAACGACCGGATCAGCGCGAGCGCGTCGCGGGCATGGTCGCCGAACGGGCGCCCCGGGTGAATTCCCCGGGCGCGCTGCACATGCTCCGCGGTGTGGTGAGCTGTCCGGATCGGTGCCAGGTGAGACACCACCTCCGCCAGCCGTTCCGGGGCCGACCCGCGTACGTGATCCAGGACGGCGTCGTAGTCCTCGGGCTGCGCCTGCACGGGGCTCACGCCGAAGATCCGGACGGGGTCGTTCGGGTGCTCCCGGTTGAACGCCCGGATCCACTCCAATGCCGCGGCCATCTCGACGGTGCGCCAGGGACGCCAGGCGCTGTCGAGGGCGGATGCGGCATCACCTTCGCCTGCGTGCACGTACCTGTCGAGGTCAGCGGCGACGCTGACGCTGTCCTGTATGGCCAGCGCCCGGAACCCGTGTCGCTGGACCAGCCTGCGGAAGAGTTGGTCCCGTACCCCGAAGGTTTCCCGGGAGAATCGTGTGGACTCCCCGATGCCGACGATCGTTGTCGCGGCGGCGATCCTCTCGGCAAGCTCATCGAGCGCGGCGTCGGACAGTGGGCCGACGTCGGCTTGCTGCGGCTCGGACAACCCGGTGTGGGAAGGAAAGGAGCCACGGGGAGCGGCGGTGTCGTTGTTCATGCCTCCCAGGCTCCTACCTGAAGTTCAGTTGAGGTCAAGGAGGTTGGTGTGGCCGGGGCCTCCGGGTTGGCCCGCGGGGTGTCGGCCGTCCCGCCTGCCTGGGTTCGACCACGACGCTCAGCCGGGCCAACTCAACCGCTAAGGGGCCATCTGAAGCGCCAAGTCTCCATAGGACACCGGGCCACCCCGGGGATCCCACCCGCAGAACCCGTCTCCACCAATCGCCGTCTCGGATGATCTGGTCAGCCGGCGTCCCGTCCCGATGCAGATCTGTGAGTTTCGTGTGCGAAGTGTCGAGTCGGCCTCATCCGGCTACGGGCCCGCTCGATCGGTCACGCTTCGCATGTAAGCAGTTACTCTTCGCGTTGAAGGCTGATTCATTCGCAGGGGAACAGGCGGTGCGTGATGTCCCAGGAAAACTTGCCGGGAACGCGGTCCGGAGATGCCGACATCATCTTCTCCGGCGGTTCCATCGTGACGGTTACCGATGAGACGTCAGCGGCGCCCGAGGCGGTGGCGGTCAAGGACGGCCGAATCGTCTTCGTCGGCAACCTGTCCCAGGCGCAGGCCGAGTGGCGGGGGCCGGACACGCGGCTGCACGACCTGCTGCCGGACCAGGTCCTGCTGCCGGGTTTCATCGATGCGCACGGCCATGTGGTCGGCACCGGCCTGCAGGCCACGATCGCCAATCTCCTGGCCGCTCCCGACGGCAACGTCACCAACATCGCGTCCCTCCAGGGCAAGCTGCGCGAGTTCGCCGAAAGTGAGGTGGGGAAACGCTCGGATTGGATCGTCGGTTTCGGTTACGACGACTCCATGCTCACCGAGGGCAAGCACCCCACCCGTCACGACCTGGACGTGGTATCCACCGAGAAGCCCGTCCTGGCGATCCACCAGTCCTTCCATCTGGGAGCGGTCAACAGCCTGGGACTCGAACGGCTCAAGTACACCGCCATGACACCGGACCCGGAGGGCGGGGTGATCCGGCGGAGGCTGGAGCGCGGGACCGAATCCGGGCCCGTGTACGGAGAGCCGAACGGGGTGCTGGAAGAGACCGCGTTCAACCCCGCCGCCGATCTGGCCGTCGCCGGGATGGACCCCATCGACAGCGGGCAGTTCCTGCCCGTGGGCCTCCTGTCGGCGGCGAGCTTCGGCTTCACGACCGTGCAGGAGGGGGCAGCGAGCCTGGAGGTCCTGGGCCTCCTCCGGCAGGTCGCGGACGCCCACCCCGCCGGCCTGCCCACCGACGTGGTCGTCTACGTAAAGGCCGACCAGGCCATGAAATCCCCTGCCACGGTCCAGGCGAGCCGGGAGTACACCAAGGGCCTGCGCGCGGCCGGGGTGAAGCTGGTCCTGGACGGCTCGCCCCAGGGGCGCACCGCCTGGCTCACCGAGCCCTACCTCACCCCGCCCGACGGTCAGGACGAGGACTACCGCGGCTATGCGACCCTGCCGGACAAGGACGTCCTGGCCCAGGTCCGGGCGGGGTTCGCCAACAACTGGCACATCATCGCGCACGTGAACGGCGACGCCGCCATCGACCAACTCCTCCAGTGCGTGCGCGCGGCCACCAAGGAAGCCGGACAGGACCGGCGTACGACGGCCATCCACTGCCAGACCGTCCGCGAGGACCAGGTCGAGGCGTTTCGGGAACTCGGCATCATCCCGTCGTTCTTCTCCATGCACACCTATTACTGGGGCGACTGGTACCGCAAGACCGTGCTCGGCCCCGAACGCGCTGACAACATCTCGCCGGCCCGGTGGGCGGTGGACCGCGGCATGGCCTACACCTCACACCACGACGCCCCCGTCGCCCTGCCCAACTCGATCGCCATCCTGTCCAGCCAGGTCACCCGCGTCACCCGCAGCTCGGGAACCGTCCTGGGCCCGGACCAGTGCGTGTCGGTCCTGGACGCGGTGAAGTCCATCACCATCAACGCCGCCCGCCAGTACTTCGAAGAGGACACCAAGGGCAGCATCGAGGTGGGCAAGCTCGCCGACTTCGTGATCCTCAGCCACAACCCGCTCACGATCCCCGAGCAAAAGATCAAAGACATCACCGTCGTGGAGACCATCAAGGAGGGCAGGACCGTCTACCCGCCCTCTCCCACCGGCCCAGAGCCCGCCCCCGTCCCACAAAGGGCGATGTCCGCAGCCTTTGCCCACCACTGCTGACGCCCCGGGAAGGCGCCTTTCCCGCAAAGGGCGCCAGAGCGGGCGGCGATCCGAGCTGCCTCCCTGACGGCAACCCGTCGTTCGAGAGCTGCTCGCCGCAGCTCGCTTGCGCGCCGGATGCAGCTTGCGGGCCGACCGAGGGCTCAGATCACCTCAAGGAGCCGATCATGTCTCCTCCGCCGCTCCGGTCATGGCGCCGACCTCATGGCCGTCGGCAACCGCGAAGCACGCCGATGGTGGCGGCAAACGACCGGCACTCGGGAGCAGAACCGTCCCCGCCCCAGATCGTTGGCCGAAGCAGTGGCCTGGGCCACGCCGACTCCATAGCATCGATCCACCAAGGTCGAGACTCCGTCGCACGATCTGCCGGGAGGCCATGTGTTCCGCCGTAGGACAGCGCTCTCCGTATCCGCCACCGCAGGCCTGCTGGCCGCGGCCCCGCTGCTCGCGGCCTGTGGCAGCGATGCTCATCCCGGGGCCGCGGCCATCGTGGACGGGAAGCGGATCACCGTCGCGCAGCTGCAGGCGAAGGTGAAGGATGTCCGCGCCGCGCAGGCCAAGTCGCCGCAGGGCGACCAGCTCATCATGAACACCGGCCGGCTGAGCCTGGCCACCCTCAACGGCATGATCTTCGACGAGGTGCTGGCCCGCGGCGCGCACGATGCCGGGGTGACGGTCACCCGGCGCGACGTCCAGCGGTGGCGGGCCCAGGCGGAGAAGCAGTCCGGCGGCGGCGAGCGGCTGAAGGCGATGTGGCTCCAGCAGGGCATCGCCCCCGACGAGATCGACGCCATGGTCCGCAATCAGCTGCTGCTCGACGGCGTCGCCCAGCGGCTCGGCGCGGACCGCGGCAAGCCGCAGGGCCAGCAGAAGCTCGCGCAGGCGCTGGCCAAGACCTCCCGGTCCATGGGGATCGACGTCAATCCGCGGTTCGGCAAGTGGGACGACCACCAGGTCATCCTCGGCGAGACCAAGGACCCGTGGATCACCAGCGAGCCGGTGAAGCAGCAGGCCTGAGGCCGGCCGTATCTGCCGTGGTCGGTCCGTAGGGGCCGCTCCGCAACGGGTGGGCCCGTACGCGGTGACGGGCGGGCCCATAGGCGGTGACGGGTGGGCCCGTATGCGGTGACCTGCTGCGGAGTAGTGCGTACGAGGTGAGCGAAGGGGGCGGGGCGGTTCCGGCCGTCGCCGCCCACCGGCGCCGGGCGTTGTCGGTGCGGTGCGTTACGTTCGAGGCGTGAACGCTGACGCCTCTGCCGCCGACACCGGCGCCGAAACCCGCCCCGAGGGCACCGGCACCGGACGCCTGGTCCTGCTCACCACCAGCCACCGGGTCGCCCCGGGACTCCTGTCCTGGCCCGCCTGGCAGATCCTGCGTGGGGCGGACCGTGTGCTGTGCGCCGACCCGGACCATCCGCAGCTGCCCTATCTGCGGGAAGCCGGCATCGAGGTGGAGACGGCCGCCCCCGCCGCCCGCGAGCTCGTCGACTACTGCGTGCCGGGCGACCGTACGGCCGTCGTCCTGACCTCGGCGGACGGGGAGAGCGCGCTGACCGACGGCCTGGCCCGGCTGGCCGGTTCCGGCCGCGAGACCATGCCGGACCTGGAGCTGCTGCCCGGCTCCTACGACCTGCCCGGCGCCCGGCTGCTCGACCTCGTCCAGGTCATGGACCAGATCCGCGCCGCCTGCCCCTGGAGCAGCATCCGTACGCACCGCGACCTCGCCAAGTACGGCATCGAGGAGGCGTACGAGCTGGTCGAGGCCATTGAGGAGGGCGATCGCGAGGCGCTGCGCGAGGAGTTGGGCGATGTCCTCCTCCAGGTCGTCTTCCATGCCCGGATCGCCCAGGACGACCCCGACGAGCCGTTCTCCCTCGACGATGTCGCGGGCGGGATCGTCGAGAAGCTGATCCGCCGCCATCCCCATGTCTTCGGGGAGGCGGACGCGGCGACCCCGGAGGACGTCAGGGCGCACTGGCTGCGGACGAAGGCGGAGGAGAAGCAGCGCGATTCGGTGACCGAGGGCGTTCCGCTGGCCCAGCCCGGTCTGGCGCTGGCGGCGAAGCTCGCCTCGCGCGTCCGCACGGCAGGGCTCGATGTGACGCCCCCGGCCGGGCAGGGCGTCGGGTACGAACTGCTGGCGCTGGCGGTGCGGGCCGAGGCGGAGGGCGTGGACCCGGAGGCGGCACTGCGGGCGGCGGCGCGGGCCTACCGGGATGCGGTGGTGGCTGCCGAGGCCGAGGCCGGGGCCGTCTGAGGCCGGAGCTGTCCGAGGCCCGAGCCTGAGGCCGGAGCCGACCCGTTACGACGTGACCGAGGCCGCCGTTTCGCCGGTGGCCGCCGGTTCCCGCTCCGCGTAGCGGCTCGCCGTGCTGCGACGGCGCCGCAGCCGGTCGGCGAGCCAGAGCGCCACGACCGTCACCGCCAGCGTGGCACCCAGCGCGCACACCCCGCCCCAGCCGCCGACGCCCCACACCACCGACGTCAGCGCCGAACCGGCCGCGCCGCCCACGAAGTAGCTGGTCATATAGGCCGAGTTGAGGCGGTTGCGGGCCTCGGGGCGGACCGCGTAGACGAGGTTCTGGTTGCTGATGTGGACCGCCTGCGCGGACAGGTCCAGCACGATCACCCCGGCCAGCAGCGCCGCCGGCGACCAGGTGCCGCCTGACCCGCCGGCCGCGAGCAGGCCCCAGGACCCCAGGAGCAGGAAGGCCGCGGCGCCGGTGACATGGTGCGCCAGGCCGCGGTCCGCCAGCCGTCCGGCCACCGAGGCGGACAGCGAACCGGCCGCGCCCACCAGTCCCAGCAGACCGATGGCCGACTCCTGCCAGCCGTAGGCCGGACCGGACAGCAAGAACGCCAGCGCCGTCCACAGCACGCTGAAGCCCGCGAAGGTCAGGGCGCCCAGCGCGCCGCGCCACCGCAGCACCGGCTCCTGGGCGAACAGCGCCAGCGTGGAGCGCAGCAGCGCCGGATAGCGCAGCCCGGCGGGGGTGCGCAGTGCGGGCAGCCGGAGCCGCAGCAGGAGCGCCATCAGCAGCATCAGCGCCGCGTTGACCCAGTACACGGTGCGCCAGCCGCCCAGCTCGGCCAGGAGACCGGCGGCCGTACGGGCCAGCAGGATGCCCAGCAGCAGCCCGGTCATGACGGTGCCGACGGTCCTGCCGCGTTCGGCGGGCTTCGCGAGGGTCGCCGCGTACGGGACCACGACCTGGGCGGCGACCGAGGTCAGTCCGGTCAGTGCGGTGCCGGTCAGCAGGAGGGCGGCGTTCGGCGCGCTCGCGGTGACGGTGAGGAAGGCCGCGGTCGCCGCGGTCAGGGTGACGGCGAGCCGGCGTCGCTCCAGCAGATCGCCGAGCGGGACGAGCAGCAGCAGGCCGAGGCCGTAGCCGACCTGGGCGACGGTGACGACCAGTGCGGCGGTGGACGAGGAGAGGTGCAGATCGCGGCCGATGACGTCCAGCAGCGGCTGGGCGAAGTAGTTGCCGGCGACGGACAGTCCGGCGGCGACCGACATCAGCAGCAGCATGCCGCGCCCCGGGCCCGGCCGCGGATCCGCCGGGCCCCCGTCGGCCGCCTCCGGTATGCGCTCGGTCTCCATGACATGCCCTCCCCTGCCGCGCCCACGGCCACCGTGGCGGCGGGCGTCTCCCAGCCTGGGCCCGTCTCATCGATGAGTCCAACACATCATTGTCATCGCATCCATCGAAAATCGAGATCGCTGGTGCTTAGGATCGGTGCGTATGGAGCTCCAGCAGATGCGCTATGTGGTCGCGGTGGCCGAGACCGGTGGGTTCACCCGGGCCGCCGAGCGCTGCCATGTGGTGCAGTCCGCGCTCAGTCATCAGATCGCCCGGCTGGAGAAGGAGCTCGGGGCCCGGCTCTTCGACCGGACCAGCCGCAGCGTCCGGCTGACGGCCGCCGGTGAGGCCTTCGTTCCGGTGGCCCGGCAGGCGCTGGAGGCGGCCGAACGGGCCCGTGCCGAGGTGGCGGCGGCGACCGGGGAGGTACGCGGGCGGCTGGCGGTCGGCGCGATCTCCACCGTCGCGGCCGTGGATCTGGCCCGTGAGCTGGGCGCTTTCCGGACGCGCTGTCCCGGGGTGCGGATCAGTCTGCAGATGGAGATGAGTGACCGGCTCCTCGAACAGGTCCGGCAGGGCGTCCTGGATGTCGCCTTCGTCGGGCTGGTGCCCGGTGCCCGCACCGTCGGCGTACGGGAGAAGGAGCTGGCGCGCGGTGAACTGGTCGCCGTGGTGCCGCCGGGGCATCCGCTGGCGGAGCGGGAGTGGACCACGCTGTCGCGGATGGCGCGGGAGACCTTTGTCGACTTCACGGCGGGGTCCGCGGCCCGCCGGCAGCGCGATGCGGCGTTCCGCGCGGCGGGGCTCACGTCGGAGGTGGCGTTCGAGGTGACCACCGTCGAGTTCCTGGCGAAGCTGGTGCGGGCGGGCCTGGGGGTGGGAATGGTGCCGGAGGCCATCGCCGCCGAGCTGGCCGGGCTGCACATCGTGCGGGTGCGGCCGGCTCCCGAACGCACCGAGCGGGTGGTGTGGAGCGGCCTCGGCCCGTCGCCGGCGGCCGTGGCGTTCCTGACGGGGCTGGGGGTGGATCCGGCGTAACGAGGGGGTGCGGTTCCGGGGGAGCGCAGGGGGTGTGGTGGGGGTGTGGTGGGGGCCGGCCGGTGCGCGGGCGCACCACGGTGCGCCCACCGGTTACGGTCGGAAGGTGCACGACAAGCCCGACGCCCCCGACCCCGCGGGCCGTCCATCCCCCGCCGCCGGCGCCCCCGCGGGCCGCCCCGCCCCCGCCGCCGATGCCCCCGCGGGCTGCCCCGCCGCCGCGCCCGCCCCCGAGCTGTTCACCTGGGAGTTCGCCGCCGACCCCTACCCCGCGTACGCCTGGCTGCGGGAGCATGCGCCGGTGCACCGGACCGAGCTGCCCAGCGGCGTCGAGGCCTGGTTGGTGACCCGCTACACCGAGGCACGGCAGGCGCTCGCCGACGGCCGGCTGTCGAAGAACCCGGTGCACCACAGCGAGGCCGCGCACGGCAAGGGCAAGGTCGGCATCCCCGGTGAGCGCAGCGCCAACCTGATGACCCATCTGCTCAATATCGACCCCCCGGACCACACCCGGCTGCGCCGGCTGGTCTCGAAGGCCTTCACCCCGCGCCGGGTGGCCGCCTTCGCCCCGCGCGTCCAGGAGCTGACCGATCACCTCATCGACCGGTTCGCGGCGAAGGGCGAGGCCGACCTCATCCATGAGTTCGCCTTCCCGCTGCCCATCTACGCGATCTGCGATCTGCTGGGGGTGCCGCGCGAGGACCAGGACGACTTCCGCGACTGGGCGGGCATGATGATCCGGCACGGCGGGGGCCCGCGCGGCGGTGTCGCCCGGTCCGTGAAGAAGATGCGCGGCTATCTCGCCGAGCTGATCCACCGCAAGCGCGAGTCCCTCGGCGACACCGCGGAGGCGGACGAGGATCTGATCTCCGGTCTGATCCGGGCCTCGGACCACGGCGAGCACCTCACCGAGAACGAGGTCACCGCGATGGCCTTCATCCTGCTGTTTGCCGGTTTTGAGACGACCGTGAACTTGATCGGTAACGGCCTCTATGCGCTGCTGCGCCACCCGGCCCAGCGCGAGCTGCTGCAGAAGTCGATCACGGCGGGCGACACCGATCTGCTCACCACCGGCATCGAGGAACTGCTCCGTTACGACGGCCCCGTGGAGCTGGCGACCTGGCGGTTCGCGACGCAGGAGCTGACCTTGGGCGGACAGCGGATCGCGAAGGGCGACCCGGTCCTGGTGGTGCTGGCCGCCGCCGACCGCGATCCGGCACGCTTCGCCGAGCCGGATGTCCTGGATCTGACCCGTCGTGACAACCAGCACCTGGGGTACGGGCACGGCATCCACTACTGCCTGGGTGCGCCGCTCGCCCGGCTCGAAGGACAGACCGCTCTGGCGACGCTGCTGACCCGGCTCCCGGACCTCCGGCTCGCCGTGGAACCGGACGCCTTGCGCTGGCGCGGCGGGCTCATCATGCGCGGACTGCGGTCGCTGCCGGTGGAGTTCCCGCCCGAACGCCCTGACCAGCAACAAGGTCAGAAGTGACAGAGAGTCAGGCGCGTGACCTTCGCGTGATCTGCACTACACCGACTTGTGACTACCCGTGACCCCGGCTACCTTTCCACCGACGATCGACGGGCTTCACCCGATCGGCCGAAGCGGTGATGTGGGGGACCGGTGTAACGGTGCGCCTCGTGCGCGTCGGCCGGGCGGGTACCCGTCGAGCAGCTCGCAGAGCTCGTCGTACAACTCAACCGCCGCGCGAAAGGCATCCGCATGCGTTCCGGGAACGGCCGACATCGTCGACCCCGCCAGGCACCGGCCATCTTTGTCACGGCGGGAGTGACCGGCGCAGGTTTCGCCCTGCCGCTGCTCGCCGCGAGTGGCGCTCACGCCGCCGACACCGCGACCTGGGACAAGGTCGCCCAGTGTGAGACCGGCGGCGTCTGGAGCGCGGCTTCGGGCAACAGCTACTACGGCGGGCTGCAGCTCACCCAGGAGATGTGGGACAGCTACGGCGGCTCGGCTTATGCCTCGCGCCCCGACCTCGCCAGCCGCTCCCAGCAGATCGCGGTGGCCGAGTCGATCCTCGACCACCGCGGTCCGGACGTCTGGTCGAGCTGTGCGGTGAGCGCCGGTCTGACCAAGGGCGGCCAGGCGCCGGAGGTCGACCCGGGCAGCACCGCCACTCCCTCGCCCGACCCGTCGGACGCCGACGGCTCGTCGGACCCCTGGGACACGTCCGGCCAGTCCGGCACCCCTGGCGGTTCGGACTCCGCCGGGACGCACGACGGGACCGGCGACGAGCCGTCCGACCCGACGCCTTCGCCCGATGCCTCGGACTCCGCCGGGACGCACGAGCCCGGCGACGAGGCCTCCGACCCGGCAACGCCGGGCGACCGGGCCGACGACCCGTCGCGGTCCGCCGATCCGTCCGACGACCCGTCGCGGTCCGATGAGCCGTCCGATGACTCGTCCGCCGGTCCGTCCGACGGTGGCAGCCGTACGGACACCACCGGCACGCCGCGGGAGACGCCCGCGAAGGGCAAGCACCGCGGCGGCGCGGGCGACGGGGGTGCCGACGACGGCGGCAGGTCCTCCGGGGGCCGGCATGCCTCGCGTGGTGACGCCGAGCGCACCGGCCCGGCGGCCGATGGCGACTACACCGTGCGCCCGGGTGACACGCTGTCAGCCATCGCGGCGGCCCACCGGCTGTCCGGCGGCTGGGCCGCCCTCTATGACCGCAACGAGGACGTCATCGGCTCCGACGCGGACCTGATCAAGCCGGGCCAACTGCTCGATCTCGGGCACAACGCGGGGTAATTCGCCGCCCTTCGCCCGCTTTTGGGAAAGTGAGACAAGGGTCTCGTTGACTGTGGTGGACCCCGGTGTGTGCCGCCTCGGCAAACCGGGGTTCACCTGCGGGTATGTGACCTTCTCGTGATCAAAAACGGTCAACTTGGTTCAGATGGTGGGGTTTGAACCCCAAGGCCATTACTGCTTAACGTCAGGACCGCTCGCCAAAGCGGGCCCTTTGATCACACGCCGAATCCTGCCGGTGATCGGAGGCAGTTGACGCGCAAGCGCCGAAGGCAGGAGCGGGGGACCCAAGGTAAGTGCCGGCCCCACCCGTGAAAGCGGGTCAACCGGCTTGGGGTGAAGCCACGTGCGCCACGCGCACGCGGCCGGGCGATTCTCACAGCCCGAACCCGACAGCTCACCTCGTAGGCGTCGGTGAGGAAACGAACCAACCATGCTGATCATCAAGGGCAAGCACCGTCGTCCGTCCAAGGCCGTCCGCGTCGCCACCCTCGCCGGCATCGCCGGTGCTGCCGTGGCCGTCCCGCTGATGGGCGCCACCTCCGCCTCCGCCGCCTCCGTCTCCACCTGGGACAAGGTCGCCCAGTGCGAGTCCGGCGGCAACTGGTCGATCAACACCGGTAACGGCTACTACGGTGGCCTGCAGTTCTCCAACTCCAGCTGGGCCGCCGCCGGCGGCACCAAGTACGCCGCGCGTGCCGACCTGGCCAGCAAGTCCCAGCAGATCGCCGCCGCCGAGAAGCTCCTCGCCATCCAGGGTCCGGGCGCCTGGTCCTGTGCCGGTGCCGGCAACCTGACCTCCGGTGGCCCCGCCGCCGACGTCGACACCTCCGGCTCCGCGCAGACCAAGTCCGCGCCCCAGCAGGACCAGGGCTCCGCCAAGGCCGAGACGAAGAAGGCCCCGGCCGCCCCCGAGCAGCACGCCTCGCGCTCGACCGAGCGCAAGTCCATGGGCCACGGCAACTACACCGTCAAGGCGGGCGACACCCTCGCCAAGATCGCCAAGGCGCACGGCACCGACTGGAAGTCCGTCTACAAGGCCAACAAGTCGGTCATCGGCGGCAACCCGAACCTGATCTTCCCGGGTCAGAAGCTCAACGTCTGAGTCCCCTCTCACCGGGACCGGGCGGGTTCGAGCGGCGGGCCCCCCTCCTCGGTGAGACCACTTCCTCCGTGAGACCGCCCCGCCCGGCGCGCCCTTCCCCCCAGCGCGTCGCGGCGGGGTTTCTCCTGTCCGGTGCCGTGACCGGGCCGCCGCAGCCGAGGCGGCCGCACGCCGGTGACCGGCTACGTTCCAGGTTTTTTCCCGTTCAGTGAATAGTGCCCTCAAATGTCCCGAGAACTGGGCCTTTGGGAAGTTTTCCGGCCCGTTCCGTCCCACGGAGCGGGCCAAGGGCAGGCGGACGCACCCGGGGCCGTTAGGCTCGTGCGCAGAACGCCAGACACCCACGAAGGAGACAACGTGCCGTCGATCGACGTCGTCGTAGCCCGCGAAATTCTCGACTCGCGAGGTAATCCCACGGTCGAGGTCGAGGTCGGCCTCGACGACGGCAGCACCGGCCGTGCCGCCGTGCCGTCCGGCGCCTCCACCGGCGCCTTCGAGGCCATCGAGCTTCGTGACGGCGACCCGAACCGCTACCTGGGCAAGGGCGTGGAGAAGGCCGTCCTGGCCGTCATCGAGCAGATCGGCCCGGAGCTCGTCGGCTACGACGCCACCGAGCAGCGGCTGATCGACCAGGCCATGTTCGACCTGGACGCCACCGACAACAAGGGCTCGCTCGGCGCCAACGCCATCCTCGGCGTCTCCCTCGCCGTCGCGCACGCCGCCTCCGAGGCCAGCGACCTCCCGCTGTTCCGCTACCTCGGTGGCCCGAACGCGCACGTCCTGCCCGTCCCGATGATGAACATCCTGAACGGCGGCTCGCACGCCGACTCCAACGTGGACATCCAGGAGTTCATGATCGCCCCGATCGGCGCGGAGTCCTTCTCCGAGGCGCTGCGCTGGGGCGCCGAGGTCTACCACACCCTCAAGAAGGTCCTGAAGGAGCGCGGGCTGTCCACCGGCCTCGGTGACGAGGGCGGCTTCGCCCCGAACCTGGGCTCCAACCGCGAGGCCCTCGACCTCATCCTGGAGGCCGTCAAGCAGGCCGGTTACGCCCCCGGCCAGGACATCGCGCTGGCGCTGGACGTCGCCGCCTCCGAGTTCTACAAGGACGGCAAGTACCAGTTCGAGGGCAAGGACCGCTCGGCCGCCGAGATGACCGAGTACTACGAGGAGCTGGTGGCGGCCTACCCGCTGGTCTCCATCGAGGACCCGCTGTTCGAGGACGACTGGGCCGGCTGGAAGGTCATCACCGACAAGCTCGGCGCCAAGGTCCAGCTCGTCGGCGACGACCTGTTCGTCACCAACCCCGAGCGCCTCGCCCGCGGTATCGAGGAGGGCTCCGCCAACGCGCTGCTGGTGAAGGTCAACCAGATCGGCTCGCTGACCGAGACCCTGGACGCCGTCGAGCTGGCCCAGCGCAACGGCTTCAAGTGCATGATGTCGCACCGCTCCGGCGAGACCGAGGACGTCACCATCGCCGACCTCGCCGTCGCCACCAACTGCGGCCAGATCAAGACCGGCGCCCCGGCCCGCTCCGAGCGCGTCGCCAAGTACAACCAGCTGCTGCGCATCGAGGAGATCCTCGACGACGCCGCGGTCTACGCCGGCCGCTCCGCCTTCCCGCGGTTCCGCCACGGCAGCTGACCGCAGACGGCCCGCTGCCCGCCCGACCGGGGCAGGGGGCCGATCGGGCGAGACAACCGCCCAGCACCCCGTACGTCCCCGGCGACGGTCCCGTACCGTTGCCGGGGACGTGCCTGCTTGAAGCAGTCAGGCGTCCGTCAGTGAAGGGGAGACGACGTGCCCGCGGACCGGTTCTCGACCGCGACCCGACTCAAGGCGCTCGGCGAGCAGGCCGCCGCCCGCGTCTACCGAGCCCGCCCGCCCCGCCGCAACCGCCTCACCGGCCGCGCCGCCCTGCTGGCGCTGGTGATGTGCTCCCTGGTGGTCGCCCTCGCGTACCCGATAAGGCAGTACGTCTCCCAGCGCTCCGACATCGCCGACCAGCGCCGCAAGGCCCAGGACGCGGGCGCCGCCCTCGACCGGCTGCGCGAGCAGAGGGCCCGCTGGCAGGACCCCGACTACGTACGCCAGCAGGCCCGCCGGCATCTGCACTACGTCATGCCGGGCGAGACCGGCTATATCGTCCAGGACGGCTCCGGCACCGGCTCCGCACCGAAGGGGCCGCAAGCGGCGCAGCGCCCCTGGTACGAGAATCTGTGGGACACCGTCGACGCGGCCGACCGGCGGTAGCCCCCGGCTGCCCGTACCGCCGCCGGACGGCAGCCCGTAGTGTCGGGGCCGGACGGCCCGCCCCGCCGCCACCTCACCACTCACCTCACCGAAAGCGCACATGGACACCCCCCCGCCCCAGACCGAGCCCACCGAGCCCACCGACGCGGACATCGCCGCCTTCCGGGAACAGCTCGGCCGCCCGCCGCGCGGCCTGCGCGCCATCGCGCACCGCTGCCCCTGCGGGCAGCCGGATGTCGTCGAGACGGCGCCGCGCCTGGAGGACGGCACGCCCTTCCCCACGCTCTATTACCTCACCTGCCCGCGCGCGGCCTCCGCGATCGGCACGCTGGAGGCGAACGGCGTGATGAAGGAGATGACCGAGCGGCTGGCGGCCGACCCTGCGCTGGCCGCCGCCTACCGGGCCGCCCACGAGGACTACATCCGGCGGCGGGACGCCATCGAGGTGCTGCAGGGCTTCCCGAGCGCGGGCGGTATGCCCGACCGGGTCAAGTGCCTGCATGTCCTCGTCGGCCATTCGCTGGCCGCCGGGCCGGGCGTCAACCCGCTCGGCGACGAGGCCCTGGCGATGCTGCCGGAGTGGTGGAAGAAGGGGCCGTGCGTGACCCCCTGCCAGGACACCTGTGACGGCCCGGACGCCCCCGGAGCCCAGGACGCTGCCGAAGGAGACGCCAAGTGAAGCGGGTCGCCGCCATCGACTGCGGTACGAACTCCCTCCGGCTGCTGGTCGCGGACGTCACGGTGCCCGATGGCGCCGTCGGCCCGGGGGCGGCGGGTGAGCTGAAGGACCTCGACCGCCGGATGGAGATCGTCCGGCTGGGACAGGACGTGGACCGCACCGGGCGGCTGGCCCCCGAGGCGCTGGAGCGCACCTTCGCGGTCTGCCGCGAGTACGCCGCAGTGATCAAGGGGCTGGGCGCGGAGCAGATCCGCTTCGTGGCGACCTCCGCCTCCCGGGACGCGGAGAACCGTGAGGACTTCGTCCGCGGCGTGCGGGACATCCTGGGCGTGGAGCCCGAGGTGATCACCGGCGACCAGGAGGCGGAGTTCTCCTTCATCGGCGCCACCAAGGAGCTCACCGGCCGCGCGGATCTCAAGCGGCCCTTCCTGATGGTCGACATCGGCGGCGGCTCGACGGAGTTCGTGCTCGGCGCCGACTCCGTCCGCGCCGCGCGCTCGGTGGACGTCGGCTGTGTACGGATGACCGAACGGCACCTGGTGCACGGCGGTGAGATCAGCGACCCGCCGACCCCGGGGCAGATCAGCGCCATGAAGGCCGATATCGCCGCGGCGCTGGACCGGGCCGCGGAGACCGTCCCGCTGGACGAGGCCGCCACCCTCGTGGGCCTGGCCGGCTCCGTGACCACGGTCGCCGCGATCGCGCGGGGCCTGGAGGGGTACGACTCCGGGGCCATCCACCACTCCGTGATCTCGCTGGCCGAGGTCCGCGAGATCACCGAGCGTCTGCTGTCCTCCACCCATGCCGAGCGCGCGGCCATCCCCGTGGTGCACCCGGGCCGGGTCGACGTGATCGGCGCGGGTGCGCTGGTGCTGCTGTCGATCATGGAGCGGACGGGTGCCGGGGAGGTCATCGCCAGCGAGCACGACATCCTCGACGGCATCGCCTGGAGCCTCGCCGGCTGAGGGGCGCAAGAGAAGCGGCAGAGGCCGGCAACGGCCTCTGCCGAGGAGCCTTTTGAGCGGGTGCGATGCCCGTCCGAGCGCACTTCAGGGGCTCCGGAAGGCTCCGGGGAGGGGTCGGCGGAGGGGGCGGCGGAGAAAGTTCGTGAAATCCTTCACATGAAAAAGCCTCCCGTTGGGCGAACAATCTGATCGTCCGACCCTCATTCGAAGGCTCCAGGGCGTCTCGACCCGGAAAATGCGCGGCTGCCGGTGCGCGGGCGGTGTGCTCACGGAGATGGTGGTTCACCCGTTCGGCGGGCGACAATCCCTGATCAACAGGGGTCTCCAACGCCTTGCGTCATACGGTGGTTCCGGTTTGGACTATGGCGTCGGTCACGAAGCCGGCGGAGTGTAGCAGATGCCTCCCGGTTGCTTGTGAAGGGGCTCACGAGCGACCCCCCATGTGGGGGTGGATACTCGATTGCATGAGCACCACGGAGCGTCCCAGGATCCTCGTTGTAGGCGGTGGGTACGTAGGCCTGTACGCGGCACGTCGCATCCTCAAGAAGATGCGGTACGGCGAGGCGACCGTCACGGTCGTCGACCCGCGCTCGTACATGACGTACCAGCCCTTCCTCCCTGAAGCTGCAGCCGGCAGCATCTCCCCCCGCCATGTCGTGGTGCCGCTACGACGTGTGCTGCCCAAGGCGGAGGTTCTCACCGGCCGGGTCACCACCATCGATCAGGACCGCAAGGTCGCCACGATCGCCCCGCTGGTCGGCGAGGCGTACGAGCTGCCCTTCGACTACCTGGTCATCGCGATGGGCGCGGTCTCCCGTACCTTCCCGATCCCCGGCCTGGCCGAGAACGGCATCGGCATGAAGGGCGTGGAAGAGGCCATCGGCCTGCGCAACCACGTGCTGGAGCAGCTGGACAAGGCCGACTCCACGACCGACGAGGACGTCCGCCGCAAGGCGCTGACCTTCGTCTTCGTGGGCGGTGGCTTCGCGGGTGCGGAGACCGTCGGCGAGGTCGAGGACATGGCCCGCGACGCTGCGAAGTACTACAACAACGTGAAGCGCGAGGACATGCGCTTCCTGCTGGTCGACGTCGCCGACAAGATCCTCCCCGAGGTCGGTCCCAAGCTCGGTGCCTACGGCAAGGAGCACCTGGAGAGCCGCGGCGTCGAGGTCTACCTCAAGACCGGCATGGACTCCTGCGTCGACGGCCACGTGAAGCTCAACAACGGCCTCGAGGTCGACTCCAACACCATCGTGTGGACCGCGGGCGTCAAGCCGAACCCGGCGCTGGCCCGCTTCGGTCTGCCGCTCGGCCCGCGCGGCCATGTCGACACCGGCGCCACCCTCCAGGTGCAGGGCACCGACTACATCTGGGCGGCCGGCGACAACGCGCAGGTCCCCGACCTGGTCGGCCGCAAGGCCGGAAACCCCAACGCCTGGTGCCCGCCGAACGCGCAGCACGCGCTGCGGCAGGCCAAGATCCTCGGCGACAACGTGGTGTCCGGGATGCGCGGCTTCCCGCAGAAGGACTACAGCCACGCCAACAAGGGTGCGGTCGCCGGTCTGGGGCTGCACAAGGGCGTCGCGATGATCGTCATGGGCAAGATGAAGATCAAGCTCAAGGGCCGTCTCGCCTGGTACATGCACCGCGCGTACCACGGCATGGCGATGCCGACGTTCAACCGCAAGATCCGGGTCTTCGCCGACTGGACGCTGGCCATGTTCCTCAAGCGCGAGGTCGTCTCGCTCGGCGCCATGGAGAACCCCCGCGAGGAGTTCTACGAGGCCGCCAAGCCGGCGCCGGCCCCGCCGACCGCCGCCGAGGCCGGGGACAAGACCAAGGCCAAGGCTTCCTGAATTCCCGGTCGGGTACTCCGACCAGCCCGAAGGGCGTCCGCCATCCGTGGGGCGGGCGCCCTTTGGCGTGTCCGCTCTGGCGAAAACCGAGCGGTGTGCGGTTCTCTTGCGTGTGAACGGGACTATCCGGGCGCCCCATTGGCGTTTACGTGGTGGGTGAAACTTCTTTGCCCGACTCGTCAACACGGAGGTGTGCGACATGGCCGACGCCGCTGGACGGCTCACCAAGCTCGCCGAGGAGGTGCTGGGAGTCCCGCTCCCGGTACGTATCCGCGCCTGGGACCGCAGCGAGTCGGGTCCGCCGGGGGCGCCCACACTCGTCATCCGCCATCGCCGGGCGCTGCGCCGGATGATGTTCAGGCCGGGCGAGCTGGGCCTGGCCCGCGCCTGGGTGGCCGGCGACCTCGACATCGAAGGCGATCTCTACGAAGCGCTCGACCGGCTCGCGGGACTGATCTGGGAACGCACCGACGCCCCCACGCCGCATCGCGCCGCCGCGCTGCGTGCCCTGGCCCGCCCGGAGATCCGTTCCGCCGCCCGGGAGTTGCTGACCCTGGCCGGCGCCCCCGTCCCCCCGGCGCCGCCCGCGGAGGAGGTCAGACGCCGCCGTGGGCCGCTGCACACCCTGCGGCGCGACAAGGAAGCCATCAGCCACCACTACGACGTCGGCAACGACTTCTACGCCCTGGTGCTCGGCCCGTCCATGGTCTACTCCTGCGCATACTGGGGGACCGCCAAGGACGGCGTCGCCACCCTGGAGGACGCCCAGCGCGACAAGCTGGACCTGATCTGCCGCAAGCTCGGACTCCGGGAGGACCTGCGGCTGCTGGACGTCGGCTGCGGCTGGGGCTCGATGGTGCTGCACGCGGCCCGCGAGTACGGCGTACGGGCGGTGGGCATCACCCTCTCCGAGGAACAGGCCACCTTCGCCCGTAAGCGCATCGCCGAAGCCGGGCTGGCCGACCGGGTCGAGATCCGGGTGCAGGACTACCGCGAGATCCACGACGAGCCGTTCGACGCGATCTCCTCGATCGGCATGGCCGAGCATGTCGGCCACACCCAGTACGCGGAGTACGCCGGCGCCCTGTATGCGCTGCTCAAGCCCGGTGGGCGGCTGCTCAACCACCAGATCGCCCGGCGGCCGGTCGCGGACGAGCAGGCGTACCGGGTCGACGAGTTCATCGACCGCTATGTGTTCCCGGACGGTGAACTGGCGCCGCTCGGCCGGACCGTCGGCCAGCTGGAGGAGGCCGGATTCGAGGTGCGGGACGTGGAGGCGATCCGGGAGCACTACGCCCTGACGCTGCGGCGCTGGGTCGCCAACCTGGAGGAGCACTGGGACCAGGCGGCGCGGCTCACCTCCGTGGGCCGGGCCCGGGTGTGGCGGCTGTACATGGCCGCGTGCGCGCTGTCCTTCGAGCGCAACCGCCTGGGCGTCAACCAGGTGCTGGCCGTCCGTACACCGGAGCCCGGGACCTCGGACATGCCGTTGCGGGCGCGTGAGTGGCGCACCGGCACCCACCGCGGTTGACGCCGTCCGCCCACCCGCTGCCGTGAAGGAGCGGGTGGGCGGGCAACGGGACCGGCGCCGGGGTGTTATTCGGCCTTGATGGCGGCCAGCATGTTCAGCCTCGCCGCCCGGAGCGCCGGCCACAGGGCGGCCAGTACGCCGACGAGCGCGGCCAGGCCGAGGAAGAGGCCCATCCGGGCCCACGGCAGCACCAGTTCGTAGGTGGGCAGGTGGGCGCTGATCAGCTGACCGACCGCCCAGCCCATGAACACGCCGAGCCCGATGCCGAGCACCCCGCCGAACAGCGAGATGACCAGCGACTCCAGCCGCACCATCCGCTTGATGCCGCGCCGGTCCAGGCCGATTGCCCGCAGCATGCCGATCTCCTGCGAGCGTTCGAAGACCGACATCGCCAGGGTGTTGATGACCCCGAGCACCGCGACGATCACGGCCATGGCCAGCAGGCCGTAGAGCATGTTCAGCAGCAGGGTGAACATCGAGGCGATGGCGTTGGAGACGTCCTTCTTGTCCGCGACGGTGACCGCCGGGTTCTTGCCGAGCGCCTCGACCAGGTCGTCCTTGTGTGCGTCGGTGGCGCCGCCGGCCATCTTGACCAGCAGTTGCTTGTCGCTGATGTCCTTCTGGTGCGGAGCCAGGGTGTGATTGTCCAGGATGACGCCGTGGAGCATCTGGTTGCCCTTGTAGACGCCCGAGACGGTCAGGGTGGCCTTCTTGCCGTCCTCGAACGTCACGGGGAGCCGCGAGCCGGCCCGCCAGCCGTTGCCGGTGGCGGTGTCCTGGTCCACCAGGACCCGGTCGCCGCGCAGGCTGCCGAGCGACCCCTCGCTGATGTCGGGCCGGACGAGCGAGCCGAACTGTGCGCCGTCCACGCCGGTCAGCCCGGTCGGCTGCTGGGCGGCGCTGCCGGTGCCGATCGTCGCCATGCCCTCGCGCAGCGGGGAGACGGCGGTGACGCCGGCCATCGCGCGGACCTTCTTCTCCGCGCTGGTGGGCAGCTGCGTGTGGCCCTCCATCGAGATGGTGTAGTCGGCCTTCAGGGCATCGACGGCCAGTTTGTCGATGGCCTGCTGTGTACCGCCCGCGATCACCGTCATGCCGGTGATCAGGGTCAGCCCGATCATCAGCGCGGAGGCGGTGGTGGCGGTACGGCGCGGATTGCGCAGCGCGTTCTGCCGGGCGAGGAGGCCGGAGATGCCGAAGGCACGCAGGACGGGGGTGGCCAGCGTGATCAGCGGACGGGACAGCAGCGGCGTCAGGATGAACACCCCGATCAGCAGCAGCATCCCGCCGCCGCCCAGCATGATCTTGCTGGTGTCGTCGCCGTCGTACACGGAGGTGGCGACGAGTACCGAGGCCGTACCGCTACCCGCGACGAGCGCACCGAGGGTGTTGCGGATCAGCAGTGACTTGGTGGTGGCGGCGGCGTGCACGCTGTTCATCGCGGCGACCGGCGGGACCTTCGCGCCGCGCCGGGCGGGCAGCCAGGCGGCCAGCACCGTGATGACGGTGCCGATGCCCAGGGCGGCGACGGCCGTGGAGGGCGTGACCACCAGCGGCCCCTCGGGGAACGTCGCGGCGAAGCCGTTCAGCACCTCCCGCAGCAGTGCGGCGATGCCGATTCCGGCCACCAGGCCCGAGACACCGGCGATCGCACCGACGAAGAGCGCCTCGATCAGCACCGAGCGGGTGACCTGGCGCCGGCTCGCGCCGACCGCCCGCAGCAGCGCCAGCTCCTTGGTGCGCTGGGCGACCAGCATGGTGAAGGTGTTGGCGATGAGGAAGATGCCGACGAAGAGTGCGACGGCGGCGAAGGCCAGCAGCGCGGTCTTCATGCCCTGCATGTTCTGGTCGATCACCTTGGCTTCGGCGTCGGCGAGTTCCTTGCCGGTGGCGGTGGTGGCACTGCCCTTGGGCAGCGCCTTGCCGATCGCCTGCTGCAGTGCGGCCTGGGACGTCCCGGCCGCGGCCTTGACGTCGATCTCGCTGTATCCGCCGGACAGCCCGAACAGCTGCTGCGCGGTCTTGGTGTCGAACAGGGCCAGCGAGCCGCCGGCCGTGACCCGGCCGTCGTCGGTGGTGAAGATGCCGGTCAGCTTCTGCTGCCGGACCGGTCCGTCGGCGGATATCCGGACGGTGTCGCCGATGTGGTAGCCGCCCTTCGCCGCGGTGCCCGCGTCCAGCGCGAACTGGTCCGCGCCGGTGGGGGCCGTGCCCTGCTTCATCGGGTAGCGGGCGTCCTTGCCGTCCTTGCCGGGGAAGTAGTTGCTCCCGCGGCTGTTCTGGCCGGACGCGATCAGCTTGCCGTCCTTGTCGCCGATCCCGGTGAAGCCGTTGGCGGTGCCGGTGACGGAGGCGGCGCCGGGGAGACGGGTCAGGGCGTCGAGCGCTTTGCCGTCGACCCGGGGGCCCTTGGCCCGGGTGCCGCCGGGCCCGTCGGGCGACGCCGGTGTCACGGCGACGTCGACGTTGTCGAAGCTCTTCTGGGAGCTGGTGCGGAAGGCGTCGGAGATGGTCGAGGTGAAGACCAGGGTGCCGGAGACAAAGGCCACGCCGAGCATCACGGCGAGGACGGTCATCAGCAGCCGGGCCTTGTGCGCAAGCACATTGCGCAAGGCGGTACGGAACATGAGGGTCAGTCCTGGAGGAGAGGTCCGGAGTTCTGGCGACGGCGGCTGATCAGCTCGTACGACGATGGGCGTCGAAGCCCTTCATGCGCTCCAGCACCATGTCGGCGGTCGGGTCGGGCATGTCGTCGACGATCTGGCCGTCGGCGAGGAAGACCACGCGGTCCGCGTAGGAGGCGGCGACCGGGTCGTGGGTCACCATCACCACGGTCTGGCCCAGTTCGCGCACGGAGTTGCGCAGAAAGCCGAGGACCTCGGAGCCGGAGCGCGAGTCGAGGTTCCCGGTCGGCTCGTCGGCGAAGATGATCTCGGGCCGGGCGGCCAGCGCACGGGCGACCGCGACGCGCTGCTGCTGGCCGCCGGAGAGCTGGCTGGGGCGGTGCTTGAGACGGCCGGCCAGGCCGACGGTCTCCACGACGCGGTCCAGCCAGGCGCGATCGGGCTTACGGCCCGCTATGTCCATGGGCAGGGTGATGTTCTCCAGGGCGTTCAGGGTCGGCAGCAGGTTGAACGCCTGGAAGATGAAGCCGATCTTGTCGCGCCGGAGCTGGGTGAGCTTCTTGTCCTTCAGCCCGGTCAGTTCGGTGTCGCCGATCCTGGCGGAGCCGCCGGAGATCGCGTCCAGCCCTGCCATGCAGTGCATCAGCGTCGACTTGCCGGACCCGGAGGGGCCCATGATCGCGGTGAACTCGGCCTGCCGGAAGGCGACGGAGACCGCGTCCAGCGCGACCACCTGGGTTTCGCCCTGTCCGTAGACCTTGGTGAGGTCCGTGGCGCGGGCGGCCGCCGCGGTGGTGGTGCGGGGGGCGGTGGCGACGCCGGTGTGGGTGGTGGTCACGGGAGGGGACTCCTGTCGGGACGAAGGGCCATCGGCCGGCGGCGGCCACGAGGGCCCCTGCCGCGGACGGAAGCGGACCTTTCCATCGTGGGACAGGGCGACGGGCGGGGACGTCAACCCCTGTGCCCGTCCTGGGCCACACCTGGGAGGTAGCCGTGGAGCGCGGGTCATCCCTGGGGAGGAGCGGAACCCTGAGGGGCGCTACTGCGCCCGGAGCAGTCGGACGGTTGGCGCCGCAGCGGCGAGGGGGGCTCTGAGGGGGCGTCGAGTTTCCGTCAATTCGGACAAGAAATTGCGTTGTGGGGCTTCCAGGCGAAGGTGGGCCTCAGGCATGTGCCCAAGGCCTGTACCCGGCGCTGATGCACCCTCAGTTGCCAATAAAATAAGACAACCTCGGGAAGAGCGGCCGATCTGTGTCGTGCGCTGCGGGCTACGCTCGTGCTGCCTCTTTGAGGTGGCATGGGGGAGCCCAGGCCCGGATGGTGGAATGCAGACACGGCGAGCTTAAACCTCGCTGGCCTACGGGCCGTGCCGGTTCAAGTCCGGCTCCGGGCACTGCTCAGCCGCAGCCTTGAGACCTTGAACAAACAACCATATAGATCCGAGGTCCCTGCCGCTCACCGGAACACGCCCGGAACGCAGGGACTTTGACGATGTGGTCGGCGAGAGTCGCGCGCGGAAAACCGTGCCGGAAATATCCCTGGTTACCAAGTGAAGTGCCGCCATGGCGGTATTCGGCAAACGCCTCGGCGGCCTGCCGGGTTCGTACCGTGTTCGGACGGATGGCGCCGCCGGGACCTGCTGAGGAGTCGTCAACTGGGCGGGGCGGAGCCGGTCTTCGGGAACAGCGGCCCGCCGTGGCGGGCGGGGGTCCGGTGGCGAGGCGGCCGGCGGCCGGTATGGGTGCCCTGCCTTCGCGGCACGGTGTTCGCCTCGTACGGGCGCCGAGGGGCGCACTCCTGACGCATACCCGAGGTAACTTGAATATTGGATTTTTCTGCCTTCGGTGAGTGCGGATACCCGGCAGCACGCACTTCTTCTCCGACGCCATCCGTCCGATCCGCCCGCCCTGATCCGGAAAGCGTCGTGCCACTTCTGTTGCCCGAGCCCGCTTTTGTCTTCTTCGCGCCGGGTGGTGGACGGCGAACACGCCGGACGCCGAGGCCGGTAGCCGGGCTTTCGGAAGTTTTGCGGCGTGAAAACAAAAGTCCCCTCGCCTTCGGATGCGATGTGGCGGCGGCCGGGCGCGAGGACGGGCGGCCCGCTCCGGTACACGAGTACGGCCTGCGGATCCGAAACGGGTGTGCGGATCTGAACCGGGTGTGCGTACGCATACCGCGAGCGGGCCGCGAGCGAGCCGGAAGGGGAGCGGAATGGGCGGGCGGAGCGGACGAGCGGAGAGGACGAGCGGAGTGGATGGGTGGAGAGGATGAGCGGGCGGAGGGGCGGAGGGGCGGAGGGGCGGAGGGGCGGAGGGGCGGAGGGGCGGAGTACGGTTCCGCCCGGCGCCGAGAGCGTGCGCGTTGTTGTGGGAGAGCAACAATTTACCGGCGCCGAAATCGGCCTGCTCGCCCCCTGTTTGGCGAGCTCAGCGCTGAGATGATCTCTACGAGCCCGCCATGGGTTTTGTGTGGTTTCTATGAGATCAGAGGAGACGAAGATGGCCGAGAACGGTCAGGTTCTGGTGACGGGTATCGGAGCGATGACTCCGGTCGGCGCCGATGCGTCATCGTCCTGGTCGGGGCTGCTGGCGGGAGAGTCCGGGGTGCGCGCGCTGGCGGAGGAGTGGGCCACCGACCTGCCGGTGAGCATTGCGGCCGGCCTCACCGAGGATCCGGCCGCCGCGCTGCCGCGTACGGAGGCCCGGAAGCTGGACCGCGGTGAGCAGCTCGCGATACTCACCTCCCGCGAGGCCTGGCAGGACGCCGGCGCGCCCGAGGTCGAGCCCGAACGGCTGGCCGTGGTCATCGGTACCGGTACCGGCGGTGTGCTCACCACCCTCGGCCAGGACGACCTCTTCGAGAAGTCCGGGCCACGCCGGCTCTCGCCGTTCGCGGTCCCGATGCTCATGCCCAACGGACCGGCCGCCTGGGTGAGCATGGACCTGGGTGCCAAGGGCGGGGCCAGGACGCCCGTCAGCGCCTGTGCGTCCGGTGCCGAGGCGCTGGCGATGGGCCTCGACCTGCTCCGCGCCGGGCGGGTGGATGTGGTGGTCGCCGGTGGCGTCGAGGCCTGTCTGCACCCGTTCACCCTCGCCGCCTTCGCCCAGATGAAGGCGCTCTCCACGCAGTCCGAGAACCCGGAGTCGGTGTCCCGCCCGTTCGATGTGGCCCGCAGCGGCTTCGTGATGGGCGAGGGCGGGGGAATCATGGTCCTGGAGCGCGCCGGGTTCGCCCGCGCCCGCGGCGCGAAGACGTACGGCACGCTGGCCGGCAGCGCCGTGAGCTCCAGTGCGAACCACATCACGGCCTCCGACGCGGCGGGCCAGGTCCACGCCATCGAACTGGCCCTGCGCGATGCGGACCTGACCCCGCGGGACATCGGCCATGTGCACGCCCACGCCACCTCCACCGAGTCCGGTGACCTGGCGGAGGCCGAGGCGATCGGCCGGGCCGTGGGCACCCATGCCCCGGTCACCGCCACGAAGTCCATGACCGGCCACATGCTGGGTGCCTCCGGCGCGGTGGGCGCCATGGCGGCGCTGCTGGCGCTCAGGGACGGGGTGGCGCCCGCCGTCCGCAACCTCGACACCCTCGACCCGAGGATCGACCTGGACGTGGTGCAGGGCGAGAACCGGACCGGCCGGTGGAGCGCCTCGCTGGCCAACTCCTTCGGCTTCGGGGGCCACAACGTGAGCCTGGTGTTCACCAAGTGACCATGACCACGCGGCAGCCGGCCGTGCGGCGGTGACCGGGTCCGGCCGGTGAGCTCACTGTGCGGCCGGGCGCTACCACCGGACGGCGGGCAAGGAATCCCTCGCCGCGCGGGCACGCATCGAGCGGCTGACCCCGCGCGAGACCGACGTGTTGGTGCTGCTCGCCGACGGCGTGTCCAACGGCGTCGTCGCGGCCAGGCTCGGGATGCGGGAGAGCACGGGGAAGGCCCACGTCAGCCGCATCCTGGCCACGCTGGAAGTCGGCAACAGGGTCCAGGCGGCGCTGTGCGCCCGCGATGCCGGTCTGAAACCCCGTCCCCCCTCGCGAGCCGACGAGCCGCTGAGTCCAGCACAGGAGGAGGGGCCGCCACGGATGGCGGCCCCTCCCCGCGCGCAGTTGCCGGCTCGGCGTTCTCCGGGCGCCGGCGCCCTGCGGCGTCAGCGCCCGGGCCTCAGCGCTCCACGAGCGTGAACAGGTTTTCCCAGCGGCCGACGATCTCGTCCGTCGAGAACCGCTGGATGTTCTCCCGGCCCGCTTCGCCCATCGTGTCCCGGAGGTCCTTGTCGGACATCAGGGTGTCGAGATGCCGGGCGAATTCGGTGATGTTGCCCGGAGGGGCGAGGAGTCCGTCCACACCGTCCGCGATGATCTCGTGGACTCCCGGTGCCACATCGAACGCCACACACGGCACGGCCGTCGCCATGGCCTCCATGGGCGCCAGCGGGAATCCCTCGCCGCGCGAGCTGAGCGCGAAGACCGCGCTCTCCCGCAGCGCACCCGGCACATCGGCCGTCCGGCCCATCCAGGCGACGGTGGCGGCGATCCCCAGCTCCGCGGCCTGCTTGCGCAGCGCCTCCTCTTCCTCGCCGGCGCCGTAGATCCGCAGCGTCCAGTCGGGGTGCTGGGGCGCGACCTTGGCCCAGGCCTCCAGCAGCATGTCCACGCCCTTCTCCTCGTGGAGCCGGCCGATGCTGACCACACACTTGCGGGAGCGGTCCGAGGGGACCTCCGGGAAGAACGGCAGAGGGTTCGGCATGAAGCCGACGTTGTCCATCCGCTGCCGGATCCAGCGGTCGGCATCCTCCCGGGTGAGCGTCAGCATCCGGTCGACATTCGCGTAAAACCGCTTGACTCGGCCGAAGCGGGACGACTTACGGCAGGTTTCGAAGGATTCATGGCTCATGCCGATCACGCTCAGACCCGCGGTGTCGGCCAGCGCCACCCACTCCATCGCCCACACCTGAGTGACGATCACCACGCCGCCCGGCTTCGCCGCCCGGAACAGCGCGCTCATCCTGTCCGCCTGCTCCTGCATACCGGCCTCGCGGGCGGCGCGGCGGCGCTGCTCGACGAGGTTCAGCTTGCCCTTGAGGCCGCGCAGGGGGCGGACGGCCGGCGGGTGCTCGGAGTAGAGCGTGGTGGTCTTGAACGGCAGGTCGGCCGCCAGCTCGTGGACCCGCCCCTCGGGGGGCGGCACCACGCCGACGAGGTGCACCCGGTGGCCCCGCTCGCTGAACAGGCGCGCCAGCTGGTGCGACCAGCTGGTGACGCCACCCACCTCGTTGACGCTGTTGGAGACGAAGAAGATGTCCCGCGGCTCGGCTGCGTACGACTCGGTCATCAACGGCTCCACTGCGCGAAAAACTGATCGACGATGCTCTGGGCGGCGTTGCCCTGGTCGTATTCCCCGAACTTGGCGACGAATTCCTTGCGGCTCTTCGCGTATTCCGAAGACTGCGACTCGAAGGCCTTGATCGCCTGGTGGAAATCGTCCTCGGTGCGCACCACCGGGCCCGGTGCGTGCTCCAGCAGATCGAAGTAGGTGCCACGGCCCTCGTGCACATACTCGTCGTAGTCGTAGGTGAAGAACACCAGCGGCCGGTCGAGCAGCGCATAGTCGAACATCACCGAGGAATAGTCGGTGATCAGCCCGTCGGCCAGCTCCAGCACCGGCGTCACATCGTGGTGCGCCGATACGTCGATGACCCGGCCCTGCACGGTCGGCGGCAGCACCACATGATTGAGGTAGTGCGAACGCACCAGGAGGACATAGCGGTCGCCGAACCGATCGGCGAAACGCTCCACGTCGAAGGGCAATTCGAAGCGCCCGTGCCGGCCGCCGGCCTTACGGAACGTCGGCGCGTAAAGCAGCACGGTCTTGTCGTCGGGAATGCCCAACTCCGCTGCCAGTGGCCCGCGTTCGCGTACGCCCCGGTCCGCTTCCCGCTGCCGGGCGCGCACCAGCGCATCATTGCGCGGGTAACCCACCCGCAGCAGGGTCTTCTCCTTGAGCCGGAAGGCCCGCGCGAGGGTGTGGACATCGTGCTCGGAGCGGATCAGGAACCGGTCGAAGCGGTCCAGCGAACGCTGCTGCTCGGCCTGCTGCTGCCGGGTCTGCGCCTTCAGTGCCGGCTGGTCGAAGCCCATGTTCTTCAGCGCCGAGCCGTGCCAGGTCTGGATATAGGTGGTCTCCGGGCGCTTGGTGAGTTTGAGCGGGTAGCTCTGGTTGTCCACCCAGAACTCGGCCTGTGCCAGTGCCTTCAGATAGGGCAGCGACCAGCGCTTGACGAGCGTGGCGTCCTTGGGGAAGCCCTTGGGGGACCCCGCGTACGCCCAGATCGCCTCGAACTCCAGGCCCTGCCGGCGCATCTCCTCGTAGAGGGCGCGCGGGCTGTCGCTGTACTGCTTGCCCAGGTGGCTTTCGAAGACCACCGTGCGCTTCTTGACCGGCAGCCGGCTGAACACCTCGTGGTAGGCGCGGATCTTGTTGTCGCCCGAGAGGACCTTGCTGCGCAGCGCCTTCGCCTTGCGGTAGCCGGTCTTGGCCAGCGTCCCCGGCTTGCCGTGCACCCCGCGGGTGATCAGTTCCTGTACGCGCTCGGCCTGGTGGCCCTCGCTGACCAGGCGGAATGCCAGATGCCCCTTGGCCGAGACATGCGGTTCGAGGTGGTCGGCGACCATCCGTGTCAGCCGCGGCCGCACCGGCAGCGCCCCGGACAGCGCGGTGTCGGCGACGGTGAGCCGGCTCGTGGTGCGCACTCCGTCCACCTCCAGGCGCAGCCGTACGTCCCAGATGGTGTCGACGATGCCCAGCGGACGCAGCTTCGCGGTGAGGTCGGCGACGGCCTCCCAGCGGATGGCGTCCCCTTCGTGGCGCAGCTCCTGCACCGGGAAGTGGAAGGACTGCAGACTGCGCCGCCGGGCACTGAACTCCAGCTCGCCCTTGAGCCGCGCACCGGGCGGGATGACGCCGAGCGGATTGGTGATCCGGCCGGTCAGCGAGACGGCCCGGCCGGACTCGCGGAAACCGGTGAGCTGATTGCGCAGGAACAGCTGGTTGACCGGCTTCTCGTGGTAGCCGATGTCGGTCACGTCCAGCACGCCGCGCCCGAACGCATCGTCGAAGTGGCCGCCGCACCAGTAGATCCGGCCGTCGTGCTCGGCGAGCGGCGAGGAGACCTTGGTGCGGTTGATGAGCGTGTCGACCGCCGGGATCAGGTTTTCCCAGTCACCCTTCTGGAGCAGATACGCGCAGATGGCCTGTATCGGCTGGACGTGCTCGTACGCCTCGGGGGCCACCCCGGCGAGGTATTCCCGCGAAAGCTCGGCGAACTCCCGGCGGTAGGCATCGTCCCGGAACGGCAGATCCCGCAGATGCAGCACGAGGTCGTGCTTGAGGAATTTGACGTCCTTGGCGAGCTTCATCTCGGTCAGCCCGCGCTTCGCCAGCATGGCGTCGATCCGCCGGTGTACCTCCAGCCGGTGCACGTAATTCGTCATCTCGTGCCGGCGGTTTGTCACCGATTTTACGGCGCCCTGAGTGTAGACGTTCCAGAAATAGACCTGATTGGGGATCAGGGTGATGCGTTTCGCGGCGAGGTAGGCATCGGCGATAAACAGGAGATCCTCGTAGAACAATCCCTTGGCGAAGCGGAGATTGTGTTCCATGAGGAATTCACGCCGGTAGCACTTGTTGGTGGAGAGGGTGTCCCACACGAACAGGTCCGGAAATTCCGTTACGGAATCGACGGTGCGGGTGGTGGAGTACAGCCAGGAATACCACTCGTCCCGCTTCTGATTGCGGGTGTCCACATGCAGTCGTACACACTGACCGGAAACGATATCGGAGCCGGTTTTCTCGGCGGCCTCCAGCATATTCCGGCACGCGTTGGGTTCCAGGACGTCATCGCTGTCCAGGAACATGACGTAGCGGCCCAGGGTGTGCTGGATGCCGGCGTTGCGCGGCTCACCGCACCCGCCGCTGTTCTCCGGCAGCTGGAAGGCCCTGGCCCGCCCGGGGTGATCAGCGGCGAGCCGCTGCGCCACTTCGAAAGAACGGTCGGTGCTGCAGTCGTCGACGATCACCACCTCGACGTCCCGGAGCGTTTGATCCAGCACGGACTGAACCGCGGTCGGCAACCGGTCGGCGTCGTTGTAGACGATGACGACTACTGAGACGTCAGGCACAGGCACCTCAACCCTCTTTCGCTACTGTTTCCCGCCAGAATAGCCCTATCTGTACCGCCGGATTACAACCGATCGCGTCCATAGCGCTACGGACGGTGAGTCGAGGGAGAGCGGTAAGGGGTACTCCGGCGTTCGGATCTTGACCATGCGTCAGCCCTGCAGATCCACCCGCCGGGGCAGGATCCGGCCGCCAGGGAAGACGGATCCCCCCGGGAATCGGTTGCCTGCCGCGTCATGTGACGTCCGTTGCGATCAGACATTTATCGGATTCCGTGCGAAGTGGCCTGAGGGGGAGTCCCCGGGGAAGCAGACGGAAATGGCAGTTCGAGCACGGTGGCATCACGCGACGACAACGGACGGCAACAAGAGAACAACAAGAGGGCGGCAAGAGCGCGAGGAGGCACGGCAAGAGCACGGCAAGAGCACGGCAAGAGATCGAATATCCGGAATCCCGGGGACGGCGCGGCGCGCCGGTGCAGGGGCAGGGGCGCCGGCCGGTCGTGTGCCGCCTGTCGCGGCCCGCTCCGGGCACTTGTCCGTCCCCTCACACGTCCTCCTCGTGGCGGAGGTGTCCGGGTGAGTTCAGGGAAAGATCCTGCTCAAGAACTAGCGACGCCCCTTTGCCAAGCCATTACGCTTGCCGTCGAGGCCGCGCAGGGCGGCCATGGAGGAGTGAGATGAGGAGCAGCAACCCGGTCTTCTCGCGACGGGGGTTCAGCCGCGCCACCGGCTACGCGGGCTTCAACGCACCGCCGCAGGCCGGGGCCGCCGCGAACCCGTACGCCGGAGCCAACCCCTACGCGCAGGGCGGCAACCCCTACGCCCAGGACCAGCAGCAGGCAACCCAGGCACCGCCGCAGTACACACCGCAGACCCGCCCGATGACGATGGACGATGTCGTCATGCGCACGGGCATGACGCTCGGCACGCTCATCGCGGGCGCCACCGTCGGCTGGCTCTTCCTGACCGGGAGCCTCGGCTTCGCGTTCGGCGCCGCGCTGGTCGCGATGGTGCTGGCGGTCGTCCAGTCCTTCAAGCGCACGCCGTCGCCCGCACTGATCCTCGGGTACGCGGCGCTGGAGGGCCTCTTCCTCGGGGCGCTCAGCGGCTTCATCAACGGCCTGCCGCAGCTGCACGGCGCCCCCATGCAGGCGGTGCTGGGCACGATGGCGGTGTTCGTCGCCATGCTGGTCGCCTACAAGACGCGGATCGTCCGGGTCACCGCCCGGTTCACCCGCTTCGTGATCATCGCGGCCATCGGCTTCTTCCTGCTGTCGATGGTCAACGTCCTGTTCATGGTGTTCAGCGGGAACGACGGCCTCGGCTTCCGCAGTGGCGGCCTGGGCATCGCCTTCGGCGTCGTGGGCGTGGTCCTCGGCGCGCTCTTCCTGGCGCTGGACTTCAAGCAGGTCGAGGACGGTGTCGCCTACGGCGCGCCGCGCGAGGAGTCCTGGCTGGCGGCGTTCGGCCTGACCACGACCCTGGTGTGGATCTACGTGGAGATGCTCCGGCTGATCTCCATCCTCCGGGGCGACTGACCCCGCGCGATGCACGGCGCCGGGCGCGCGCCATGCGCCGTACACGCTGTACGAAGGGCCCGCCGGCATGGTGCCGGCGGGCCCTTCGGCGTGGTGACTGAGGAGTGTCCTGAGCCGGACCGGGGCCGCGCCCCGTCACCGCGGATCAGAACTTGCGCGCGGCGCGCCTGAGGTCGTGTTCATGGACAATTGCCTTGGCATGGCCGTAGGCGAGGTTGTGCTCGCCACGGAGCCAGCTGACCTTTTCGTCGAAGCGGAAGAGAGCGGGGCCTTCCTCAACGGTGCGGAGCCAGTCGGAGATTTCCCGGCCGGTGCAGTGCGGGATACGGGAGAGCATGTTCCGGTGGGTCTC
Organism: Streptomyces sp. NPDC015125; assembly: GCF_043080045.1. Classification (NCBI taxonomy): domain Bacteria; kingdom Bacillati; phylum Actinomycetota; class Actinomycetes; order Kitasatosporales; family Streptomycetaceae; genus Streptomyces; species Streptomyces sp. NPDC015125. The sequence continues at coordinate 34,913 of NZ_JBIBVF010000029.1, forward strand.
TTCTGAGAAGAGCTGAGACATCGGCGCCTCCGGACGCGGTCGATGCTGGTTCTTCAGCCCACCGTGCCTGAGCGTTCGGGCGTTGGCAACCACCCCGGGGTGGCGCATAGGCTCACGGCGTGCTTGACGTGACCCCCTTGCAGACCGCGGTGGACGCCCTCGCCGACCGGCTCCGATCGCTGCCGCAGAGCAGGCTCCACCGCGGGGCCGCGGCCGAAGGCCTGGCGCTGGCGCGGCAGTTGGCGACCAGGGCACAGCTGATCGAGCGACCGGGGGAGCCCCCGCAGGAGCTGCCGGACGCCGGGGTGTTCGCGGCCGGCGACCAGCTGGCGGTGGCCGGACACGATCTTGTCGAGGCGCTGCGCGCCGCGGCGGGGCGGATGGCCGACGCCGCGGTGGATTCTGACGCGAAAAGGGCCCCCGCCGACGAACTGGCGGAGGCCGTGCGATGCGTCCGGGCGGCGGCGGAACGCTGTTGACGCGGACCGCCGCGGTGGAACGCTGTTGACGCGGATCGCCGCGCCGGGTCAGAGCGAGGCGATGACGCGGTCGGCGAGGAGGTAGACGCTCTCCTCGCGGGTCTCGCCCCAGGAGAAGGTCAGCGCGTAGGCACCGGAGATACCGGAGCCGCCCAGCAGCACGGGGGTGTGCCCCGCGTGCAGTGCGCCGGCCACGCGCTCCGCGGTCTCGCGCTGCCCGGGGGTCAGGCAGAGCGTGGTGCCGTCGGTGAAGACGTAGACGTCCAGGGTGCCCAGCGGGCCGGGGCGTACGTCCGCGAGCGGGGTCGCCAGCTGCGCCAGTTCCTCCAGGCGCGCGACGGTGCGCTCGTGATCACTGATCGCCGGGGACGGGGAGAAATCGGGGTGCGACGGGTGGCGCCGGCGCGCGGCGGCCAGCTCGGCGGACTCGGTCTCCTCGACGGGCTCCAACTCCGGCGCGTCCAGGGCGTCCATGGACTCCAGCGCGTCCATCGCCTCCAGGGCGTCCGGGCCCAGCAGCGGCTCCAGCCCGGCCAGGTCCGCCTGCCGGGGCAGGAACGGCTGGATGTCGTCGAAGCGGTCGGGATCCTGACGCTCGGGCAGCTCGCGCTGGTCGGTGCGACCGTCGAGGAGTTCGTCGCCGAGGCCGGCGAGACCGCCCAGCAGCGACGGGGCGTCGGCGGCGTCCCTGGCCTCCTGCGCGGCCCAGAAGGCGCGGGCCTCGGCCAGTTCGCGTTCCCGCTCCTCGGCCAGGGCATCGGCGACGGCGGCACGTATGTCGGCGAGCGGGGTCTCGGCGGCCGGGGTGGCGCGGGCGGCCGGGATGGTCGCCGCGGCCGGGTGCATCGTCCCGGTGCTCGCGACGACGTCCTGACGGGCCGCGCTGAGCTCGGCGTGCAGCTCGGCGAGCTGGCGGCGCAGGGCGCGGGCGGTGTGCAGGGCGGCGGCGCCCAGCGCCACGGCGACGGCCGCGGCCAGCAGCAGGACGAGGGTGGTGACGCTCATGCCGAAACCTCTCTTCGTTCGGTCCCGCATGTGCGAGACGCGCACCCATGGGTGATGCGCCCCCGGCCTTCGGCCGAGGAGACCCCCGGGCGACGCTCGCTCATGCGTCCTCCCCACTTCGCTCGGCGGCCCTCACCTCTTCGCACGGGCCGCGCATCGGTACCTGGACTTCCCCCGGCCTTCGGTCGGGGTGACCCCCTTGATGCGCTCGCTCACGGGATCACTCCTGGTAGCGCCTCGCTCACCGGCGTACTCCCGTTAGCAGAATGTTCTCCGACTTCCTACATCAGCCTGCCGGTGGTCGGCGACCGCTCCGGGTGCGCTATGTCCCGAAAAGGAGGGGGGCAGGGGGCCCGTTCGTCCGGGCGAACCCCTGTTGACCTGCAAGAATGCCTCTCCCCCAGGGCGTTGGTCACAATCCTGGGGGAGATTGGGTCGCGATCTCGTTAACGAGTGGTGCAGGCCACGCCGTGTCGCCGCCCGTATCCGAACGACCGCGATGGGTGTGCGCCGGGCGGTAGTTGGTCCGTTTTGTCGCGCTCCCTTGTGAGCGGCGCGGGGCCGGGCGCAGCTGCGCGCGCGGGCCCGGCCGCCACCCTCCGCTACGGGTCAGCTCGGCCGCGCGCCCTGCAGTTCAGTTCAGCTCGGCTCGGCTCAGCCGCTCGTGTTTGTGGTCGCGCTGAGCTCGTGTTTGTGGTCGCGCTGAGCTTCGCTTCCGCTGCGGGCAGGTGCCGGGCACTCGTACCTCGCACCCGACCTCCACCCTCCGCTCCAGCTCAGCTCAGCCGCTCGTGTTTTTGGTCGCGCTGAGCTTCGCTTCCGCTGCGGGCGGATGTCGGGCACTCGTACCTCGCACCCGACCTCCACCCTCCGCTACAGCTCAGCTCAGCCGCTCGATGACCATCGCCATGCCCTGGCCGCCGCCGACGCACATCGTCTCCAGGCCGAACTGCTTGTCGTGCCACTGGAGGGAGTTGATGAGGGTGGTGGTGATCCGGGCGCCGGTCATGCCGAAGGGGTGGCCGACGGCGATCGCGCCGCCGTTGACGTTCAGACGGTCCAGGTCGATGCCCAAGTCGCGGTAGGACGGGATCACCTGGGCGGCGAACGCCTCGTTGATCTCGACCAGGTCGATGTCGGAGACCGAGAGGCCGGCCCGCCGCAGCGCCTGCTTGCTGGCCTCGACCGGGCCGTAACCCATGATCTCGGGGGAGAGGCCGGAGACGCCGGTGGAGACGATCCGGGCCAGCGGGGTCAGGCCCAGCTCGCGCGCCTTGGTGTCGGACATGATGACCAGCGCCGCGGCACCGTCGTTCAGCGGGCAGCAGTTGCCGGCGGTCACCAGGCCGTCGGGTCGGAAGACCGGCTTGAGGCCGGAGACGCCCTCGACGGTGACGCCGGCGCGGGGGCCGTCGTCCTTGGCGACGACCGTGCCGTCGGGCAGCGTGACCGGGGTGATCTCCCGCTCCCAGAAACCGTCGTTGATCGCCTTCTCGGCGAGGTTCTGGGAGCGGACGCCGAACTCGTCCATGTCCTGGCGGGTGACGCCCTTGAGGCGGGCGAGGTTCTCCGCGGTCTGGCCCATGGAGATGTACGCGTCCGGGATCAGACCGTCCTCGCGCGGGTCGTGCCAGTCGGCGCCCTCCTGCTCGGCGCGCGCCGCGGTACGGGCCTCGGCGTCGGCGAAGAGCGGGTTGTGGGTGTCCGGCAGGCCGTCGGAGCTGCCCTTGATGCTGCGCGAGACGGTCTCGACACCGGCCGAGATGAAGACATCGCCCTCGCCGGCCTTGATGGCGTGCAGTGCCATGCGGGTCGTCTGGAGCGAGGAGGAACAGTAACGGGTGATGGTGCAGCCCGGGAGGTGGTCCATTCCCATCTGGACGGCCACGATGCGGCCGAGGTTGTGGCCCTGCTCGCCACCGGGGAGACCACAGCCGAGCATCAGGTCGTCGATGTCCTTGGGGTCCAGCTCGGGGACCTTGGCGAGGGCGGTCTCGATGATCTTCGCGGTCAGGTCGTCCGGACGCAGATCCTTGAGCGAGCCCTTGAAGGCGCGGCCGATCGGGGAGCGGGCGGCTGAGACGATCACGGCTTCGGGCATCACACGGCTCCAAGTGCGGGGAAAAGGGCGGACTGTGAGGGAAGTTACCTGCACGTAGTGCTGAGGTCACGGGGTCCGTGCTGTGATGCGGGCCTCTTTTCTAAGCGGGCGCTTATGGGAACGGCGAGGGGCCGCAGGGTATTCCCCGCGGCCCTCACCGACGGCCCTTGGTCGACCGCGTCTCACCGACGGCCCTTGGCCGACCGCCTCTCGCCGACGGCCCTTGGTCGACCGCCCCTCGCCGACGACAGTTCGCCGACGGCCCTTCGCCGACCGCCCCTCGCGGACCGCCGACCGCCGACCGCCTCTCGCCGACCGCCGCGCACCGCCCGGGATGTGCCGGGCGGCCGCCCCGTCACGGTGTGACCGAGGACGGGTCCGTAGGCTCCGGCGCCGGCAGTTGGCGGCGCCTGCGGTGCTTGAGCAGCGCCCAGGGCGCACGGCGGGAGGCGGTGACCTCCGTGCCGCCCTCGGAGGCCGCCTCGGCGGCCGCCTGCTCGACCGGCAGCAGACCCTCGCCGCGTGCGGGCTCCGGCTGTTCCTTCTCCGGCCACAGGCCGAGCGAGGCGCACAGCGTCGGCAGCACGGCCATCGCGGCGGTGGCATAGCCCTCGGCCGACGGGTGGTAGTTGTCCGGCCCGAACAGCTCCCGTGGACGCGCCTCGAATTCGGGGCCGAGCAGATCGCCGAGCGAGACCGTACGGCCGCCGCTCTCGACCACCCCGATGGTCTGGGCCGCGGCGAGCTGCCGGGAGAGCCGCCGGGCCACCCAGCGCAGCGGCTGGTAGACCGGCTCGATGGTGCCCAGGTCCGGGCAGGTACCGACGACCACCTCGCAGCCTGCCGCACGCAGTGCGCGCACCGCCTCGGAGAGGTGGCGGACGGACTGCGCGGGTGGCATCCGGTGGGTGACATCGTTCGCGCCGATCATGATGACGCAGACGTCCGGGGTCTCGGTGCCGTCCGCCAGCATCAGCTCCACCTGGCGTTCCAGGTCGTCCGACTGCGCCCCGGGCAGCGCCACATTGCGGAAGTCGACGGGTAGCTCCGAGAGCGCGGCCAGGCCGGAGGCGAGCAGCGCGCCGGGAGTCTGGCGGGCGCGGTGGACGCCCTGGCCCGCGGCGGTGGAGTCGCCGAGGAAGCCGAGCCGCAGCGGCGGGTGGTCGGTGCGGTGGTCGAAGGCGGCGCCGTAGCGGCCGTCGGCGCACGGCGGAATGTCGCTGGAGCCGCCGACCGTACGGCGCGCCAGCCGGACCTCGGTCAGCAGCACGCCGACGGTGGCCACCCCGAGCAGCCCGATTCCGCCGCCGCCGAAAGCAGCGGCGGTCGCGATCCGCCGGGCCACTCTGGCCCTGGACATCGTCATCGGCATGGGTCGGGCACCTCCCCGCGCAGTGCGGGCGCGCCCTGGCCCCGGGGGCCGGACGCGCTCTTGAATCGGCAAGAACTCCTACAACAGGGTGTTGCCCGTTCCTGCACGGAACGCAACTCTCTCCTCCTCTAACGGACCCGGGCAATAGGCTGGCCGCACGGGCGCAGGAGAGCGTGCCGCCCCCTACCGCGGAGACCACCGTGCAGTTTTACGATTCGATGATTGAGCTTGTCGGCAACACCCCGCTGGTGCGGCTCAACAACGTCACTCGAGGGATCCAGGCCACCGTCCTGGCGAAGATCGAGTACTTCAATCCCGGCGGCTCGGTCAAGGACCGGATCGCCGTGCGGATGATCGAGGCCGCCGAGCAGTCGGGTGAGCTGCAGCCGGGCGGCACGATCGTCGAGCCGACCTCCGGCAACACCGGTGTCGGCCTGGCGATCGTGGCCCAGAAAAAGGGTTACAAGTGCATCTTCGTCTGCCCGGACAAGGTGTCCACGGACAAGATCAATGTGCTGCGGGCCTACGGTGCCGAGGTGGTGGTCTGCCCGACCGCCGTGGATCCCGAGCACCCGGACTCGTACTACAACGTCTCGGACCGGCTGGTGCGCGAGACGCCCGGCGCCTGGAAGCCGGACCAGTACAGCAACCCGAACAACCCGCGCTCCCACTACGAGACCACCGGTCCCGAGCTGTGGGAGCAGACCGAGGGGCGGATCACCCACTTCGTGGCGGGTGTCGGCACCGGCGGCACGATCAGCGGCACCGGCCGCTATCTGAAGGACGCCAGTGACGGCAAGGTCAAGGTGATCGGCGCCGACCCGGAGGGCTCGGTCTACAGCGGCGGCTCCGGGCGCCCGTACCTGATCGAGGGCGTCGGTGAGGACTTCTGGCCGACCGCCTACGACCGCACCGTCGCGGACGAGATCGTGGCGGTCTCGGACAAGGACGCCTTTCAGATGACCCGGCGGCTGGCCAAGGAGGAGGGCCTGCTGGTCGGCGGCTCCTGCGGGATGGCCGTGGTGGGTGCGCTGGAGGTCGCCGCCAAGCTCGGCCCGGACGATGTGGTGGTCGTGCTGCTGCCGGACAGCGGCCGCGGCTACCTCTCCAAGATCTTCAACGACGAGTGGATGGCCGACTACGGCTTCCTGGAGGAGGGCGGCACCGCGGCCCGGGTCGGCGAGGTGCTCCAGCACAAGGAGGGCGCGCTGCCCTCGCTGGTGCACATGCACCCGGAGGAGACCGTCGGGGAGGCGATCGACGTGCTGCGCGAATACGGCGTCTCGCAGATGCCGATCGTCAAGCCGGGCGCCGGGCACCCGGACGTGATGGCCGCCGAGGTCGTCGGCTCGGTCGTCGAGCGCGAACTGCTCGATGCGCTGTTCACCCAGCGCGCCTCGCTGACCGACCCGCTGGAGAAGCACATGTGCCCGCCGCTGCCGCAGGTCGGCTCCGGCGAGCCGGTCGCCGATCTGATGGCGGTCCTGGAGAGCGCGGACGCGGCGATCGTCCTCGTCGAGGGCAAGCCGAAGGGCGTGGTGAGCCGGCAGGACCTGCTGGCCTATCTGGCGCGCGAGGCCGGCAAGTAGCAGCGGGACCCGGCGGCCGGGGCGCGGGGCGGCCACCGCCCGGCGCCCCGGCCGCCGTCCGGTTCCGCACCTGTCACGGCGTCAAGCAGACGTCAGGAAACGGGGCGTCGCCGCAAGGTGTACGTATGCGTCATGTGCTCGCAGCACGGGCTTAACACGCGTCGGGCACAGTGAGGTCACGGCGACAAGGACCTCCGGAGCGGCTCCCGGACCTCCACCGTCGCCACCGGATGCGACGACCGGCTTCACCCCGGAACGCGTCCCGTGCGGGGACCGCCGTCGTCCCGCCCCCGGCATTGCCGGGGTGCGGCGGTCCCCGCACCATCCGGCTCCCGCCAAAGCCTTCAGGCCCCCGCACCATCCGGCTCCCGCCAAAGCCTTCAGGCCCCCGCAGCCTTCAGCCTCCTGCAGCTTTCAGACCCTGCAGCCTTCAGCTTCCTGCGCCGTCGCGGCGGTCCGTGCGCGAGCGCACCAGCCTGTGCAGGCCTCCGCTCTGCACGGCGTTGACGCCGACGATCCCGGCCCAGCACATCAGCAGTCCCGGTTCCCCGGCCTGGCTCGCGGCGATCGCGGACAGCGGCACGGCCAGCACCAGCGAGAGCGCGGCGAGCCCGAACCGCTCCCAGGAGACCGGGCCGCCGCCCCCGGGGCGCGGCGGCCGGGCGCCGCGGGCCACCTGGACCTGCTGTTCGGCGAGTTGCCGCCGCACCCGCTGGTCGACGCTCCGCTCCAGCTTCTCCACGAAGGACTCCAGGAGTTCGGACTCGTACTCCGGTCCCAGTTCCTTGCGCGTCTGGAGGGTCGCGTCGAGTTCCTTGCGCAGCTCGGGGTCGTGGGTCGCCATGCCGCGAGAATACGGCTGCCGGGCGCGCGGCGCGGTAGGGCTAGCCCCCCGATCCGGCCGGATGCCGGTCCCCCTGGGGCACTGCCGGTCCGGCCGTGCGGGCCGTGTCGCGGCGGGCGGTCAGCCAGTACAGGACGGCCGGTACGGCGAGCCCCACGAGCCAGGAGACATCGGCGCCGCCGAGCGGTGCCACCAACGGGCCGGTGTAGAAGTGCGTGGCCAGGAACGGGAGCTGGGCGAGCACTCCGAGGACGTAGACCGTCAGCGCCCGCACGTTCCAGGCCCCGTAGCGGCCGGTGGGGTCGCTGAGCGCCGGGATGTCGTAGCGCTCCTTGGAGATCAGGTAGTAGTCGACGAGGTTGATCGCCGACCAGGGCGTGAAGAAGGTCAGCAGGAAGAGCAGGAAGTCCTTGAAGGACGTCAGGAACGAGTCCTTGCCCAGGAGGGCGACGGCGGTGCCGGCCACCATGATCCCGGCGATGTAGGCGGAGCGGCCGCGCGGGGTGAGGGTGCGCTGCCCACGGAAGCCGCTGACGCTGGTGACCAGCGACATGAACCCGCCATAGGTGTTGAGGATGTTGATGGTGAGTTTGCCGAGGGCGATGACGAAGTAGAGGACCGAGGCGATCAGGCCCGCGCCGCCCAGGCCGACGATATAGCTGACCTCGTGCCCCACGAATGCCGCCGGCGCCGCGGCGGCGGCCAGCGCGCCGAACGTCATCGACCACTGCGAGCCGAGCACCGAGCCGGACAGCGTCCACCAGAACGTGGCGCGCGCCGAGGTGTGCCGCGGCAGGTAGCGCGAGTAGTCCGCGACGTACGGGCCGAACGCCAGCTGCCAGGAGGCCGAGAGCGAGACGGCGAGCAGGAAGACCGGCAGCCCGAAGCGGTGGTCGGCGAGGAGCGTGCCGAGGTCGGTGCGCTGCAGCAGCCGGATGCCGAGATAGACGAAGGTCAGCGCGCAGACCAGACCGGCGATCTTGCCGAGGGTGTGGATCAGGCGGTAGCCGACGGCCGCGGCCACGGCGGTGACCGCGGCGAAGAGGACGATCCCGGGGGTCTCGCCGAGGTGCGTCAGCTCGCCGACGGCCTGCCCGGCCAGCACGCTGCCGCTGGCGAAGAACCCGATGTACATCACGATGACCAGCGCCAGCGGGACCACCGCGCCGCGCACCCCGAACTGGGCCCGCGAGGTGATCATCTGCGGCAGTCCGAGCCGTGGTCCCTGGGCGGAGTGCAGCGCCATCACCGCACCGCCCAGGAGGTTGCCGAGCAGCAGCCCGATCAGCGACCAGAAGGCGTTCGCCCCGAAGACGACGGCCAGCGCGCCGGTGACGACGGCGGTGATCTGGAGGTTGGCGCCCAGCCAGAGCGTGAACTGGCTGACCGCGCTGCCGTGCCGTTCGTCGTCGGGGACGACGTCGATGGAACGCCGTTCGACCACACCTGCCATGAGTCCGCCTCGCATCGCCGCCTGTATGGGTTCATGCAGGATCGATGGCGGTGAATGGAAGGTCAATAGGTGGGAGGTAATTCGTGGTGAGGGGGTGGGGTGGGCCGGGCTGTCGGCGGGCGGGCTTGCCGGCGGCCGGGCGGCCGGCGGCCACCGGCGGTCGGGTGCCGGGTTCCGGGTGCCGCACTCCGGCCGCCGGGAAGCGGGCCGCGGGCCGCGGGTCGCCGGGGCGCCCGGCCGTTCAGGCCGCGGTCGTCCCGTCCGTCGGCCGCAGCTCGTCCGCGTACGAGACCGAGACCCGGCGCATCAGCCCGTCCTCGGTGATGTCGTACTGGCCCAGCCGCCACAGCGGCGGCGAGTAGGCGTGCACCGACACCGCATCGTCGCTCGCCCCGGTGAGCCGGTGGATGTGGTCCGGGCCGAAGGAGAAGGAGGCGCCCGCGCCGACCGCGGTGGCCAGATGCTCGCCGCCGATCCGGGGGTTGGACTCGGTCAGTACGCCCTGGACGACATGGACCGCCCCGGAGGAGAGATCGTGGTCGTGCCAGCCGGTGTCGTTCTGCCGGGTCCAGCACAGCAGCCAGACATCGACGAACTCGTCGCGGTGCAGGGAGGCGTAGTGGCGCTCGGTGTCCGAGAAGGCGACCTGTTCACGCCACAGGTCCGGGCGGGTGGCGAGCTCCTCGACCAGGGCCCGCAGCTCGCGCTTGTCGAGGTTGCGTTCGGGCAGTGCGGAGAACGGCTCCTCGCCGTCGGGGACCTCGCGGGCGGTGGCGGCCAGGGAGGTGCGGTACGTCATGGGCGGGCTCCTTTCGTCGGGCCCAGCAGGCGGGCCGGGTTGGCGGTGCGCAGGGCGTGGACGGCGGCATCCGCGCCGAGGTCGGGGAGGACGGGTTCGGCATAGGGGCGGTCACTGCCGCTGACGACGACGTCGATGCCCGCGGCCCGGACGACCGCGTCGACCGCGCGGGTCCCGTACGAGGACGTCTCGTAGAACGCCTTGCAGTCCACCCGGCCGCGCTCCCGGCCGCCGCCACGGGCGACCAGTCGTTCGCCGTGCAGCGGGGCCAGGCCGGCCAGGGCCGCAAAGCACACCCGCAGATCCGGGTGGCGCGGCCGGCCGAAGGCGCGGAAGGCGAACCAGGAGGCGTGCAGCTGCTGGAGGTAGGGGACCAGGGCGGGCCACCAGGCGGGCGCGTCCTGGCCTGCGGACGGGGCCGGTCCGGGGTGGATGAACAGCGGCGCGTCCTGCTCGGCGGCGGCGTCCAGCAGCGGCGCGCAGCGGGCCCACCCGGCGGCGTCGAGCAGGGCGGTGGCGGGCAGTTGCAGCCCCACGCAGCCGCGGGCCAGCTCGCGCCGCAGCGCGTCGGCGTCCGGCTCGGGTGCGGACAGGCAGGCCGAGGCCCAGGCGCCGAAGGGGGCGGGCAGGTCCAGCGCACCGTCGTGGAAGGCGGCGAGCAGCGGTGCGGCCTCGGCGGGCGGCAGATATTCGATGCCGAGCGGGCTGGAGAGCGACACCAGGGCCAGATCGAGGCCGTCGGCGCGGGCGAGCCGGGCGCGGGCCGCGATGTCGTGGTCGGCGGGGTCGACGGTGTACGGGGGCTCGCCCGGCAGGTGCAGCGTCCAGCCGTCCAGCCGCGGTGGCGCACTGCGGGACCGCAGCAGCGCGAGGAACTCGGGCGGCCAGATGTGCTGGTGGACGTCGGTGGGCACGGGCCTCCCTCGGGGTGCGGGGCGGTGGTGCGGGCGCTGGTGCGAGCGGTGGTGCGGGGCGCTGGTGCGGGCGGTGGTGCGAGCGGTGGTGCGGGGCGGTGTGGTGCATGGGTCGTGGCCGGCGCCCTGGGTCGCTTGCTCAACCGGTTCACTTAACCGCTTAACTGATGCGTTTAAGTGAACCGCTTAACCGAGAGTGCTGTCAAGGTCGTGCCGGATCCGGCAGGCCGTTGCCGTCCCCGGGGAGCCGCCCGGCGGGCGCCGCATCGTGACCGGGTGCCGCGCCCTCCTTGGGTAGGCTTCCGGGCATGGCCAGGCCCAATAAGCGCACCACCCTCCGCGAGGTGGCCGAGGCCACCGGCCTCTCCACCGCGGCCGTCTCCTACGCGTTGCGCGGCAAGCATGTCTCCAAGGAAACCGAGGAGCGGGTGCGCAAGGCCGCCGCCGACCTCGGCTACGAGGCCGATCCGATCGCCCGCGCCCTCGCCAGCGGCCGTACGAGCACGGTCGGCGTGCTCGCCGGTGATCTGCAGGACCTCTGGCAGCAGCAGCTGATGGCGGCGATAGGGCGTGAGCTGCTGGCCGGCGACCGCTATGCGCTGATCCTGGACGCGGGCGGCGACCCCGGACGGGAGCTGACCCTCGCCAAGCAGTTGCGCGACCAGCGGGTGGACGGCCTGCTGGTCTCGCCCGTCGACCCGTCCGCCGAGGGCTGGTCGGCGATCGCCGACGCCGTGCCGGTGGTCTCCATCGGCGACGCGCTGAGCCGGGCCCGTACGGCGGGCGAGGTGCTCTTCGACAACCGGGCCGGCATCGACGCCGTCCTGGACTACCTCCGGGGCCTGGGCCACCGCAGGGTCACCGTGCTGACCCCCACCGGCCCCTCCACCCCCGACCGCCCCGCCGATGTCTATGTGCGCGAGGCCGCCGACCGCCTCGGCATCGAGGCCGAAGTGCTGCCCTGCCCGCAGGAGTTGGGCGAGGCGACCGCGATGGCCCGCCGGGTCCTGGCCAACAGCCCGGACGGCCGCCGGCCGGCCGGTCCCGTCCCGGTCACCGCCGTCTTCTGTTTCTCCGACTCCATCGCCTACGGGGTCTACGCGGCCGCCGCCGAGGCCTCCCTCACCGTCGGCCGTGACCTCTCGGTCGTCGGCTTCGACGACCATCCCGTCTCCCGGGTCCTCACCCCGCCTCTGACCACCGTCGACTGGGGTCTGAGCGAGATCGCCAAGGGAGCCGCCCGGCTCGCGGTCGCCGCCATCGAGGGCCGCCGGGTCCGCCGCAAGCGCATCCTGTGCGCCCCGCGTCTCTCGGAACGGGGGTCGGCGGTGGCGGTGGCGGTGCGGGAGTAGGCCGGATGAGCCGGATGAGCCGGACGAGCCAGCCGGCTGGGGACCGCCATCAAGCGGAAGAACGGCCAACGTACGGCAAGACGGCGCACGTCAGGTACCGCGCCGAGGGCGCCACGGTGACCGTGCGGGCGACCCGTAGCTTCCGTCGCTCGGTGTCTTCGCGCGGAGCGTGGCGGTCGAGAGCTCCTTCCGGTGCGCCAACGACAAGATCAAGGATTATGTGGTGCCCGGTGGGATAGGCGGCCGTCCAGCAGGCGCCGAGACCGGATGTGCCGCGGGCGCCCACGGCGGGGCCTTACGGAGGTCTGGTCTCCGGCGCGGTGCTTTCGCTTCCGATTGCTGATGATGGGCAAGAAATGAGAAAGGCGCTGATCGCCGGAGTTCTCGTGGTCGTGGTCGTCTTCGCGCTCACGCACACCGTGTTCTCCGGTTTGACGGAACCTGCCCGGCTTGTGCTGGGCATCGTGGCCGGAGCGGTCGTCGGAGGGGTGCTGCGCGGCGTGCAGCTGCGCAGATGACCTGAGAGGCGGGGGGCGGGGCAGGGCCGTGGTGCCCGGCCCGCCTTGCGCTGTTCTCCCGCGTCCGGTCCCCGGGTGCTCCCGCGTCCGGTCCCCGGCTGCGGAGCCCCGCGCCGGGGAGCAGACTGGTGCCGGATGCTCCGGTACGGTCGGTACGGCCGGTGCGGGTGTGCCGGTGGTCGGCCGACAGGCGGATGGGCGGGTCCTCGATGAAGCGTTCCGCGGCAAGAGACGTCACGGCAGACGTCACGGCAGACGTCACGGCAGATGCCACGGCAGATGTCACGGCGGCGAGCGGAGCCGCCCCGGTGGACGGTGCCGTACCGGGTACCACGCTGGGGGAGTCCGCGCCGGGCGAGTCCGCGCCAGGGGAGCCCGCGGACCGGCTGGAGGCCCACCGCACCGAGCTGACCGGCTACTGCTACCGGATGCTGGGCTCGGCGTTCGAGGCCGAGGACGCCGTGCAGGAGACGATGGTGCGGGCGTGGCGGAGCTACGACCGGTTCGAGGGGCGGGCGTCCCTGCGGTCCTGGCTCTACCGGATCGCCACGAATGTGTGCCTGGACCTGCTCAAGGGCGGTCAGCGCCGGGCGCGGCCGATGGATCTCGCCTCCCCGTCGAGCGTGGACACCCCGATCGGCACGGGGCTGCCCGAGGCGACCTGGATCGGGCCCGTACCGGACCAGCGGGTGCTGGCGTCCGCGGGGGACCCGGCGGAGACCGCCGTCGCCCGGGAGTCGGTCCGCCTGGCGTTCATCGCCGCGCTGCAGCGGCTGGCGCCCCGGCAGCGGGCGGTGCTGATCCTCCGGGAGGTGCTCAGCTGGTCGGCGAGTGAGGTCGCCGAGCTGCTGGGAAGCTCGGTCGCCTCGGTCAACAGCGCCCTGCAGCGGGCCCGCGCGACCCTCGCCGCGTCCGGTGACACCGCCGCCGACGTGGCGCAGCAGCCGCTGGACGACGCTCAGCAGGCGCTGCTCCGGCGCTATGTCGACGCTTTCGAACGGTTCGACATGGACGCGCTCACGGCCGTGCTGCACGAGGACTCCACGCTGTCCATGCCGCCGTTCGAGCTGTGGCTGCACGGCCGCGACGACATCGTGAAGTGGATGCTGGGGCCGGGCTGCGGCTGCGAGGGGTCGCATCTGGTGCCGGTCACGGCGAACGGCCGGCCGGCGTTCGGGCAGTACCGCGCGGACGGCGAGCCCTGGGCGATCCAGGTCATCGAGACGGCGGACGGCCGGATCACCGCACTGCAGTGCTTCCTCGACACCGAGCGGCTGTTCCCGCTGTTCGGCCTGCCGCTCCGCCATGGCGGCCCGCCGCCCGTATGAGGCGTGCGGCCGCCGCCGGGCCTCAGCTCACCTGGTGCTTCTTCAGCCAGGCGTCGGCCACCCGGTCCGGGTCCTGCTTCTCCTTGTCGACCAGGCGGTTGAGCTCGGTGAGGTGCGCGGTGGTGAGGGCATTGCCCAGACGGGCCAGCGCCTTGCGGACCTTGGAGTCGGCCTTGCGGGCGGCGATCAGCGGGACGATGTGCTGGGCGGGGATGAGGTGCTTGGGGTCTTCGAGCAGGACCCAGCCGTTCGCCGCGGTGTCGACATCGGTGGTGAAGATGTTGGCGATGTCGATGTCGCCCTTCTTCAGCGCGCCCTTGACCAGCGGCCCGGACGAGTCCAGCGCCCTGAACTCCTTGAATTCCACGCCGTACTGGTCCTTGAGGCCGACGACCCCGACGACTCGCTTCTTCATCTCGGCGGCCGCGCCGAACACCAGCTTGCCGTTGACCTTGCGCAGATCGGCGAGCGTCTTGAGGCCGTAGCGGTCGGCGGTCGCGCGGGTCACCGCGAAGCTGTCGCGGTCCTCGGCGGCCGCGTAGGGCAGGACTTCGAGGCCGTCGGGGAGCACGCCGGCCAGCGCGTTCTGCATCGCGCCCGCCTCGGTCTCGGTGGCCTTCTTGTCGAGGTAGAGCAGCAGGCTGCCCTGGTATTCGGGGAGCAGATCGATATCGCCGGAGCGCAGCGCGGGGACCACGATCTCGCGGGAGCCGAGGTTGGGCTTGACGGTGGTCTTGACCCCGGCGGCGTTCAGGACGCCCGCGTAGAGGTAGCCGAGGATCTGGTTCTCGGTGAAGTTGGCGGTGCCGATGACCAGCCCGCCGCTGCTGTTGCCGCTGTCGCCGCCGGCGCCGTCCCCCTTGAGGGAGGTGATGCCGGAGGAACAGGCGGCCAGCAGCGGGGCCGAGGCGCCGGCGAGGAGAGCGGTCAAGGCGGTACGACGGTTCATGGCGGGGCTCCTCGGTGCGTACGGAAGGGGCGGGGCGGCGCAGGCGTTCAGCGTGCGGTGGCCGGGCGGCAGGCGTTCAGCGTGCGGTGGCCGGGCGGCCGCGGAACAGCAGCCGGGTCAGCCCGCCCAGCGCCAGGTCGGCGACGACGGCGAGCACGGCGACCAGGGCCGCACCGCCGAGGACCTGCACCAGGTCGCGCTGCGCCAGCCCGTCGAAGACATAGCGGCCCAGCCCGCCGAAGCTGACATAGGCGGCGATGGTGGCGGTGGCGACGACCTGCACGGTCGCCAGCCGCACGCCGGTCATGATCAGCGGGAGCGCGAGCGGGAGTTCGACCTGCCACAGGACCTGGCGGCCGCGCAGCCCGACGCCCTTGGCGGCGTCCTTGACCTCGGGGTCGACGGCGGCCATCCCCGCATACGTATTGGTGATGATCACCGGCACGGCGAGCGCGACCAGCGACACATACACCGGCCACACGCTCAGCCCGCCCGCGAGGAAGACCAGGGTGACCAGGCCGACGGTGGGCAGCGCCCGGCCGAAGGAGGAGAGATTGACGGCGAGGAAGGCGCCACGGCCGGTGTGCCCGATGAGCAGGCCGATGGGCAGCGCGATCACGGCCGCGGCGAGGGTGGCGAGCACCGAGTACTCCAGGTGCTCCAGGATGCGGGCGGCGATGCCCTCGGGGCCCGACCACTGGGCCGGACTGGTCAGCCAGACGGCGAGGTTCTTCAGGAGTTCGAGCATCGGCGCGTCACGCTGCCTTCCGCCACAGAGAGGTGCGCTGCCGGGGGGTGCCGCGCCGCCAGGGGGTGCACAGCCACTGGATGGTCACCAGCAGCGCGTCGGCGACCAGGGCGAGCAGCAGGGTCAGGACCACACCGGCGATGACCGGGGTGGGGAAGTTGCGCTGGAAGCCGTCGGTGAAGAGCTGGCCGAGGCCGCCGTAGCCGATGTAGCTCGCCACGCTGACCAGCGAGATGGACATGACGGTGGCGACCCGTACGCCCGCCATGATCACCGGGAGGGCGAGCGGCAGCTCGACGGTGAGCAGGGTGCGCAGCGGCCCGGTCCCCATCGCCGTCGATGCCTCCCGGGCCTTGACCGGTACCGCGTCCAGACCCTCGACGGTGTTCCGTACGAGGACGACCAGGGTGTACGCGGTCAGACCGACGATCGCAGTGGTGCGGGTGAGGCCGGTGACCGGCAGGAGGAGGACGAAGAAGGCGAGGGAGGGGATGGTGTAGAGGATGTTGGACGCGCCCAGGATGAAGCCGCGCAGCGGCCGTACCCGGTGGGCGAGGACCGCCAGCGGCAGCGCGATCAGCAGGCCGAGGAGGACGGCGGGCACGGCGGTGGCGAGGTGGTCGGCGGTCAGGCGGGCCATCTCGTCGGCGTGGTCGGGGAACCAGCCCCACTCGATGGTCATGCGGGGCGCTCCGTGGCGGAGGGGGGCTTGATGGGCTCGGGGGCGGTGGGCCCGGCGGCCGCCGCCCGGCCCGCCTCCGCGTGGCTGCGGCCCGCCCGGTCGTGGATGGCGTCACGGGAGGTGAGGCCGGTGAGCACCCCGTCGTCGGAGACCCGGGCGACGGCGGCGGCGGGGGAGGAAACCGCCTCGTTGAGCGCCGAGAGGAGCGAATCGCCGTCGCGCAGCGGCCGTACGGCCTCCAGCGGGGCCTCGCCGGCCGTCCCGCCGGCGGGCAGCGCGTCGGTGTCCAGCCAGCCCAGCGGTTCCCCGCGCGGCGCGGTCACCACCCGCCAGCGGCCGCCGTCGCGGGATATCCCGCCGACCGGCTCGTCGGCGGGTATCGCCCGGCCGGGGGCGTACGGGACGTCCGCGAGGGTGGTGAGCGAGAGCAGCTTGAGCCCGCGCTCGGCGCCCAGGAAGTCGGCGACGAAGTCATCGGCGGGGCGGGCCAGCAGCTCGGCGGGCTCGGCGCACTGCACGAGCCGGCCGCCGGTGCGGAAGACCGCGATCCGGTCGCCCAGCCGGACCGCCTCGTCGATGTCGTGGGTCACGAAGACGACGGTCTTGCGCAGCTCCTCCTGGAGCCGCAGCAGCTCGTTCTGCAGCTGGGTGCGCACGACCGGGTCGACGGCGCCGAACGGCTCGTCCATCAGCAGCACGGGCGGGTCGGCGGCGAGCGCACGGGCGACGCCGACCCGCTGCTGCTGGCCGCCGGAGAGCTGGTGCGGATAGCGCTTGCCGGCGTCGGCGGGCAGGCCGACCAGCTCCAGCAGCTCGGCGGCGCGGGCGCGGGCCTTGCGCTTGCCCCAGCCCAGCAGCAGGGGGACCGTCGCGATGTTGTCCAGGATCGTACGGTGAGGGAAGAGACCGGACTGCTGGATGACATAGCCGATGCCGCGGCGCAGCTCGGCGGCGTCCGCCTCCAGGATGTCGCGGCCGCCGACGCTGATCCGGCCGGAGGTCGGCTCGACCATCCGGTTGACCATCCGCAGGGTGGTGGTCTTGCCGCAGCCCGACGAGCCGACGAGGACGGTGACCCCGCCCTCGGGGAGGTCCAGGGACAGCTCGTCCACGGCGGTGGTGCCATTCGGGTATCGCTTGCTGACTGCGTCGAACCTGATCATCCGCTGCCCCTTGCCCGGCCTGCATAGTGTCATGCAGAGTCATAGGCACGTGAATAGAAGTCAATAGGCGGGAGTGAATCGCCCGCTACCTCGCCTGTTACTTCGGCTCACCGTACGGAGAGAGGTGTCGGACTTCCGTCCACAAAGCGCGTTATAAGAGGGAGTTGAGCCCCTTGGTTTCTCACATGCTGGACAGTGGCCCCCGTCTCGGGCGGCGCATCACACTCGATGGCACCGGCCTGCACAGCGCCGATATCGCCGCCCTCGCGGAACGCACCGCGCACCCCACGGCGCCCGACCCCAAGGCCTTCGCCCGCGCCGAGGAATCCTGGGAGACCGCGCGCCGCCTCGCCGCCACCGGCCGGGTCTACGGGCGCAGCACCGGCGTCGGCGCCAACCGCACGGAGGACGTCGGGGTCGCGGATGCCGACCACGGACTGCGGCTGCTGCGCAGCCACGCCGGCGCGGTCGGCGACCCGCTGCCTGCCCGCGAGGTCCGCGCCATGCTCGCCGTACGCGCCAACCAGCTGCTGGCGGGCGGCGCGGGCCTGAACCCCGCCGTCATCACCTCGCTGCTCACCGCCCTGGACACCGGTGCGCACCCCGTCGTCAACGAACACGGCGCCGTCGGCACCGGCGACCTGGCCGCGCTCGCCCAGACGGGACTCGCGCTGGCCGGCGAACACCCCTGGCACTGCGCGTCCGGCGGCCGGGCTCCCGCCCCCATCGCCCTCGACAGCAACGATGCGCTCGCCCTGATCAGCAGCAACGCCCTCACCCTCGGCCAGTCCGCGCTCGCCCTCGACGAACTGCGCCGGCTCCTGGCCGCCTCCCTCCCCATCGCAGCGCTCTCCCTGCTCGCGGTCGGCGGCTCGTACGAGCCCTTCGCCGAACCCGTCATGCTCGCCCGCCCGCACCCCGGCTCGGCGGCCGCCGCCACCCGGTTGCGTACCCTCTCCGGCGTTCCGCCCCGCCCGGCCCCGCCCCTCGGCCGTATCCAGGACCCGTACGGCTTCCGCTGCATCCCGCAGATCCACGGCCCGGCGCTGGACGCCGCCGACACCTTGGACGAGGTACTGACGGTCGAGGTGAACGCCGCCGCCGAGAACCCCCTGATCAGCATCGAGGACCAGGCCGCCTACCACCACGGCAACTTCTACGCCGCACATGCCGCGCTCGCCCTGGACGCCCTCCGGCTGGCCGTGTTGCAGACCGCCCAGCTGTCCACCGCCCGGCTCGCCGCGCTCTCCGAGCCCGACTTCACCCGGCTGCGCCCGTTCCTGGGCGATGCGGCACCGGCCAGCTCCGGCGTGATGATCCTCGAATACGCGGCCGGCGCCGCGCTCGGCGAGATGCGCGCGGTCTCCCAACCGGCCTCGCTCGGTCATGCCGTCCTCTCCCGCGGCGTCGAGGAACAGGCCAGCTTCGCTTCCCTGGGCGCGCGCCAGAGCCTGCGCGCCGGTACGTACTACCGCCAGGTCCTCGCCTGCGAACTGGTCGCCGCCGTACGGGCCTTGCGGATGCGCTCCCTGGAACCCGACCCGGACATTCCGCTCGCCGCCGCCTATGCCTTCGCCGCCGACGCCCTGGACCCGCGGATGGAGGACCGGCCGCTGACCGATGACGTGGCGGTGGCGGCGGGGCTGCTGGACGGGCTGGCGGAGTGGTGAGGGGAGTGGTGCGGCGCGGTGCGGTGCGGGGAGTGGTGCGGCGCGGTGCGGTGAGGGGAGTGGTGCGGCGCGGGGTGCTGCCGTGCGCGACGGGCGGGAGGTGTGGGGTGTTGCCGTGCGCGACGGGCGGGAGGTGTGGTGTTCGCGGACGGCCCGGGGAGGCGTGGCGTTTCCGGGCGGCCCGGCACGGCGTGGTGGTTCCGGGCGGCCCCGGGGCGTGGAGTTCCGTGTGGCCCCGGGAGGCCGGGGACGGGTGAGGGCGGGTGAGGGCGGGTGAGGGCGGACGGCCGGATCGCGGCGCGTAGCGCGGACCGGAGCGGGCCAGGAATTCCGTACAGTCGGTCGACACAGGACAGGACAAGGCCCCCGACCGGGCCGGGAAGAAGAGGCGATGAGCGGGGACGGGGACAAGGGCGGCGGCATCGGCGGCATCGGCGGCGCGACCGGCGACGGGCCGCGGGGCAGGGCCGACCGGACGCCGGGCGCACCGGCCACCACGGACACGGACACGGACACGGGGACGGCGACGGGCGCGGGTGCGGGCGCGGGTGCGGGCACGGGTGCGAGCGCGGGTGGGAATGCCGGCACGGACACCACCGGCACGGACACCACCGGCATGGAGGCCGGCGTCTCCGCTACGGACGCCGCCGTCTCCGCTACGGACGCCGCCGTCTCCGCTACGGACACCGGCGTCTCCGTTATGGACACCGGCACCGCCGCCCGGCTGCAGAAGCTCTTCGAGGGGCACCGGCTGACCCCCACCCAGCGCCGGATCGCCCACTGCATGGTGCGCCGGGCCGCCGATGCGCCCTTCCTCTCCAGCGTCGAACTGGCCGAACTGGCCGGGGTCAGCCAGCCGTCCGTCACCCGCTTCGCCGTCGCCCTCGGCTTCGACGGCTACCCGGCGCTGCGCCGCCATCTGCGCGAGGTCGCCCCTACGGACAAGCCCGGCGACACCGGCTCCTACAACGAGTACCAGCAGGCCGTCCAGGCGGAGATCGACAACCTCCGCCGGCTCGCCGCCGCCCTCGCCGACCCGTCACCGGTGGTCGAGGCGGGCCGCCTCTTCGCCGCCTCCCGGCCGCTCCCCGTCCTCGGCCTGCGCGCCGCCACCGCCCAGGCGGCCGGTTTCAGCTACTTCGCCCGTAAGGTCCATCCCGACGTCCGGCTGCTGGACGAGGGCGGCACCATGCTCACCGACCGCATCGACGCAGCGGTACGCGCCGGCGCGAGCGCCCTCCTCTGCTTCGCCCTGCCCCGCCACCCCCGCGAGGTCGTCGACGCCTTGGAATACGCCCGCGCCGCCGGCCTGACCGTCGTCACCGTCGCCGACAGTGCCTTCGCCCCCGTCGCCCACCACACCGACCTCCTGCTCCCGGCCCCCGTCGGCACCGGCCTGGCCTTCGATACGGCCTGCGCCCCCATGCTCCTGGGCCGCGTACTGCTGGAAGCGATGTGCGACGCGCTCCCGGACGCCCAGGCCCGCCTGGAGGAATTCGACGCGGGGGCGGCGGCCCGGGGGCTGTTCGTGGAGTGAGG
Organism: Streptomyces sp. NPDC015125; assembly: GCF_043080045.1. Classification (NCBI taxonomy): domain Bacteria; kingdom Bacillati; phylum Actinomycetota; class Actinomycetes; order Kitasatosporales; family Streptomycetaceae; genus Streptomyces; species Streptomyces sp. NPDC015125. The sequence continues at coordinate 55,418 of NZ_JBIBVF010000029.1, forward strand.
GGGCGGGGCTCGCCCTTACGGTCGCGGCCAACGCCAACGCCAACGCCAACGCCAACGCCTGCGCCAACGCCAACGCCTGCGCCCAGCGCCCGGGGCCGGCGGCCCGGGCTCCGGGGGTGCCCAGTAGTGCCCGGGGGCGCTTGCTTGTCACGGCTCTCGCTCTGCTCCCCGGCCGCCCCGCTCCCTGGCCTGCCCTGCCCTGCCCTGCCCGGCCCCGCGCCCTGGCCTGCCCTGTCCCGCCCCGCCCTGCCCTGCCTGGGCCGAAAATCTCTTTCCGTCTCAGGGAATCCTCATCCGGCCTGGCTACGATCCCCCGCCGTACAGCTGGGCCCGACAGGTCGGGCGTAGCGGTCTCGGGGCGAGGAGGTCTGTCGTGGGGCACGGGGCGTATGTGCTGAGGCGGGTGGCAGTGGTGGTACGGGCGCCGGCGGGCTGGCTGTGGTGGCCGGGGCTGCTGGCCGCGGGGATCGGGGTACTGGTGCCGGGGCTGACCGGGCGGACGGTCGGGCTGCCGGCAGGGGCGGCGTTCTTCGTGGGCGCGGCGCTCGTGGTGTTCGCGGTGCGACGTGGGCGGTATGCCGCGCTGGCGGCCGACGCGCCACGGGCCGGGAAGGCCGTCATCCTCCAGGACCGGTCGGTCACCCTCCGGATCTGGCGCCGCGCACATCGCTGGTGGTTGCTGCTCGCCTTTCTGGCGGCGGTCGCTTCGTCCTGCGCGCTGCCGTCGGCCGGTGGACTGCTGATGGCCGGGGCCGCGCTCGGGCTGTGGGGCAAGGCGTGGTGGCTGGGCCGCTGGGAGCGGCAGCACGAGGCGCTGTTGTGGGTACGCGCGGAGTCCGCAGGCCGGGGCGGGGCGGCGGGCAAGGAGGTCCGGGGGTATGTGCGGACGGGCACGGCTGCCGGGGACGCGCGGCCCGGTGGGGCGCGGGTCCCCGGGGTGCGGGCCGGCCGGTAGGGGGCGGCGGCCGGGGCCCGAGGGGTCCGGCTACTGCCTCCCGAGCTCGCCCAGCGACTTCGCGTGTGCACCGCCGCTTTCCGCGGTCAGCTCCTCCAGGGTCTGCGGCGTCCGGACGGTCGCGAAGCGGACCCCGCCGTCCGCGTCCGTGGCATAGCCGTAAATCCCCGGGCGGGGGAGGGAGTTGTAGGCGAAGTGGGTGGAGAAATAGTACGCGCCGGTGTCCAGGAGGGCGGCGTGGTCGCCGGCCTCCAGGCGGGGGAGCGGACGGTTCTCCGCAACCAGGTCACCCGCGAAGCAGCACGGTCCCGCGATGTCCTGGGCGACCGGAGCGCTCGTCTTGGGGCGCCCTTCGCTGTCATAGGCCGCGACCCGGATGGGCCAGGCCTCGGGGACGAAGACCGTGCGGGTGGCGACCTGGGCCCCGGCGTGGGTGACGGCGATGGGGCGGCCGCCGGCCGACTTGGCGTACTCGACACGGGCGAGGACCGTGCCGTGCTTGGCCAGCAGCGAGCGGCCGAATTCGGTGACGATCCCGTAGCGGCCGGACAACAGGCCGGGGACGGTCGCGTGCAGCAGCGCGACGTACTCGCGGTAGGTCGGGGTGGTGGCGTCCGAGGAGAAGTTGACCGGCAGGCCGCCGCCGATGTCGAGGGTGTCGATCTGACGCCGGCCGGCCTTCTCGTTGATCTCCTCGGCGAGGTGGAACAGGACCTTGACGCCCGCGGCCATCAGCTCCAGGGGCATGCCCTGGGAGCCGACGTGGGCGTGCAGCCGGGTCAGCCACGGGCGGGCGAGGAAGGCCTGCACGACCCAGTCGCGGACACCCTCGTCCCGCAGTCCGACGCCGAACTTCGAGGTGTCCGTGGCGGTGCTCATCGCCCCGATGCTGCCGCCACCGATCTGGGGGTTGACCCGCAGGCCGATGGGTGCGCTGCTCGGTGCCGAGGCCATCAGCGCGTCGATCCGAGCCAGTTCCTCGGGGTTGTCGGCGTTGACGGCGATCCCGAGAGCCAGCGCCTCCCGCAGTTCGGCGACGGTTTTGGCGGGCGAGTCCAGGACGGTCCGGGCGACCGGTACGCCGGCGGCCCGGGCCAGCGCCAGCTCGCCGGGGCTGGCCACCTCGCAGCCGAGCCCCTCCTGCGCAAGCAGCCGCAATACGGGCACCAGCGAGGCGGCCTTCACCGCGAAGGCGTGCAGCACCGGGGTGCCCGGCGCGGTGAACTCCTCGAAGGCGGCGCGGAGTTCCGCCGCCGACCGGCGGATCCCGGCGATGTCGAGCAGTCCGGCAACGGGCTCGCCGGGGCCTACCAGCCCGCGCGCGATGGCTGCCTGAATGGCACGGTCTCGCTCCGTGAAGTTCATGGGTCAACTCCATCATTGGGTGGGGGTGTGACGCCAACCGGGACCGGGGCGCCCGGGAGACTTCCGGGTCGGGGAGGCCTCGGCCTTCAGCCCGGGCCGCCGGGCCGGCTCCGGACCTGATCGGTAGGGCCGGCCCCGGGCCTGTGGGTCCCGGCCCCGGGCCTGTGGGCCTCGGATCCCGGTGTACGGCCCAGCCTCCCGGCCCTGGGCCCAGCCTCCCGGTCCTGGGCTCAGGCCGCCCGGCCGCCGCCCCACCCCGCCTTGCTGTGGCGTTCGGAGAGGCGGGAGCCGGACTCCCGGCGGGCGGCGCGGCGCAGGAGCGGGACCGCGAGCAGGAAGCCGAGGACGGCCCAGGCGGTGAGTATCAGCGCCACGGTCGGCAGCTCCCATGATCCGGCCGGTTCCGCGGCGCGCGCGGCGTCCGGCAGGAGGGCCGCGCGCAGGCCCTGGGCCATCCACTTGAGCGGGAAGACCGAGGCGATCTTCTGGACCAGCGCGGGCAGCGAGGTGAGCGGGAACATCGCTCCCGAGGTGATCAGCAGCCCCATCGCGGGCAGCATGATCAACGCAAGCGCCTCACGGGGGTTCGGCAGCACCGCGCCGATGGCCGCCCCCAGCGGGACGACGGCGAGCAGCCCGAGCGCGCTGACCCACAGCAGCGTCAGCCACCCGCCGGGCCCGTGCGGCAGCGGCCCGTCCACCAGCACTGCGGCGGCTCCCAGCAGGACGGCCAAAGTCCCGAACGCCATGGCGACCACCAGCAAGGACTTGGCGACGAGATAGGCGGGTATGCCGCCGGGGGTGGCGCGCAATCGCAGCAGAGCGCCTTCCTCGCGCTCGGTCACCAGGATCTGCGGAAGATTGACCAGCCCGATCTGGAACAGCAGATAGGCGGCGAAGCCCGCGAGCGCCAGATGGGCCATCGGCACACGGGTGCCGGGGACGTGGTCGCTGATATAGCCGGCGAGCAGCAGCGCGACGACGACGTTGACCAGATGGCCGCTCAATTCCTTGGGGTTGCGGACGAGGTGGCGGAGTTCGATGCCGCCGCGCAGCAGACCGGCACGCCAGTAGCGACGGCGGCGCGATCCGGCCCCCGCGGTGGCGCCGGCCGTGACCGTCCGCCCCGCCGTGTTCTCCCCCTGGGCCATGCCCGTCACCACGGTCGCTTCGCTCGAAGTAGTCACTTCGGTCCCCCTCATGCTTCCTTCTCCCCGTACGAGGCTTCCCCGCCCGAGGCCTCCGTGTGCGAGGCCTCCCCGCCCGGCCCGCCCGGCCCGCCCGGCGTCACGGCCCCGCCCGTGGCTCCGGCCCCGCCCGCACTTCTGGTCCCTGCTCCCGCCCCTGCGCCCGCTCCCGCCCCTGCGCCCGCTCCTGCCCCTGCTCCGGCCCCGTCCCCGGCTCCGTCGTCCTGGTGCACCATGTGCAGGTAGGTGTCCTCCAGCGTCGGGCGGCGGACCTCCAGGTCGGCCACCGGTCCCCCCGTGTCCCGGTGGAGTTCCCAGACCAGTTGGGAGGGGGCCTCGGTGCGTTCCCGGCGGGCCGTGCCGTCGGCCGTCGTCCAGCGAACCTCGGCCTGCGCGGCGGCCCGGCGAGCCAGTTCCGCCGGGGTGCCACCGGCCCTGATCCGGCCGCTGACCAGCACGGCTATCCGGTCGGCCAGCCGCTCGGCCTCCGCCAGATCGTGGGTGGTGAGCAGCACCGTGACGCCCTCGTCGCGGGCGAGCCGCTCGACCAGGTCGTGGAAGTCGCGCCGGGCCTCGGGGTCGAAGCCCGTGGTCGGCTCGTCCAGGAAGAGAAGTTCGGGGCGGCCGACAATCGCCAGTGCCACGTCGAGGCGCCGCCGCTGTCCGCCGGACAGCCGGTCGACCTGCTGCCCGGCCTGCTCGGTGAGGCCGACCAGGGCCAGCAACTCGGCGGGATCTCGGGGAGCGGCGTAGTACAGGGCGAAGTGCCTCAGCAGCTCGGCCACCTGCCAGCGGCGGTGGTCGCGCCAGGATTGCAGGACCAGACCGATCCGGGCACGCCAGGCGTCGTCGCCGCGCGCCGGGTCCGTCCCCAGGACGGCGACCTCCCCGGCGGAGCGCTGCCGGAAGCCCTCCAGGATCTCGACGGTGGTGGTCTTCCCCGCACCGTTGGGGCCGAGCAGCGCGAAGATCTCGCCGCGGTGGATGTCCAGGTCGATGCCGTGCAGGACGTGTGTGTCGCCGTACGACATCCTCATGTCGCGTGCCCGGATGACGGGCCGGCCGGCGGATCCGGCCGGGCCCGCGGCGGCCGAAGCGGTCGTGGACCGAGGGACGGTCGGCTCCGAAGCGGTCGTGGACGGGGGGACGGTCGGCTGTTCGGTTGTCGTCATCGGCCCGCCTCCGCGCGCTGTTGCTGTTGCCCTGTCCCTGTTGCCGCCGCTGTGGGCTCCGCCGGCGCCGTGGACTCCGTCGCCGGTGCGGGCGACGCCGTGGGACCCGTGCCCTCGACGATGGCCCGCAGCGCGGCCACATGACCCTCGAAGGCGGTCCGGCCGCGGTGCGTCAGCCGTACCTTGGTGCGCCGCTTGCGGCCGCCGCCTTCCTTGCGGATCTCCAGATACTCCGCCTCTTCCAGGGTGTGCAGCTGTTTGGAGAGCGCGGAGTCGCTGAGCGAGAGGCTGTCGCGGATGAAGGGGAAGTCGGCCCACTCCGTGGCGGCGAGCAGCGCCACCACGGACAGCCGGGTGGAGGGGTGGATCAGTTCGTCGAAGCCGCTCGGGGTGCTCATCGGCCTGCTCCCTTCCGGAGGGTTCTCGTGCCGCGGTCGCGCAGTGAGCTGACCGCCCAGCGGTTCGCCGGCCCGACGAAGAGGACGAAGACGCCCGCCGAGGCGGTGGCCTGGATCAGACTGCCGAAGGGCAGCGCGAGCCAGTCGACCAGCAGGCCGGAGCCCAGGATGGTCACCACGGTCACCGCCATGCCCGCGAAGAAGATGGCGAACGACCGCCAGCTGTGGCGCGAGCGGTGCAGCCGCATCCGGGTCCTGCGGTTGTAGATCACAGCCAGCGAGCCGAGCAGGGTGACGTAGGCCGTGAGTACCAGCCAGAACGCCCACCCGGGCAGATCGAGGCCCGTAACGGCGAGGAACACCCACATGACTCCGGCCGTGGTGTAGGCCGACCCCGTGTCGTCGTGGGCGGTTCGTTCGATCTCGTCGTACACCCGCTCCTGCGGTACCCGGATGCGCTGCAGATCCTTCCAGGCCTGTTCGGCATCCACTGATGTGCTCATGGCCATCGCCTCCCCAAGGCGGTCAGACGTCCCCCGTTGACTTGCCTATCAGGAAAGTTAGCGCAGACTTTCCCGATGGGCAAGTCGAAATCGACGGGCGGGTTGGCCGGTTCCTGCGGCTCGCGGCGGGCAGCCCTCCGCGCCCTGTTGACTAGCGCTATTCATCGACCTCAATATGTGAATAGCTCAATCCATTCGATGTCAGGGAGGCACGGCCCATGTCGGGACCGCGACCCGTGCGGGCGCCGCGCGGTACGGAGCTGAGTGCTCGGGGATGGCAGCAGGAAGCCGCGCTGCGCATGCTGCAGAACAACCTCGATCCGGAGGTGGCCGAACACCCGGACCAGCTCGTCGTCTACGGCGGCACGGGCAAGGCCGCACGTGACTGGCGCTCCTTCGACGCGATGGTGCGCACGCTCACCACGCTGAAGCAGGACGAGACGATGCTCGTCCAGTCCGGCAGGCCGGTCGGCGTGATGCAGACGCACGAATGGGCGCCGCGGGTGCTCATCGCCAACTCCAACCTCGTCGGCGACTGGGCCAACTGGGAGGAGTTCCGCCGCCTGGAGGCCCTCGGGCTGACCATGTACGGGCAGATGACCGCCGGTTCGTGGATCTACATCGGCACCCAGGGCATCCTCCAGGGCACCTATGAGACCTTCGCGGCCGTCGCGGCGAAGAAGTTCGGCGGCACACTGGCCGGGACGATCACGCTCACCGCCGGCCTCGGCGGTATGGGCGGCGCCCAGCCGCTCGCCGTCACCATGAACGACGGCGTCGCGATCTGCATCGACTGCGACCCTCGCGCCATCGAGCGCCGGATCGAGCACCGCTACCTGGACGTGAAGGCGGACAGCCTCCAGCACGCGCTCCAGCTCGCCGTCGAGGCCCGCGACCAGCGCAAACCGCTCTCCATCGGCCTGCTCGGCAACGCCGCGGAGCTGCTGCCGCAGCTGCTCGCCGAGGGCGCGCCGATCGACATCGTCACCGACCAGACCAGCGCCCACGACCCGCTGGCCTACCTTCCGGTCGGCATCGACTTCGACGACATGGCCGCCTACGCCGCCGAGAAGCCCGCCGACTTCACCCAGCGGGCGCGCGAGTCGATGGCCCGGCACGTCGAGGCCATGGTCGGCTTCATGGACGCCGGCGCCGAGGTCTTCGACTACGGCAACTCGATCCGCGGCGAGGCTCAGCTCGCCGGATACGAGCGGGCCTTCGCCTTCCCCGGCTTCGTCCCCGCCTATATCCGGCCACTGTTCGCCGAGGGCAAGGGGCCGTTCCGCTGGGCCGCGCTGTCCGGCGACGCCCGCGACATCGCCGCCACCGACAAGGCGATCCTGGACCTCTTCCCGGAGAACGAGTCGCTGGCCCGCTGGATCAAGCTGGCCGGCGAGCGGGTGCACTTCCAGGGCCTGCCCGCCCGGATCTGCTGGCTCGGCTACGGCGAGCGGGACAAGGCCGGCGAACGCTTCAACGAGATGGTCGCCGACGGCACCCTGCGCGCCCCGCTGGCCATCGGCCGCGACCACCTCGACTGCGGCTCCGTCGCCTCGCCCTACCGCGAGACCGAGGCCATGAAGGACGGCTCGGACGCGATCGCCGACTGGCCGCTGCTCAACGCCATGGTCAATGTCGCCTCCGGTGCCTCCTGGGTCTCGCTGCACCATGGCGGCGGCGTGGGCATGGGCCGCTCGATCCACGCCGGCCAGGTCACCGTCGCCGACGGCACCCCGCTGGCCGGCGAGAAGATCCGCCGGGTGCTCACCAACGACCCCGGCATGGGCGTCATCCGGCATGTCGACGCGGGCTACGAGCGGGCCGACGAGGTGGCCGCCGAGCGCGGCGTCCGCATCCCGATGCGCGAGGGCGAAGGCGAGGACGCGTGACCGCCTCGTTCCACGAGATGTGGGAGGAGTTGCGGCCCCTCGGCCGCAACTCCTCCTCCGGGGGCTACCGCCGCTACGCCTGGACCGGCGCCGACGCCGACTGCCGCGCATGGTTCCGGGCCCAGGCCGAGACCCGTGGACTCACCTGCGAACTGGACCGCAACGGCAACCAATGGGCCTGGCTCGGCGCCACCGGCTACCAGGACGTGGACCCGGGCGACGCCGTCGTCACCGGCTCGCACCTGGACTCCGTACCGGACGGCGGCGCCTTCGACGGCCCGCTGGGTGTCGTCTCCTCCTTCGCCGCGCTCGACGAACTCCGCCGGAGGGGGGCGGAGTTCGACAAGCCCCTGGCGATCGTCAACTTCGGCGACGAGGAAGGCGCTCGGTTCGGCCTGGCCTGCGTCGGCTCCCGGCTCGCGGCCGGGGCGCTGACCACCGAGGCCGCGCACCGGCTGTGCGACGGCGACGGCATCACCCTCCCGCAGGCCATGGAGCGCGCCGGATACGACCCGGAGGCCATCGGCCCGGACCCCGAACGGCTCGCCCGGATCGGTGCATTCGTCGAGCTCCACGTCGAACAGGGCCGTGCCCTGGACCTGTCCGGTGACCCGGTCGGCATCGCCTCCGCCATCTGGCCGCACGGCCGCTGGCGTTTCGATTTCCACGGCGAGGCCAACCACGCCGGCACCACCCGGCTCGACGACCGCCGGGACCCGATGCTCAGCTATGCCGCGACCGTGCTCGCCGCCCGTGAGCAGGCCCGGCTGACCGGTGCCCTGGCCACCTTCGGGAAGATCAGCGTGGAGCCGAACGGCGTCAACGCCATCCCCTCGCTCGTCCGCGGCTGGCTGGACTCCCGCGCCCCCGACCAGGACACCCTGGACACCGTGATCACCGGGATCGAGCAGGCCGCCGCCGAGCGCGCCGCCCGCGACGGGGTGGAGCTGGCCGTCGTCCGCGAATCCTTCACCCCCGTCGTGGAGTTCCAGCACGCCCTGCGGGACGAGCTGAGTGCGATCCTCGGCAAGTCGGGGGAGCGGACCGTACCCGTCCTGGGCACCGGCGCCGGGCACGACGCAGGTATTTTGTCCGGAACGGTGCCCACCGCGATGCTGTTCGTCCGCAACCCCACCGGGGTGTCGCACTCGCCCGCCGAGGCGGCGGACGAGGACGACTGCGCCGCCGGGGTCACCGCACTCGCCGACGTACTGGAGGGGCTGGCGTGCCGCTGACGACGCAGGCAACACCGATGACGTACTGGCTCGAACACGCCTGGCTCGGCACCCACGTCGAGCCGGGCGTGACGGTGGACACCGCGGACGGCCGGATCACCGCGGTCCGTACCGGTACGGACACCCCGCCGCCCGGCGCCACCACCCTGCGCGGCCTGACCCTCCCCGGTCTCGCCAACGCCCACTCGCACGCCTTCCACCGCGCCCTGCGCGGCACCGTCCAGGTCGGCACCGGCACCGGATCACCCCCGCAGCGGCGGGGACATGCGACGGCGGAAGGCGTGGAGCGGGCGCCGGATTCATTTTGGACCTGGCGCGAGGTGATGTACGGGGTCGCCGACAAGCTCACTCCCGACAGCTATTACTCGCTCGCGCGTGCGACGTACGCCGAGATGGCGCTGGCCGGCATCACCTGCGTCGGCGAATTCCACTACCTCCACCACGCGCCGGGCGGTACCCGCTACGACGACCCCAACGCCATGGGCGAGGCGCTGGTCTCCGCCGCCGAGGACGCCGGTATCCGGATCACCCTCCTGGACACCGCCTATCTCTCGGCCGGCTTCGGCGCCCCGCCCGACCACCACCAGCTGCGCTTCTGTGACGGCACCGCCGAGCGCTGGGCCGAGCGCGCCGACGCACTCAAGGAGCGCGCACACGCCCGCATCGGCGCCGCCATCCACTCCGTCCGCGCCGTCCCCGCCGACCAGCTCGGCACCGTCGCGGACTGGGCCCGCGAACGGCAGGCCCCGCTGCACCTCCACCTCTCGGAGCAGACCGCCGAGAACGACGCCTGCCGCGAGGCCCACGGCTGCACCCCCACACGGCTGCTGGCCGACCACGGCGCGCTGGGCAGCCGCACCACGGCCGTGCACGCCACCCACCTCACCAGCGAGGACATCGAGCTGCTCGGCGGCTCCCACACGGGCGTGTGCATGTGTCCCACCACCGAACGCGACCTCGCCGACGGCATCGGCCCGGCCGCCCGGCTCCAGGGCCGCGGCAGCCCGCTGTCCCTCGGCAGCGACAGCCACGCGGTCATCGACCTGCTCGAAGAGGCCCGCGCCATGGAGCTGGACGAACGGCTGCGCACCCGCACCCGCGGGCACTGGACGGCCGCCGCCCTGCTGCGCGCCGCGACCGCCGACGGTCATGCCGCCCTGGGCTGGGACGATGCCGGCGCCCTGGAGACCGGCGCGCTCGCCGACCTCACCACGATCGCACTGGACTCCGTACGCACCGCCGGACCACTGCCCCGGCTGGGCGCCGAAACGGCCGTATTTGCCGCCTCCGCGGCGGACGTACGGCACACCATCGTCGGCGGCCGGCAGATCGTCCGGGACGGTGTGCACACCCTTGTCCCCGACGTACCCACCGCCCTCGCAGAGTCCATCGCCGCGGTACGCGGCTGAAGGAGAACACCCCCGCGATGACGACGACCTCCACGCCGACCACCACCGCCATCACCCACATCTCCCAGCTCGTCACCAACGACCCCTCCCTCGGCGAAGGCCCCCTCGGCCTGATCCAGGACGCCGCGGTCGTCATCGACGGCGACCGCATCGCCTGGGTCGGTGCCTCCAGCAAAGCACCCGCCACCGACAACGCCGTCGACGCGGGCGGCCGGGCGGGTATCCCCGGCTTCGTCGACTCCCACTCCCACCTGGTCTTCGCCGGCGACCGCACCGCGGAGTTCAACGCCCGGATGTCCGGCCGCCCGTACTCCGCCGGCGGCATCCGCACCACGGTCGCCGCCACCCGCGCCGCCACCGACGAGGCGCTGCACGCCAACGTCGCCCGCTACCTCGCCGAGGCACTCCGCCAGGGCACCACCACCCAGGAGACCAAGTCCGGCTACGGGCTCACCGTCGAGGACGAGGCCCGCGCACTGCGCATCGCCGCCGAGCACACCGACGAGGTCACCTTCCTCGGCGCGCACATCGTCTCGCCCGACTACGCCGACGACCCGGCCGGCTATGTCGACCTGGTCACCGGCCCGATGCTGGACGCCTGCGCCCCGCACGCCCGTTGGGTCGACGTGTTCTGCGAGCAGGGGGCCTTCGACGGCGACCAGGCCCGCGCCGTCCTGGCCGCGGGCAAGGCCAGGGGCCTGGTGCCGCGGGTGCACGCCAACCAGCTCGGCCACGGCCCCGGCGTCCAGCTCGCCGTCGAACTCGACGCCGCCTCCGCCGACCACTGCACCCACCTCAGCCCCGCCGACATCGACGCCCTCGCGCAGTCCGACACCGTCGCCACCCTCCTGCCGGGCGCCGAGTTCTCCACCCGCGCCCGGTGGCCCGACGCCCGCCCGCTGCTGGACGCGGGCGCCACCGTCGCCCTGTCCACCGACTGCAACCCCGGCTCGTCCTTCACCAGTTCCATGCCGTTCTGCATCGCGCTGGCGGTCCGCGACATGGGGATGACCCCCGACGAGGCGGTGTGGTCGGCGACCGCGGGCGGCGCCCGTGCGCTGCGCCGTACGGACGTCGGACGGATCGCTCCCGGCGCCCGCGCCGACCTCGCCCTCCTGGACGCCCCCTCGCACGTCCACCTCGCCTACCGGCCGGGCGTCCCGCTCGTCTCGGCCGTGTGGCACCAGGGAGTGCGCGTCTGACCGCCGTACGGCGCCTGTGACGTCCGCCCCGGCTCCGCGGAGCCGGGGCGGACGTCATACGGGCACCAGCAAAGGAGGGCCCGTCCCGAACAACCCCGGGGCAGGCCCTCCTCTGCGCGGGCGGCTGCCGGTCGCACGGACCGGCAGGGACCGCGGTCCCTCACTCCTCGACCATCAGCCCCTTGCGGAGCCGCACGAGGGTGCGGGAGAGCAGACGGGAGACATGCATCTGGGAGATGCCCAGCTCCTCGCCGATCTCGGACTGCGTCAGATTGGCGACGAAGCGCAGCGAGAGGATCTTCCGGTCGCGCGGCGGGAGTTCGGCGATCAGCGGCTTGAGGGATTCGACGTACTCGATGCCTTCGAGCCCGTGGTCCTCGTAGCCGATGCGGTCCGCCAGCGCGCCTTCGCTGTCGTCCTCCTCGGGCTGGGCGTCCAGCGAGCTCGCGGTGTACGCGTTGCTCGCGGCCATGCCCTCGACGACCTCGTCACGGCTGATGTCGAGGCGTGCGGCGAGTTCGTGGACCGTGGGGGCGCGGTCCAGCTTCTGCGCCAGTTCGTCGCCCGCCTTGGCGAGGTCCAGCCGCAGCTCCTGCAGACGCCGCGGTACGCGCACCGACCAGCTGGTGTCACGGAAGAAGCGCTTGATCTCACCGACGATGGTCGGCATGGCGAACGTCGGGAACTCGACGCCACGGCTGATCTCGAAGCGGTCGATCGCCTTGATCAGGCCGATCGTGCCGACCTGGACGATGTCCTCCATGGGCTCGCTGCGGGAGCGGAACCGGGAGGCCGCGAACTTCACCAGCGCGAGGTTGAGCTCGACCAGAGTGTTGCGGACGTACGCGAATTCGTGGGTGCCTTCCTCGAGCGTTTCGAGACGTTCGAAGAGGGTCTTGGACAGAGCCCTCGCGTCCACCGGACCCACCTCGTCGAACGGCGGGATCTCGGGCAGCCCCTCGATCTCAGACAATCCCGCCAGATCTGATTCGGCAGGGAGCGGCTGGGAAGGGATGTGCCCGGTCGGGTCGGACGGGGGTGTCGACGATGCGGACTGCCGGGGGTCGTCGGTGCGCAGTTCGTCGAGCCGGGGTGACATGGTCTCCTCCATCGTTCTCGGCATATGGCTGCCGATGCCTCTACGTGAAGCTGCGGTGTGCGGCGCCTCCAAAGCCGGCCGTTTCGGATGTGTGCTTCTACGCCTACCTGGCTTTGCCTGAAGATGGCAAGTACGCGTTGTCCATATATTGGGCAATACGCGGATTGTTCGGCTACCGAGAGGCGTCGGGAAGGCGTAGGGTTCGCACGAGCGCAGTAGGTAAGCAAACAGTCGTCTAGACAGCAGGAGAGGTGCGCGCGCATGGACCGCGGGACGGTCGGCAGTGCAAGCCGGGGCCGGCTTCATGTCGAGATCCGCCATCACGGCGCCAGCGCGGTCGTGACGGTTTCGGGTGAGCTCGATCACCACACCGCAGATCTGTTGCGTGAGTCACTCGAAGGCTGCGTGGACGACGGATACGCACGCCTGGTGGTGGACTGCTCACCCCTTGAGTTCATGGACTCCACCGGTCTCAATGTGTTGCTCGGCGCCCGCCTGAAGGCGGAGGCCGAGGGGGGCGGAGTCCATTTGGCCGGGATGCAGCCGGTAGTCGCCCGGGTCTTCGAGATCACCGGCGCCGAGGCGGTTTTCACGGTGCACGACTCCCTCGACGCGGCCCTGGCCGACTGACTACGGCGACGGTGTCCGGAACGCTGCATTCCGGGCACGTAGTCCGTGTCACAACTTCCGTACCCAAGAAGTGGGTGTTCTCACGGTCCGGTCGGGCAGGAGACATCTGAATCCGTTGAATCAGTCAGTATCTGTTTTCCGTGAACAGGCGAATCGGTGAGGTGAAGCGCTGATGAGCACCACCCGGCCGTATCCGCCGGGCGATCTCGGCCCGGAGTCGGGCGGCGTGGGTGCTTCCGCCGCCCCGGCTGCCGTCCCGGCGGGCCAGATCCGCCGGCTGCGCCTGGCGGGCACCCGAGGGGCCGTGGCGCGCGGCCGTGACTTCGCCCGGCAGGCGCTGCACGACTGGGGCTGGCTGCCGGCCGCGAGCGCCGACCGGCGTGCCGCGGCCGAGGATGTGCTGCTCGTCGTCTCGGAACTGGTCACCAACGCCTGCCTGCACGCCGAAGGGCCCGAGGAGCTGCGGTTGCGCTGCACCGCCAAAGTGCTGCGCCTGGAGGTCAGCGACCTCGGCACGGGCTCGCCGGCGCCGCGCAGCCCGCACCGTCCGGGCCGTCCCGGCGGTCACGGCATGTTCATCGTGCAGCGCCTGTGCCTGGACTGGGGCGTGGTGCGCAACGCCGACGGCACGGGCAAGACCGTCTGGGCGGAGCTCGCCGCGCCGTCCTGAGGGACGGGCGATTCGCCGGGAAGAGCTGAGCGCGGGCCCAAGGGCCCGCGCTTCGTCGTGCGAGGGCTCCCCCGCCCACGGCATCCCGGCCCATGGCGTCCCCGGATCCCGGCGCACCCCCGGCCCCCTCCTGTCGAGGCCGGATTTCCCCGCCGTGCGGGCCCCGGGCCGATCGGGGCTGTGCATTGCCTTCCCTCGGCAAGGTCCCCGGCGTACCTTGAGCGGCCAATCTGATGTGCCGTCAGTAACGTCCGGCGGTGCGCTCACCGGGAGAAGGGGAATCCGAGGTGGCCCGCTTCTACGAACAGCACGGCAGGCGCCCGGTCCGGGCGGCCGGCCTCGCCGCGGCCGTGGCGATGGCGGCGGGGTCCGCGGTGATGCTCACCGCACCGGCTGCCCACGCCGAGGTCGTCGACGTCAACTACCAGTGCAAAACGCCGATCGGCAGCAAGGGCGCGGTCTCGCCCATCGACATCACGAGCACGCCCGGCGGTGGTGCGTACAAGCTCGTCATGTCCTTCCGGAAGGGCGTCTCCTCCAGCCCCGTCGAGCTGGGCAAGGGCGCCATGAAGCCGAGCGCGCTGATCACGCTGGGCGGTGCGGAGAGCGGTACGGTGCCGGTCGCCGGGCCGCCCAACGACCAGGCCATTCCGGCCAACACCCCCATCAAGATCAGTGACTTGAGCGGTACGTACACCCCCAAGGGCAGCGGCAAGGTGACCTTCACCGCCGCCACGCTCACCATCAAGGCGCTGGGTACCACCACCACGTGCACGCCCGCCAACCATCCCAAGCCCTCGCTGACCCTTGAGGTGAAGGGGACCGGTGGTTCGGGCGGCGCCTCGGGCAGCACCGGAGCCGCCGCAGCCGGCGGCTCCTCCGGGGGGCAGCTGCCGCAGACCGGACCCGCGGACTCCGCCCTTGCGCTGGGCACCCTCGGCGGCACCGTACTGCTGGCCGGTGCCGCCGGTGCGCTCTGGCTGACCCGCCGTCACCAGCGGGTGTGACGCACCGCGTGGGGCGCCAGGACCCGCGTGGCGCACCCCCGTTCTCCGCCCTCCCCGGGCCCGGCCGGCACGGGGAGGCCCCCGTGCACCAGGAGCCGCCGATGCCGTTCCGTCCCCGCACAGCGGTCAGCGGTGTGGTCCTCGCGACCGCCGCCGTGCTGCTGTGCTCCGCCGCGGCCGTGGCCCGGCCGGCCGCCGCCCCGGCGCCACCGGGCTGGTCCGCGGCGCCCGCGCCCGGTGACGGCGCCGCGCCGGACGCACCGGACCGCCCGTACTTCTACCTGGAGGGCGCGCCGGGCACCGTCATGAGCGACCGGCTGTCCCTGAGCAACCCCACCGGCCGCACCGTCACCGTACGGCTGCGCAGCTCCACGCCCGGCTCGTGGCTCACGCTCGCCTCGACGGAGGTGAAGGTTCCGCCGCGCACCCGGGCGAGCGTGCCGTTCACGGTGACCGTGCCGCGCGATGCCGCCCCCGGTGACCACCCCGGTGCGCTGATCGCCGCCTCCGTGGCGCCCTCGACCGGCGGCGGGAAGGGGAGCGGCACGGGTGGCGGCAAGGGGAGCGGCAAGGGGAGCGGCAAGGGCGGAGGCGACGGGAATGGCACGGGCAGCGGTGCGAAGGGTGGTGGTCTGGACGGTGGCGAGGGCGGCGGAGCGGGCGGGCGGGACGCCGTACCGGTCCATCTGCGGGTGACCGGGGCGGCGTTGTCCGCGATGGGTGTCGAGAAGGTGTCGGTGCGCGGGCGGGGCGGTGCGGCGGTCATCCGGTACACGCTGGTCAACCGCGGCAACACGGTGCTCACCCCGCGGCTCGCGGTGGACGCCGACGGGCTCTTCGGCCCCGTGCTGCGGCGCGCCACCCGCACTCTGCCGATCGCGCTGCGGCCCGGCCGGAGCATCGATCTGACGGAGAAATGGCCTGACCCGCCCGGTCTGGACGCAGTGGACGTGCGGCTCACGGCGACGGCGGGCGGCGGCGCCCACGGGTCCGCCACCGCGACGTATACCGCGGTCCCCTGGGGTGCGGTGGCCGGAGCGGTGTTCCTCCTGGCGGCGGGCGGGGGCGGCCTGGTGGTCGTCCGACGGTGGCGCCGCGGCGAGGGCGCGAGCGGGGCACGGGGCGCGGAGAGCGCGCGGAGGGCGGCCGAGGACGCGCGGCCGCCCGAGGGCGGAAGGACGGACGCGGCGGGGCAGTTGGCGGGTACCGGATCGGGAGCGCGATCGTGAACGGCGGGACGGGGACGGGGACGGGCACGGGCACGGCGCGTCCGGCTGCGGGGACGCGTACGGATACCGGTTCGGGCGCGGCCCGCACCGTACGGCGGATGCGGATGCGGCGGCGGGCGGTGGCCGGGCTCGTCCTCTGCCTGGCGCTCGGGGCGGCCCCGGTTCCGGCCGCTGCCGCGCCTGCTGCCCCGCACACCGCCGCCGCGGAGAGCCATCCCACCGTCCACCTCTCCCGGAAGGAAGCCGGCAAGGGCGGCTCGCTCACCGTGACCGGCCGCGGCTGGCGGCCCAAGGCGCTGCTCACGCTGTTGATCTGCGGGCAGAACATGATCGGCGGCACCAATTCCTGTGCCAACGGCGACGGACGGGCGGTCACCACCGACGCACAGGGCGCGTTCCGCAGGCGCCTCCCGGTCGCCGAGCCACCCAAGCCTTGCCCTTGTGTGGTGCATGTGACGACCGTGACCGGCGAGGCGGCCGATGCGGATGCCGCCCTCAAGGTGGCGGGCCACCCGGTGGCGCCGCTGCCCGCGGAGAGCACCGGCGGTCGGCTGACGGTGCTCGCCCAGCCGCGACTGGCGGGCAGCAGCGGTCTGCTGACCTGGTTCGGCGCCCCCGCACAGCGCCAGTTGACCCTCACGGTCGGCAATCTCGGCTCGGCACCGGCCAAGGACCCCGTCTTCCGGGTCGGCACCTCGCACGGGGTCTTCGCGACGGAGTGGGAGGAGCAACAGTGGCGGGGGACCGTACCCGCCGGGAAGAAGGCCGAGGTCACGCTGCCGGTCGAGCTGCCGGCCGGCGCGCACGGGGACTATCTGGTCTCGCTCGAATACGGCGGCAAGACGCTGGCCGAGCAGCCCTGGGGAGTCGGCAGGCCATGGGGCGTGACGCTCTTTTGGGTGCTGCTCTGCGTGGTGGTCCCGACGGCGGTGTTCCGCATCGGGATGGCGCTCGTGGACCGGGTACGCCCGCGCCGGACGGGCGGGCCCCGCAGACACGGCGCAGGGCGTACGCCCACGACCGGACACACGCCGACGGCGGGACACACGCCGACGGCCGGACGCCGGCGCGCGGCCGGCATCGGACCACGCATCAGGAACCGGACCGCGAGCGAGGGCGCCACGGCCGAACCCGGTACACCGGGTGGCCGTGCCGCGCTCCCGTGGTTCACCCCGGACACCGCACCGTCCACCACCACATCAACCGAACGACCGACGTCGAAAGGTTCAGCGTGATGAGGCAACGGAGGAGAGCCGCGGTGGCCTCGGTGGCCGCGTTGGTGCTCGCGGGTGCGGGCATCATGGCAGCGGCCGGGACCGCCCAGGCCGCAGAGGTGTCGTACAAGACGGAGTGTCTGCCGCCGCCGATCTCGGGGCTGCCACCGATCGAGGGCACCACGAAGGTGGCGGTCGGCGCGCCCGCGACCGCGAAGGTGGGTGACGAGATCGAGGTGGTCTGGAAGACCGTCGAGGGGGCCTCGAAGAACCCCGACATCCTCGATCTGGGGGAGAACACCGTCCAGCCGACCGGCACGATCAAGGTGGCCGGGGCGCAGACCGGCGATCTGGCCATGCAGGGACCGCGGCAGAACCCGCCGATCCCCAAGGGCGGTCCGATGAAGCTGTCCGACATGAAGGGCAAGCTGAAGCTGTCGAAGCCGGGTGAGGTCACCCTGACGCCCGGCTTCTACAACATCAACGTCAACAAGCCGATCTCGACGGACACCAAGTGCTCGCCCAAGGAGGCCGTGAAGCCCGCGGTCACCATCAAGGTGACCGACGGCGGGGGCGGTTCCGGCGGCACCACGACCGGGACGACCACCGGGACGACCACCGGCACCTCCACCGGCACGACCAGCGGGACCACGAGTGGCACCACGAGCGGGACCACCACAGGTACGACCGGCGGGACCACGAGCGGGACCACCACCGGGACGACCGGCGGGACCACCGGCGGCGGCACCGACGGCGGTGCGACCACCGGCTCGTCCGCCGGGACGACCACCGGAGGCTCGGGCGGCGACCCCGACGGCACCGCGTACAAGGGCAAGGAAGTGCTGGTCCCGTACGCCTGCAAGACGCCCATCGGGGACAAGAAGGCGACCTCGCCGGTCCAGATCAACGCCGTGAAGAAGGGCGGCGGTTACGACCTGACGGTGAAGTTCAGCAAGTCCGTCATGGACAGTCCGGCGGACATCCCCAAGGGTTCGGTCAAGCCCTCGATGGACGTCAAGGCCGGTGGCGCGGACAAGGGATCGGTGAAGGTCGAGGGGCCGGCCAACGCCGACCCGATCAAGTCGGGGCAGCCGATAGCGATCCCCGATCTGAAGGGCACCTATAAGCCGGGTGCCACCGGCAAGGCCACGCTCACCCCGGGCGTGCTCACCGTGAACGCCCTCGGGACGACCACCACCTGCACCCCGGAGAAGGACCCGGGAGTCTCACTCGCCCTGGACACCTCGGCACAGCAGGGCGGCACCTCCGGCGGTGCCACGGGCGGCGCCGCGGCCTCCGGTGGCGGCGCGGCGGGGCCGGCCAGTGTCTCGGGCGGCAGCGGCAGCGGCAGCAGTGGCGGCCTCGCCGAGACCGGCGCGAGTGACCACGGCGCGCTGACCGCGCTCGGCCTCCTCGCCGGGACGGTCATCCTGCTGGGCGGGGCGGTCTTCACCTTCCTGCCCCGGCGCCGGGCACGGGTCCGCTGAAGCGGTACGTCCTCGGGAACGCATAAGCGGTACGTCCCCGAGGACACATGACCAGCACGCCCCCAGGGATGCATGACCAGCACGCCCCGGGGACGCACAAAGGGGGCGTCGCACCGTCGGTGCGACGCCCCCTTCCGCGTTCCGGGGCCGGCAGGCGTCAGTTGACGCTGCCCATCAGCTCCTTGATCCGCTTGCGGGACGTCCAGATGCCGAGGCCGGCGATGACGGCGAACACGGCCTCCACGGCGACCGCACCGCCGGTGTTCAGATCGACGTTCAGCTGCGGCGACGTCAGCAGCCCTGACACCGAGTCACCCGCAGTGACCGCGAGGAACCAGACACCCATCATCTGGGAGCTGTACTTGGCGGGCGCCATCTTCGTGGTGACCGACAGGCCGACCGGAGACAGGCACAGCTCACTGACGGTCTGGATGAAGTAGATGGCCACCAGCCACATCGGGCTGACCCTGCCGCCGTTGGCGGCGGTGTCGATCAGCGGGATGAGGAAGACCGCGAACGAGATGCCGATCAGTGCGAGGCTGGACGCGAACTTGACGGCGGTGCTGGGCTCCTTGTCGCGCCTGTTCAGCCACAGCCACGCCGACGCCACCACCGGGGCGAGCGCCATGATGAAGAGCGGGTTCAGCGACTGGTACCAGGACGTCGGGAAGTGGAATCCCAGCAGGTCGTTCGTTGTGGAGTTCTCGCCGAAGATCGACAGGGTCGAGCCGTTCTGGTCGTAGATCATCCAGAAGACGGCGGCGACCGCGAAGAACCAGAAGTAGCCCGAGAGCTTGGACTGCTCCAGCTCCGTGAGCTCCTTGTCGCGCTTCATGCGGACCAGGACCGCGATCGGGATGACCAGGCCGGCGATGGTGATCGGCATCAGCGCCCAGTCGGCGAAGTGACCGCTCACGCCGAGCAGGGTGTAGAACACGGCCGCGGCGATCAGCCAGATCAGGCCCTTGCGCAGCACGGACGCCTTCTCCTGGGCCGTCGCGGGCTGGGCGACGACGCTGCTCTCCGCGCTCAAGTGGCGGGTGCCGAGCAGGAACTGGGCGAGGCCGAGCGCCATGCCGACGGCGGCGAGCGTGAACCCGAGGTGCCAGTTGACGCTCTCGCCAACGGTGCCGATGGACAGCGGGGCCAGCAGGGCGCCGATGTTGATGCCGATGTAGAAGAGCGTGAAGCCACCGTCACGGCGCGGGTCTTCCGGGCCGTCATAGAGGTGGCCGACCATCGTGGAGATGTTCGCCTTCAGCAGGCCGGAGCCGATCGCGACCAGCACGAGACCCGCGAAGAAGGACGCCGCGGAGGGCAGGGCGAGCGTGATGTGGCCCGCGATGACGACGAGGGCACCGATGGCGACCGTCTTGCGCGGTCCCCAGAAGCGGTCGGCCACCCAGCCGCCCGGCATGGCGAGCAGGTAGACCATCGCCATGTACACCGAGTAGATCGCCGTGGCCGTGGTGGCCTGCATGTGCATGCCGCCGGGCGCGATCAGGTACAGCGGGAGTAGAGCCTTCATGCCGTAGAAGCTGTAGCGCTCCCACATCTCGGTCATGAAGAGAGTGGCCAGTCCGCGGGGGTGGCCGAAGAAGGTCTTGCCGCCATTCACAGGGTTCCCCTGCTGGGCCGCGTCCTTCGTCAGGCTGGACGCCATGGTGCTTCCTTGCTGCTACGGGACGCGTTCGCAGGCCGATACGCGCCCGGGTGGGGGAGATGACCGGCTCCGGCGTAGCCCCGCCCGCCCCCACGTCCGGGAGGTCCGGCACCCCCGCGAGGGGCCGGAAGGGCGGTCGTACTCCGGATTCCACGCCCCCCGTCTAGCTAGCGCGGCGGACCCGGTCGACAGGTCGATCACTGTGCATCACGGCTGGTGATGCCGGCCCGGTACACAACGAGGGACCGTTGACGTCAGTGGAGTCAAAGGTCCCGGTGGTTGAGCGATGGACGTTCGGCCACCATACGTCTGGTTCCAGCACTGTTGGGCTGCGTGAGACAACGCTCACACCGGCACGGGGAACCATGAGCGCCCCCGCGGATACCGCGCGCCCTCGCGCGCGCCCGGGGCGCTCGCAGCTCACCGTGCAGGAACGGTCCGTCGTCGGCCATCCGCGCTGGTCCGCCCCTCGCCGCGGATACATCGGACTACCATCGGGCCATGACCCGTGTACTGCTCGCCGAGGATGACGCGTCCATCTCGGAGCCGCTCGCCCGCGCACTGCGCCGCGAGGGTTACGAAGTCGAGGTGCGCGAGGACGGCCCGACGGCGCTCGACGCCGGTCTCCAGGGCAATATCGACCTCGTCGTCCTGGACCTGGGGCTGCCCGGCATGGACGGCCTGGAGGTCGCCCGCCGGCTGCGCAACGAAGGCCACTCCTTCCCCATCCTGGTGCTGACCGCCCGCGCCGACGAGGTGGACACCGTCGTCGGCCTGGACGCCGGCGCCGACGACTACGTCACCAAGCCCTTCCGGCTCGCCGAACTCCTCGCCCGCGTACGGGCCCTGCTGCGCCGCGGCTCCACCGCCGAGCCCCAGCAGCCGCCCGCCACCCACGGCGTACGGATCGACGTCGAGTCGCACCGCGCGTGGATGGGCGACGAGGAACTGCAGCTCACGGCGAAGGAGTTCGACCTGCTGCGGGTCCTGGTGCGGGACGCCGGCCGGGTCGTCACCCGCGACCAGCTGATGCGCGAGGTCTGGGACACCACCTGGTGGTCCTCCACGAAGACGCTCGACATGCACATCTCCTGGCTGCGCAAGAAGCTCGGGGACGACGCCGCCAACCCCCGCTACATCGCCACCGTCCGCGGAGTCGGCTTCCGCTTCGAGAAGAGCTAGGGGCCCGTGCGCCGCCGCCTGATCAACTCCACGCTCGCCGTGGTGCTCGTCGTGATCGCCGTCTTCGGTGTCTCGCTCGTCATCGTCGAGACCCGCACCATCCAGGCCGGTGCCCAGGAGAGCGTGGAGTCCGAAGCGGTCCGGCTGGTCGGGATAGTGGAGAGCCGACTGGGCAGCGGCGAGAAGATCACCCCGGACATCCTCTCCGAGCAGATCACCGCCAAGCGGTACGCGAAGATCAAGGTGCCGGGCAAGGGACCGATCGAGATCGGGACGCGGCCCTCCGGCGATGTCATCCAGTCGCAGGTGAGCGGGGACCGCGGTGAGTCGGTCACGGTCCAGGCCTCCCGCTCCATGGTCAGTGCGGAGATCGGCCGGACGCTGCTGGTCATTCTGGCCGTGGCGCTGCTGGCGATCATCGCAGCCGTCATCCTGGCCGTCCGCCAGGGCCGCCGGCTGACCGCGCCGCTCACCGACCTCGCCGAGACCGCCGAGCGGCTCGGCTCCGGCGACCCCCGCCCGCGCCACCGCCGCTACGGCGTCCAGGAGCTGGACCGGGTCGCCGATGTGCTGGACGCCAGCGCCGAGCGGATCGCGCGGATGCTGACCGCCGAGCGGCGGCTGGCCGCGGACGCCTCGCACCAACTGCGGACACCGCTGACCGCGCTGTCCATGCGGCTGGAGGAGATCACCGTCACCGACGATCCGGACACCGTGAAGGAAGAGGCCACCATCGCGCTGGCGCAGGTGGAGCGGCTGACGGATGTCGTCCAGCGGCTGCTGACCAATTCCCGGGACCCGCGCAGCGGCTCCGCGGTCGCCTTCGACCTCGACGAGGTGGTCAAGCAGCAGATCGAGGAGTGGCGGCCGGCCTACCGCAGTGCGGGGCGGGCCATTGTGCGCTCGGGCAAGAAGGGGCTGCGGGCCGTCGGCACACCGGGCGCGGTCGCCCAGGTGCTGGCCACCCTGATCGAGAACTCGCTGATGCACGGCGACGGGACGGTCGCGCTGCGTACCCGCGTCACCGGCAACCAGGCGGTCGTCGAGGTCACCGACGCCGGGCCCGGGGTGCCGCCGGACCTCGGCTCGCGGGTCTTCGAGCGCACGGTCTCCGGCCGGAACTCCACCGGACTCGGGCTGGCCGTCGCACGGGACCTGGCGGAGGCGGACGGCGGGCGGCTGGAGCTGCTCCAGCAGCATCCGCCGGTCTTTGCGCTGTTCCTGGCACGTGAGGCGGAACCCGTCGAGGAGTGAGGCCGCGAGCGCCCTGCGGGGACGGGCGGCTCCGCGGCTACTTCCGGGAGGCGCTGCGCGGGCGCTGTGAGCCGTCGGCGAGGAAGGACTCCGCGGTCTCCACGGCCTCCCGCGCGGGCAGGGTGCGAAAGACCCAGGTGCGGTAGGACCAGAAGCGGAAGAGCGTGGCGAAGCCGATGCCGACGAACTTGAAGATGTTGCTCTGCAGCGGGCTGTCCCAGTGGAACCCGTACGTCGCGGCGTAGAGCAGACCGTTCTCGATCACCAGGCCGACCGCGCTGAACAGCAGGAAGAGCGTCAGCTCCTTCGTCCGGCCCTGTCTGTCGCGGTCACGGTAGGTGAAGTAGCGGTAGCCGAGATAGTTGGTGCCGGTCGCCACGACGGTCGCGATGATGCTGGCCCGGACGACGGGTACCTCGGTCAGATGCCGCACGAGGTTGAACACCACGAAGTTGACGACGAACCCCGCGCCGCCGACCGCACCGAACTTCGCCAGTTCCCGAACGAGCGCCTCCAGCCGCGACCGCAGTGCGCTCCGTTCACTCATGGTGATCGTTCAGCTCCTGTCGTGGGCGGTGTGCGCGTCCGTCGGCCTGTTCTCAACCGGTTCCGATTCCTCATGCTAACCAGGGGCGGAGAGCGCTGCCTGCCATCCGTCAGGTCCGTGCGCAACGCCTCGCGGTCCGAATGTGGCGACCCACGGTGACCACGGATCAGCCGACAGTGACCACGGATCAGCCAACGGTGACACGGAAGTTGAGGCTGCGGGCGCCCTTCTCGTCGGCGGCGCCGGTGCCGCAGCGCCGGCAGCGCAGCAACCGTAAGTCCGTACGGCCCGGACGGACGGCCTCGAAGGCGAGGTAGCGGGCGGTGCCGTCCGGGGGTGGGCCGCCGGTGCCCCCGTGTGTACCGGCGGCCTTCAGGACGGCCGGGTCGGGGCGGGGCTCGGCGATGATCCAGCGGTAGCCGCCCGCGGGGTCGTCGGGGACCTTCACGCTGAAGCTGTCGCCGGCGGAGACGGTGATCTCGGTGTCGTCCGCGTCATAGACCGTGGGCGCGGATAACTGGCTGAAAACGGAGTGCAGGGCGATCAGCAGTGCGGCGATCGCGACGACCGTCACCAGCTTCCTGGCGCCCCCTGGTATGCCACTGTTCTCCATCCGGCCTCCCCTTTTGCCGGGCCCGGCCGGGTGCCGGCCCCGCACCCCGGCCCGAAGGGTAACCGCCTGTGTCGATCTTCGATCGGCGATCTTCGAACGCCCGAACTCAGAGGATCATCCAAGCCCGAGTCGGGCCCGCGCCGCCGTGCGGATACCCTGGGGGCGTGACGTTCCCGGTAGTCGGCATGGTCGGCGGCGGTCAGCTCGCCCGTATGACCCACGAGGCGGGTATCCCCCTCGGCATCAAGTTCAAGCTCCTCAGTGACACTCCGCAGGATTCGGCGGCTCAGGTGGTCGGTGATGTCGTCATCGGCGACTACCGCGATCTGGACACCCTGCGGGCCTTCGCTCGTGGCTGCGATGTGATCACCTTCGATCACGAGCATGTTCCCACCGAGCATTTGCGGGCACTGGAGGCCGACGGTATCCCCGTACGGCCCGGTCCCGATGCGCTGGTGCACGCCCAGGACAAGGGGGTGATGCGGGCGAAACTGGACGCGATCGGTGTGCCCTGCCCGCGCCACCGCATCGTCTCCGACCCCGCCGATGTCGAGCGGTTCGCCGCCGAGGGCGTGGGGTTCCCGGTGATCCTCAAGACCGTCCGCGGGGGCTACGACGGCAAGGGCGTCTGGGTCGTGCGATCCTCCAAGGAGGCCGCCGAGCCGTTCCGCGCCGGAGTGCCCGTCCTCGCGGAGGAAAAGGTCGATTTCACCCGCGAACTGGCCGCCAACATCGTCCGCTCCCCGCACGGCCAGGCCGTCGCCTACCCGGTCGTGGAGTCCATCCAGGTCGACGGCGTCTGCGACACCGTGATCGCGCCGGCGCCCGGTCTCGACCCGGAACTCGCGGGCCAGGCCCAGGAACTGGCGCTGCGCATCGCCCAGGAGCTGGACGTCGTCGGCCATCTGGCAGTCGAGCTCTTCGAGGCCGCCGACGGCCGCATCCTGGTCAACGAGCTCGCCATGCGCCCGCACAACTCCGGCCACTGGACCCAGGACGGTGCGATCACCTCGCAGTTCGCCAACCACGTCCGTGCCGTGCTCGACCTCCCGCTCGGCGATCCGCGCCCGCGCGCCCCCTGGACGGTCATGGCCAATGTCCTCGGCGGCGACTACCCCGACATGTATTACGCGTACCTCCATTGCATGGCGCGGGACCCGCAGTTGAAGATCCATATGTACGGGAAGGACGTAAAGCCCGGCCGTAAGGTCGGCCACGTCAACACCTACGGCGACGATCTGGCGGAGGTGCGCGAGCGCGCCGCGCACGCCGCCGGCTATCTGCGAGGAACGATCACCGAATGACGCCCAGTACTCCCCCGGCTGCCGCTGGGGGGTCGCCCCAGCCCGACCACCGCCCCGCGACCGACGCCGACGCCCCTCCCTCCGCTCCGTCCCCCGTGGTCGGCATCGTCATGGGCTCCGACTCCGACTGGCCCGTCATGGAGGCCGCCGCGCAGGCCCTCGACGAGTTCGAGATCCCCTACGAGGTCGATGTCGTCTCGGCGCACCGCATGCCGCGCGAGATGATCGCGTACGGCGAGGAGGCGGACGGCCGCGGCCTGAAGGTGATCATCGCCGGTGCCGGGGGCGCTGCCCACCTCCCCGGGATGCTCGCCTCCGTCACCCCGCTGCCGGTCGTCGGTGTCCCGGTCCCGCTGAAGTACCTCGACGGGATGGACTCGCTGCTGTCCATCGTGCAGATGCCGGCCGGGGTGCCGGTCGCCACCGTCTCGGTCGGCGGAGCCCGTAACGCCGGGCTGCTGGCCGCCCGGATCCTCGCCACCCGGGACCCCGAACTCCTCGGCCGGATGCGGGAGTTCCAGCAGGAGCTGAACGACCAGGCCACCGAGAAGGGCAAGCGGCTGCGCAACAAGGTCGCCTCCCCGGCCGGCTTCGGCTTCGGGGGCGGTAAGTGAGCCCCTCCCTGGACGCCGCCCGGGATCTGCTCGCCCGCTGGCCCGTCGTCGACGGCCACAACGACCTGCCCTGGGCGCTGCGCGAGCAGGTCCGCTACGACCTCGACCGGCGCGATATCGCCGCCGACCAGTCCGCGCACCTCCACACCGACCTGCCGCGGCTGCGGGCCGGCGGCGTCGGCGCGCAGTTCTGGTCGGTGTACGTACGCGCCGACTACGCGGGCGACAAGGCCGTCAGCGCGACCCTCGAACAGATCGACGTGGTGCGGGAACTGGTCGCCCGCCACCCCGACGCACTGCGCCTCGCCTGCACCGCCGACGACATGGAGGCGGCCCGCGCCGAGGGCCGGATCGCGTCCCTCATGGGCGCCGAGGGCGGCCACTCCATCCACAACTCGCTGGCCACCCTGCGTGCGCTGCACCGGCTGGGCGTGCGCTATATGACGCTCACCCACAACGACACCATCGCCTGGGCGGACTCCGCGACCGACGAGCCGCGCCACAACGGGCTGTCGGCCTTCGGCGAGGAGGTCGTCCGTGAGATGAACCGCTGCGGGATGCTGGTCGACCTCTCACACGTCTCGGCCGACACCATGCGCGATGCGCTGCGCGTCAGCACC
The DNA here is from genome assembly GCF_043080045.1 of Streptomyces sp. NPDC015125. Classification (NCBI taxonomy): domain Bacteria; kingdom Bacillati; phylum Actinomycetota; class Actinomycetes; order Kitasatosporales; family Streptomycetaceae; genus Streptomyces; species Streptomyces sp. NPDC015125. The sequence continues at coordinate 81,866 of NZ_JBIBVF010000029.1, forward strand.
GCACCGGTGATCTTCTCGCACTCCTCCGCGCGCGCCGTCTGCGACCATCCGCGCAACATCCCCGACGACGTGCTGGCACAGCTGCCCGCCAACGGCGGCGTCGCGATGGTCACGTTCGTGCCGAAGTTCGTGCTGCCGGAAGCCGTTTCCTGGACCCGGCGCGCCGACGAGAACATGCGGGCCCACGGTCTGCACCACCTCGACACCACCGAGGCGGGCATGACGGTCCAGCGGGCCTTCGAGGCGGCCCACCCCCGCCCGATGGCCACCGCGGCCACCGTCGCCGACCACCTCGACCACATGCGCGAGGCCGCCGGCGTCGACCACATCGGGATCGGCGGCGACTTCGACGGCACGGCCTTCACCCCGGCGGATCTGGCCGATGTCGCCGGTTACCCGAATCTGATCGCCGAGCTGCTGGACCGCAAGTGGTCCGAGGCCGACCTGGCCAAGCTCACCTGGCGAAACGCCGTGCGCACGCTGCGCGCCGCCGAGGAGGTGGCGCGCAACGAGCAGCAGCGGCGCGGCCCGTCCCACGCGACGATCGAGCAACTGGACGGCTGACGCACCGGTCCGGGGCCCTCACGCACCGGGCCGGGTCCTCACGCACCCGGCCGGGCCCTCACCTCATGCAGAGGCAGAACGGGTGCCCGGCCGGGTCGAGATAGACCCGCCAGCTGTGCTTCCCGTCGTCGTGCTGGACGAGCTTGGCGCCCAGCGCGACGACCTTGCGCTCGGCCTCGTCGATCTTCGCTCGCGGGACGTCGAAGTCGAGGTGCAGCTGCTGCGGCATGTCCTGGCCGGGCCACTGCGGCGGCCGGTAGCCCTCGGCCACCCGCTGGAAGGCGAGGAGCCGGCCGTCCGGTCCGGTGATCTCGACCCAGTCGTCGTCCTCGTCGGTCACCCGCCAGCCGAGCATTTCCGCATAGAAATCCGCGAGGGCCCGGGGCTCGGGACAGTCCAGTGCGACAACGCCGAATGTGATGAGGCTCATGCCGTCACGATGCCATGCCCGGGGGCACGGCGCGGCGCGTTTGGCGCGGTGCGCCGATGCGCCTGCGCTTGGCGGGTCGCCCCATGTCGTCGGCCGTCCCGCCGTGGCGCCGATGCGCCTGCGCTTGGCCTTGCCGGCGTTGTTTGCCGTCCCGCCGTGGCGCCTGCGGCGGGCTGTTACCGCTGCGCGGGGCTGTTCGGCTGCGGGACCGCCCCTCCGGACTCCGTCCTGCGGTCCGGCCCCTCCCCGTTGGGGGTGGGAGAAGACCGGTGGGGGCGCAGGTGGATGGGCGGGTGCGCCCAGCGGACTCCCCCGGGGGCAGCGGACAGGAGACGCGCGCCCCCGCCACCTCATCACCCACTCACGGGAGGGGACGGACCGCAGGACGGAGTCCGGAGGGCCGTCGGCGCACCCGACGAACCACGCCCGCCGCAGGCACAACGGCGACAAGCCACCACGGCGGGAAAGCCGGGTACGTGGGGGGAAAGCTACGCGCGGGGGCGCCCCAGCGCCCGGTACGTCCAGCCCGCCTTGCGCCACAGCTCCGGGTCCAGGGCGTTACGGCCGTCCAGGATGCGGCGCTCGGCGACCACCTCGCCGAGGGTGGCCGGGTCCAGCTCACGGAACTCGCGCCACTCCGTCAGATGCAGCACCACATCCGCGCCGCGCACCGCCTCCAGTGCGCTGTCCGCGTACGCCAGCGTCGGAAAGAGGCGCCGGGCGTTTTCCATGCCCTTCGGGTCGTACACCGTCACCTGGCCGCCCTGAAGGTGGATCTGGCCGGCGACATTGAGCGCGGGGGAGTCACGGACATCGTCCGAGTCCGGCTTGAAGGTCGCCCCCAGGACGGCGACCCGCTTGCCGAGGAAGCCGCCGCCGACCGCGTCCCGGGTCAGCTCGACCATGTGACCGCGGCGCCGCATATTGATCGAGTCGATCTCGCGCAGGAACGTCAGCGCCTGGTCGGCGCCCAGCTCACCGGCGCGCGCCATGAAGGCCCGCAGGTCCTTGGGCAGGCAGCCGCCGCCGAAGCCGATACCGGCCCGCAGGAACTTCTTGCCGATCCGGTCGTCGTGCCCGATGGCCTCGGCGAGCTTCACCACATCGCCGTCGGCCGCCTCGCAGACCTCCGCCATGGCGTTGATGAAGGAGATCTTCGTCGCCAGGAAGGAGTTGGCCGAGGCCTTCACCAGCTCGGACGTCGGGTAGTCCATGACGATGAACGGCGAGCCCTCGGCGATCGGGGCGGCGTACACCTCGCGCAGCAGCTCCTCGGCCCGCTCACCGGCCACTCCCACGACGATCCGGTCGGGGTGCAGGGTGTCCTTGACGGCGAACCCCTCGCGCAGGAACTCCGGGTTCCAGGCCAGCTCGACGGCGGCGCCTGCCGGGGCGGCCGCGGCCAGCCGCTCGGCGAGCCGGGCCGCGCTGCCCACCGGCACCGTCGACTTGCCGACCACCAGGGCGGGCCGGGTCAGATGGGGCGCCAGCGCGTCGAAAGCGCTCTCCACGTACGACATGTCACAGGCGTACTCACCGTGCTTCTGCGGGGTGTTCACACAGACGAAGTGGACATCGCCGAAGGCCCCGGCCTCCTCGTAGGAGGTGGTGAAGCGCAGCCGGCCGGTCGATCCCTCGATCCCTTCGGCATGGCGGCGCAGCAGCTCCTCCAGGCCGGGCTCGTACATCGGGACCTCGCCCCGCTGCAGCATCTCGATCTTCTCGGGCACCACATCGAGCCCCAGCACCTCGAAGCCCAGCTCGGCCATGGCCGCGGCGTGGGTCGCGCCGAGATAGCCGGTGCCGATCACGGTGATCTTGAGGGCCATGGATGCTCCAAAAAAAGGGGGACGTGGAGGGGCGGTGGTCGGGTGACGGGTGGCGGATGCGGCGCGCAGTGCCGGGGGTGCGGGGTCGTCCGGTCACCGGACCGAGGAAAACGGCGCTGACCGAGCATAGTCGGGCTCGGAAGGGCCATCTCCAGTCGTCGCGCGAGCAGGTCTGTAACTGTCGGCAACCTCACGTATCCGCAGGCCCGGCCCGGCGCCTAGAATCCGGAGAGGTAAAGAGTTACTTAACGGTAGTTAGCACTGCCGACAGCTCACAGGGGAGTGAGAAAGCGTGGCGGGAACCGCTGATTTCGATCTGTACCGGCCGTCCGAGGAGCACGACATGCTCCGCGAGTCGGTGCGCTCGCTCGCCGAGGCGAAAATCGCGCCGTTCGCCGCCGCGGTGGACGAGGAGGCCCGCTTCCCGCAGGAGGCGCTCGACGCGCTGGTCGCCAACGACCTGCACGCCGTCCACGTACCGGAGGCCTACGGCGGTGCCGGCGCCGATGCGCTGGCGACCGTCATCGTCATCGAGGAGGTGGCCCGCGTCTGCGGTTCGTCCTCCCTCATACCGGCGGTCAACAAGCTCGGCTCGCTCCCGGTGATCCTCTCCGGCTCCGAGGAGCTGAAGGCGAAGTACCTGGGCCCGCTGGCCAAGGGCGACACGATGTTCTCGTACTGCCTGAGCGAGCCGGACGCCGGCTCCGACGCGGCCGGTATGAAGACCAAGGCCGTCCGTGACGGCGACCACTACCTCCTCAACGGCGTCAAGCGCTGGATCACCAACGCCGGCGTCAGCGACTCCTACACGGTGATGGCCGTCACCGACCCGGAGAAGCGCTCCAAGGGCATCTCGGCCTTCGTCGTCGAGAAGGGCGACGAGGGGGTCTCGTTCGGCGCTCCGGAGAAGAAGCTCGGCATCAAGGGCTCCCCGACCCGCGAGGTCTACCTCGACAACGTCCGGATCCCCGCCGACCGCATGATCGGCGCGGAGGGCACCGGCTTCGCCACCGCCATGAAGACCCTGGACCACACCCGCATCACCATCGCGGCCCAGGCCCTCGGCATCGCCCAGGGCGCCCTGGACTACGCCAAGGGCTACGTCCAGGAGCGCAAGCAGTTCGGCAAGCCGATCGGTGACTTCCAGGGCGTCCAGTTCATGCTCGCCGACATGGCCATGAAGGTGGAGGCGGCCCGCCAGCTCACCTACGCCGCGGCCGCCCGCTCCGAGCGGATCTCCGCCGGCGGCAAGGGCGAGGACCTGACGTTCTTCGGCGCCGCGGCCAAGTGCTACGCCTCGGACGCGGCCATGGAGATCACCACGGACGCCGTCCAGCTGCTCGGCGGCTACGGCTACACCCGTGACTACCCGGTCGAGCGGATGATGCGGGACGCCAAGATCACGCAGATCTACGAGGGCACCAACCAGGTCCAGCGGATCGTCATGGCGCGCAACCTGCCCCAGTAGTCAGGGCACGGGCACGGGAGAGGGGCCCCGGACCGCCGTTGCGGTTCGGGGCCCCTCTCCTTGTCTTCTCGGATCGGGCCGCCGGTCAGTTGCCGGAGACCGTGACCTTCTCGTCGTTGTTCAGTTGCTGGACCAGCTGCCGGAGCTTGGCCTTGTCCCAGACCAGGTTGCCGCCGGTGCTGCCGGAGATCGGCATGTTCATCGACTTGCCCTCGCCGCCGGTCACGCCCTTCATCGCGAAGAACATGTTGCCCAGGGACCACAGGCCCATGTCCTTGTCGACGATGAGCGTGTCCAGGCCGGCGCTCATGGTCGGGTAGAGCTTGAAGGGGTTGAGGACGGTGCCGGGGGTGGCGGTCTGGCTCGCCAGGGTCGCCAGGAACTTCTGCTGGTTCTTCGTCCGGTCCAGGTCCTGGCCGGCGAAGGCGTGCCGGGTGCGGACGAAGGCGAGCGCCTGCTGGCCGTTGAGCGTCTGCTTGCCGGCCGGGAAGTCGGCGCCGGAGCTCTTGTCCTTGAACGCCTTGGGGATGTCCATCTCGACGCCGCCGATGGCGTCCACGATGTTGGCGAAGCCGGCGAAGCCGATCTCGACGTAGTGGTCGATGTGCAGCTTGGTGTTGTACTCGACGGTGCGCGTCAGCAGCTCCGGGCCGTCCTCGGCGTAGGCCGCGTTGAGCTTGGTGTGCCGTCCGGTGCCCGGGTACTTCTTGCCGGAGTCCGAGCCGACGTAGGTGGGTATCTCCACGTCCGAGTCACGCGGCAGGGATATCAGCGTCGGACCGTTGCTGCCGTCGTGCAGGATCATCATCGAGTCGGTGCGCTTGCCCTCGGCGGAGCCGGTGTGCAGCTTCTGCTTCTCCGCCGCGGACATGCCCTCGCGGCTGTCCGAGCCGACGATCAGGTAGTTCGTGCCGTCGCCCGTCGCCGGCCGGTCGATGACCTTGCTCAGGTCCACCTTCCGGCGGAGCTTGCCGTCGGCCCAGAAGTAGGTGGACACCGAGGCGACCGCCAGCACCGCGACCAGGGCGATGACCGTCCACTTGATGCGCCGGCCCCAGCGGGGACGCGGCCGGCCGCCGCGGCCGTCGTCATGGCCGTCACCGCTGCCGCCGCCGTGGCCGCCGCCGTAGACCTGGCCGGTGTTGTATCCGTCGTATGCGTCGTCGTAGCCCTGGGACTGCTGCGGTGGCACGGCCGCGCCCCGGCGCGGGGACATCGACGGCGGCAGCGGAGGCTCCTGCCGCTGATAGCCGGGGCCCGCGTCGCGACGCACCTGTGGCATCGCGCGCGCACCCTCCGGCTCGGCGCTGCCGCTGCCGTGTCCGTACCGGTTGCCGCTCTGGTCGCCGGACCACCCATTGGGCCACTCATTCATACGGGAAGTGTGCATGCCCCACGGGGGTCCTCCATAGAGCGGGTGCCGGATCGGGCCAGGGCTGTTGCAGAGCTGATGCAAAGCGACGGCGGTCTTCCGCCGCATACCGCACGGGCCCATGACCATTCCGACCTGCACGAATGGAAGCAACCATTCCGGATGGTTTCCGGCGAGGGCGAGGAGACCTGTGTCACGGACCTGCGCAAAGGCGAGACCAGTCTCACGATCGGCGTGGGGCGGGGCCGTACGGGGCGCCACTTAGGCTGGCTGTATGACCGAACTCGTCACCGACAGCGCCGAGGGCGAGATCGTGGGCAAGCCCACGTCCGTGTCCCGCATCACACTCAGCCACATCATGACGGCCGGCGATACCAACCTCCTCGGAACGGTGCACGGCGGCGTGATCATGAAACTCGTCGACGATGCGGCGGGCGCCGTCGCCGGGCGCCACTCCAGTGGGCCCGCCGTGACCGCCTCGATGGACGAGATGGCCTTCCTCGAACCGGTCCGGATCGGTGATCTCATCCACGTCCGCGCCCAGGTCAACTGGACCGGCCGCTCCTCGATGGAGGTCGGCGTACGGGTTCTGGCCGAGCGCTGGAACGAATCCAGCCCGCCCCAGCAGGTCGGCTCCGCCTACCTGGTCTTCGCCGCCGTCGACGAGCAGGGCAAGCCGCGCCGGGTGCCGCCGGTGCTCCCCGAGACCGAGCGCGACCAACGCCGCTACCAGGAGGCGCAGATCCGCCGGACGCACCGCCTCGCCCGGCGGCGAGCGATCATGGAGCTGCGCGAACGGCGCGCCGCGGAAGGACTCGACGACGCATAGCGGCGACCGCCAGCTGCCCGAGCAGCGCCAGCCCGGCGCCGGTGACGGTGCCTGCCGCCGCACAGATCACATCGTCGATATCGGCGATCCGCCCGGCCCGCATCAGCAGCTGCGCCGTCTCGACGACCAGGCACAGCCCCACGCCCAGCAGGAACGCCGCGGCCGCCGAGGTGCGCGGCGCCGCAAATCTCAGCAGCAGCGATGCGGGCACGAACAGCGCGGCAGTGGCGATCTGCCGCCGCACCAGCATCGCCAGCTCCCCGGGCTCCAGCTGCGCCCCCAGATCGAAGAGCCCCTCACCGGGCCGCCACCACACCGTCGCGTCCCCGGAGCCGATCGGCTGGCTCGGCGCGAGGGTCGCCACCAGGAACAGCAGCAGCCAGCCGGCCAGCAGCATCCGGGCCGTGGTGCGCGGCGCGCCGCTGCCGGGGGTGAGGGCCGTCCACAGGGCGAACGCCATGGCCCCCGCCAGCGCCAGGACCAGGAAGAGCGTCACCGCGGTGGGGGTGACGTCCAGCACAACCTGCCACACGATGCGCCCCTTTCAGGCCGTCCAGGACATCAACTGCAGCTCCACTTCAGCTGCAGCTCCACTTCAGCTGCAGCTCCACTTCAGCTGCAGCTCCACTTCGTGACATAGACCGTCTCGCCACGCTCCATGACGCCCCGGATGCATTCGTCCGCGAGCATCTCCACCCGGCCGCTCAGCACGACCGCGCCGCCCTGCGTCCGCCGGGTGCCGAACCATCCGGGGAAGGCGGTGATCCGGTCGTTCTTGCGCTGATAACCGAGCCGCACGATGATCTCGTCCGTCCCGCTCGCCGCCCCGGCCCGCCGGTAGGCCGCGGTGTACGTACCGTCGGCCCCCACCGGACCGCGCAGACACAGCTGGCCGCGCACCAGATCGCCGCAGCCGGTCGGTTCCGGGGGCGCCGGCGGCGCCGCGGCGGCGGTGGCCGCGACCAGGCACATCGCCGCGACGGCCACCACGATCCGGCGTGCATCGCGGCGGGCGTCCGGACGGCGTGCGGGCGGCCGGGACGCGGTCCGGCGGGGCGCGGGGACGCTCATGCCGACGCCTCGCTTCGCCCGGCCCCGTGCGATGCCTCGCTTCGCCCGGCCCCGGCCCCGTGCGACGCCTCGCTTCGCCCGGCCCCGCCCGCGTGCGGCCCGCCCGCGCGAGGCGCGCACCCCCCGGTGCGGAGTTCCCTGCGCTCGGTCATGTGCACACTGCCTCGTCACCGGTGATCGCCGCGATCCCGCCCGGCTTCTGCGGCGGCTCCTCGGCCCGTACCCGCTGCACCGCCTGGTGGCCTTGGCCGACCGTCACCTGCATCACCGGCCCCCGCCCGGCCACCGGGCGCAGCTCGGCGCCCGGCAGCGCGGCGGCCAGCGAACGGGCCGAGCGGTCCCAGCGCGGGTCGTAGGCGATGACCGTGCGGGGCGCCTTGCCGAGGGGGGAGGTGCCGGGTACGCCGGTGGTGGCAAAGCCGGTGGCCTGCAGTTCCCTGGCCACCGTGGTGTCCGGGCCGGTCCGGCCGCCGCCGTCGCCGACCTGCACCTGGACCTGCCCCGGCGGTACGTCCACGACCCTGGCCCGCGGCTCCTTTTTTCGGTCCCGGTGCACAGCGAGCGGCTTGTCCTCGCGGATGGCCTGGAAGAGCTTCGGCGCCTGCACCGGATCCCACCGCACGGTCGAGCCGACGCCGGGCACCGGCTGGGCCACAGTGCGCAGCGGCACGGAGGTGAACTCCGAGGACGAGGGGGTGAAGCCGCGCATCGCCTGCCCGAGATCGACCAGGTCGTTGGCCTCGAAGCCGGAGTCGGCGCGTACGGATCCCAGCACCGTGTCGGCGACGTCCCGGAAACGGATCGGGTTCAACAGCACTCCGGAGGAGGTGATCTTGTGGATGAGGGCGGCCAGGAAGCGCTGCTGGCGCTGCATCCGGCCGAGGTCGGCGGAGCCGTCGACATGCCGTGAGCGCACGTACTGCAGTGCCCGGCCGCCGCCCAGCCGCGACTTGCCGACCGGCAGATCCAGGCCCGTATAGCTGTCGCGCAGCGGCCGTACGGTGCAGATCTCCACCCCGCCGACCGCGTCCACGCTGCGCATGAAGCTGGTGAAGTCGACCTCCAGATAGTGGTCGATGTGCACCCCCGTCATGTGCTCGACGGTCCGCACGGTGAGGCTGGGGCCGCCCTCGGCGTAGGCCGCGTTCAGCTTGATGGCGTGCTGGGCGCGCGGCCGGCCGGTGACCGCGTCCGTGTGCGCGGGGACCTCGGCATAGGAGTCGCGGGGGAGGCTGACCACGCTGGCGCGGTCCCGGTCGGCGGAGAGATGCACCAGCATCAGGGTGTCGGTGCAGTGGCAGGGCGCCCCGCCGAGGTGGTACTTCCGCTTCTCGCCGGGGGTGAGCTTGTCGCGCCCGTCCGTGCCGACGACCAGGAAGTTCAGCCCGTCGCCGCCGCCGGGCCGGTTGCTCATGCCCGTGAAGGCGTCCACCCGGCCGATGCCGCTCTCCACGCCGGTGACCACGGCGTGCCCGACACCGCTCGCGGCCAGCAGCAGCACGGACGTGACCGCGCCGATCCGCAGCCCCCAGCGCGGGCCCGGCGGGCGCCGGCGCGGGCTCGGCCGGGCGGCCCGGCGCCTGGCCGGACGGGGGGAGCGGAACGGCGCGGTCACGGGGGACACCTCCGCGGCTGGACGGGCGGCTGGACGGGCGTGAGCGGTGCCCGGCGGGGGGAGCGGGTCAGGACGGGGAGGGAAAGAGCGGGGGAGGAGCCGAGGGCTGAGTTGAGGGGTGAGCTGACGGACGAACAGGGGGAGGAATAGGGGTAAATCCGGCTAGAGCACCGTAGGTCCATATGATCGGATGCGGAGCGCCACACGCCGGGCATCCGGCGCCCGGCCACCCGGCTGCGTCCGACGCTGTCCCCCATTCGCGGTAACGTGAGGCGCGATACTGCAGTCTCCCGGCGGGCGCTGCCGTCGCTGGCGGCTCCGCCGCGGGCCGTACCCCTGAGGAACCATGCCGCAGCAGCAGCCCCCGGCCGTCTCCGTGATCATGCCGGTGCTCAATGAGGAACGTCACCTGCGCAATTCGGTCCGGCACATCCTGGAGCAGGAGTACGCCGGTGAGATGGAGGTGGTGATCGCCCTCGGTCCGTCCACGGACCGTACGGACGAGATCGCCGCCGAGCTCGTCACCGAAGACGCCCGGGTGCACACCGTCCCGAACCCCACCGGCCGCACCCCCGCCGCGCTGAACGCCGCGATCAAGGCGTCCCGGCACCCCGTCGTGGTCCGTGTCGACGGCCACGGCATGCTCTCCGCGAACTACATCGCCACCGCGGTGCGCCTCCTGGAGGAGACCGGCGCCGCGAACGTCGGCGGCATCATGCACGCCGAGGGGGAGAACGCCTGGGAGGACGCGGTCGCCGCCGCGATGACCTCCAAGATCGGTGTGGGCAATGCCGCCTTCCACACGGGCGGGCAGGCCGGCCCTGCCGAGACGGTCTATCTCGGGGTGTTCCGGCGCGAGGCGCTGGAGCAGCAGGGCGGCTACAACGAGGAGTTCATCCGCGCCCAGGACTGGGAGCTGAACTTCCGTATCCGCGAGGCCGGCGGGCAGATCTGGTTCTCGCCCGAGCTGCGGGTGCAGTACCGCCCGCGGCCGAGCATCAAGGCGCTGGCCAAGCAGTACAAGGACTACGGCAAGTGGCGCCATGTCGTCGCCCGCTACCACGCCGGTTCGATCAATCTGCGCTATCTCGCGCCGCCGACCGCGGTGTGCGCCATCGCGGCGGGCCTGGTGGCCGGTGCGACGGTCACGCCCTGGGCGCTGATCGTCCCGGGCGGCTATCTCGCGGCGATCGCCGCGGGGTCGGTGCCCGCCGGCAAGGGGCTGTCGCTCAAGGCACGCGCCCAGATCCCGCTCGCCCTGGCCACCATGCACATGGCCTGGGGCGTGGGCTTCCTGACCAGCCCCCGCTCCCTCGCCAAGAGGGTCATCGCCAGCCGCCGCCCGGCGGTCATGGCCCCGGCGGCCGGGGCGGAGTAGGGCGGGCCCGACGGGAAACCTCCCCTCCACACCCGCCCACCCCCCGAAGGGGGGTGGGCGGCGGGGAAAAAACCACCGGGGCCGCCGGCAGCCCCGGAAGGCCCCGGAAGGTGTCTAGAAGCTGTACTGCGGATTCACCTTCATACAGGCCTTGGAGTCCTCACCGTTGAGTGCATCGGCGCTGTCCGGCGCCTTGTCGGCGCCCTTCTCGTCGCCCGACTGCTTCGGGTACGCCGAGCCGTTGCGCCAGTCGCTGCCGACCACCAGCCGCATCCCGGTGGCCGAACTCGACTCCCGGACCGCGCCCTTGGGCAGGCCCAGCGCCTTCGCCAGCGCCAGCGCGTCGCCCCGCTGCCCCTTGTCCCGGTACGTGACGGTGGTGTCGGCCTGGGTGGTGAGCGCGGAGTCGGTGCCTGCCGCGGTGTAGCCGAGGCCGGACAGCCGCTGCTGGATGACCGCCGCGCGGCCGGAGACCGGGCCGTTCACCGTGCTGTTGGTGCCGTTCTGCACCACAACCTTCAGCTGCTCCTTGGGAGTTGACGGCTTCGGGTCCGGCGCCGCCTTCTTCTTCTTGTCCTTGCCGTCCAGCGCGGCGTCGTTGCGCAGCAGCGCGAAGGTCGCGTCCGCATCGCCGGGCTTGGGCATCACGTACGACTCGTCGGGGCTGTACTGCCAGGGCATGGTGACCATCGTGAGGCGCTTGGTCGGCACCCGGTTGAGGTCGCTGCCCAGGTCGTAGAGCTTCTTGACGGTGTCGAGGCCGTCGTCGACGGTCAGCGCCTTGGTCGCGGCCTCCGCCAGGTCACGCAGCTGCCCCGGGTCGGTGAGCTTGGTGCCCTTCTTCAGCTGCCGGACCATCGAGTTCATGTACATGTGCTGGGCCTTGGCCCGGCCGATGTCGGTGTTGTCCTCGAAGCCGTAGCGGGTGCGCAGCCACTGCAGGGCCTGGACGCCCTTGACGGAGTGGGTGCCCTTGGTGAGCTTGAGCCCGCTGCCGTGGCCCTTGCTGTCGTGCGAGTAGACGTTGTTGTCGACACAGACCGGGACGCCGCCGATGGCGTCCGCCATGTCCACCACGCCGGAGAAGTCGACCATCATGAAGTGGTCGATGTAGATACCGGTCAGCTCCTGCCAGGTGGCGAGCGTGCAGCCCGGACCGCCGTGCTGGAGCGACTGGTTGATGGCCGCGGAGGTCTGCGGATAGACCTTGTGGGTCTTCGGGTCGGTGCACTGCGGGATCGTCACCCGGGTGTCGCGCGGGATGGAGATCACCGACATATTGCTGCGGTCCGCCGAGACGTGCAGCAGCATCTGCACATCGGCGAGCGGCTTGCGGTCGGCGTCCTGCCGGGCGCCGCCGAGCTCGATGTTCTTCTTGCTGTTCCGGCCGTCCGAGCCCAGCAGCAGGATGTTCAGCGGGCTCTGCCCGAAGGCGTTGGGATCCGGCTTCTTCAGACCGTCCCCGGCCAGGGACCGCGGGGCCTTGCGGAGGTTGGCGTTGAGGTGCTCGTAGTACCAGTACCCGGCGCCCGCGCCGCCCACTATCAGGACGGCGAGGGTCAGGGCGGTCCAGCGCAGCACCTTGCGGCCCTTGCCGCGGCGCGGCCGGCCTCCTTTGCGGTGGCCGCCGCCCTCTGCGTCCCCGTCTCCGTCCCCGTCGCCGTCCCCGAAGGACGCGTCACCGCCCGCGGCGGGTGTCCAGCCGGGTGCGTCCGGCGGCAGCCCTTTGTCGTCGTAGAGACCGTCGTCCCAGCCCAGCTCCTGCGCATCCGGTGCGTCCGGCTGGCGTCGCCGGCGTGATCGGTCACCACGCACACTGCTCTGCCGCATTGGGCCCTCTCCCCGTTGTCAGTCCGATGGTGCGTTCGGCGCCTCGGTGGGGCGGCCGGAGCCCGCTCAGGTCACTTCGCGCAGACGTTCTTGTCATCTGCATTGACGTTCTGCACCCCGTCCGGGGTTTCGGTCGGCGCGTCGATCGGTGTGCCCGGTGCCTTGAAGTCCTTGCCGAGGGTGAGCTTCATCGGGACCCGGTCACCGGCGTTGTGCGACGACTTCTTCAGCGCGCTCTTGGGCAGCCCCATCCAGTCCGCCAGCGTGGCGGCCTGGTCGGCCTGGTTGGGCGCGTATTCGAGGCGGGTGGTGGCCAGTTTCGCCGGGGCGTTGCCGGCGTTGGTGGAGAGCTTGGCGGCCTTGGTGTTCTGCAGCCAGTCCACGGTCTCCTGTGCCGAACCGATCGGCCCGCCGCCATTGGTGACATCGACCCGCACCTGCTCGGGCGGGGCCTTCTTCACCGGAGCGGACTTCTTGCCCTTGCCCTTCTTGCCCTTGGCCAGGGCGTGGTCCGCTCGGACCATCGCGAACAGTGGGTCCGCAGCGGTCTTGTTGAGGATGACGGTGGCCGGGTCGTCGGGGTTGTCCAGCACCGGCACCGTGGCGAAGGTGACCTTGTCGATGTCGACCTTCTTGAGGTCGGTGCCGAAGTCCAGCAGCTTGTTCGCGGAACCGATACCGGTGTCGACGGTGAGTGCCTTGGTCGCCGCCTGGCTGACGTCGTAGAGCTTGCCGGGGCTGCTGAAGGCGCTGGACTTCAGTTTGCGGATCAGCGAGCTGAGGAACTGCTGCTGCATCTTGATCCGGTCCAGGTCGCTGCCGAATCCGATGGCGTGCCGGGTACGGACGAACGCCAGCGCCTGCTCGCCCTTGACGATGTGCCGGCCGGCCTTCAACTTCAGGTGCGACTTGGGGTCGTTGAGGTCCTTGCCCGCGCACACCTCGACGCCGTCGACCGCGGTGGACAGCGACTTGACCGCGTTGAAGTCGGCCATCATGAAGTGATTTATCTTCAGCCCGGTCAGCTTCTCGACGGTGCGCCAGGTGCAGCCCGGGTCCCGGCCCTCCTGGCCCAGGCTGGTGTTGAAGCGCACCCCGTGCTCGCCGCGGATGTTCTTCGTCGAGCCGTCCTTCTGCTTCGTCGGGCAGCTCGGGATGTCGGTGATCATGTCGCGCGGAATGCTCAGCGCGGTGGCGTTCGACCGGTCCTTGGAGATGTGCATCAGGATCGTGGTGTCCGCGTGCCCCACGCTGCCGGCGTCGCCGTAGCCGGAGTTGCCCTTCCCGGAGCGGGCGTCCGTCCCGATGATGAGGACGTTGACCGGGCCGTCGGAGACCGCGTCGTTCTCCACGCCGACGTCGACCTTGGAGATGTTGCCGTTCAGCTGCTGGTAGAGGTAGAACGCCCCACCGCAGCCGACGACGAGAACGAAGCCCACCACACCGGCCGTCCAGTACAGCGCCCTCTTCTTCCCGGACGCCTTCGGCTTGCGCTTGCGGCGGCTCGCCGGGCCCGCGGCTGCCGCGGACGCCGTGCGGCTGCCGGCCGACCGCCGGGCCGCTCGCCCGCCCTCGGCGCGCTCGTCGCCCTCGGCGTCCTCGCCCCGGCGGCCGCGCTGGGTCGGCAGCGGCCGGGTGTCGGTGTCACCGCCCGACCTGCTCGCGGCACGTCTGGAGCCGGCCGTCTTGCGGTCGGCGGGCCGAGCGTCGGCTTGACCGTCATGGTCAAGCCGCAGCTCGTAGTTGCCGGTGTTCGGGTCGAACACCCACTGATCGGCGGGATCGACGTTGTTGTCGCCCGCCCGCCCACGGCCTTGCGCGTCCACGGTGCCTTGAGTCCTCCGTCGGTGCCACGCGGCGCCATCCCCTCAAGGCGCTCGGTCGGTCGATCGATCGTGTAGTGCATGGTCATCGGTCAGCTGGTCCTGCGACCGGATCGCTCACACTATCCGCCCAGTTCAGCGCCCCGCGACGCGCGTGACAAATTCCACTTGCCTACAACTGGGCAATCCGCCCAATCCATTCGCGTCACCAGGTGTACTTTGCGGCATCTTTATTCGCAGACCCCGTGTCCCGCCGTCGTCCCGGGAAAGAACGGGCCCGGATCCGGCGGCGGCGAGGGGGTGCCGTCCGTCCGTCCGGCCGGTGCTCCGGCTCCCGTGCGGACCGGTTTCTCCCCGGTGTCGGGCGGGGGTTTCACGGTCACCGGAAGATCGCTGTGCAGCTGCCCGAAGAGCCGGCCGGCGTCCGGCTGGACCAGCTCATCGCGATTGGGATCGTAGCGGTACTCCCGGCGCGGCACGGTCATGAACTGGACCCGGCCGGTGGGAATGCTGCGGGTGCTGCGCACCAATTCGTACAGCCCCTTCAGGGAAGCCAGCGCGGCGTCCGTGGTCAGTGAACTCGTCGCGGCATCCAACACCGGATACAGCCGGGTCGGATTGAGCAGCACACCATTGCTCTGCACTTTCTTCACGAGAGCGCCAAGAAAGTCTTGTTGTCGCTGCATCCGCTGGGTGTCGCTTCCGTTCCCCAGGCTCTTGCGGGCCCGTACGAATCCGAGCGCGGCCTCACCGTGCAGGGTCTGCCGGCCCGCGGGCAGGGTGAGATGCGCTGCGGGGTCGTCGACCGGCCGGGACAGACAGATCTCGACGCCGTCCACCGCATCCACCATCTTCTTGAAGCCCACGAAGTCGATGATCAAGTAGTGGTCGATGCGGATACCGGTCAGCTTCTCGACCGTACGGATCATGCAGGCCGCGCCGCCGAGCGCGAACGCCCCGTTGAACTGGGTCGTCCGCGGTGCCGTCTCCGTGCCGTCCGGGCGCTTGCAGTGCGGCACCTCCACCATCAGATCGCGC
The DNA here is from genome assembly GCF_043080045.1 of Streptomyces sp. NPDC015125. Classification (NCBI taxonomy): domain Bacteria; kingdom Bacillati; phylum Actinomycetota; class Actinomycetes; order Kitasatosporales; family Streptomycetaceae; genus Streptomyces; species Streptomyces sp. NPDC015125. The sequence continues at coordinate 97,113 of NZ_JBIBVF010000029.1, forward strand.
GGGATGCTCACCGCGGTGGCGCTCTTCCGGTCCGCCGCCAGGTGCAGCAGCATCGTGGTGTCCGAGCGCTGGCCACTGTCGCGGCCGTATTGGCGGTTGTCGCCGCTACGGCTGTCGGAGCCGATCAGTAGTACGTTCGCGGCGTTCGGCGGGCCCGCGGGGGGCCGCTCGGACTCCCACTTCCGCAGCTCCTTCTCGGTGGCGCTGTCGGTGCGGATATTGCTGTTGAGCTTGGCGTACACCGCCCAGCCGCTCCCGGCCCCGGCCAGCATGACAACCGTGATCCCCAGCGCGGCCCAGCCCCGCCAGCGGTGCGGGGTGCGCGAGAGCCCCGGCCGGTGCGACCCCAGCCCCTCGGCCGGACGTTCGTCCCAGCCGGTGAACCGGGGAGGCTCGGGGGTCTCGGTCACCTGTGCGTCCATCCCTCGCGGAGTCGGCGTCGCGCCTGCACGAGGGCCCGGACGGAACAAGAGACGGACGAACCCCGCGCATGGTGGTACGTACGCAAGTGGTGGTACGTACTCAAGATCATGGACCGAAACGGGCGAACCGGCCCGCCACGGGCGCCACCGGTCCGCCGGACGGGGGAGGACCGCTCGGTACGGAGACGGCGCTTCGCGCTCGGTGCGGGACGGCGTCTTGGGCTCGGTGCGGTGACCGCGTCCTGGGCTCAGCGCAGGGACGGGGCCTTGTGATCAGTGCGGTGGCGGCGCCTTGTACGTGATCTTCTCGCTGGTCTCCCGGGTGGCCGCGGCTTCCGCGCCCGCCCGGTCCGAGTGGCGGCACAGCACCACGGAACCGCCGGTCGCCAGCGGGGCGTAGAGCCCGTACGACAGGCCCTGCCAGGTGTCGTACGGCAGTCCCGACAGCACCCGGGGCGCCTCGGGCAGCTGGGCCGTCGCCGCGTCGGCCAGGGCGCGCGCCCCGATACCGGCGCCGGTCAGCTCCTCGCCGCCCACCACCAGGGCCGCGGCCCCCGGGTCCACCGGTGCGAACGGCGCGAACCGGTCGCCCTGCCCCGGCACCTCGACGGCGTAGTCGGCGAAACCCTCCGGCGGCTGCGGGAAACGGCCGCCCAGCGGGCGCAGCGCCAGCGCCACCCGCTCCCCGGAGCAGGCGCGGGCCGCATCGAGCAGGTCGGGCCCGGTGACGACGAGATCGGCGGCGGCCGGATCGCCGTCCACCTCCGCCACCACGCCCACCGAGGAGCAGGCCAGCAGCCAGACGGCGGTCTGCCAGTGCGCGGGCAGCAGCAGTGCGAGCCGGTCGCCGGGCTCGGCGGCCAGGTCTCCCTGGAGGTAGTTGGCGGTCTTGGCCACCCAATTGGCGAAGGTCGCGACGGACAGTTCCACGCGCTCACCGGTGGCGTCGTCGTAGAAGGTCACCAGCGGGCGGGCCGGGTCCGTGGCGAGCGCGGAACTCAGCAGGTCGGCGGGGGTGCGATCGGTGGCGTTCATCGCGGCCAGGGTACGCGCGGCGGCGGCCGGCGGCGGGGCGGGCGCAGCCGTACCGGCCACCGGATCGGCCGATGCCCCGTCAGGTCACCATTGGCGCGTTCGGTCCGGACATGTCCAGGATTTTATTCATGCGCCCCTTCCTCGTGACCTGCCTCGGCGCCGTGTGCACCGCCGCCCTCGCCCTGTCCCTCGCGCCGGCGGCCGGTGCGCATGCCGTCCCCGCCCCGGCCGCAGTGCCGCGCGCCACGAGCACCCCCGAGCTGCCCGGCAGCACCCAGTCCCTGCCGGTGCCGACGCCCGGCGCAGCCGCCCCCGACGCCACCGACCGTGACTCCGCCACGGTGCCCGCGCCCAGGACGCTCGGCGTGCCGGCCCGCACCGTGCGGCCGTTCTCCCTCCTCGGGGTGGTCTGGGACGACGCCGCCGCCGAACTGCACGGCCGGGTCCAGGTCCGCACCCGCGCCACCGGCACCACCCGGTGGTCCGACTGGCAGGACGTCCAGGTCCACAACGACGACGCCCCCGACCTCGGCTCCGCCGAACGGCACGGCAGCGACGTCAGGGGCAGCACCTCTCCGCTGTGGGTCGGCGACTCCGACGCCGTCCAACTGCGGATCACCCCCGAGACCAGCAACCGCGCACCGGCCACCGTCCCGGCCGGGCTGCGGCTGGAACTCGTCGACCCCGGCAGGACCCCGCGCGGCCTCCGCGGGGCGCATGCCGACCCGCCGGCCCCGGTCGGCACCGGGGCGGCCACGGCCTCCGCCGCCAACGCCCTGCTCGCCCCGCTCGGCGCCGCCGAGATCCCGGCCCTCGACCAGGTCGCCTCCCTGGCCGATATCGCCGCGGCGGGCCTGCTGTCCCCGGTGTCCCCGGCCCGCGCCTTCGTCGGAGCGCGCCCCCGGATCGTCACCCGGGCAGGCTGGGGCGCCGACGAGGACCTGCGGGAGAAGGCCTTCACCTATACCGACACCGTCCGCGCCGCCTTCGTCCACCACAGCGGCTCCGGCAACGACTACAGCTGCGACGAGGCCCCCGCGCTGATCCGCGCCATGTACCGCTTCCACGTCATGAGCAACCACTGGCGGGACATCGGCTACAACTTCCTCATCGACAAGTGCGGCACGGTCTACGAGGGCCGGGCGGGCGGCGTCGCCAAGCCCGTCATGGGCGCCCACACCCTCGGCTTCAACGCCGACAGCACCGGCATCGCGGTCCTCGGCACCTTCACCGACACCGAGCCGCCCCGGCCCGCCGTCGATGCCATCGCCCGGCTGACGGCCTGGAAGCTCGGCCTCTACGGCGTCGATCCGCGCAAAATGACGAAGCTGCTGTCCGCCGGTGGCAACCGCTTCCCCAAGGGCTCCAAGGTCCCGCTGCACGTCATTTCCGGCCACCGCGACGGCTTCACCACCGAGTGCCCGGGCCTGCACCTCTACAGCAAGCTCGGTGCCGCCCGAGTCGCCGCGGCCGGGCTCCAGGGCCGCTGACCCGCCGCGGGGTGGTCGTGCAGGGGTTTGCGGGCGTTCGGCACGGTGCACGGTGCCGTTCGGCACGGTGCCATGGTGCATGGTGCAGGAACCACTGAACCCTTCCTGCCGTTGACGCGTCCTCACGACCACGGCGTCCGCGCCCCGGCCCCGTGCCGCCCCGTGGCCTGAACAGCACCGGGCCACCCCCCACCGCCGGGGCGCCCGGACGCCCGTCTGCCTACACTGGTCCGCCCATCGGCCGACCCCAGCAGGAAGCAGAGAAGCCACCGTGAGCGTCGCACGTGCAGCCGCCGGGCTGCGGTCGACGACGAGAGCCGCACCGCTGCGCTGCACGGGCGGAGAAGCGAACAGAGGACACCGTGAGCGTCGCACGTGCAGCCGCCGGGCTGCGGTCGACGACGAGAGCCGCACCGCTGCGCTGCACGGGCGGAGAAGCGAACAGAGGACACAGTGACTGAAGCGATCCTCCTGGTCGGCGGCAAGGGCACGCGGCTGCGGCCGCTGACGGTGCATACGCCCAAGCCCATGGTCCCGGCGGCCGGCGTGCCGTTCCTCACCCATCAGCTGGCCCGCGCCCGGGCCGCCGGCGTCGAGCACATCGTCCTCGCCACCTCCTACCTCGCCGAGGTCTTCGAGCCGTACTTCGGCGACGGGTCGGCGCTGGGCCTGCACCTGGAGTACGTCACCGAGCACGAGCCGCTGGGCACCGGCGGCGCCATCCGCAATGTCGCCGAGCGGCTGCACTCCGCCCCCGACGACCCGGTACTGATCTTCAACGGCGACATCCTCACCGGCCTGGACATCGCGGCCCTCGTCGGCACCCACCGCACCTCCGGCGCCGATGTCTCGCTGCACCTCACCCGGGTCGAGGACCCGCGCGCCTTCGGCCTGGTGCCCACCGACGACACCGGCCGGGTCACCGCCTTCCTGGAGAAGCCGCAGACCCCCGAAGAGATCGTCACCGACCAGATCAACGCCGGCGCCTATGTCTTCAACCGGTCGGTCATCGACACCATCCCGGCAGGACGCCCGGTCTCCGTCGAACGTGAGACCTTCCCCGGCCTGCTCGCCGAGGGCGCCCACCTCCAGGGCATGGTCGACTCCACATACTGGCTCGACCTCGGCACCCCGCAGGCCTTCGTCCGCGGCTCCGCCGACCTGGTCCTGGGCCGCGCCCCGTCCCCGGCGGTGCCCGGCCGCCGCGGCGACCGCCTGGTCCTGGAGACCGCCGAGGTCGCCCCGGACGCCAAACTCACCGGCGGCACCGTCGTCGGCGCCCGCACCGTCATCGGCTCGGGCGCCCGGATCGACGGCAGCGCCGTCCTCGACGGCGCGGTCATCGAGGAGGGCGCCCAGATCCGTGACTCGCTGATCGGGGCGGGCGCGCGGATCGGGGCCCGTACGGTCCTGGACGGTGCGGTCATCGGCGACGGCGCGCGGATCGGCGCCGACAACGAGCTGCGCGACGGCATCCGCATCTGGTGCGACGCCGACATCCCGGCCGCATCGGTGCGCTTCTCCTCCGACCAGTAACCGGTAACCGGTAGCCGGTGGGACGGCAGGACGGCAGGACGGCAGGGCAGCAGGACGGCAGGGCAGCAGGACGGCAGGCCGGTGGACCGCTCACCGGGGCCCGGCCCGGCGTTGTCCACAGGCCCCGGCACCGCCCCGGCCGTATCGCCTAGCCTGGCCGCATGCCCGCCCGTACCTGGCTCCCGCCCGGCCCGTTCGACCTGCACCGCACGCTGGGTGTGCTGCAGCGCGGTCCCGGCGACCCCGCGTTCGCGGTGCGCGGCGGCGAGCTGTGGCGCGCCTGCCGTACGCCACAGGGCCCCGGCACGCTGCGGCTCGCGGCCCGCCCGTCCGCCGGCGATGTCGAGGCCGAGGCATGGGGCCCGGGGGCCGACTGGCTGCTGGACCAGCTGCCCGACCTGCTGGGGGCGTCCGACGATCCGGCGGAACTCACCGCCCGGCACCGCCTCGTCCATGAGGCCCGCCGCCGCCACCCCGGCCTCCGGCTCGCGAGGACCGGGCTGGTCCTGGAGTCGCTGATCCCCTCGATCCTGGAGCAGAAGGTCACCAGCGACGAGGCCTACCGCGCCTGGCGGCTCCTGCTGCAGCGGCACGGCGAGCCCGCCCCCGGCCCCTGGGACCGGATGCGGGTGATGCCGGACCCGCGCGGCTGGGCGCTGATCCCCTCCTGGGAGTGGCACCGCGCGGGCGTCGACGCCAAGCGCTCGGCCACGATCCTGCGCGCGGTGCGGGCCGCCCGCCGGATGGAGGAGGCCGCGCGGATGGAGCTCGCGGACGCCACCCGGCGGCTGACGGCCCTGCCGGGCATCGGCCCCTGGACCGCCGCCGAGACCCTCCAGCGCACCCTCGGCGCACCGGACGCGATCACGCTCGGCGACCTGCACCTGCCGAAGATCATCGGCTATGCCCTCACCGGCCGCCGCGGCACCACCGACGAGGAGATGCTCGAACTCCTCGCCCCCTACGAGGGCCAGCGGCACCGCGCGGCCCGGCTGATCCTGCTGTCCGGCCGCGTCCCGCCGCGCCGCGCCCCACGCTTCCCCGTAGGGGACATCGCCCGGCTCTGACTCCGGGGCGAGCGCGCAGTGTCAGCGCACGATCAAGAACTCGTCGGCGGTCCGCGCCGGACGGGGCGCCGGTGCCGCCGCCGGATGTCCGATGGCCACCGCCCCCATCGGCTCCCAGTTCCCGGGGAGTCCGAGCACCTCGCGGACCACATCCCGGCAGAACATCGTCGACGAGATCCAGGCGGAGCCCAGCCGTTCGCCCGCCAGCGCGACCAGGAAGTTCTGGATGCCCGCGCCATGGGCCACGACGAACATCTCGCGCTCCGCAGCGCTCCGCCGCGCGTCGGGGTAGCTGTGCGAGCCGTCCGTCACCATGCACGGCACCGCCAGATACGGCGCGCTGCGCAGCACATCGCCCCGCCGCACCCGCCGGGCGATGGACTCCTCCGACGTGCCGTCGCCGCGCAGATCCGCGATCCAGGCGTCCCGCATCGCGTCCAGCAGCCGCACCCGCACCTGTGGCGACTCCAGGAGGACGAACCGCCACGGCGTGGTGTGATGCGGCGCCGGGGCGGTGAGCGCCGCCGCCACCGCGCGCCGGACCGCCCCCGGATCGACCGGCTCGTCGCGAAAGGCGCGGACCGTACGCCGCGCCGTCACCGCTTCGCGTACGGCCTCCGAGGTGCCCAGCCGGAACATGTCGTCCTCGGCGCCGCGCACCATGGCGCGTGCCCCGGCGCCGTCGCCCGCCTCCTCGACGACATGGGGGAGTCCGCGCACCACCGCGACCGGCAGCCCGGCGGCCTTGCCCTTCACCAGGTCGCCCGCGGCGGCCAGTTCGTCGGCGGTGGCCACCACCGTCGCGCTGAGCGGATTGCCGTACGCATCGGTGCCACCGCGCAGATCGTCCAGCACCCGCACCCCGGCGGCCCCGATGGCGACATCGGTGAGGCCGTTGCGCCACGGCCGCCCGAAGGTGTCGCTGATGACGACGCCGACATCGACGCCGAGTTCGCTGCGCAGGCCCGCCCGCAGGGCGCGTGCCGAGGCGTCCGGATCCTCCGGCAGCAACAGCACCGTTCCCGAGGGGGTGTTGGAGGCGTCCACACCGGCCGCGGCCATCACCAGGCCCTGCCGGTTCTGCACGATCCGCAGGGTGCCGCGCCGGGCCACCACCCGCACCGTCTCCCGGTCGATCGCCGCCTCGCGGTCGGTGGCCTCGACCACCCGGCCCTCGGCCTTGCTGACGATCTTCGAGGTCACCAGCAGTACGTCGCCGTCGGCGAGCTGCGGCAGGCCACCGGCGGTCGCCGCCGCGGCGATCAGCTTGACGAGGTCATCGCCGGGCCGCACCTCGGGCACCCCCGGCAGCGCCCACACCCGGTACCCGGGCACCCCGTCGGGGCCGTTCACGCCCGGACCTCCTCGGCCATGGCCAGCGCCTCGCGCACCATCGCGGCCGTGGCGTCCAGGTCGGTCATCATCAGCGGCACGGCCCGGCAGCGGATCCCGGCCGCCTCGACCTCGTCCACGGCGTCCGCGTCCACGGAGTCCACCAGCCAGCCGTCCAGCAGCCCGGAGCCGTAGTGGCGGGCGACGGCCGCGGCGGTCGACTCCACGCCCACCGCCGCCAGCACCTTGTCGGCCATCCCGCGCACGGGGGCGTCGCCCACGATCGGCGAGAGACCGATCACCGGCACCCCGGCGTCCGCGATGGCCTCCCGGATGCCCGGCACCGCCAGGATCGTCCCGATGCTGACCACCGGGTTGGACGGCGGGAACAGCACCACATCCGCCTCGGCGATGGCCTCCAGCACGCCCGGTGCGGGCTTGGCCTGGTCCGCGCCGACCGGCACCACGGCATGCGCCGGCACCGAGGCGCGCAGCCGCACCCAGTACTCTTGGAAGTGGACCGCCTTGCGCTCGCCGTCTTCGTCGATCGCGACATGGGTCTCGACCCGGTCGTCGGACATCGGCAGCAGCCGTACGCCGGGCTTCCAGCGTGCGCACAGCGCCTCGGTGACGGCGCTGAGCGGATATCCGGCGCCCAGCATCTGGGTCCGCACGATATGGGTGGCGAAGTCCCGGTCACCGAGCCCGAACCACTCGGGGCCGACGCCGTAGGCGGCCAACTCCTCCTTCACCCGGAAGGTTTCGCCGGTGCGGCCCCAGCCCTGCTCCTCGTTGATGCCGCCGCCGAGCGTGTACATCACGGTGTCGAGGTCGGGGCACACCTTGAGCCCGAACAGATGGATGTCGTCGCCGGTGTTGCCGATGACGGTGAGGTCCGCGTCCGGAGCCGCTGCCTTCAGTCCCCGCAGAAAGCGGGCGCCGCCGATACCGCCGGCCAGAACCACGATTCGCATGGCCCCAGCATGGCAGGGGCCGGCGGGTGGGTGTCAGGGGGCCAGTACCTCGGACGGGGCGGCCGCGCCTCCCGAGGCCGTGGCCTGACCGGGGTGCATCGGCATATCGGTCAGGCCCGGGAAGTAGACGTGCAGGCTGACCGCGGGGGTCAGGGCGTCATTGACGACCTCGTGGACGTAGCCCGGGGCGAACACCCGCTGGGTGCCGGCCGCGAGGGTACGGGGCCCCGCCTTGGTGTGCTCGGTCAACTCGCCTTCCAGGACGGTCAGCACCCCGGAGGACGCCCCGTGGTCGTGCCGGCCGCTGCCCTGGCCCGGCACCCAGCTCAGCAGCCACACCTCGTAGCCGATTGGGGTCTCCCCTGTTCGAGCGGAGCCGAGAGCTGGGGGAACGGTGCGCAGCCGGTGGTACCAGCGGGTGGCGGTGTCGTAGCGGACGAGCGGCGCCCAGGCGGCGCGGTCGGCGGCGATCGAGCGGGCCAGCCCCGCGAAGCCGGCGACGGTGGTCGGGTGCGAGGGAACGGGCGGCAGCAGGTGGGGGATGGCGAGCGGGTCGCCGGCGATCTGGACGTCGCTGTTCATGGGGTTTCGGGTTCCTCGGCCAAGGTGCTGGGGCCCCGGCCGTGGCCGGGGGAGGGCTGCGGCACGGCGCGGGCTCTCCCGGTGGGGGGCGCGGCGCGGTGACGCGGAGCAGGGGTGCTGCGGGGGTGGTGCGAGCGAAAAAGCTGGAGCTCAGTGGCTTCGACAGCTGGAACAGCGACAGCGAGCCTGCGCAGCGCAGAGCGACCCGTAGGCACGGGTCAGTCGGAGCGCGGGAGTCACTGGCATGCGGTCCAGGAGACCGGGTTCACTCGGCGATGTCAACTTGATGACTGGTTTGCCGTAAATCTTTCACCTCATCCGGTTACTCCGCCCGGAGAAAGGTTTGTGCAGTCGTTGGCACGGAGACATCGACCGGCAACCGCACCTTCAAACGCCGTTGCGGCCCCGTGATCCGTCTGTGATCTCCCCCGCTTCGGCGCGCGGGGTGCAACGTGAATGCCGCCTGATCGCGTCTTGGTGAGCAACTGAGGATGTGCCGGGTGGCACGCCCGGGGAAGTGTCCTGGTTTTTACTGATTTGAACACTTTCCGCATACGCTTGGTTCCGCCGAGTGAATAAGAGGCCCAATAGCAGATCTCGGCTTGACTGGCCCGGATCACCACACTTGTAATTTCACTCGTGTCGTTCAGCCGAAATCGATCACGGCTTGATCACGGGGACGTAAAGACAGACGAGGGGCGCACATGACCGAGCTGTTCCAGGAATTGCTGGTCGAGGAGGCGGATGAGGAGCTCGGCTGGCAGGAGCGCGCACTGTGCGCCCAGACCGACCCCGAGTCCTTCTTCCCGGAGAAGGGTGGCTCCACCCGCGAGGCCAAGAAGGTCTGTCTCGCCTGCGAAGTACGGTCCGAATGCCTGGAGTACGCGCTCGCCAATGACGAGCGCTTCGGCATTTGGGGCGGCCTGTCCGAGCGCGAGCGGCGCCGGCTGAAGAAGGCCGCCGTCTGACGATGACAGCGCAGCCGGCCGGACCGACCGGGCGCGGCCTCACGGGCCACGCCGCCGCACCACCTCAACTCCCCATATCCCCCTATAGCGAACACTCCGCCTCCAGCGACTCGTGCGCCGGAGGCGGACTGCTGTGTGCTGCTTCGTACGGGCCCGGTCGGGGCACCGGCGCGAACCATTAGTGTGGGGCCCCGTCCGAGATGCGCCGCCGCCCTGCCGGGCGCGCGCGTCGCCTCGTAGTCCGTCGCAGTGTCTTCCGGGGGCGGGGCCCAGCGGGACTTCGCCGCGGGCCTTCGAACTCCCGGGTCCGGAGGGCCCGTACCTCGATGTCCGTGCACAGCCAGCCGGCGGCCCAGGCCGCCTCATATGCAGCCGCCACCCCAGAGTTTCCGAGGCACGTCGTCACCGCCGTGATCGTCTCCCATGACGGTGCCCGCTGGCTGCCCGACGCGCTCACCGGCCTGCTCGGCCAGGAACGCCCGGTGCAGAACGTCATCGGCGCCGACACGGGCAGCGCGGACCACTCCGCCCAGCTGCTCGCCGAAGCCATCGGGGACCAGCGGGTGCTGCACCTCGCCCGCCGCTCCGGATTCGGCACCGCCGTCGACGAAGCCGTCCGTACGGCCCCCGAACTCACCCCCGACGACCTGCCGTATCTGCGTCGCCCCAGCGGCTGGGACCCGGTCAGCCGCACCTGGCGCGACGAGGCGTACGACATGCCGGAGCTGCCGCACGGCGAACCGGTCCAGTGGCTGTGGCTGCTGCACGACGACTGCGCGCCCGAGCCGGACGCGCTCGCCGAGCTGCTGCGGGTCGCCGACGCCAGCCCCTCCACCGTGATCGTCGGCCCCAAGCTGCGCAGCTGGTACGACCGCCGGCAGCTGCTCGAAGCGGGCGTCAGCATCGCCCGCAGCGGTCGCCGTTGGACCGGCCTGGACCGCCGCGAACAGGACCAGGGACAGCACGACCAGGTACGCCCCGTGCTGTCCGTCTCCACCGCCGGCATGCTCATCCGCCGTGACGTCTACGAGGAGTTGGGCGGCTTCGACCGCCGGCTGCCCCTGATGCGCGACGACGTCGACCTGTGCTGGCGCGCCCAGGCCGCAGGACACCAGGTCCTGGTCGCACCGGACGCGATCCTGCGGCACGCCGAGGCCGCCGCCCGCGAGCGCCGCCCCATCGACTGCGTCGGCCGGAGCGTCGCCAACCCGCACCGCGTCGACAAGGCCGGCGCCGTCTACACCCTGCTCACCAACACCCGCGGCGCGATCCTCCCGTACGTCCTGCTGCGGCTGCTGATCGGCACCTTCCTGCGGGTCATCGCCTACCTCGTCGGCAAGGTCCCGGGCCAGGCGCTCGACGAACTCGCCGGACTCTTCGGCACCCTGCTGCGGCCCGGCAAGATCCTCGCCGCACGGAAGAAGAGGGGCCGCCCCGCGGTCGACACCGGCGAACTGCGGCCGCTCTTCCCGCCACCCGGCGCGACCGTGCGGGCCACCGTCGAACAGGTCGCCGGCAACCTCGCCGGGCGGGCCGCACCGGATGTGGCCTCGGCCGGCCGGCACGGCGCGGTCGAGTCCGGGCCCGGCGGCGACGACGCCGACTTCCTGGAGGTCGAGCAGTTCGCCCGGCTCAAGCGGATCGCCCGCAAGCCCGCACCGGTGCTCTTCCTCGTCCTGCTGCTGGTCTCGCTGATCGCCTGCCGCGGCCTGCTCGGCTCCGGCGCGCTGACCGGCGGTGCGATGCTGCCCGCGCCCGGCAGCGTGTCCGATCTGTGGTCGGCGTACCTCGACAGCTGGCATGCGGTCGGGGTCGGCGGCAGCGCCTCCGCGCCGCCCTACCTTGCCGTCGTCGCCCTGGTGTCGAGCATCTTCCTCGGCAGCACCGGCTTCGCCGTCACCCTGCTGCTGGTCTGCTCCGTCCCGCTGGCCGGCCTCACCGCCTACTTCGCCTCCCGCCCGCTGGTCGCCTCCCGGCTGCTGCGGGCCTGGGCGAGCATCGCGTACGCCTTCCTGCCCGCGGCCGCCGGTGCGCTGGCCGGCGGCCGGCTGGGCACCGCGGTGCTCGCCATCCTGCTGCCGCTGATGGCGCGCGCCGCCGTCGCGGCCGGCGGGCTGCGGCTGCCCGCGGGCACCCGGCCCAGCTGGCGCGCCACCTGGGCGTATGCGCTGCTGATCACCTTCACCATGGCCTTCACCCCGGTCGTCTGGCCGATCGCGGTGCTGCTCGGCATCGGGCTGCTGGTGCTGCGCTTCCTCGGTGGCCACCGCGACCAGCTGGGCACCCACGGGCTGCGTTTCCTGGTCGTGGTCCTCGCGCCGCTCGTCGTGCTCGCCCCCTGGTCCCTGTCGCTGCTGTCCCGGCCGTCCCGCTTCTTCCAGGAGGCCGGGCTCGGCTACGGCGCAGGCTCCGCCTCCGTGCCCGACCTCATCGGGCTCAGCCCCGGCGGCCCCAAGGCCGTCGGCGGGGTGCTGCTCTTCGGCATCGTGCTGGCCGCGCTCGCCGCGACGCTGCGCGGCGACCGGCAGCGCGCGATCCGCGTCGCCTGGACGGTGGCCCTGACCGGACTGCTGTTCGCGGCGCTGGGCAACGGCTCCGGCTGGACCGGGCCCGCGATGCTCGTCTACGGCCTGGCCCTGCTGTGCGCCGCCGCGATCGGCGCCGAGGGCATCCGCACCCGGATGGCCAACCTCGGCTTCGGCTGGAAGCAGCCGGTCGCCGTGCTGATCGCGCTGGCGTCGGTGCTCGCCCCGCTCTACGCCGCGGTCAGCTGGATGATCACCGGTGCCGCCGGTCCGCTGGAGCGGCGCAACCCGGAGCAGGTCCCGGCCTTCGTCGCCGAGGAGGCCGGCACCTCCGACCGGGCCCGCACCCTGGTCCTCGACGGCACGCCGGGCCATGTCGACTACTCCCTCGTCCGCGGCTCCGGAGCCGCGCTCGGTGACGCCGATCTGGCCGCCGCAGCGGGCGAGGACAAGCGGCTCGGCGGCATCGTCGCCCACCTCGTGGCCGGTTCCGGCGCCGACCAGAGCAACCAGCTCGGCGGCTATGCGGTCCGCTACGTCCTGGTCAGGGACGGGGCGCCGCGCGAGATGGGCCGGGTGCTGGACTCCACCCCGGGGCTGACCCGGCTCAGCCAGGACGACGGCAGCGCCCTGTGGCGCGTCGACCGCCGGGTCTCGCGGCTCTCGATCGTCGCGGGCGAGGCCAAGGACGGCACCAACGCCGGTGAGGCCGCGGCGCCCCTCGCCGTACCGTCCGGTCCCGTCGAGGCGCACACCAAGGTGCCCGGCGGTGCCGACGGCCGGGTGCTGCGTCTCGCGGACGCCGCCGACGAGGGCTGGCAGGCCACGCTCAACGGCACCCCGCTCAAGCCGCAGACCGTCGACGGCTGGGCCCAGGGCTTCGCGCTCCCCGCGGGCGGCGGCACCCTCGACCTCACCCACGAGAACCCGCTCGGCCACACTCTCTGGCTGTGGGCGCAGGGCCTGCTCGCCGTCGTCCTGGTGGTCCTGGCGCTGCCGGGCCGCCGCCGGGAGATCGACGACGACCTGCCCGAGGACACGGCCGCCGACCGGGCCGCCGCGGCGACCGGTGACGGCCGCCGGGCCCGGCGCCTGCGGGCCCAGGCCGAGGCCGAGGCCGCCGCTACCCCCGAGGCGGCCGGTCCCGGCATCCCCGGGGCCCGGGCGGCAGAGCAGCCGCTCGATCCGGCCGCCGACCCGATGGCCGCGGGGGTCCCCGCCCCGGACGCGGAGGGCGTGCCCGGGGCCGCCGGGTCCATGGGAGACGCCGACCCGTACGGGGCGGTGCCGCAGCAGCAGTCGTACGACGCCTGGCAGGCCGCCCAGCAGGGCGAACCCGGTGTGCCGGGCCACCCCGGCGAGCAGCAGCCCTACGTCCCCGCCGACCCCTACCAGGCCGGGCAGTACGGTCAGCCGCCCTACCCGCCGGGCGGCCCCTACCAAGCCGCCGGCCCGTACGCCGCGGACCCCTACCAGGCGGGCGCCTACGACCCGTACGGGTACGGGCAGCAGCAGTACGGCGACGGCGGGCCGCAGCACCAGCAGCCCTACGACGACGGCACCGAGTACCCGGGGTACTCCGGCTCCTACCCCGAGCCGCGCCGTGACGGGAGCGACCAGCAGTGAAGCGCACCATGATGTCCCTGATCGGCGTGACCGTGGCGCTGGCCGCCGTCACCGGCGTCGCCGCCGTCACCGGACCGGGCGACGGCGCCGGTGACGCACCCCGCGGCGGCACCCGGCTGCCCGTCCAGCGCTCCGCGCTGCTGTGCCCGGCCCCGACCTCCTCCGAGGTCGGCGAGACCGCCTACACCGCCTTCGCGCCCAAGGGAGCCGCCCCCGGCGCGGACGGCAAGAAGGGCACCGCCCAACTGCTGCCCGCCGGGACCGTCAAGGACACCGGCGGCACGGGCGACGGCAAGGACAAGGGCAAGGGCGGGAAGAACGGCAAGGGGGGCAAGGGCGGCGCCGCGGACTCCGCCGCCGGGCAGGCCGTCCCGCCCCGCGACACCAAGCCCGTCGTGCCCCTCCAGCAGGCCGGCCGGCCGGTCACCACGACCACCGACCGCCCCGACGCCCCCGCGCTCGTGGGGACGGCGGACGGCCCCCTCGCCCCCGGCTGGACGGTCCAGCAGACCACCTCGGTCGCGGCGGGCGCCGGCCGCGGCCTCCTGGGCCTGGGCTGCACCACCCCCGACACCACGTTCTGGTTCCCCGGCGTCAGCACCGCCACCGACCGCCAGGACTACGTCCACCTCACCAACCCCGACTCGGCCCCGGCCGTCGTCGACCTCGAACTGCGCGGCAAGGACGGGGCGTTGGCGGGCTCGGCCGGCGAGGACATCTCCGTCCCGCCGCACACCACGGTCCCCGTCCTGCTCTCCACCCTGACCAACACCCCCACCACCAATGCGACCCTGCACGTCGTCGCCCGCGAGGGCCGGGTCGGCGCCGCCGTCCAGGCGAGCGACGGCAAGCTCGGCAGCGACTGGCTGCCGGCCGCCGCCGACCCGTCGCCGAGCGTGGTGCTGCCCGGGGTCCCCAAGGACGCCACCTCCGTCCGGCTGGTCGCCCTCGCCCCCGGTGAGTCCGACGCCGACCTGAAGGTGCAACTGGCCACCCCGACCGGAATGATCACCCCCGCCGGAGTGGAGACCCTGCACCTCAAGAGCGGGATGACCACGGCGGTGGACCTCAAGGACCTGACCAAGGGCGAAGCCGGCTCGCTGGTGCTCACGCCCTCCGACAGCGGTTCCAAGGTCCCGGTCGCGGCCGCGCTGCGGGTGACCCGCGGCAAGGGCGCCAAGCAGGAGATGGCATTCATCCCGGCGACCCGGCCGGTCGAGAAGCGCGCCACCGCCGTCGACAACCGCGGCAAGGACGCCACTCTCTCGCTGGTCGCGCCCGAGAAGGGCAAGGACGCCAAGGTGAAGGTCACCGCGTCGGCCGGCAGCGGCGGCGGGACCCCGGTCACCAAGACGTACACGGTCAAGGGCGGCACCAGCCTCGATGTCGCCCCGCCCCGCCCGACGGGCCTGAAGGGGAGCTACGCCCTGACGGTGGAGCCGGAGTCCGGCAGCGGCCCCGTCTACGCGTCCCGCATGCTCGCCCGGCCCCAGGGCGGGGTGCTCGCCTTCACCGTCCAGCCGATGCCCGACGACCGGGGCTCGGTCCTCGTCCCGACGGCGGGCCAGGATCTGTCGGTCCTCACCGACTGACCGCACCCGCTCCCGCGGACCCGCGCGACGGCCTCAGTCCTGGCCGTAGCGCGGGTCCACCGACTCCGGCGCCAGCCCCAGCAGTTCGGCGACCTGCTCGACCACCACCTCATGGACCAGCAGCGCCCGCTCGTCACGGCTCTTCGTCCGGATCTCCACCGGCCTGCGGTAGATCACGATCCGGTCGCGATATCCGCCCGCGGCCGGCGCCACCCGCCCCAGCGGCACGGTCTCCTCGTCGGCGGCCGCCTCCGGCCCGTCGTCGGGCCCGAAGCCGGGCACCTCCAGGACGAGGAAGTCGACCTGGGAGAGCTGCGGCCAGCGCCGCTCCAGCCGGTCCCGGGAGTCATAGACAAGATCCACGAACGCGTCGGCGCGGGTCACCGACAGCGGCACCTGGGGCGGCGCGATCGGGCCGCGCATGCCGCGGCCGTGGCGGTCGCGGCGGCGGAGCCGCGGCTGTGCCGGTCGGGGAGGTACAGGACTGTCCATCAGCATCGAGCGTAGCCGTCTGGCACCGCCTCACACCGGGGAGCGCGGCAAGACGTGGCATGTCGTCGGCTGACCGGAGCTGTTCGCCTCACGTTCGTTTGCCTCCCCGCATGAGAGCGCAGACCGACCCCGGAATGGCAGGAAATGTATCGAGTCGTGACGGGATTCCTTGCCGCGCGGCGTCCGCCCCGGCGTGCCCGGCCCAGGTCAGGTCGAGCGGGTGCAGGTCAGACGCATCGGACGAAGCGGGACGACACGGTTGGGTGAGCCGGGGGAGAGTCGTCGCGGCCCGCTCAAGAGTGCGGTACCGTCCAACGTCGTGAGCCCTGTACGTCGCTGTTCGCGCACTGCGTGCGGCCGCCCCGCCGTCGCAACGCTGACGTACGTCTATGCGGATTCGACCGCCGTGCTCGGACCGCTCGCCACCTACGCCGAACCGCACTGCTACGACCTGTGCGCCGAGCACTCCGAGCGGCTGACCGCGCCCCGCGGCTGGGAAGTTGTCCGCCTCGCCCTCGACTCGGGCCCGCCCCGCCCCAGCGGCGACGACCTCGAAGCCCTCGCGAACGCCGTACGCGAGGCGGCCCGCCCCCAGGAGCGCGCGGCCGGCGCCGGCGGCGCCCCCGCCCCGGGCGCCCGCGACACCCACCCCATGGAAGTCGCCCGCCGCGGCCATCTCCGGGTGCTGCGCTCGCCGGATTCCTGAGCGGGGCCGCCCTTTTCGGCCCGCTCGCGGCCACGTCGGGACGGCCCGCCGCCCGTCCCGTGCGGCGGAGACGACCGGCAGCGGCGCCGCACCCGGCAATGGCGGGGATGCACGGCCCACATGCCGGTCTGCCCGGGTAGGTTGGAAGTCCGTAGAGACTCTCCAGGAGGGCTGGCTGTGACTGATCTGTCGCAGATCGTGAAGGCGTATGACGTACGCGGCGTCGTCCCCACCCAGTGGGACGAGACGCTGGCCGAGCTGTTCGGAGCGGCCTTCGCAGAGATCACCGGCGCGGACGCGATCGTGACCGGACACGACATGCGGCCCTCCTCGCCCGGCCTGTCCGGCGCCTTCGCCCGCGGTGCGGCGGCCCGCGGCGCGGACGTCACGGAGATCGGTCTGTGCTCGACCGACGAGCTGTACTTCGCCAGCGGCGCACTGGGCCTGCCCGGCGCCATGTTCACCGCCTCGCACAACCCCGCCCGCTACAACGGCATCAAGATGTGCCGGGCGGGCGCGGCACCGGTCGGCCAGGACACCGGTCTCGCCGAGATCCGCGCACTGGTCGAGCGGTGGTCGGACGAGGGCGCCCCGGAGCCGGCCGCCGAACCGGGCACCGTCACACAGCGAGACGTCCTGGGCGACTACGCCGCCCACCTGCGCGGCCTGGTGGACCTGAGCGGCATCCGCCCGCTGAAGGTCGTGGTGGACGCGGGCAACGGCATGGGCGGGCACACCGTCCCGACCGTCTTCGAGGGCCTGCCGCTCGAACTGGACGCGATGTACTTCGAGTTGGACGGCTCGTTCCCGAACCACGAGGCCAACCCGCTGGATCCCAAGAACATCGTCGACCTCCAGGCACGGGTGCGCGAGACCGGCGCCAACCTCGGCCTCGCCTTCGACGGCGACGCCGACCGCTGCTTCGTCGTCGACGAGAACGGCGACCCGATCTCGCCGTCCGCGATCACCGCCCTGGTCGCCGCCCGCGAGCTGGCCAAGCACCCCGGCGGCACGGTCATCCACAACCTGATCACCTCCTGGTCGGTGCCGGAGGTCGTCAAGGAGAACGGCGGCGAGCCGGTCCGCACCCGCGTCGGGCACTCCTTCATCAAGGAGGAAATGGCCAAGACCGGCGCGATCTTCGGCGGTGAGCACTCCGCGCACTACTACTTCCGCGACTTCTGGAACGCCGACACCGGCATGCTCGCCGCGATGCACGTCCTGGCGGCCCTCGGCGGCCAGCAGGGCCCGCTGTCGCAGCTGGTCGCGCAGTACGACCGGTACGCGGCCTCCGGCGAGATCAACAGCACCGTCGACGACCAGGCCGGCCGGCTCGCCGCGATCAAGGCGGCCTACGAGGGGCGCCCGGACGCCACCCTCGACGAGCTGGACGGACTGACCGTCACCGCCGACGACTGGTGGTTCAACGTGCGCGCCTCCAACACCGAGCCGCTGCTCCGGCTGAACGTCGAGGCCCGCGACACCGCGACCGCCGACCGGGTCCGCGACGAGGCCCTGGCGATCATCCGCGCCTGAGCCCCCGCACCCCGCGCCGCCCGGGGCCGCCCGGGCAACCGGTGCCGGCCCCGGGTGGTGGCGGGGGAGCGCGGCATCCTCGCCGCCCGCCACCCCAAAACCCCTCCGAGCACGCCCCCGCCCCCCGCCCGGCGGTACGCTGGCCACGCCGCAACCGCCCCGAAGGAGCACCCTCCATGCCGGTCGACGCCAGCTTGATCCAGATCCTCGCCTGCCCGGCGTGCCACGCCCCGCTCGACGACCGGACGGCCGACGACCCCGCCGAGCTGCTGTGCACCTCCGGCGACTGCGGCCTCGCCTACCCCGTCCGGGACGGCATCCCCGTACTCCTCGTCGACGAGGCCCGCCCCCGTGGCCCTGAGGGCACGGGAGGCACCCCCAGCCCCGCCTGACCGGGCGCCGCCGGGCCCGCCCCGGCCCCGCCCCGTGTTCCCCCGCCCGTACCGGCGATCGGAGGCCGCGCCCACCATGCTCGACGAGTCACTCCTCGACACCCCTGACGCACTGGCGGGCGCCGACCGCTACGGTCTGCTGCGCGGCGTCGCCGAATCCGGCGCCAGGGTCCGCACCGCCGCCCGCAGCGCCACCGAATCCGGCATCCCCGACCTCACCCCCGACGGGCGGCCGCGCGCCGTGCTCGTCGCCGGGCCCGGCCCCGCCGCGGCCGGGGTCGCCGACCTGCTCAGGGCACTCGGCGGCGGCAGCTGCCCGGTCACCCTGATCCCGCCCACCGGAGTCGCCCCGCTGCCGGGCGCGCTGCGCTGGACCCTGCCCGGCTGGGCCGGGCCCCTGGACCTGCTGCTGCTCCCCGGCCCGGACGCCGCCGACCCCGGCCTCGCCGAGCTGGTCGAGCAGGCCTACCGCCGCGGCTGCGCCGTCGTCGCCGTCACCCCGGCCGGCGGCCCGCTCGCCGACGCCGTCGTCCAGGCCCGCGGCCTGGCCGTGCCGCTGGCGACCACCCCCTACGACGCCGAATTCGACGTCGAGGGCGCCCCGCCCGCCGCCCCCGGCACCCTCTGGTCGGTGCTCATCCCGCTGCTCGCACTCGCCGACCGGATCGGCCTGCTCAGCGCCCCGCCGGAGGACCTGGGCAAGCTCGCCGACCGCCTCGACCAGCTCGCCGAACGCTGCGGCCCGGCCATCCCGACCTACACCAACCCCGCCAAGACCCTCGCCGCCGAACTCGCCGACTCCTTCCCGCTGATCTGGACCGAAGGCACCATCGCCGGCGCCGTCGGCCGGCACTTCGCCACCGAGCTGGCCGGGCTCGCCGGCCGCCCCGCACTCGCCGCCGAGCTGCCCGAAGCGCTCACCACCCACCGCACCCTGCTCGCCGGTGCGCTGGCCGCCGGCGCCGACCCGGACGACTTCTTCCGCGACCGGGTCGAGCAGCCCGCCGCGATGCATGCCAGAGTCGTGCTGCTGCGCGAGCAGGAGCCCGGCCCGCTGTCCGCCACCCGCGCCGCCCAGGCGCTCGCCGAGGAGCGCGACACCGCCGTCAGCGAACTGGAACCGGACGCCGGGAGCGATCTGGAGAAGGCGGCGGAACTACTCGCCATCGTGGATTTCGGCGCCGTTTACCTGGCGCTCGCCGGCACCGAGTGATCTTTGACGATCGGCCCGCACCCGCAGGCCGGCCGCATCACTGCGCAGCCACGTACGCCCCTCAGGAAGCAGTAGTCCCATGGATCGCCTCGCCAATACCGTGCGCCCCTACGCCTGGGGTTCCACCACCGCCCTCCCGGAGCTCCTCGGCACCGCACCGACCGGCGAACCACAGGCCGAAATGTGGATGGGCGCCCACCCCGGCGCCCCCTCCCGCATCGACCGCGGCGCGGGCCCCGTCTCCCTGGCCGAGGTGATCGACGCCGCCCCCGGAACCGAACTGGGCGCCGACACCGTCCGCGCCTTCGGTCCCCGGCTGCCCTTCCTGCTCAAACTGCTCGCGGCCGGCTCTCCGCTCTCCCTCCAGGTCCATCCCGATCCGGCGCAGGCCGGGGAGGGCTTCGCCGACGAGGAGCGGCGCGGCGTCCCGATCGACGCCGGCCACCGCAACTACAAGGACGCCAACCACAAGCCCGAACTGATCGTCGCGCTCACCCCCTTCGACGGGCTGTGCGGCTTCCGGCACCCGGCGCAGGCCGCCGACCTCCTCGCGGGCCTGGACATCGACGACCTCAAGCCGTACGTCGACATCCTGCGCGCCAGCCCGGAGGAGGACGCGCTGCGCGAGGTGTTCACCGCCGTACTGAGTGCCGGGCACCACGCGATCGCCGGCACCGTCGAGCGGGCGGCCCTCGCGGCCGACGGACTGGCGGAGAAGGGCGGCCCGTACGCCGAGGACTACGCCGCCTACGCCGGCATCGCCCACCACTATCCGGGCGACCCCGGAGTGCTTGCCGCCATGCTGCTCAACCACGTCCAACTCCAGCCCGGCGAGGCGCTGTTCCTCGGCGCCGGCATCCCGCACGCCTACCTGAGCGGCCTCGGCGTCGAGCTGATGGCCAACTCGGACAACGTGCTGCGCTGCGGTCTGACCCCCAAGCACGTCGACGTACCGGAACTGCTGCGGGTGGTCCGCTTCGAGGCCGGCGACGCGGGGGTGCTGCGTCCCGAAGCGGTGGACGGGGAGGAGATCTACGAGACCCCCATCGACGAGTTCCGGCTCTCCCGCTTCGCCCTGGCCCCCGGCGCCGCACCGCGCCCGCTCGTCTCCCGTACGCCGCAGATCCTGCTGTGCACGGCGGGGACGGTCCGGCTGCGGGACGGCGGGGCCGGGGGCGAGGCCGACGGCGGTGCCGGTGATGCGGGTGCCGCTGCCGGTGCCGGTGCGGGTGCCAGGGTCGGGGGCGAATTGACCTTGTCGCCCGGTGAGTCCGCATTCGTACCGGCCGGTGAGCGCCTCACGCTCTCCGGGGAGGGCACGCTCTTCCGCGCGACGGTCGTGGCCTAGGACGTCTTCAGGACGGCCGCGAGGCGAGCGCCGGGAGCCGGAAACCGTCGCCGGGAGCCGGAACCATCCCCTGGGTGCGGAACGGTCGCCCGGGTATCGGAACGGCCCCCCGGGTGCCGGAACCGGTCCCCCGGGCCCCGGAAACCGTCCGCCAGGTGGCCTCCTGACGGCGGCCGGCTGCCGGGCTGCAACAATGACCGCCGCAGCATTAAAGCGGCGGTAAAGGCCGGACGACGGAAGGGACATGCGGCACTTATGAGCGCATCAGGCGGGACAAAGGCGATCGTTGCGGCGCTGGGCGCCAACCTGGCGATCGCCGCAGCGAAGTTCGTGGCCTTCGCCTTCAGCGGCTCCTCCTCGATGCTGGCCGAAGGTGTGCACTCCCTGGCGGACTCCGGCAACCAGGGCCTGCTGCTGCTCGGCGGCAAGAAGGCCAAGCGCGCGGCAACCGCGGAGCACCCCTTCGGCTACGGCCGCGAGCGCTACATCTACGGCTTCCTCGTCTCCATCGTCCTGTTCACCATCGGCGGCGTCTTCGCGCTCTACGAGGGCTACGAGAAGATCCACGAGCCGCACGCACTGGACAACTGGTACTGGCCGGTCGGCGTCCTGGTCTTCGCGATCATCGCCGAGGGCTTCTCCTTCCGTACGGCGATCAAGGAGTCCAACGAGCTGCGCGGCAAGCAGACCTGGACCCAGTTCGTCCGCCGCGCCAAGGCACCCGAGCTGCCGGTCGTGCTGCTGGAGGACTTCGGCGCGCTGGTCGGTCTGGTCCTCGCGCTGGGCGGCGTCGGCCTCACCGTCGCCACCGGCGACGGCATCTGGGACGGCATCGGCACCATGTGCATCGGTGCGCTGCTGGTGGTGATCGCCCTGGTCCTGGCCGCCGAGACCAAGTCGCTGCTGCTGGGCGAGGCGGCCGGCCCCGAGCAGATCGCCAAAATCCGTGCCGCGGTCGTCGACGGTGAGGTCGTCACCCGCGTCATTCACATGCGCACGCTCCACCTCGGCCCCGAGGAACTGCTGGTCGCCGCCAAGATCGCGGTCAGGAACGACGACACCGCCACCCAGATCGCCCAGGCCATCAACGCCGCCGAGGCCCGCATCCGCGAGGCCGTGCCGATCGCCCGGGTCATCTACCTGGAGCCGGACATCTACGACGAGGCCACGGCCGCCGCGGGCGCCGACCCGTCGAAGGCACCGGGCGGGGCCTGAGCCCCACGGCAGGCACCGACGGCGCGCCCGGCGCCGCCCCGTGACCGAGCGGCCCCCGCACTCCTGACGAGCGCGGGGGCCTTCGCCGTACGGGCCCGCCCTATCGATCACGGCCGCCGCGCACGCTTTCGCTCGCGACCGTCACCCATGCCCGTCGCATACGCCCGCCGGCCGCGGCCTGTCGACCCTGGTCCGTCGGCCCGCGGCCTGATGACCATGGTCCGTGGGTCCGCGGCCTGATGACCAGGGTCCGTGGGTCACGGCTTAACGACCGCGGCTTAACGACCATGGTCCGTGGGTCACGGCTTAACGAGCATGGTCCGTCGGTCACGGCTTAACGAGCACGGCCTAACGAGCACGGCCTAATGAACCATGGCCCGTCGACCACGGCCCGTCGATCAGGTGGTGAGCCACGGGAATACCGCCCCCGGTCCGCTGCGTTGTGGGCCCCGAGGGGGCCCTCGCACCCCCTACGGGGTTTGTTCGGCCATGCCCTAGTGGTGCCCCGGGGGTGCACCAGGGTGCCCTGCCCCCGGGGCGCACAGCGGTGCCGCCCCACCGACGCCCTAATGGATCTCGCCGAGGACGTGCAGAATCGCCGCCCCGTCCTCCGCCCCCTGCAGCCGGGCCCGGAAATCCGCGTCCATCAGCTTCCGCGACAGCAGCGCCAGGATGCGCAGATGCTCGTCGCCGGCCGCCGCCTCCGGCACCGAGATCATGAAGACCAGCTTGGCGGGCGTGCCGTCCGGCGAGCCCCAGTCGATACCGTCCGCCGACCGCGCGAAGCCGACGACCGGAGCGCTCACCGCGTCCGTCTTGGCGTGCGGAATGGCGATCTCCTCACCGAGCCCGGTAGTGCCCTGCGCCTCACGCGCCAGCGCCACCCGGACCAGTTCGTCGACGTCCGCCACCCTGCCGGTGCCGGCCGCCAGCTCGGCCATCTCCCGGATCGCCGCTTCCTTCTCGTCGGCGCGGAGCTGCGTCTTGACGGTCTGCGCGGTCAGATAGCCGGAGAGCACCTCGGCGGCGGACCCGCTGCCGTCCCCGTCACCGTTGGTGCCGCCTTCGGCGCCGTCCCCGCTGACATCGTTGCTACCGGTGTAGGAGGCATCGCCGTCCGCGGCATCGCCCTCCGCCCCTTGCCCCGGGCCGGTGGCCGTCCCGGGACCGGTGGCCGTTCCGGGACCGGCGGCCGGCCGGGGGACAGCGGCAACCGCCGCGGCCGTACGGGACGCACCATCCGCCTCGCCGACAGGCCCGGCACCCCCTCCACCGACGGCGACCACGGGCTCCGCCGCCACGGGCTCCGCCGCCACCGACTTCACCGCGGCCACCGACGTCACACCGGCGCCCGTCACACCGGCGCCCGTCACACCGCTGGTCATCCCCTCGGCCGCATCGACGCCGGCACGAGCGCCGGCCATGCCCCCGACGGCAGCGGTGACACCGGCACCGCCCCCGGCCGCCCGTGCCCGCACGGCCCCGTCCTTCCTCCGCTCCGAAACATCCACCAGCAGCACCGTCGTCAGCGCCGTGATCACCGTGCCGATCACCACGGCGACGAAGAACACCGGCACCCCGTCGACCGCACCCAGCACCGCCACGATCGGCCCGCCGTGCGGCACCGCGTCCGCCACCCCGGCCATCCCCGCAACGGCTCCGGCCACCGCGCCGCCGAGCATGTTCGCCGGAATGACCTGCGCGGGCCGCGCCGCGGCGAACGGGATCGCGCCCTCCGAAATCCCGAAGAGCCCCATGAACAGCGCCGCCATCCCCGTCTCCCGCTCCTGTTCGGAGTACAGGCGCCGGCGGATCAGCGTGGCCAGCCCCTGCCCGAGCGGCATCACCGGGATCGCGGCGGCGCACATGCCCATGACCGTCTGGTTTCCGGAGGCGATCAGGCCGGAACCGAACAGGAACGCCGTCTTGTTGACCGGTCCGCCCATGTCGAAGGCGATCATCAGACCGAGGATCGCTCCCAGCACGATCGCGCTGGTCCCGGTCATGCCACTGAGCCAGCCGGTGAGATGCGTGAACACCCATGAGATCGGCTTGCCGAGCACATAGATGAAGAAGAGCCCGAGTGCGGTCGTGGTCACGATCGGGATCACGATGATCGGCATGATCGGCCGGGCGAACTTGGGAACCTCGACCTTCTTGATCCATACGACCAGGTACCCGGCCAGAAAGCCCGTGACGATACCGCCGATGAAGCCGGCGCTCGCGTCCTTCATCCCGTACAACTCGCCGTGGGTGGCGATCCATCCGCCGATCATGCCCGGTACCAGTGCGGGCCGGTCACCGATCGCATAGGCGATATAGCCGGAGAGGATCGGCACCATCAGCTGGAAGCCGATGGTGCCGATGTGGTTGACGTCCTCCCAGAACGACCCGGGGGTGATCTTCAGCCCCTCGGGCGTCGGGTGACCTCCCACCGCCAGTGAGATCGCGATGAGCAGACCGCCGACCACCACGAACGGGATCATGTAACTGACACCGTTCATCAACGCTTTGTACGCAACGCTGCGCTCCCGGCTGCCACCGCTGCCCCCGGAAGCCGCCGCCCCGGCCCCGGCCCCGGCCCTGGCTCCTGCCCCTGCCCCTGCCCCGACCCCGGCTCCTGCTCTGGACCCGGATCCGGCCCCGTCACCCTCCGCACCCCCGTACACCGGCGCGCTCTGCACTCGCTCGATCAGCCGCTCGGGATGGCGGATGCCCTCGGCCACCCCGACGGCCAAGACCCTCTTGCCGACGAACCGGCTGCGGTCGACTTCCTTGTCCGCGGCGATGATGACGCCGTCCGCCTCCCTGACATCGTTGTCAGACAGTACGTTCTCGGCCCCGATGGAACCCTGTGTCTCCACCTTGATCTCGTGCCCGAGGGCCCGGGCGGTCTGGGCCAGCTTCTCCGCGGCCATGTACGTGTGGGCGATCCCCGTCGGGCAGGCGGTCACTGCGAGCAGTTTCAGCCCCTGCCCGCTCTTCCCCGCGCCCTCGGGGGGATCAGCTGGAGTGGTGGTGGTCACGCGACTCTCCTTACGAACGTGCGCGCGGGGGTGCATCCGTTCCCGCGCTGCCAGGCATCCTGCATGACGTCACAGCACGCGCCAACCCCTCCGGGGCCGTGGCCCCAGCAGCCGGAACGCGGGCCACCGGCGCCCCGGAACCCGGGAATCCACGCCCGCCCCGCCGTCCCTCCCCGACCGGCACCGCACCCGCCCCGGCCCCTCCGGGCTGGGGTTCACCGGGCCGATCGGTGTAGATTCGTGACCAGTGCCAGACGTCGCTGCTGATGGCGGTCGGGCGGCCCGCACCGCGGACCGGCCGAGGGAGAGAGGGCCTCCGACGGACTGCGCTGCGGCCAACGGGAGGGGTGCGTCCGCTTCCGCGTACGCTCGTATGCGCCCCGGTCACCACCGGGGCCCCGGCCCGCGCCGCAGACTGCCAGCCCATCCACCTCGACGCTCGAGGAGCAGCCCGCATGACGACAGCAGCCACCGGCCAGGACTTCAAGGTCGCCGACCTGTCCCTCGCCGCCTTCGGCCGCAAGGAGATCACCCTCGCCGAGCACGAGATGCCCGGCCTGATGGCGATCCGCAAGGAGTACGCCGCCGCCCAGCCGCTGGCCGGCGCCCGGGTCACCGGTTCCCTGCACATGACCGTGCAGACCGCCGTCCTGATCGAGACCCTGGCCGCCCTGGGCGCCGAGGTCCGCTGGGCGTCCTGCAACATCTTCTCCACCCAGGACCACGCCGCGGCGGCCATCGCGGTCGGCCCGAACGGCACCCCGGACGACCCCCAGGGCATCCCGGTCTTCGCCTGGAAGGGCGAGACGCTGGAGGAGTACTGGTGGTGCACGGAGCAGGCGCTGACCTGGCCGAACTCGCCCACCGGCGGCCCGAACATGATCCTCGACGACGGTGGTGACGCCACCGTCCTGGTCCACAAGGGCGTCGAGTACGAGAAGGCCGGCAAGGTCCCGGCGCTGGAGACCGCGGAGAGCGACGAGCACCGCGCGATCCTGGAGCTGCTGACCCGCACGCTGGACGAGGCCCCGCAGAAGTGGACGAACGTGGCCTCCGAGATCCGCGGAGTCACCGAGGAGACCACCACCGGCGTGCACCGCCTGTACGAGATGCACCGCGACGGCGACCTCCTCTTCCCGGCGATCAACGTGAACGACGCCGTGACGAAGTCGAAGTTCGACAACAAGTACGGCTGCCGGCACTCCCTCATCGACGGCATCAACCGTGCCACCGATGTCCTGATCGGCGGCAAGACGGCCGTGGTCTGCGGCTACGGCGATGTCGGCAAGGGCTGTGCGGAGTCCCTGCGCGGCCAGGGCGCCCGCGTCATCATCACCGAGGTCGACCCGATCTGTGCCCTGCAGGCCGCGATGGACGGCTACCAGGTCACCACCCTCGAAGACGTCGTCGAGACCGCCGACATCTTCGTCACCACGACCGGCAACAAGGACATCATCATGGCGTCGCACATGGCGCGGATGAAGCACCAGGCGATCGTGGGCAACATCGGTCACTTCGACAACGAGATCGACATGGCCGGCCTGGCGAAGCTCGAGGGCATCGTCAAGGACGAGGTCAAGCCCCAGGTCCACACCTGGACCCACCCGGACGGCAAGGTGCTGATCGTGCTGTCCGAGGGCCGCCTGCTCAACCTGGGCAACGCCACCGGTCACCCCTCCTTCGTCATGTCCAACTCGTTCGCGGACCAGACGCTGGCCCAGATCGAGCTGTTCACCAAGCCCGAGGAGTACCCCACCGACGTCTACGTGCTGCCCAAGCACCTGGACGAGAAGGTGGCCCGTCTCCACCTCGACGCGCTGGGCGTCAAGCTCACCGAGCTGCGTCCCGAGCAGGCCGCCTACATCGGCGTCCAGGTCGAGGGCCCGTACAAGCCCGACCACTACCGCTACTGATCCAGCTCCGGCGGGCGATCACCAACCGGTCGGCCCCGCTGACCGCTGGTGCTCCCCACAGCAGCCGGTGATCCCAGGCCCTCGCCCCTCACGGCGGGGGCCTGGCCCATGAGGACCCCGGACAGACCCGCCGCCCCCGACTCACCGGCACGTCGCCGCCCGAAGGACCTGACCCCTTATGCCCCGCGGCCACTACTCCCTCCACGACCCGCACGATCACACCCCCCTCGGTGAAGAGCACTTCCACTGCGCCACCGGCCCCTCCGGCTGGCGCTATGTCTCCCAGATCGTCAACCCCTCCGGCGACCACATCGGCTCCGTCGACCTCACCCTCGACGAACTCGGCCGGCCCCTCCGCCTCGAACTCCACGCCTCCGCCTGGCAGGTCCGCGGCGCCGCTCTGGAGGGCGTCACCTGGGTCCGTACCGACCCGACCGGTGAACACGCCACCGAAGGCAACGTCCCCGCCCACGCCTTCACCGGCGCGTCCCCGGCATTCCTCATCGCCACCGCGCGCCTCCTGCACCCCGCCCTCGGTGCCGGCGCCGTCCGCACCCGCCTCGTCGCCCTCACACCCCCCGTCCTCGCCCCCCGCACGCTCGACCAGTCCTGGGCCCTGCTGAAAAGCACACCACACGCCACTGACAACGCCCCCCTCATCGCCGACGAATACCGGGTCAACGACCTGGAGACCGGCGAACAGCACACCGTCCACATCGCCGGTGACGTGGTCCTCTCCGCCCCCGGCATCGAACTCGAATCCCTCGAATCCCCACCGTCGACGTTCCCCTGACCCGCCTGCTCCGCAGCTCCCCGCCCCCTCACCCTTGGCGGCAGGGCCCGTCGTGGCAGCCCCCCGTCGTGGCAGGCCGCCTGACGGCAGGCCCCCTCGTGGCAGGCCCTCTACACGACCTGTCACGGCACGCCAAAGGCCGACGCGGAGCCACGCCCCGCCCCGCCCCGGCCACCAAATACGCCAGGTCCCGAGCCGGCACCAACCCCCGACACCCGACGCACTCACCCGCCGGCCGGCTCTCCCACTCCACCTCTCACCGACGGCTCACACCGGCGGCGCAAAGCCCGTACGCGGCAGCCTCCCCGCGCCGCCACTGCCCTCATCGCCCCGACGCTCCCGCTCCGGCACCCCGAGCGCCCCGGCACCGTCATGGCGCGCCGACTCGTCCCCGGCCTCGGCTCCACCCACGTCCCCGAGAGCCCCCGCCCCACCCCCGGGCGGCGCCCAGCCTCCTGCCGAAGCCGACGACACCGCTGCCGAGACCGACGACACCGCATTCCCTGCCGCCCCCGGCTCCCCTGCCGCCCCCGGGCCCTCTGCCCCACCTGAGGACGCGGCCTCCTCCGCCACCCCCACAGGCCGACGAAAAGACGTCTCCGGCTCACCACGCCAAGACGCCCCACCGCCGGCCACACCCGCTGCCCCGCCGCCCGCCGACGTGCCGCCCACCGCCGGCGTGCCGCCGGCCGTAGTCGTACCGCCCGCCGCCACCGACGCCCCGAACGCCCGCCGCGATTCCCGCGCCTGCCGTTCCCCGACCACCGCCGCCAGAAGCGCCGCCGGATGCACCCCCGCCGGCCCCGGCACCCCGGTGAACTCCCGCAGATCCTCCGCCAGCCGCCCCGCCATCGCCCCGCCGACCTGCGGATCGAGCTGCCCCCTCCGCGCCAGGTACTGCCGCACCGTCAGCCACCACCCATCGGGCACCCGCGACAGATCCAGCGCCCCGAGCTCCGTCACCAGCCATGGAGGCGGAGGCGGCAGCGGCATGCCCGCCTCCGCCACAGGCATCCGCTCCCGGATGACCAACGTCCCCGCGAACACATCCCCCACCCGGCGCCCCCGCGCCGACAGCAGGGAGGCGATGGCCGCCACCACCCCCATCGTCATCACGATCTCGATGGCCCCCATCGCCCCGCGCACCAACGCATGCCGGAACCGGATCGGCCCGCCGTCCTCCCGTACGACCCGCAGCCCGCAGACCAGCTTCCCCAGCGACCGGCCATGGCTCAGCGTCTCGATGACGATGGGTATCCCGACCTGCACCAGCACGAACGTCGCCACCGAAACGGCCGCCACCGCCGCACTGTCCATCGACGATGTCGCGCTCAACAGCAGCATCGAGGCACCGAGGTAGACCGCCCAGGCCACCGCCACATCGACGGCCACCGCCAGCCCCCGGCTCGGCAGCCTGGCCGGCCGCAGCCCCAGCACCACCGCTTCACCCGTGACGAGTCCACTCACGCCGCGCTCACTCCCTCTCGCTCCCCGATGTCCCGCCCACCCCACGCCGGACACGGCCAGTCTGCCAAGCTGATCCGGCCCCACCCACGGCGCTGCGAGGAGCGACACCACATGGACCTCGATGTCTTCGTCACGGCCCATGGCGCCGAATGGGACCGCCTCGACACCCTGCTCCACCGCAAACGCCACCTCACCGGAGCCGAGGCCGACGAACTGGTCGCCCTCTACCAACGCACCACCACCCATCTCTCCCTCCTCCTCTCCAGCGCCCCGGACCCGGTGCTCACCAGCCGCCTCACCTCTCTGGTGGCCCGCGCCCGCAGCACGGTCACCGGCGCCCGCAAGGCCTCCTGGCGCGACACCGCCCACTTCTTCACCACGGCTTTCCCCGCGGCGGTCTACCGCCTGCGCCACTGGTGGATCCCGACCGCGATCCTCTCCACCGCGGTCGCCGCCCTCCTCGGCTGGTGGATCGCCGCCCACCCCGACGTCCAGGCGGTGATCGGCGCCCAGGAGGACCTGCGCAATATGACCCGCCCCGGCGGCGAGTACGAGACGTACTACTCCAGCCATCCGGCCGCGTCCTTCGCCGCCCAGGTATGGACGAACAATGCCCAGGCCGTCGCCCTGTGCCTCGTCCTCGGAGCCTTCGCCGGCCTCCCCGTCCTGTGGATCCTCTTCCAGAACATGCTCAATCTGGGCGTCGGCATCGGCCTGATGTCCTCAGCCGGCCGCCTCGACACCTTCCTCGGGCTGATCCTTCCGCACGGCCTCCTCGAACTGACCGCCGTCTTCATCGCGGCCGGTATCGGCCTTCGCCTGGGCTGGACCCTCATCGACCCGGGCCCCCGCACCCGCCGAACCGCGCTGGCCGAGGAAGGCCGCTCCGCCCTCGGCGTCGCCATCGGACTCGCCGCGGTCCTCTTCATATCCGGCGCCCTCGAAGGCTTCGTCACCCCTTCCGGCCTGCCCACCTGGGCCCGCATCGGCATCGGCATCACCGCCGAACTGGCCTTCCTCCTCTACGTCTACGTCCTGGGCGGCCGCGCCGTACGCACCGGAGCCACCGGCGACGTGGACCTCACCGACCGCGAAGCTACCGTCCCGACCGCCGCGTGATGTGCATCGAGCCCCGCTGACCTGCTAATCTCCTGTTCGCCCCAGAAGCCCGTTGACACGAGCATCAGGGGGAGGTAGATTCGAACGGTTGCAGCGAACTGGACAAGTTCATCCGCGACAGTTAGCATCTTCTCCGCTTCGGCCGGAATTTCCATTCGGCGAGGCGCAACCGACCACTTACCGGAAGCTCCGGTCGATCAATTCGACCGAATCCCTTCTGATAAAGTCGGAAAAGCCAAAAGGCACTCCCCTCCGACGGGTAATCGGAAACGAATTCGGACCGGCAACGGAACGAAATCGGATCTGCTAGAGTCGGAAAGGCCGGAAAGCGAAAGCCGAACGGCCGACCCGCTCCAACAGGGGGCCAGAGACGG
>NZ_JBIBVF010000030.1:0-119031 GCF_043080045.1 Streptomyces sp. NPDC015125
AGCCAAGAACGGGCCGAGGCAAAGCGCAGCGGACCGGCCCGCCGCCAGGCGCAATGGCGGGAAAGCCAAAAACGTGCCGAGGCAAAGCGCAGCGGCGAGCAGCCTCCACGGAGGGAAAGCCAAAAACGCGCCGAGGCAAAGCGCAGCGGACCGGCAACGGCGAGAAGCCCCCACGGCCGAAAACTCAGAACGCCGGCCGCTCAAGGTCAAGCATCCCGTCCGTGGGGGACGACGCCAACGCGAAGTGACGCCGTGGGATGCGCCCCGCGCGATACGCGAGGCGGCCCGCCGTGACGGCGTGGCGCATGGCGGACGCCATCAGCTCCGGCTCCTGCGCACGGGTCACCGCGGACGCCAGCATCACCGCCGCGCAGCCCAGCTCCATGGCCAGTGAGACGTCCGACGCCGTTCCTGCGCCCGCGTCGAGGATGACCGGGACGCCGGCCCGCTCGGTGATCAGCTGGAAGTTGTGCGGGTTGCGGATGCCCAGGCCGGAGCCGATCGGCGAGCCCAGTGGCATGATCGCGGCGCAGCCCACGTCCTCCAGTTTGCGGGCCAGCACCGGATCGTCGTTCGTGTAGGGCAGCACGGTGAAACCGTCGTCCACCAGGGTCTCGGCGGCATCCAGCAGCTCGATCGGGTCGGGCAGCAGGGTGCGCTCGTCGGCGACCACTTCCAGCTTGACCCAGTCCGTGCCGAGCGCTTCCCGGGCGAGCCGGGCGGTGAGCACCGCTTCGCCCGCGGTGAAGCAGCCCGCGGTATTCGGCAGCACCTTGATCTTGTGCCGCTCCAGTACGGACAGCACCGAGCCCTGCACGGTCGGATCCAGCCGCCGCATGGCGACCGTGGTCAGCTCCGTACCGGAGGCGAGCAGCGCCCGCTCCAGGACGTCGAGGCTGGGCGCGCCACCGGTCCCCATGATCAGGCGGGACGCGAAAGCGGTGCCGGCGAGGGTGAGGGGGTCACAGCCCGCGGCGAAGCCGCTGTCGGATGCGGTGGGGGGCGTCCCCCGGAGCGTTGCGGTGTCGGTCATGTCTGCGGATCAGCCTCCCTGGACCGCGGTGAGCACCTCGACGCGGTCGCCGTCGGCGAGCGGAGTGGTGGGCCACTGGGTACGGGGCACCACGGTCTCATTGACCGCCGCGGCCACCCCGGCGGGCGCCTGGGACAGTGTGGCGACGAGCCGGTCGAGGGTCAGCCCGCCGGGGATCTCGCGGGTCTCGCCGTTGACGGACACCGAGACGGTGGGTGGGGCGGCGTTCATACGGGTTGCTCCTGTGGGGCACGGGTGTGCTCGGGTCCCGGGGCGGTGATGGGGGTCCCCCCGCGCCGTTCAGGGGTGGGGGAGAAGCGCGCGGGGGAGAACGGTCGGGCCTCCTCGGGAAGGAGCCCGGTGGCCAGTACTTCGGCCATCGCGTCACCGGTGACCGGGGTGAGCAGCACTCCGTTGCGGAAGTGGCCGGTGGCGAGGTGCAGGCCGGGCAGTGCGGTCGGCCCGAGCATCGGGGCGTTGTCGGGGGAGCCGGGGCGCAGTCCGGCGCAGGTCTCGACGAGCGGCAGCTCGGTGATGCCGGGGACCAGCTCGTGCGCGTCCCGCAGCAGCTCGTAGACCCCGCCCGCGGTCACGGTGGTGTCCCAGCCCAGCTCCTCGCTGGTGGCGCCGACGACCAGTTCGCCGTTCTCGCGCGGGACCAGATAGAGGGGGCCGCCGCGGACGACCGCCCGTACGGTGCGGGAGAGGAAGGCGGGGCTGCCCGCGGGCATGTCCGGGAGCCGCAGCCGCAGCACCTGGCCCTTGACCGGGCGCACCCGGGGCAGCACCTCGTCGGGCACGCCGGCGAGCCGGCCGCTGTGGCTGCCCGCGGCCAGGACGACCTGACCGGCCGGCACCCGTGTCCCGTCGGCGAGTTCCGCGCCGGTGGCACGGCCGCCGTCGACCGTCAGCCGCGCGGCCGGGCTCCGGTGGAAGGCCACCCCGGAGCGTTCACAGGCGGTCAGCAGCGCGCTCGCCAGCCGGCGCGGATCGACCTGATGGTCGCCGTCCACCCGCAGACCGCCGCGCACCCCGGGGGCGAGCATCGGCTCCAGCCGCCGGCACTCGCGCCCCGTCAGCCACTGTGACTCCAGTCCCGAGCGGATCTGCAGGGTGTGCAGTTCGCGCAGATGGGCACGGTCGTCGGCGTCCAGCGCGACGGCCAGGGTGCCGCACCGCCGATAGCCGACGGGCCGGCCCGCGGCCTCCTCCAGCTCTTCGACGAACCGGGGGTAGCGCCGGGCGGAGGCGAGATTGAGGCCCAGCAGGGTCTGCTCGCCGTAGTGGAGCTCGGTGACCGCTGCCAGCATCCCGGCCGCGACCCGGGCCGCCCCGCCACCGGGCGCGGGGTCGGCCACCGCGGCGCTCAGCCCGCGGACGGCCGCCCGCCAGGCGGTGACCAGGCCGATGATGCCGCCGCCGATGACCAGTACATCAGGGCTTGGCGGGGTGGGTTGTGATCGTGTGGCCGCTGCGTGCATGGGCGTCCAGCCCCTCCCTTCGCCGGCATGACCCGGATCAGGTTCGTACGGTCGGAGGCCGGTCAGCCTCCCTCTCAGCCCGGTGCGTCCGGGCTCCCGCGAGTGCGTGTATCCATCACCCTAATACGGGGCCGCGACGCACCGTAAGGCAGCGCCCCCGGTCTCCCGGGGGCCCGCGTCCCGGGCCGCCCGGACGGTGACGCTGTGTCAGAGATCTCCTTGCGCGCTGCTGCGAGCCGCCTCACACCCCGTCCTAGAGTGATCGGGTGAGCGAGCAGAGCAAGTCCTCCCAGGCCCCTGACCGCACGCCGCACGTCGTGATCGCCGGCGCCGGAATCGCAGGTGTGCAGACCGCGGTCGCCCTGCGCGAACAGGGCTGGCCCGGCGCGATCACGCTCCTCGGTGACGAGCCCCACCAGCCCTACGACCGTCCGCCGCTGTCCAAGGCGGTGCTGCTGGGCAAGGCCGAGGGCTCCGCCTTCGACGTCGACTTCGAAGCGCTCGGCGTGGCACTCCACCTCAGCCGCCCGGTCACCGCCCTGGTGCCGGACGCCCATGTGATCGAGACGGCCGACGGCCCGGTCCCCTACGACTATGCGGTCCTGGCGACCGGTGCCGACCCGATCGTGCTGCCCGGCAGCGAGGGGCTGCCCGGCGTCCATCTGCTGCGCACCCTGGACGACGCCGAGCGGCTGCGGCCGGTGCTCGCCGCCCAGCACGAGATCGTGGTCGTCGGGGCGGGCTGGATCGGTGCCGAGTTCGCGACCGCGGCACGCGAGGCGGGGTGCGCGGTCACCGTCGTCGAAGCCGCCGACCGCCCGCTGGCCGGTGCGCTGCCCGCCGAGGTCGCCGCCCATATGACCGGCTGGTACGCGGATGCGGGCGCTGAGCTGCGCACCGGCGCCCGGGTCGCCTCCGTCACGGCGGGCGCGGTCACCCTCGAGGACGGCACGGTGCTGCCCGCCGACGCGGTGGTCATCGGGATCGGTGCCCGCCCCGCGACCGGCTGGCTGGCCGGCTCGGGCGTCGAGGTCTCGCCGCGGGACGGCTCCGTACTGGCCGACGAGCAACTGCGCACCTCCGTGGCCGATGTCTACGCGGTCGGCGACTGTGCCTCCTTCCCGTCGGCCCGCTACGGCACCCGGCTGCTGATCCACCACTGGGACAACGCGCTCCAGGGCCCGCGCACGGTCGCCGAGAACATCGCCCGCGGCGAGGCGGAAGGGGTGGCCTACGACCCCGTCCCGTACTTCTGGTCGGAGCAGTTCGGCCGGTTCGTGCAGTACGTGGGCCACCACGGGGACGCCGATGAGCTGGTCTGGCGCGGCGACCCGGCCGGGGCCGCCTGGTCGGTGATCTGGCTGCGGGAAGGACGGCTCGTCGCGCTGCTGGCCGTGGGGCGGCCCCGGGACCTCGCCCAGGGGCGGAAGCTGATCGAGCGGGGTGTGGCCCTGGACCGGGAGCGGGCCGCGAATGCGTCGGTGCCGCTGAAGGCCGCGGCGCTGTAGCCGGGCGCCGGCTGCCGGTGCCGGGCGGCGGGTGGGGGGGGAGAGCCGTGACCGGCGGATGCCCCCGGGTGCCGGCTGTCACCCTCCGGTGTGCAGCAGGCCCCTGATGGCGATGCCCGGCTACCGGCTGTCAGTGGGAGGTGGCAGGCTTGTCCCGTGACCGAGATTGACGCAAACATCGATGGACTCGTCCCCGCCTGGCTCACCCTCCCCGACATCGCCGAACAGCTCGGCGTCGAGGTGACGCGGGTCCGGCAGCTGGTCAAGGAGGGCCAGCTGATCGCGGTGCGCCGCGGCGAAAACCGGGCGCTGCACGTGCCCGCCGATTTCATCCAGGACGACAAGGTGGTCAAGGGCCTCGTCGGCACCCTCACCCTCCTCAAGGACGACGGCTTCACCGACGAGGAGATGCTGGAGTGGCTGTTCACCCCGGATGAGACCCTGCCCGGCACGCCCGCCCAGGCGCTGCGCGAGAATCGCGGCACGGAGGTGAAGCGCCGGGCCCAGGCGCTCGCCGTCTGACGCCGAAGGCGCGGCCCGCCCTGTGCCGGCGGCCGCACCAGCATCCGTAACCGCATCCGCGGGGCGTACGGACCGGAAGGCCCGGCCGTACGCCCCCGACCTGGGGGGAAGCCGCCCGATGACCACCGCACGCCCGGCTCTGGCCGACGCCCGGCTCTATCTCTGCACGGACGCCCGCCGGCGCCAGGGCGATCTCCCGCAGTTCCTGGACGCGGTGCTCGCCTCGGGTGTGGACATCGTCCAGCTGCGGGACAAGGGCATGGAAGCCGGCGAGGAGCTCCGCCATCTGGAGGTCTTCGCGGACGCCTGCCGACGGCACGGGAAGCTGCTCGCGGTCAACGACCGCGCGGATGTCGCCCATGCGGCGGGCAGCGAGGTCTTGCATCTCGGACAGGGCGATCTGCCGGTCCCGGCCGCCCGCGCCCTGCTGGGCCCGGACGTCCTCATAGGCCGCTCCACCCATGCCGAGGCCGAGGTGGACGCCGCGCTCACCGAACCCGGTGTGGACTACTTCTGCACGGGCCCGTGCTGGCCGACACCCACCAAGCCGGGCCGTCACGCCCCCGGCCTCGACCTGGTCCGCTACGCCGCGGCCCGCGCCCCCGAGCGCCCCTGGTTCGCGATCGGCGGGATCGACGCCGGGAATCTGGACGAGGTGCTGCAGGCGGGCGCCCGCCGGATCGTGGTGGTCCGCGCCCTCACGGAGGCGGACGATCCGGGAGCGGCGGCCGCCGCACTGGCCCGGCGCATCCGGACCTGGGACGCCCCGGACGCCTCCGCACCGTCCCGCCCGGCCCACGGGACCGGGTGACCCTTGTCACGTCGCACGGTGCCGGGAGTCGGGCGGTTCCCTGACGCCCGGGCGACCGGAAAATGTCCACCCAGTGGACATCAGCCCGGCCAACCAGGCATTACGCCCGACGCGGTTGGTGTGTGCCGGGCCGGTGGTTAACCTGCCGGTATGGCCCTA
This sequence comes from Streptomyces sp. NPDC015125, assembly GCF_043080045.1. Lineage (NCBI taxonomy): Bacteria > Bacillati > Actinomycetota > Actinomycetes > Kitasatosporales > Streptomycetaceae > Streptomyces > Streptomyces sp. NPDC015125. Next base: position 5,515 of record NZ_JBIBVF010000030.1, read on the forward strand.
GGCACAGCTTCCACCAGGACTGATCGCGCACGCACGGTGCGCGACCTGCTTGCTTCCGGTAAGCAGTCGTATTCGTTCGAGTTCGCCGCCCCCAAGACGGAGAAGGGCGAGAGGACCCTGTGGAACGCCATCCGCCGCATCGAGGCCGTCGCGCCGACGTTCGTCTCCGTGACGTACGGCGCCGGCGGCACCTCTCGTGACGGCACGGTGCGCGCCACCGAGCGCATCGCCACCGACACCACCCTGACCCCGGTCGCCCATCTGACCGCGGTCAACCACTCCACGGCCGACCTGCGCAACATCATCGGCCAGTACGCCGACGCCGGGATCCGCAATATGCTCGCGCTGCGCGGCGACCCGCCCGGCGACCCGATGGGCGAGTGGGTCAAGCACCCCGACGGCATCGGTTACGCCGCCGACCTGGTCCGGCTGATCAAGGAGTCCGGTGACTTCTGTGTCGGCGTCGCGGCCTTCCCCGAGATGCATCCGCGCTCGACGGACTGGGACTCGGACGTGGCGCACTTCGTCGCCAAGTGCCGGGCCGGTGCGGACTTCGCCATCACCCAGATGTTCTTCTACCCCGAGGACTACTTCCGGCTGCGGGACCGCGTTTCGGCGGCGGGTTGCTCGACGCCGATCATTCCGGAGATCATGCCGGTCACGAACGTGCGCCAGATCGAGCGGTTCGCTCAGCTCAGCAACGCGGCTTTCCCGCCCGAGCTGGCCGAGCGCATCCTCGCCGTCAAGGACGACCCGGCGGCGGTACGCTCCATTGGTATCGAGTACGCAACGGACCTGTGCGCACGCTTGATGGCCGAGGATGTTCCCGGGTTGCACTTCATTACCCTGAACCACTCCACGGCGACCCTGGAAATCTACGAGAATCTGGGGCTGCACCAGCAGTCCTGATCACGGTGGCCGGCGAGCGGCGGAAGAGGGGCGTATATGGGCTGGACGGTCCTCTACATCGCGTTCGGCCTGGTGGCGCTGTGGCTGTTGGGTGAGGTCCTGCTCCAGAACAAGGCGCGGCTGCGCTGGCGGCTGCTGGCCTTCGCCGGATTTCTCGGTGTGGTCGTCGGTGTTGTCATCCCGTCAATACTCGTGATCGGGCTGGGACTTGTCGCCTTCGCCATCGGGCAGACGAATGTGACGCTCTCCTTCCGTCGCGGTTTCACCAACGGCTGGGCGCTGGGCAGCAAGCCAGGGGCATCGGGCGAGAGCGGCCGGCGCCGCCGGGCCCGCCCGTCCGGACCGCCCCCCGCCGAACCGACCCTGGAGGTCTCCGGGCTGGAGGCGGTGGCGCCCACCGAGGGCCCCGGCCGGGTCGACGACGGGGGCCCGGACACCTTCGAGAGCACCGGCGGCTTCCAGAGGGTGGACCCCTACGCCGGGCAGGACACCTTTGCCGGGCAGGGCTCCTACGGCGGGCCCGGTTCCCCTGCGGGGCAGGACGGCTTCGCCGCGCAGGACACCTTTGTTGCGGGGCAGGAAGCCTTTGCCGCGCAGGAGACCGTGGTCGGGCAGGGCTTCTACGACTACAACGCCGGCGACGGCTACCGCGGCCAGGACCCGTACCAGGATCCCTATCAGGGGCAGCAGCAGGACCAAGGCGCTTACGCCACGCAGGCCTTCGCCGTGCCGGACGACTTTGCACGGGCCGACACCACCGCCGTCTACGCCCCGCAGCCGATGCCCGAGGAGACCGGCCAGTACGGCGTCTACAGCCCCGACGCCCGTGCCCAGCAGCCCGGTTACGGCGGTTACGGCGGCTACGACGCCTACAACGGCGCCGCCGGCAACAGCGACGGCAACGGCAACGGCTATGCGTACGGCGGCGGTTACGACCAGACCGGAGCCGGTCAGGACCCCTACGCCGACCCCTATGCGGCCTACGGCGACGGCCAGGGCCAGCAGGCGCCCTACACCGACCCGTACCTCGGCGGCCAGCAGTACGCCGCGTCCTACGACCCCTACCAGCAGGCGGACCCCTACGCCTCGTCTCCCTACGCGGCGCAGCAGTATGACGCCCAGGGACAGCCGCTCGGCCAGGGCTACGGCGAGACCCCGCCCGGTGGCGTCTGGGTCCCCCAGCAGCGCGACGGCGAACTCCCGCCCGAGCAGCCCTACCCGCCCTACCAGCCGCCGGGGTACGACGGGCAGCAATACCGCTACTGAGCAGACGGACGCACGGCCGGCGGCGCTGCGCCGCGGCGGTCCCCGGGGCGCCGGGGCAGCCCGCCCCGCCACTCAGCTGGAGCCGTGCCAGTCGTCGCCGTTCACGATCAGACCCGCGACGATCGCGCCGGACATCCCGGCATGCGCCGGTCCGCCGCCCGGGTGCGACCAGCCGCCGACCGTGTAGAGCCCCGGTATCCGGGTGCGGTTGCCGGGCCGCAGAAAGCGGCCTTCCCGGCCGGCCAGCGCCGGTCCCGGCGCCAGTGCGTCCGGCGCCGGAGGCAGCACCTCCCGCCAGAGCACCCGCTCCCGCAGACCGGGAACCGCGGCTTCGGCGATCTCGGTCATCCGCTCCGCGCCGGCCGCCGCGGCCTCCCCACCCGGCCAGTCGACCGGGCCGGGCGGGGCCACCGTCGCGGTCAGGGTCACCGCCTCATGGGCCTCGTCCGGCCGGGAGGCCGGATCGTCCGGGCGCAGCACCGTCACCGTGGGCCGGTCGCAGGGGGTCCGCGGCCCGAAGCCGTCGCCGAACACGCCCGCCAACTCGGCCTCGCGGTCCGGGGCATGGACCACCGTCCGGTGCACGGCATCCGCGGGGCGCGCGCCGCGCAGCGCCAGACAGACGGTGAGCCGCCCGGTGGCCCGGTCACCCGGGCCCAGGTCGGGCCGCACCTCCTCGGCCCCCCACGGCTCCCTCTCCCCGCAGAGCTCCACCAGCCGTGCCGGGTCGATGCCCGCGACCACGAACTCGGCCTCGTCCACCCGGCCGTCGGCGAGCTCGACGCCCGCCACCCGGCCGTCCTTCTCCACGATTCCGGTCACCGCCGTGCCGAAGCCGAACTCCACCTTGCGCGCCAGGCACCGCTCGTACAGCGCATCGGCCAGCGCCCGCATACCGCCGCGCGGATACCAACTCCCGAAGGTCTGCTCCATGTACGGCAGCACGACGGCGCTCGCCGGGGCGCTGCGCGGGTCGAAGCCGTACGCCAGCGCATGGCTCTCCAGCAGCGCGGTCAGCCGGGGTTCGGCCAGCTCGCGGCGGGCCACCTCGGCGAGGGTGGCGGTGGTGGGGCCCTTGCCCCGGCCGAACAGCCCGCGCCTGCGCACCGCCGGATACGGGTCGCGCCCCAGCACCCGCCAGTCCTGCCACAGCGGCTCCTCCAGGAGCGGCCGGCGGGTGGCGTCCCAGGCCTCGCGAGCGCGGCTCATCAGTGCGCTCCAGCGTTCACCGCAGCCCGCGCCCAGCGCCTCGTCGAGGGCCGCCAGCACGCCGGCCCGCGAGGCGTTCGGCAGCGCGACGGCCGCTCCGTCGGCGAAGACATGCCGGCTCGCCGGGTCGACCTGGGACAGCTCGACGCAGCTCTCCAGCGGCTCGCGGCCGGTCTTGAGGAACAGATCGCGGTAGACGGCCGGCAGATGCAGCAGGCCGGGGCCCGTATCGAAGGCGAAGCCGTCCCGCTGCCGCCGCTGCAGCGCGCCGCCATGGGTCGCGCCGCGCTCGAACACCGCCACCCGGTGGCCCGCGACGGCCAGCCGGGCAGCGGCTGCCATCGCGCCCATCCCGGCGCCGATCACTGCAATCCGTGCCATGCCTGCGACTTTATCCGCAGCCACTGACAACGCCCGCACGGCCGGGGACCCGGCCCGGCAGCGGCAGTGCCGCCGCCCGGGCGGCATGCCGTTAGACCGCCGGTGGCAGCGCCTGGCCCGCCGCGGCCAGTCGCTTCTCCTCGCGCCGCTGCCGACGGCGCCGCAGGTACCGGCGGATCCGCGACCACAGGAACACCACCAGCGCGATACCCGCGGCCAGCAGCGCCGCCGCGATGACCGCCGCGGCCACCGGATGGAACACCGCGAAGGCGATGATCCCGGCGACGCCCAGATCCTCGGCGAGGCTCAGCACGATGTTGCTGGCCGGTTCCGGCGAGGTGTTCACCGCGATCCGGGTACCGGCCTTGACCAGATGGCTCAGCAGCGCCGTGGAACCGCCCACCGCGCCCGCCGCGAGCTCGGGCAGCGAACCGTTGTGGCCGGCCAGCAGTGCCGCCACGACCGCGCCGGCCACCGGCCGGATCACCGTGTGCACCGAGTCCCAGACCGAGTCGACGTACGGGATCTTGTCGGCGACGGCCTCGCACAGGAAGAGCACCCCGGCCACGATCAGCACATCGGGGCGCTGCAACGCCGCGGGCACCTCATCGGTGACGCCGGTCGCGCCGAGCAGGCCGAAGAGCAGGACGACGGCATAGGCGTTGATCCCGCTCGCCCAGCCACTGGTGAACACCAAGGGAAGTACGGACACGCGGCAAAGCGTAGGCCCCGGCTGAGGGCCGGTGCTCAGGATTGAGTATCCGTACTCAGACGCCGAGATGAGTAGGTACGCGGATGGGCCGGGACCCGCCCGGAAGGAAGAGTGGGGATCACGGAAGGGAAGCGGCGCCGCACCGCCGACACGGGGCGGCGGAGCGGCGCGGCTCCCGGACGTGACGGGGGAACACGGGGGAAGCACGGGGGAGTACGGGGGAAGCGCTGTCCTGGTCGGATCGATGGGGGAACGATCCGCGCCAGGGCAGCGCACTCTTTTGTGCGGGCCCCGGGGGAAAGGCGGGTGCGCGTCGTACCTGACCACTACGGCGCGCACCCGCCGCCCTCCCCCGGGAGAACCGCCCGGAGCTACGAGGGACGGCCGCTGACCCGCCCCTGGAGGAGTCGCGACAGCGCCGCGTGCACCTCGTCGATCGACCGGTCCGGCTGGTAGGACTGCCAGTCCAGGGCGGCCACCAGCACCATCCCGAACAGCGCCGACGCGGTCAGCGGGATGTCGATCTCCTCGCTCAGCTCCCCGCCCGCCACCGCTTCGCGCAGCACGTCCTCCACCACCGTGATGGCCCGCTCGCGCACCACCATCAGTGTCGACTGCCAGGCCCGGTTGGTGCGCCACAGCTCGGCCACGTAGAGCTGGGTGAGCGCCGGGTAACGGGAGATGAAGTCCAGTCCGGCCCGGATCATCGCGTCCAGCGCGTCGATCCGGCTGCCGCCCCGGCCGGTGACCTCCTCGGCCGCCGCCTGCAGGGAGGTCGCCAGCATTTCGATGCCGTGCCGCAGCAGCTCTTCGAAGAGCACGTTCTTGCTCGCGAAGTTGTAGTAGACCGTGCCCTTCGCAACGCCCGCCCGCTCGGCGATCTCGTCCACCGTGGTGGACGAGAAGCCCTGTTCGGCGATGAGGGTGACCGCGGCCTCGAAGAGCTTGCGCCGGGTGGCGTCGCGGCGTGTATTGGAGCTGTCCATGAGGGCGATTGTGCCGGTCCCCGCGGATCGGTGCGCGGCGCGGCGAGGGGACCCGCAGGCGTGTGGCTCCGGGCGAGCCGCCTGCCGGGCGGCGGCGGGCTACGGGTGGACGGCGGCGGGCCGGGGGTACCTCCCGGCGGCAGCTGGGGGAGGGCGGGTGCTCACAGGCTCAACTCCGGGTGCAGGTCCTTCATCCGCACCACCTGGCGCCCGCGCGCCGTCAGGGACGTCAGCACGAGCGCCCCCGCGGTGAACGCCGCCAGCACCACACTGCCCTGCCACACGGGCGCGAGCTCCCCGCCGGTGATCAGCCGGCGCAGCCCCTCCACGACGTAACTCATCGGCAGATACGGGTGGATGGCGCCGAAGAAGCCCGGACTGGTCTGCACGGGGTAGGTCCCGCCCGCCGAGGTCAGCTGGAGCATCAGCAGCGCCAGCACCAGGATCCGGCCGGCCGGGCCGAACTGTGCGTTCAGCCATTGCACGATCGCCGAGAAACAGGCCGTGACCAGCACGAGGAAGCCGATCGTGCCGGCCGCCCGCACCATCTCCAGGCCGATCGCGAAGTGCAATACGGCCATCAGGGCGGCGGTCTGCAGCACCCCCACACCGAACACCGGGAGCCATCCGGACACCGCCACCCGCCAGGAGGGCGCGCCCATCACCAGCGCCCGCCGGTTCAGCGGCCGGATCAGCATGTACGCCACCATCGCGCCGACCCACAGGGACAGCGGGATGAAATAGGGCGCGAACCCGGTGCCGTAGTTCGGCGCCTTGTGGGCGGCGTCCGAGGCCAGCTGTACGGGGTCGGACATGACCCGGGTGCGTGCGTCGCGGTCCTTCTTGCCGTAGTCGGGGATCCGCTTCGCCCCGTCGTGCAGCCCGCCGGCCAGCTCCTGTGAGCCGTCGGAGAGCTTGAACATGCCGCCGTCCAGTGTGTGGGCGCCGTCCTTGAGCCTGCCCACACCGGAGTCGAGGTCGCCCATACCGGCCGCGGCGCGGCCCGTACCGTCGTGCAGCTGGTGCGCGCCGTCGTCGAGCCGGTCCGCACCGGCGGCCAGCCGGGCGTTGCCCGCGGCCAGCTTGCGCGCCCCCGCGGACACCTTGTGCGCCCCGTCGTTGAGATCGTTGATCTTCTTGACGGCGGCGTCCATGTCGGCGCCCAGGGTCGGCCCGTGCCGCGCCAGCTCGCCCGCCAGGGAGTGCAGCGTGTCCAGGTCACGGCCCAGTTGGTCGAGGTTCTTCTGGTCGTGGACGTATCCGCTGACCTCCTCGGCCCGGTCCGCCGCGGCGGCCGCCTCCTCCTTGAGCTGCTTCAGCTCCGTGCAGGACGTGTCGAGCCGCACCGCGCTCTCACAGCGCAGCCGGTAGTAGGCGGCCAGATGGTCGGAGATCCCTCGGGAGAGCTTCGCCCCGGTGGACGCCGCGGCGGGGAGCTTGCCGAGGTGGTCATGCACCGCCTGTGAACCGTCGGCGACGAGCTGCGCCGCCTCGCCGATCTCCTTGCCGTGCGCCCGGATGAAGGGCCCCACCTTGCCGACGACTCCGTTGACGGTGTCGGCCAGCTGCTGGGTTCCCTGCGCCACCTGCCCGGAACCGTCGGCCAGTTGGCGCGAGCCGTGGGCAGCGCTGCCGGCTCCCCGGGCGAGGTCGGAGCTGCCCCGGGAGAGCCGCCCCGCGCCCGCGTCGAGGTCGCCCAGGCCCGTGACCAGCTTGCCGCTGCCGTCCTTCGCCCTGCCCAGGCCGTCGGCCAGTTCGCCCGCGCCGTGCCGGGCCTGCCCGATGCCGTCGTTGAGCCGGTCGGCACCGTCCGCGGCCTGCTCGGTCTTGCCGTGCAGCGTCGAGAACGAGACGAAGATCTTGTCGAGGAAGGTACGCGCCGACTTCGTGGAGGCCGCGGAACGCACCTCGGAGAACACCGTCGGCGGTGTCCACCAGGGCGCGGGCTTCGGTCCGGCGCTCGTGCCGCGGCTGCAGCAGTGCCCGCAGCGAACCGCCGAACCGGCCCTGCAGGAGGGCGCGTTCCCGCAGATGCTCGCCCACCGTGAGCGCGGGATCGAGCTCGGCGACCCCCGGCACATGAGCGAGTGCGGTGACGGACCGGACAGCGGCCATTTTCCTCGGCAGCGGCAGTCCGCCGACCTCGGCGGTGCCGGCGGCGGACTTCATCCGGCCGGTGAGCGCGAGCAGCAGACACGTACGGCCCGAGCCCGAAGGGCCCTGTACGGCGATCAGTGAGCCGGGGCCGGCGGTGATGCCGATGTCCCGGAACGCCCATCCACGGGGGCCCTTGACCCCGAATCCCGTGGCGGTGACCGCCGCCCCGTGCGGGGTGCTGTCCACGAGCCCCTCCTTGAACTGACTGGTCAGTTCAAAAAGTATGCGTCATGCCACCCCCTGTTCCGCAAGGGGGTGTGGGGAACCGGCCCGGAATTTCGCCCCGCCACATGTCCCCATTCGTCCCGGCGCGTGTCCCCTTTCCGATGAAAGTGCAGGTCAGTGCCGATTGTCAGTGGTGTACGTCACGATGGCTTCATACGGTCCCGAACCGGCATTCGGTCCCGAACCGGTATGCGACGACAGGAGGTTCGTCATGGCAGCTCGTCCCGGTGGGGGCAGCTCCGCTGCGTACGGTCCCCCGAGCGATGTCCACCCCGTCCTGCGGCGGGCGGCCGCGCCACCCGCCGCCCTCACCTTGCTCGCCCAGGCCCAGCAAGGCCTCGACGAAGCACAGTGCCTGGAAACTCCCAACGAGCGGTTCGCCACGGCCCATCTGGCCGCGCTGCGCACCGCCGCCGCCGTCCTCGCCGTCCGCGGCCGACCGGAGACCACCGTGCGACGCAGGCAGCGTATCCGCAGTGCCTGGGAGGTTCTTCCCGAGGTCGCGCCCGAACTCTCCGAGTGGAGCGCCCTCTTCGCCGCCGGCGCCGCCCGCCGGGCGAAGGCCGAGGCCGGTATAGCCGGCGCGGCCTGCCGCCGGGACGCCGACGATCTTCTGCGCGACGCCGCCATGTTCCTGCGCCTGGTGGAGCGGATGCTGCTCCTCCAGCCGTCGCTGCCGCCACAGCGGGCGGGGTAGGAACGGCGTCATCGCGGCGGCGGCCCGGAGGCGGCGGTGGGCCGGCGATAGGGGAGTGGGGTGGGGGTGGGGGTGGGGGTGGGGCGGGGGCCCGGGGGGGAGGGGAGGAGGAAGGCGAAGAAGCGACGGTCCGTCGCCCCGTCGCCCCATCCTCCCGCGCCGTCCAGCGTCTGCCGTCTGCCGTCTGCCGTCCGCCGTCCCTCCTGCGCCCGCGGTGCCCGGCTGGCTCCGCGGACGGCGGACGCTGGACGGCGCGGGACGGAATAGGGTGGTGGACGCCTAGACGTTCATGCCCCCGCCGAGGAGCCACCCGCCGTGTCTGACCCGCTGCGCCCCCGCGCCTCCCTTCGTACCGCCGTGGTCTGGGACGTCCTCAAGGACGCCCTGGAGCGCCGGGTCAAGGCCGCCGGGCGCGACGCCCTGGACGTCCTCGACACCGGCGGCGGCACCGGCAACTTCGCCGTGCCGGTCGCCCGCCTCGGCCACCGCGTCACGGTCGTCGACCCCAGCCCCAACGCCCTCTTCGCCCTGGAGCGCCGCGCCGCGGAGGCGGGCGTCGCCGACCGGGTGCGCGCGGTGCAGGGGGACGCCCACGGTCTGTTCGACGTCGTCGAGCGCAGCGGCCATGACGTCGTGCTCTGCCACGGCGTGCTGGAGTACGTCGACGACCCGGCCGAGGGCGTCCGCAACGCCGTCGACGCGCTGCGCCCGGCCGGCACCCTCAGCCTGCTTGCGGCCGGTCTGGGCGGCGCGGTCCTCGCACGCGCCCTCGCGGGCCACTTCACCGAGGCCCACCAGGCCCTCACCGACCCGGCCGGACGCTGGGGCGAGGGCGATCCGATGCCGCGCCGGTTCACCGCCGACCAGCTCACCGAGCTGGTGTCCGCCACCGGTCTGCAGGTCGGTGCGGTGCACGGCGTGCGGATCTTCGCCGACCTCGTCCCCGGGGTGCTGGTCGACACCGAGCCGGGCGCCATGGACGCCCTGCTGAAGCTCGAAGCGGCCGCGGCCGAACAGCCCGCCTTCCACTCCGTGGCCACTCAGTTGCACGTCCTCGCCGAGCGCGACTGACCCACGCGGCACACCCGGCTACCGCGTGCAGTCGGCCACAGACCACCCGATCAGCCCCTTCGCCCCGTATGATCGGGGTACGACGTTCCGGCATGGCGGACAGGCGGGTGGGGAATGCAGGCAGCATCACCACCGGTCGCCGCGGCGGCCCGGACAGTGAATTGGCGTCGAGGGGCGGGTTTCACGGGGACGATTCCCTGCCTATCCTGAAAGGGTCGCACCCCGGTCGCCCCCCGCGACCGACGAGTAGGAGGACTCCGTGCCGCTCTCGGAGCACGAGCAGCGCATGCTCGAGCAAATGGAGCGAGCGCTGTACGCCGAAGATCCCAAGTTCGCGACAGCGCTTGAGGGAAGCGGACTGCGTACGTATACCCGGCGACGGGTCTACCAAGCGGTCGCGGGCTTCCTGGTGGGTATCGCCCTGCTCATGGCCGGCATGGTCGCGCAGCAGATCTGGATCAGCGTGGTGGGTTTTCTCGTCATGCTCGGCTGCGCAGTGCTGGCGGTCACGGGCTGGCGCAAGGCCCCCAAGCCCGGTGAGCAGCAGTCCGGCGCGGGTTCCGGAGGTGGTGCACCGGCGCGACGACAGGCCAGGCAGCGGCGCTCGATGATGAACCGCATCGAGGACCGCTGGCAGCGGCGCAGGGACGAACAGCAGGGCCACTGAGCCGACGGGGCGGGGGAGCCTGCGGGACTGCTTGAACGGGGTCCGAAGGGCCTTCGCTCCAGCTAGCTCATGGGGCTTCAGCAGTTACTCCGGTATTTCTTTTCCGAATCCATTTCTCCTGCTGCTTTTTCGGCATTTCTTGCCGCTGTTTCTCATTGCTCTCCGTGCCGCCCTTTCCCGCCGAGTCTTCTCCACTCGCCGAAGGCCGAGCTGTTTGCTTCTGCGCTGAGCTTGCGTTTCCGGGGCTTCGGGAGGCACCGGCCTTGGCCGTGGGCACCGTGACACCGGGATTCTCCGTGCTGTGGCCGCCTGATCCTGTCGGGCGGCCACAGCACGTTTTCCGGGCCGGCTGCCTTGTGCCGACTGCCTTGTGCCGGATGCCTCGGGCCTCGTGGCTATGCCCGCTGCCGGCCCGGCCGGAGGGCGGCCGCCGCACGCCGTACCGAGGCCACCGGTCGGCTGCCGCGCCACCGGAGCAGCCATGCCGTCCAGCGGGCGGACCAGGCCCAACGGAGGCGGGCCACCGAGCGCGGGGCGAGCTGGGCGCGCAGCCGCAGACCACGGGTCGCGCCGCTCCGCAACCCGGCCCGCACCTGTTGCACCTCCGCGGAGAGTCCGGAAACCGGCTGCGGTTGCGGTGCGTACAGAACCTGCTCCACCGCCGCCGCAACGCGCTGGGCGGCCGCGGCGGGCTCCGGTGGCAGTTCTCCGAGACGAATGATCCGCGCGGCCGCCTTACGCGGAGTCAGTGACTCGTCCGGCAGGATGCCGAAGTCCCAGGCCGTGTCCTGCACCTCCCGCCAGGCGGCGAGGGTGCCCGCCGCGAAGTCCCCGTCCGGGCCGGCCTCCGCCAGCCGTCCGGACCGCGTCCGCAGTCGCCACAGCAGCGGGGCCACGGGCAGCAGCAGGACGAGCAGGGCTGTCAGTGCGATACCCGTGGCCGCCCAGGGGGACGAGCCGTTGTCCGGCGGGCGGGTGCCGTTCTGAGCCGGCAGCGTGAGGCATCCCGAGCCGGAGCCGGAGCCGGACCGCTGTCCGCCGGGGCCGCACGACGGGTCCGCGGAGGGGCCCTCGGAGGGGGCCGCGGACCGGGAGGGTGCCGGGTCCGGGCTGCCGGGGTCGGTCGTGCCCGGGGTGTCGGGGTAGGCGTAGTCGGGGATACTGCCGCGGCTCGGGGTCGGCTCGAAGCGGGTCCAGCCGATGCCCTGGAAGTACAGCTCGGGCCAGGCATGCGCGTCCTTCAGGCCGACCGAGGTCGTGCCGTCGGGCTGCCTGGTGCCCGGGGTGAAACCGACCGCGACCCGGGCCGGGATGCCCAGCGTCCGGGCCATCGCCGCCATCGAGAAGGAGAAGTGGACGCAGAAGCCCTCCTTCTGCCTCAGGAACCGTGCTATGGCCTCGGAACCGCTGCCCGCCCGGACGTCCGTGTTGTAGCTGAAGCCGCCGTTGAGCGCGAACCAGTCCTGCAGCTTGACGGCCTTGGCGTAGGTGGTCGGTGCGCCGCGGGTGACCCGGCGTGCGGTGTTGCGTACGACGGAGGGCAGCGAGTCCGGGACCTTGGTGTACTCGCGCAGCAGGTCGGCGGGCGGCGCCGGCGCGGCAGCCAGCTGCCCGGAGGTGGGCCGCACCTGCAGGCTCTCGACCTGGTATTGCAGGCCGTGGGTGTTCTGCCCGCGGTCCCCGACGAGCGTGCGGCCCCGGGGCTCGAAGCGCCAACGCCCGGAGATGTCCACCTTGGACGCCGGATAGGGGAGCGGCAGCCAGTTCTGGGCGTACCACTCGGCAGTCGAGATGGAGGTGTTGATCCGGTTGAAGCCGACCGCGGAGCTGAGGCCGGGCGGTCGCGGAAGCCGCTCGGGGACGTCCGTGACCGTGCGCTCGGACGGCTTCCAGGTCGTGCCGTCGAACTGGTCGAGGGCGACGATCCGCAGATACAGATCGCGGGTGTCGGAGGCGGTCGTGCGGTAGTTGAGGACTTCCTTGTCCTCGGGCTGGTTGAGGCTGTCCTGCAGCGACACCAGCGGGTTCACCGCGGAGATCGTGCCCCCGCCGCCCGGTCCCGTGCCGTTGCCGGAGGTGCCCAGCAACCCGCCGCCGAGGGAGGGCAGCACGGCGGGCACCACCACGGCGAGCCCGAGCGCCATCGCGCCGATCCTGCGGCCCGTGCGGACCGGGGCGGACGCCGGAGCGTCGGTGCCGGCCGCGAACCCCCGTCCGCCGCCCGGCCGCTGCGCTCCGGCGCTCGGCCCGCCGAACACCCGGCCCCACTGGGAGAGCCGGTCGCGGCCTTCGGCCAGCAGAAGCAGCAGATAGCCGGCCGCCGCCATCAGGAACAGCAGCCAGCCCGCCCCGCCTTGGGACAGCCCCGCCGCCACCGAATACAGCGCGAGCAGCGGCAGCCCGGCGGGCGCGGCGCTGCGGTAGGTGACCGCCAGCGCGTCCACGGCCAGGCCGATCACCAGCACGCCCAGGACCAGCAGCAGCCGGATGCCGGGGGTGACGGGTGCGGGGATGGCGTACCGGCCGACGTCCCGTACGCCGTCCTGCAGCAGCCGGCCGAATTCCGCGAAGGCGTCCGGGCCCGGCAGCAGTCCGAGGATCGCCTCGTTCCTGGCGAACAGCAGGGTCAGCAGCAGCACGGCGGCCAGGGCCTGTGCGCCGATGGTCAGCGGTCCGGCGAGGGGCACCCGGCGGGCGGCCGCGCCCACGCCGCTCATGAGGGCCAGCAGGATCGCGGCCTCGAACATCCAGGTGATCGGATCCACCAGCGGCAGCAGCGCGCCGGCGGCACACAGGGTGGCCACCGCCGCGCACAGCGCCAGGCGCGCCCGGCCGCTCATGCCCGTGCCTCCTGTCCCTCGGGACCCGGGCACCGCCCGTGCCGTCCGCCGACCCGGCCGCGGGCGCGGGGGCGGGGCGCACCCGGCCAGCCGTCCCCGCGCAGCCGCCCGTCCGTCACCCGTCCGATCTCCATGCCCCCGTTCACGACCGGCCCCCGGCCACCGTCTCCGGCGCGCTCGCGTCCGCCGGTCGCTGAGGCTCCGCCCCGGCACGGTCCGCGGCCGCACGCCACAGGTCGGCGAGTGCGGCGCCGGGAGTCACCGGCAGTGCCGTCCAGCCCGCCCGGCGCAGCAGCCGCAGCCGTTCGGCCACCGGGACCTGGCCGGCGGAGAATCTGATCCCGGCGGGGCCCCGTGTCCAGGCGTCGCCGTCCAGGACGAAGGCGACGGCCGCGCCGCAACGCTGCCGTATCCGTCCGGCGACCGCCGCCTGTTCCTCGTCCAGATCGCCGAAGAAGGCGATCAGCACTCCTTCGTCGCCGCCGCGCACGGCGTCGTACGCCGCCGACAGCCCCTCTGCCTCGGAGTGGTCCACGACCGCGAGGGTGTCCAGCAGCAGGCCCGCGGCGTCGGCGGATACGGCGCCGCCCGCGAAGCCGCCGGTGCCGTCGGGGCCGGGCACCGAGGTGCCGGTGTCGGTCAGCAGCCGTACCGAGAAGCCGCGCTCCAGCAGGTGCACCGCGGCCGAAGCGGCGCCCGCCACCGCCCACTCGAAGGCCGAGTCGGGGCCCGCTCCCGGGTGGGCGACGGCGCGGGTGTCGAGCAGGACCGTGCAGCGCGCCTTCTGCGGCTGCTCCTCCCTGCGGACCATCAGCTCGCCGTGGCGCGCGGTGGACCGCCAGTGGACCCGGCGCAGATCGTCGCCGTGGCGGTAGTCGCGCGGAATGAGGTCGTCCTCGCCGGCCAGCGCCAGGGAGCGCTGGCGTCCGTCGCCGTATCCGGCGGCCTCGCCCGCCAGCCGCACCGGCGGCAGCGGTTCGACCCGCGGCACCACCGTCAGGGTGTCGACGGTGCTGAACGAACGGGTCAGCTCGCACATCCCGAAGGGATCGGAGAGCCGCAGTTGCAGCGGTCCCAGCGGATAGCGTCCGCGCAGGTCGGAGCGGACGCGGTAGGAGACCTCGCGGCGGCCGCCGGCCTCGACCCGGTCCAGGACGAAGCGCGGCCGGGGGCCGAGGACGTACGGCACCCGGTCCTGGAGCATCAGCACGCCGGTCGGCAGCCGGGAGACGTTCTCCATCCGCAGCCGGACCCGGGACTCGGCGGTTGCGGGCACCCGGTCGGGGGAGAGCGTACGGCTGCCCGCGACCCGGTAGCGGGTGCGGTGCAGCACCAGGACGCACACCAGCGGGAGGGCGGCGAGCAGCAGACCGACCCGCAGCAGATCCGCCTGCCCCAGGAGGTAGGAGCACGCCACGGCCGCCACCCCGGCCGCCAGGAACGATCTGCCCCGCGTCGTCAGCCCCCCGAGGGCCGCCCGCAGTCCGCCGTGCTCCGCCGTCCCCTCACCGCCCCCCTCGGACATCACAACCCCCGTACGCCGGGCGGCTGCTGAGCGGGCGTCCGCCATGCCTGCGCGGACGGGTCGGGGACCGGGACGCGCCGCAGGATCTCCAGCACGATCTGTTCGGCCGTCCGGCGGTTCAACTGGGCCTGGGCGGTGGGCAGCAGCCGGTGCGCGAGCACCGCCGTCGCCAGCGCCTGGACATCGTCCGGAAGGGCGTACTCCCGCCCCAGGAGCGCGGCCGAGGCCTTGGCGGCGCGCAGTAGGTGGAGGGTCGCCCGCGGTGAGGCGCCGAGTCGCAGTTCGGGATGGCTGCGGGTGGCCGCCACCAGGTCCACGGTGTACCTGCGCACGGTTTCGGCGACATGGACCGTACGCACCGCCTCGATCAGCTTCAGGATCTCGTGGGCGTGCGCCACCGGCTGGAGGTCGTCGAGCGGTGAGGCGCCGCCGTGCACATCCAGCATCTGCAGCTCGGCCGACGGGCTGGGGTAGCCGATGGACACCCGCGCCATGAAACGGTCCCGCTGTGCCTCGGGGAGGGGGTAGGTGCCCTCCATCTCGACCGGGTTCTGGGTGGCGACCACCATGAACGGGCTGGGCAGCTCGTAGGTCTGCCCGTCCATCGTGACCTGGCGCTCCTCCATGGACTCCAGGAGCGCCGACTGGGTCTTGGGCGAGGCGCGGTTGATCTCGTCGCCGATCACGATCTGGGAGAAGATCGCGCCGGGCTTGAACTCGAAGTCCCGCTGCTGCTGGTCGAAGATGCTGACGCCCGTGATGTCGGAGGGCAGCAGGTCGGGCGTGAACTGGATGCGCCGCACCGAGCAGTCGATGGAGCGGGCGAGCGCCTTGGCGAGCATGGTCTTGCCGACGCCGGGCACATCCTCGATCAGCAGGTGCCCCTCGGCCAGCAGCACGGTCAGCGCGAGCCGTACGACCTCCGGCTTGCCCTCGATCACGCCCTCCACCGAGCGGTGAACACGCTCCGCGGTGGTGGTCAGATCTCCCCCTGCGCTCGGCTCTGCTCGCACGGGGGGACCCCCAAGGCTCGCTCGTTCGTCATACGCCGTCACTCGGCCCTCCTCGGCCCCGCACTACGGGCCGATGCCCCCTTTGCGGACCGGCCCACCCCGAACGTGGCGCCACACCCGGCCACTGCCGGGACGACGTCACCCACGCATTCTTGCCGCCCGCGCGGCCTCGCGTCATGACCTGTGGATAACTCACAAGGATAGGCCCCGGCCTTCGTGACGAATGCGACTTTCCGGGCTGGTTCGCACGTCAGGGGGCCGGGGCCGGGGTACCTCAGTGCTGCGGATCGATCTCCCGCAGCAGGCCGGTGGTCACGTCGAAGACAAAGCCGCGGACATCGTCGGTGTGCGGGAGGAAGGGCGAGGTGCGTACCCGCTGCATGGACTGCCGTACGTCCTCGTCGAGGTCCTTGAACGCCTCGACCGCCCAGGTGGGACGCTGTCCGACCTCGGCCGCCAGGTCGTGGCGGAAGTCCTCGGTCAGGCTGAGCAGACCGCAGCCGGTGTGGTGGATGAGGACGACCGAGCGGGTGCCCAGGGCGCGCTGGCTGATGGTCAGGGACCGGATGATGTCGTCGGTGACGACCCCGCCGGCATTGCGGATGGTGTGGCAGTCGCCGAGCTCCAGGCCGAGCGCCTTGTGCAGGTCGAGCCGGGCGTCCATACAGGCCACGATGGCGACTTTCTGGACGGGCCGGGCGTCCATCCCGGGGTCGGTGAAGGCCTCGGCGTAACGCCGGTTCGCTTCGACGAGACCGTCCGTGACGGTGCCACCGGCACGGGTGCCGGCGCTGTCGGCGGACGAGGGGCGCGGCTGCGATGCAGGTATGGGCATGGATTCACGGTAGTCGCCGCCTGCCGCTTCGGCCGCATGAGAGGCCGGGCATAGGGGGCAACATCACTCCATGTGAGGTAATCCACAGGGCCGTCCGTGTCGCCGCCGTCCGGGTGAGAAGCCCGCGGGAAAGGCGGTGCAAAAGCCGTCGCAGGACGCGCGGAACCGGTTGATTGACCGGGGCGACCGGTGGACTAAAGTGGCGCGAAGTGGGAGGCGTGACGCTCTCCTTGGATACCGGATTCCTCGCGTGCGCGCGTCGTACGTACGGCTCGGCCTCCTCCCGCTCCCTTGGTCTTCCGACGTCACTTCCCCGTCGCCGGAGGGCCACTTCCCCTTCAGAGCGGGCGGGGACCAAGCGGTACGTGCGGCATCCCCCAGCCAGCGGCCGGGGCCCCACCTGCCGCCCAGCCCATCGGAAGGCACATGAGCGAGCGTAGCGAGCGATTCAGGAAGCGGTGCGCACGTGGCGCCTGCAGGCGGGCCGAGCGCAGCGGAGCCGTCGCATGACCAACAGCACTCGCCACGTCCCCGTCATGCTCCAGCGCTGTCTGGACATGCTCGCCCCCGCCCTCGCCGAGCCCGGCGCGGTCGTCGTCGACTGCACGCTCGGCCTCGGAGGGCACAGCGAGGCGCTGCTCGCCACCTTCCCGGCGGCCCGGCTGATCGCCCTGGACCGTGACCCCTCGGCCCTGAAGCTCGCGGGTGAGCGGCTCGCCCCGTACGGGGAGCGTGCCACCTTGGTGCACGCGGTCTACGACGAGCTCCCCGAGGTCCTCGACCGGCTCAAGACCCCGCGCGTCCAGGGTGTCCTGTTCGACCTCGGGGTGTCCTCCATGCAGCTCGACGAGGCCGACCGCGGCTTCGCGTATGCGCAGGACGCCCCGCTGGACATGCGGATGGACCAGACGACCGGCATCAGCGCCGCGGATGTCCTCAACACCTATGCGCCCGGTGAGCTGGTCCGGATCCTGCGCGCCTACGGGGAGGAGAAGCAGGCCAAGCGGATCGTCGAGGCCGTCGTCCGGGAGCGTGCCAAGGAGCCGTTCACCAACAGCGCGCGGCTGGTCGAGCTGATCCGGGACGCGCTGCCGCAGGCCGCCAAGCGCACCGGCGGCAATCCCGCCAAGCGCACGTTCCAGGCGCTGCGCATCGAGGTCAACGGTGAGCTGGCGAGTGTCGAGCGCGCCGTTCCGGCCGCCGTGAAGGCGCTCGCCGTGGGCGGCCGGATCGCCGTGCTCTCCTACCACTCGCTGGAGGACCGGCTGGTCAAGCAGGTCTTCGCGGCGGGAGCGGCCAATACGGCGCCCGCCGGGCTGCCGGTCGTCCCCGAGCGCTACCAGCCCCGGCTCAAGCTGCTGACCCGCGGCGCCGAACTCCCCACGGAGGAGGAGGTCGCCGAGAACCGCCGGGCCGCCCCCGCCCGGCTGCGCGGCGCGGAGCGTATCCGCGAGAACGTCGAGGACACCGCGTGAGAGGCCAGGGGCGACCGCGCGGCAGGCAGAAACGCCTGGCCGCGCTGTTCCCCTCCGGTGCCGGATCCGCCGGCACCGCGGCCCGCACGCCCTTCGTCGTCCTCATCGTCGTCCTGCTCGGCTCCGGCCTGATCACCCTGCTGCTGCTCAACTCCGCCCTCAACCAGGGATCGTTCGAGCTCAGCAAGCTGGAGAAGAAGACCGACGAGCTGACGGACGAGCAGCAGGCGCTGCAGCAGGACGTGGACGCGTACTCCGCCCCGGCCGCCCTGGAGCGGCGGGCCCGCCGGCTCGGCATGGTGCCGGGCGGCAGCCCCGCCTTCCTGCTCCCGGACGGCACCATCCGCGGCAGGACGGGCGCGGCCACGTCGGACGGGGCGCCGCTGAGCACCTCCGCCGAGCCGTCGGCGCCGGGCGCGACCGCCCACCGGGCCCCGTCCGCCCCGCCCCTCCCGCCGGTGCCGGCCCTCGCCGGCGGTCAGGTCCCGGACAGTGCCGTGCTGACACCCGGCGCCCCCGCCGCACCGGCACCCTCCGCCGCCCGGGTATCCCTGGTTTCCGCCGTCCTGCGCGTCCCGTTCACCGGTACCGCCGCCACCACCGCACCCGCACCCGCACCCGCGCCCGGCGCCCCGGCCGCCCTCTCCCCGACGACCTCCGGCAGGTGATCGCGGCATGACCGAGCCCAGGGACCCCCGCCGGGTGCCGCGCCCCGCCCAGCGCGGCGGCCAGGCGGGCGGTCGCGGCGGCCAGGCCGGTGGCCGCGGCGGCCGCCCGCCCGCCAAACGCCCCGCGCCCCGGCCGGGCCCCCGGCCCCCCGCCCGGCGCCCCGTACGCCCCCGCTCCGGGGCCGGGTCCCCGGTGCTCCGCCTCGGCAGCCCGCGCCCCCGGCTGCGGCTGGTCTCCCTCGCGCTGACGCTGGTGATGCTGGTCTTCGTCGTACGGCTCTTCCAGGTACAGGCCGTGGACGCCGGGGCGTTCGCCGCCAAGGCCAACGAGAACCGCTATGTACCGGTCAAGCTGGCCGCCGAGCGCGGTGCGATCACCGACCGGAACGGCGTGGACCTCGCCACCACCGTCGACGCGTACGACATCACCGCCGACCCGAGCCTGCTGGCGCCCGCCAAGACCAAGATCCACGACGCTCCGCAGCGGGCCGCCGCGCTGCTCGCACCGATCCTCGGCGAGGACAAGGCCACCCTCGCCGCGAAGCTCGACCGGCCCACGGCGCGCTACGTCCTGCTCGCCCGGCAGCGCACCCCGCAGGTCTGGAAGCGGATCAAGGACCTGCGTACGAGCCTCGACGCCAAGGCGGCCGCCGCCCCCAAGAGCGCGCCCCGCCCCGACGTCCTGGTCGGGATCTTCGCCGACAAGCACAGCAAGCGCCTCTACCCGAACAAGGACCTCGCCTCCGGCGTCCTCGGCTTCGTCAACGGTGCCGGCAAGGGTGGCGGCGGCCTGGAGGCGCTGCTGAACAAGCAGCTGGCGGGCAAGGACGGCAAGCTCGTCTACGCCCAGTCCGGCGGCCGCCGGGTGCCCACCGCCGACACCCAGGAACACCCCGCCGTCCCCGGCAGCGACGTCGAGCTCACCCTCGACCGCGACATCCAGTGGGCCGCCCAGCAGGCCATCACCGAGCAGGTCGCCAAGTCGAACGCCGACCGCGGCTATGTCGTCGTCCAGGACACCCGCACGGGGGAGATCCTGGCGCTCGCCAACGCGCCCGGGTTCGACCCCAACGAGGTGTCGAAGGCCGATCCGGAGGCGCTGGGCAATGCCGCGTTGTCCGACGCCTTCGAGCCGGGGTCCACCAGCAAGCTGATGTCCATGGCCGCCGTCCTGGAGGAGGGCGTCGCCACGTCCTCCACCCACGTCACCGTGCCCAACCGGCTGCACCGCGGCGACCGGCTGTTCGCGGACGACGTCGACCACGCCACCTGGCATCTGACGCTCAACGGCGTGCTCGCCAAGTCCAGCAACATCGGCACGATCCTCGCCGCCGGCCAGCTCGGCAGGACCCAGCCCCGGGCCAACCAGGTCCTCTACTCGTACCTGCGGAAGTTCGGTATCGGGAAGCCGACCGGGCTCGGCTTCCCCGGGGAGACCGACGGCATCCTGGCCAAGCCGCAGGACTGGAACACCTCACAGCAGTTCACCATCCCGTTCGGCCAGGGACTGTCCCTCAACGCCGTACAGGCCGCCTCCGTCTACTCCACGATCGCCAACGGCGGCGAGCGCATCGCCCCCTCACTGGTCCGCGGCAGCACCGGACCCGACGGTCACTACGTACCGGCGCCCAAGCCCGACAGGAACCGCGTGGTCGGCCCGAAGACCGCGCGCACCCTCGCCACCATGCTCGAATCGGTGGTCGACGACGAGGAAGGCACCGGAGCGAAGGCGAAGATCGACGGCTACCGGGTCGGCGGCAAAACCGGAACGTCCAACCGGGTGGACCCCAAAACCGGCCGCTACCACGGATACACCGCGTCCTTCGCCGGGTTCGCACCCGCCGACAAGCCCCGCATCACGGTCTACTGCGCCGTTCAGAACCCCACTGCCGGCAGTTATTTCGGCGGCCAGGTCTGTGGCCCGATCTACCAGCAGGTCATGGCCTTCGCGCTGAAAACCCTCCAGGTCCCGCCGACCGGCGCGGGGCCCCCGCGGCTGCCGGTCACCTTCTCGCCAGGCCAATGAAATCGAGGCAATTCCGCCGTGACGACCATCACCCCCGACGGCACCCCCGACGGCACCCCCGTCGCGGGAAACTGCTCCTCCCCACGGCCCTCACTTCGCCCCGGGCCGGTGGTGCCCGGTACGCTCACCGCCGTGTCACACGCTGATCAGTCCCCGAAAGCCCAGCACGCCGAGAAGGGCGGGCCCGGCACCTATCCGGGAGCGCCGCGCCCTGAAACGGTCCGCCCCACCCCCCTGGCGGACCTCGCCGAGCAGCTGGGATGCCCCGCCCCGGATCCCGGCCATGCCGCTGCCACGGTCACCGGCATCACCCATGACTCCCGGGCGGTCCGCCCCGGCGATGTCTATGCCGCGCTGCCCGGTGCCCGTCTGCACGGCGCCGACTTCGTCGCCCAGGCGGCCGACCTCGGCGCCGCGGCGATCCTGACCGACCCGTCGGGCGCCGAGCGTGCCGCGGCGACCGGCCTGCCGGTCCTCGTCGTCGAGAACCCGCGCGCCCGGATGGGCTCCCTGGCCGTTTCGATCTACGACGCGCCGGGCGAGGACCTCCTCCAGATCGGCATCACCGGCACCTCCGGCAAGACCACCACCGCCTACCTCATCGAGGGCGGGCTGCGGGCGGCTGCCGCGAAGCGCGCCGACGGGGGACTCACCGGCCTGATCGGCACCGTCGAGACCCGTATCGGCGACGAGCGGATCAAGTCCGAGCGCACCACCCCCGAGGCCACCGACCTGCAGGCGCTGTTCGCCGTGATGCGCGAGCGCGGCGTCCGCGCCGTCGCCATGGAGGTCTCCAGCCACGCACTGGTCCTCGGCCGGGTCGACGGCTGCGTCTTCGACGTCGCGATCTTCAACAACCTCAGCCCGGAGCACATGGAGTTCCACTCCGGGATGGAGGACTACTTCCAGGCCAAGGCCCAGCTGTTCACCAAGGCCCGCAGCCGGGCCGGCGTCGTCAACCTCGACGACGAGTACGGCAAGCGGCTGGCCGAGGGCGAGTCCGAGGTACCGGTCACCACCTTCTCCGCCGAGGGCCACCCGGACGCGGACTGGCGGGCGTCGGACGTCGAGATCGGCACGCTCGGCTCGACCTTCACCGTGCACGGCCCGGACGGCCAGGCCCTGCGCGCCGCCTCCCCGATCGCCGGCCCGTTCAACGTCGCCAATGCGCTCGCCGCGATCGTCTCGCTGGTCGTCGCCGGCATCGACCCGCAGACCGCGGCCGACGGCGTCGCCGCGGTGCCCGGCGTCCCCGGCCGCCTGGAGCGCATCGACGCCGGCCAGGCGTACCTGGCGGTCGTCGACTACGCCCACAAGACCGACGCCGTCGAATCGGTTCTGCGCGCGCTGCGCAAGGTCACCGACGGCAAGCTGCACGCCGTCCTCGGCTGCGGCGGCGACCGCGACCCGCACAAGCGCGGCCCGATGGGTGCCGCAGTGGCCCGGCTCGCCGACACGGCCATCCTGACCTCCGACAACCCGCGTGGCGAGGACCCGCTCTCGATCCTCGCCACCATGCTCGCGGGTGCCGCGGAAGTCCCCATCCATGAACGCGGCACGGTGCTGGTCGAGGAAGAGCGGGCCACCGCCATCGCCGCCGCCGTCGCCCGCGCCGAGCCCGGCGACACCGTGATCGTCGCGGGCAAGGGCCACGAGCAGGGCCAGGACATCGCCGGAGTGGTACGCCCCTTCGACGACCGCCAGGTGCTGCGCGATGCCATCGAGGACTCGCAGAAGTCACAGCAGTCGCCGCAGTCACCGCCCCCGAACCACCAGGGATGACACACCGCCATGCGCGCACAACCCCTTTACCGTCACTGCCCGCCCCTCGCCGGGGGTGACCTGTGATCTCCCTGTCGCTCGCCGAGATCGCGAGCATCGTCGGCGGCCGGCAGTACGACATACCGGACGACGGCCGCCGGGTGACCGGACCGGTCGTGGCCGACTCCCGCGCGGTACGCCCCGGCGCACTCTTCGTGGCGTTCGCCGGTGACCGTGCCGACGGCCACGACTTCGCGGCGGGTGCCGTCGAGGCGGGCGCGGTGGCCGTACTGGCCGCCCGCCCCGTCGGTGTCCCCGCGATCGTCGTCGACGACGTGGTCGCCGCCCTCGGTGCGCTCGCCCGCGCCGTCGTCGAGCGCCTGGGCACCACCGTCGTCGGCCTCACCGGCTCGGCCGGCAAGACCAGCACCAAGGACCTGATCGCCCAGCTGCTGCAGCGCTCCGGCCCGACGGTCTGGCCGGAGGGCAACCTCAACAACGAGATCGGGCTGCCGCTGACCGCGCTGCGCGCCGATGAGACCACCCGCCACCTCGTCCTGGAGATGGGTGCCCGCGGCGTCGGCCACATCCGCTACCTCGCCGGGCTGACCCCGCCGAGGATCGGTGTGGTGCTCAACGTCGGCAGCGCGCACATCGGCGAGTTCGGCGGCCGGGAGCAGATCGCCCTGGCAAAGGGCGAACTCGTCGAGGAGCTGCCCGCGGCCGAGGACGGCGGGGTCGCGGTGCTCAACGCCGACGACCCGTACGTGCGCGCCATGGGCCCCCGCACCAGGGCCCGCACGATCCTTTTCGGCGAGGCCCGGGACGCCGCCGTACGTGCGGAGAATGTCCGGATCACGGAGGCCGGACAGCCTGCCTTCACGCTTCACACACCCTCCGGGTGCAGTGATGTGACCATGCGGCTGTACGGTGAGCACCACGTGTCGAACGCGCTCGCCGCGGCCGCCGTCGCCCATGAGTTGGGCATGTCCGTGGACGAGATCGCCATCGCGCTCTCCGAAGCCGGCACGCTCTCCCGCTGGCGTATGGAGGTCACCGAGCGCGCGGACGGTGTGACGGTCGTCAACGACGCCTACAACGCGAACCCCGAGTCCATGCGAGCGGCGCTGCGAGCGCTGGTCGCCATGGGCGCAGCCGCCAAGGCGAAGGGCGGACGTACGTGGGCGGTGCTCGGTGAGATGGCCGAGCTCGGCGAGGAGTCGCTTGCCGAACACGACGCGGTCGGGCGGCTGGTCGTCCGACTCAACGTCAGCAAGCTCGTGGCAGTCGGCGGCAGGGAAGCGGCCTGGCTCGACATGGGCGCCAAGAACGAGGGTTCGTGGGGTGAGGAGTCGGTGCACGTGTCCGACGCGCGGGCGGCGGTCGACCTGTTGCGCAGCGAGCTGCGACCGGGAGACGTCGTGCTGGTGAAGGCGTCCAGGTCGGTGGGGCTGGAGCGGGTTGCCGCAGCATTGCTGGACGACGCAGGCCTCGAGGGCGCTGCGGGCGCCGAGGGCGGAGTCGCGTCCCGATGAACTCGATGAAGCAGATCCTCTTCTCCGGAATGATCGGGCTCTTCCTGACCCTGATCGGCACCCCGGTGCTGATCAAGTTGCTGGCCAAAAAGGGATACGGGCAGTTCATCCGCGATGACGGCCCGCGCGATCACCACAGCAAACGCGGTACGCCCACCATGGGTGGTATCGCCTTCATCCTGGCGACGATCATCGCCTATGTGCTGACCAAGGTCATCACGAGCAGTGACCCCACCTTCTCCGGTGTGCTGGTGCTGTTCCTGATGGCGGGCATGGGCCTGGTCGGCTTCCTCGACGACTACATCAAGATCGTCAAGCAGCGTTCGCTGGGCCTGCGGGCCAAGGCCAAGATGGCCGGTCAGCTGATCGTCGGCATCGCCTTCGCCGTGCTCTCACTGCAGTTCGCCGACCTGCGCGGGCAGA
Source organism: Streptomyces sp. NPDC015125 (assembly GCF_043080045.1). Taxonomy (NCBI): domain Bacteria; kingdom Bacillati; phylum Actinomycetota; class Actinomycetes; order Kitasatosporales; family Streptomycetaceae; genus Streptomyces; species Streptomyces sp. NPDC015125. The sequence continues at coordinate 29,896 of NZ_JBIBVF010000030.1, forward strand.
CCCCGGCGTCCGACCGGCTCTCCTTCACCCAGGACTTCGGCTGGCAGATCGGCCCGGTGATCTTCGTGATCTGGGCACTGTTCATGATCCTGGCGATGTCCAACGGCGTGAACCTCACCGACGGCCTCGACGGCCTCGCCACCGGCGCCTCGGTGATGGTCTTCGGCGCGTACACGTTCATCGGCATCTGGCAGCACCAGGAGTCGTGCGCCAACCAGATCACCGCCGGACCGGGCTGTTACGAGGTCCGCGACCCACTTGACCTCGCGGTCGTCGCCTCGGCACTGATGGGCGCCTGCTTCGGCTTCCTGTGGTGGAACACCTCGCCCGCCAAGATCTTCATGGGGGACACCGGTTCGCTGGCCCTGGGCGGCGCGCTGGCCGGTCTGGCGATCTGCTCCCGTACGGAGCTGCTGCTGGCCATCCTCGGCGGTCTCTTCGTCCTGATCACCATGTCCGTGGTCATCCAGGTCGGCTCGTTCCGGCTCACCGGTAAGCGGGTCTTCCGGATGGCGCCACTCCAGCACCACTTCGAACTCAAGGGGTGGTCCGAAGTCCTTGTGGTGGTCCGGTTCTGGATCATCCAGGGCATGTGCGTCATCGTGGGACTCGGCATCTTCTACGGCGGCTGGCAGGCGGCAAAGTGACCATGCAGAGCCCGGCGGACTTCGCCGGCCGGCGCATCACCGTTGCCGGCCTCGGCGTGAGCGGCGTTCCCGCCGCCCGCGCCCTGGCCGGCCTCGGCGCCCACGTCACCGTCGTCAACAGCAGCGACGGTGAACGCGAGCGTGCGCAGGCCGCCGAGCTGGAGGAGCTGGGGGCCACCGTCCGCCTGGGCGACGGCGACACCCTCCCCGAGGGCACGGAACTGGTCGTCACCACCCCGGGCTGGAAGCCGGCCAGTCCGCTCTTCGCCGCGGCCGAGAAGGCGGGCGTCGAGGTGTGGGGCGATGTCGAACTGGCCTGGCGGCTGCGCGGCCCCGACTCCGCTCCCTGGCTGGCGGTCACCGGCACCAACGGCAAGACCACCACCGTCCGGATGCTGGCCTCGATCCTGCAGGCGGCGGGTCTGCGGACCGCCGCCGTCGGCAACATCGGCGTCCCGCTCGTCGATGTGGTGCTCGGCGAGGGGCAGCCGGACGGTGCGTCGTACGACGTCCTCGCCGTCGAGCTCTCCAGTTACCAGCTGCACTGGGCGCCCTCCGTACGGGCGCACTCCGCGGCCGTCCTCAACCTCGCCCCCGATCACCTGGACTGGCACGGTTCCATGGCGGCCTACGCCGCCGACAAGGGCCGTATCTACGAGGGCAACACCGTCGCCTGCGTCTACAACGCCGCCGACCCGCTGACCGAGGAACTGGTCCGGGCGGCCGACGTCGAGGAAGGCTGCCGTGCGATCGGGTTCACCCTCGGCACCCCGGGACCTTCCCAGTTGGGCGTCGTCGAGGGCATCCTCGTCGACCGCGCCTTCGTGGCGAACCGCCAGCAGCAGGCCCAGGAGCTCGCGGAGGTCTCGGACGTCACGCCCGCGGCCCCGCACAACATCGCCAACGCCCTCGCGGCCGCGGCGCTGGCCCGTGCCTTCGGGGTGGCCCCCGCCGCCGTACGCGACGGACTGCGCGCCTTCCACCCGGACGCCCACCGCATCCAGCACATCGCGGACCTCGACGGCGTCAGCTATATCGATGACTCCAAGGCCACCAACACCCATGCCGCCGAGGCGTCGTTGGCGGCGTACGAGCACATCGTGTGGATCGCCGGCGGCCTCGCCAAGGGCGCGACCTTCGACGAGCTGGTGCAGACGTCGGCGGCCCGGCTGCGCGGTGTGGTGCTGATCGGTGCCGATCGGGCGCTGATTCGCGAAGCCCTGGCGCGACACGCCCCCGATGTCCCGGTGGTCGACCTCGACCGGACCGACACTGGGGCGATGTCCGAGGCGGTACGGGAAGCGAGCCGCCTGGCCGAGCCCGGCGACACCGTCCTGCTGGCTCCGGCCTGTGCCTCGATGGACATGTTCGTCAATTACAACAAGCGGGGCGAGGCCTTCGCCGACGCGGTCGGTGAGCTGACCGCACGGGATCACTAGACCGTTTCTCCCCGCTGTCGTCGTCAGCCGGCGGCGAGCGCACCTGTGGAGGGGACGAGGATGACGGCCCGATCGGCGAAGCCGGCCCCGTCGCGTCCGCGCCGGCCCTCCGCGGTGCGAGCGCCGCGCGCCGGCCGCACACCGGACGGCCCCCGGGGGCTCCACACCCGCCTCAAACGGGCCTGGGACCGCCCGCTGACCGCGTACTACCTGATCCTCGGCGGCAGCCTGCTGATCACCGTCCTGGGGCTGGTGATGGTCTACTCGGCGTCCCAGATCAAGGCGCTGCAGTCCGGCCTCGCCCCGACGTACTTCTTCCGCAAGCAGCTGCTCGCCGCCGTCCTCGGCGGCGGGATGCTGCTGGCCGCCTCCCGGATGACGGTACGGCTGCACCGCACGCTGGCCTATCCGCTGCTCGCCGTCTCCGTGTTCCTGATGTGCCTGGTGCAGATTCCGGGCATAGGGGTCGCGGTCAACGGCAACCAGAACTGGATCAACCTCGGCGGCCCTTTCCAGATGCAACCGAGCGAGTTCGGCAAGCTCGCGCTGGTGCTGTGGGGCGCCGATCTGCTGGCCCGCAAACAGGACAAGCGGCTGCTGGCGCAGTGGAAGCACCTGCTGGTGCCGCTGATCCCGGTGGCGTTCCTGCTGCTCGGGCTGATCATGCTCGGCGGCGACATGGGCACCGCGATCATTCTCACGGCGATCCTCTTCGGGCTGCTGTGGCTGGCCGGTGCGCCGACCCGGCTGTTCGTGGGGGTGCTGGGCAGCGCCGCGCTGATCGGGGCACTGCTGATCAAGACCAGCGCGAACCGGATGTCCCGGCTGGCCTGCATCGGCGCGACCGATCCGGGCCCCGGTGACCAGTGCTGGCAGGCCGTGCACGGCATCTACGCACTGGCCTCCGGCGGATTCTTCGGTTCCGGCCTCGGCGCCAGTATGGAAAAATGGGGAGAACTCCCCGAACCGCACACCGACTTCATCTTCGCCATCACCGGGGAGGAACTGGGTCTGGCGGGGACGCTGTCGGTGCTCGCCCTCTTCGCGGCTCTAGGCTATGCGGGTATCCGCGTGGCCGGACGCACGGAGGACCCCTTCGTACGGTACGCCGCGGGAGGTGTGACCACCTGGATCACGGCTCAGGCCGTGATCAACATCGGTGCGGTGCTCGGTCTGTTGCCGATCGCCGGTGTCCCGCTCCCGCTGTTCTCCTACGGAGGCTCGGCCCTGCTGCCGACGATGTTCGCCATCGGGCTGCTGATCGCCTTCGCGCGTGACGAGCCCGCTGCACGGGCGGCGTTGTCGGCCCGGTCGGCGCGGAAGCCGGTCTTCGGAAGAAGGCAGGCTGGGGTGAGATGGAAGACGATGAGACGGCGCGTCAAGAAGCGGCCGTCCGGAGAGCGGTGAATTTCGGTGCATGTCGTACTCGCCGGTGGGGGGACCGCCGGCCACATCGAGCCCGCGCTCGCCCTCGCGGACGCACTGCGGAGGCAGGACCCCACCGTGGGGATCACGGCACTCGGTACGGAGAAGGGCCTGGAGACCCGCCTCGTCCCGGAACGCGGCTATGAGCTGGGGCTGATCCCGGCCGTGCCGCTGCCGCGCAAGCCCACCCCCGAGCTGATCACCGTCCCCGGGCGGCTGCGCGGCACGATCAAGGCCGCCGAGCAGATCCTGGAGCGCACCAAGGCGGACTGTGTCGTCGGCTTCGGCGGCTATGTGGCGCTGCCCGGCTACCTCGCCGCCAAGCGCCTCGGGGTGCCGATCATCGTCCACGAGGCCAACGCCCGCCCCGGCCTGGCCAACAAGATCGGCTCGCGGTACGCCAAGTTCGTCGCCGTCAGTACCCCCGACAGCAAGCTGCGCGGTGCCCGCTACGTCGGCATTCCGCTGCGCCGCACCATCGCCACCCTGGACCGTGCCGCGGTCCGCCCGGAGGCGCGGGCCGCCTTCGGGCTCGACCCCAACCTCCCGACCCTGCTGGTGTCCGGTGGTTCGCAGGGTGCCCGCCGGCTGAACGAGGTCACCCAGGCCGCCGTCCCGGCCCTCCAGCGTGCCGGGATCCAGGTGCTGCACGCCGTCGGTCCGAAGAACGAACTGCCGCACGCGGACAACATGCCCGGGATGCCCCCCTATATCCCGGTACCGTACGTGGACCGGATGGATCTCGCGTACGCCGCGGCCGACATGATGCTCTGCCGCGCGGGCGCGATGACCGTCGCCGAGTTGTCCGCCGTCGGGCTGCCGGCCGCATTCGTTCCGCTGCCCATCGGCAACGGCGAGCAGCGGCTCAACGCCCAGCCGCTGGTCAACGCCGGCGGGGGCCTGCTGGTCGATGACGCCCAGTTGACCCCGGACTGGGTGCAGAACAGTGTGCTCCCGGTCCTGGCCGATCCGCACCGGCTGTACGAGATGTCCCGCGCGGCCTCCGAGTTCGGCCGACGGGACGCCGACGAGCTGCTGGTCGGCATGGTGTACGAGGCGATCGCGCAGCGCAACAAGTAGCGCACGAGAGAAGGCAGGGAGCGTGGCCGGACCGGCAACCGCCCGACGCGGCGAGAAGAAGTCACCGTCCGGCCCGCCCTCCGCCGCGCCACCCCGCGCGACGGGATTCCGGCGGGTGCGCATTCCCCTTCGCGCGCCGAGCCGCCGCAGTCTGATCATCATCACGATCGTCGCGGTGCTGCTCGGCGCGTTCGGCGTCTGGGCGCTCTACGCCTCGAACTGGCTCCGGGTGGAACGCGTCAGGGCCACCGGCACCCGCGTCCTGACGCCGCAAGAGGTCGTCGCCGCGGCACGCGCCCCGATGAACGAGCCGCTGGTCTCCGTGGACACGGACGCGCTCGCCCGGCGGCTGCGCGCGCGGCTGCCGCGCATCAAGACCGTGGACGTCGAACGGTCCTGGCCGCACACGATCGGTCTGAAGGTGACCGAAAGAAGGCCGGAACTGTTGATGCGAGCGGGCGGAAAGTTTGTCGAAGTGGACGCCGAGGGCGTCCGGTTCGCCACTGTCCGCACGGCCCCCCGGGGCGTTCCGCTTCTGGAAATGGCCGTATCCGACTCCCTGAGTCTGCACCAGTTCGGAATCGACCGGTTGCGACGGGCCGCGGTCGAGGTCGCCCGGGATCTGCCCCCGGCCGTGCGCAAGGACGTACGCAAGGTCCGTGTACGGTCCTACGACGCCGTCACCCTCGAACTGACCGGCGGCCGCACGGTGGCGTGGGGCAGCCGCGAAGAGGGCGCCGAAAAGGCAAAGGTGCTGACCGCGCTGCTGAAAGCGGCACACGGCGGGCGCCACTTCGACGTCTCGGTCCCCAGTGCCCCTGCGGTATCGGGGAGTTGACGTGTGGAGCCGCAGGCCAGCACCCTGGATGGCTACGACTATGGGTGATCACATAGGGTGAAAAGAAAAACGGGAGGTTCGGCGTGTTCGTTGAACGCGCGCGCCTTGTCGACTTAGTGTCTCGTTCCAAAGGGACTATGGAACCAAGGAACACAGGCACAGGTAACCCTAAACTTCAACGTTAGGGTTCGGGTCGGCGATACGAACCGTCCCATCGGCATCAGTCGGCGTCCACACGCACGTGCGGCGACGACACGTAACTCGAGGCGAGAGGCCTTCGACGTGGCAGCACCGCAGAACTACCTCGCAGTCATCAAGGTCGTCGGCATCGGCGGCGGTGGCGTGAACGCCATCAACCGGATGATCGAGGTCGGGCTCAAGGGCGTCGAGTTCATCGCGATCAATACCGATGCGCAGGCGCTGCTGATGAGCGACGCCGACGTCAAGCTCGACGTCGGGCGCGAAATGACGCGCGGACTCGGCGCCGGCGCCAACCCGGATGTGGGTCGCAAGGCGGCCGAGGACCACCGCGAGGAGATCGAGGAGGTCCTCAAGGGGGCCGACATGGTCTTCGTGACCGCGGGTGAGGGCGGCGGCACCGGCACCGGCGGCGCACCCGTCGTCGCCAACATCGCGCGCTCGCTGGGCGCCCTGACGATCGGTGTGGTCACCCGGCCGTTCACCTTCGAGGGCCGCCGTCGTGCCAACCAGGCCGAGGACGGCATCGCCCAGCTGCGCGAAGAGGTCGACACCCTCATCGTGATCCCCAACGACCGGCTGCTGTCCATCTCGGACCGTCAGGTGAGCGTGCTCGACGCGTTCAAGTCCGCGGACCAGGTGCTGCTGTCGGGTGTGCAGGGCATCACCGATCTGATCACCACCCCGGGTCTGATCAACCTCGACTTCGCCGACGTCAAGTCCGTGATGTCGGAAGCCGGTTCCGCGCTCATGGGCATCGGCTCGGCACGGGGCGACGACCGTGCGGTGGCCGCCGCGGAGATGGCGATCTCCTCGCCGCTCCTGGAGGCCTCCATCGACGGCGCCCGAGGGGTGCTGCTCTCCATCTCCGGCGGATCCGACCTCGGTCTCTTCGAGATCAACGAGGCCGCGCAGCTGGTCAGCGAGGCCGCACACCCGGAAGCCAACATCATCTTCGGTGCGGTCATCGACGATGCGCTGGGCGACGAGGTCCGGGTGACGGTCATCGCCGCGGGCTTCGACGGTGGTCAGCCGCCGGCCCGCCGCGATACACAATCGGCGCTGTCGTCCCAGAAGCGCGAAGAGCCCGCCCCGGCCCCGAGCCGTCCGGCCACCCCGCCGGAGCCGCGTTCGTCGTCCTTCGGCGGACTGGGTTCGGTGCCGGTACGCGACGAGGAGCCGGCCCCGGCCGAGTCCTCCTCCTCGCTGGGCGAGGTCCCGTCGCCCCCGGCGAGCGCCCCGCAGGTTCCCCCGGCCCGTCCGTACTCGGACTCCGCGGCCGAGGAACTGGACGTCCCCGACTTCCTGAAGTGACGTAAAGCACCGAAGTGATAGGGCAACAGCACCACGAGAGCGGCGCGCACTTCGCCTTCACCGACAGGTGGGGCGGGGTGAGCGCCGCTCCGTACGATCAGCTCAACCTGGGCGGCGCGGTCGGCGACGACCCGCAGGCGGTCCGCGCCAACCGCGCACGGGCCGCCGCGGAACTCGGCCTCGACCCGGCCGCGGTGGTCTGGATGCACCAGGTGCACGGCCGGGACGTCGCGGTGGTCGACGGGCCGTGGCACGGCGACGACATCCCCGGTGTCGACGCGGTGGTCACGGACCGCCGGGGCCTTGCGCTCGCCGTGCTGACCGCCGACTGCACCCCGGTCCTGCTGGCCGATCCGGTCGCCGGGATCGCGGGGGCCGCCCATGCCGGACGGCCGGGTCTGGTCGCCGGGGTGGTCCCGGCGGTCGTCGAGGCCATGGTGAAGCAGGGGGCGGTGCCGGCCCGGATCGTCGCGTACACCGGACCGGCGATCTGCGGGCGGTGTTACGAGGTGCCCGAGGCGATGCGCTGCGATGTCGCCGGGGTGGTGCCCGAGGCCCGTGCGGTGACCAGCTGGGGCACTCCCGCGGTGGACGTCACCGCAGGGGTACGGGCCCAACTCGCCGCGGCGGGCGTACGGGTGCGTGAGGATTCCCACATCTGCACCCGCGAATCCGCCGACCATTTCTCTTACCGGCGCGACCGTACGACGGGACGGCTCGCGAGCTATGTATGGCTCGGGGACACCCCCGACGCACGGCTGGGGGAGGCCGAGCTGTGACGGACGACCGCAAGACGGAACTGGCCGAGAACCTGGCCCGGGTGGAGGAACGTATCTCCGCCGCATGTGCCAGGGCCGGCCGGCCGCGTGACGAGGTGACCCTGATCGTGGTCACCAAGACCTACCCCGCGAGCGATGTCCGGTTGCTCGCGGAGCTGGGGGTGCGGCAGGTCGCGGAGAACCGCGATCAGGAGGCGGCGCCCAAGGCCGCTGAATGCGCTGATTTGCCCCTTACTTGGCATTTTGTTGGTCAGCTGCAGACCAACAAGGTGCGATCCGTGGCCGGTTATACCGGAATTGTGCAATCGATCGACCGGGTCCGGCTCGTCACCGCCCTCTCCAAGGAGGCGGTGCGTGCCGGGCGTGAACTGGGTTGCCTGGTCCAGGTGGCGCTCGATGCGGAGTCGGGGGAGCGGGGTGAGCGCGGCGGGGTGGCGCCCGACGGAGTCGGGGCGCTGGCCGAGGCGATCGCCTCGGCCGAGGGTCTGCGACTGGACGGTGTGATGACCGTCGCCCCGCTGGCCGGGCCGTACGCCGGACGTGAACTCGCCGCTTTCGAGCGGCTCATGGAAATCTCATCCGACCTGCGCGCGGGTCATCCTGCTGCCACCATGGTGTCCGCAGGTATGAGCGCGGACCTCGAAGAAGCCGTGGCGGCCGGGGCGACACATGTGCGCGTCGGCACTGCGGTACTCGGAGTCCGACCACGGCTCCGGTAACGTCGCCAAGCAAGTCGGACCACAGCACAAAATATGGTCATTCCCGCAAAAAGCGGGCAGGCCGCGTGGATCCAAGGCCCCTGGTGACGGAGCCGATCCACCACAGAGCGGAGGACGCAGAGAATGGCCGGCGCGATGCGCAAGATGGCGGTCTACCTCGGCCTCGTGGAGGACGATGGGTACGACGGCCGGGGGTTCGACCCCGATGACGAGTTCGAGCCCGAGCTTGACCCGGAGCCCGACCGGGGGCGGCGTCAACAGCACCCAGTGCAGGCCGAAATTCCCCCCGAAAGGGAGGGGCCCGTCCGTGCCGTGACACCTCCGGCGCAACGTGAACCGGCCCCGCTCACCACGGAAAACGGACGACCCGCGCGAATCGCCCCCGTGGCATCCATCACACCCGAACGTCCAAATCTGGAGAAGAACGCACCGGTGATCATGCCCAAGGTTGTGTCCGAGCGGGAGCCTTACCGCATCACCACACTCCACCCCCGGACCTACAACGAAGCCCGTACCATCGGGGAACACTTCCGTGAGGGCACTCCGGTGATCATGAATCTCACGGAGATGGACGACACCGACGCGAAGCGACTTGTCGACTTTGCGGCCGGTTTGGTGTTTGGTCTTCACGGCAGCATCGAGCGGGTGACGCAGAAGGTGTTCCTGTTGTCGCCTGCTAACGTCGATGTCACGGCGGAGGACAAGGCCCGCATCGCAGAGGGCGGGTTCTTCAACCAGAGCTGAGACGCAACACCGGGCACACCGAGGCCGTGAGGCCAACACAGGAGCAAGGCAAGGGGAGAGGGACCGCGCGAGATGAGTGTCTTTGGTCAGGTGATCTACATCGCGCTGTACTGCTTCCTGATTGTGTTGATCTTCCGGCTGGTGATGGACTATGTCTTCCAGTTCGCCCGTTCATGGCAACCCGGCAAGGCGATGGTGGTCATTCTTGAGGCCGCCTACACTGTCACTGATCCGCCACTCAAGCTTCTGCGGCGGGTAATCCCGCCGCTGCGTCTCGGGGGCGTGGCGCTCGATCTGTCCTTCTTCGTATTGATGATCATCGTGTACATCCTGATCACCGTCGTGAGGTCGGTGTTGTTGGTGTGAACGATACGGTCTTGCCGATTGCCGACGACTACGTTGAGGTGAAGTAGAGATGCCGTTGACCCCCGAGGACGTGCGGAACAAGCAGTTCACGACCGTCCGCCTCCGAGAAGGCTATGACGAGGACGAGGTCGATGCCTTCCTCGATGAGGTCGAAGCCGAACTGACCCGGCTCCTGCGGGAGAACGAGGACCTTCGCGCCAAGCTGGCCGCTGCCACCCGCGCCGCCGCACAGAACCAGCAGCAGCAGGGGCTGCGCAAGGGACCGGACCAGCAGCAGGAGCAGCAGCAGCGGCCCGGGTCTCCGGTGCCCGCCGCCATATCCGGTCCGCAGCCGGTCCCGCCGCAGCAGCAGCAGGGGATGGGTGGCCCTCCCCAACTGCCTGGTGGTGCACCGCAGCTGCCTCCTGGTCCCGGTGGCCACGGCCCCGGCCCGCAGGGCCCGCACGGCCCCGGTCCGATGGGTCCCGGCGGTCCCATGGGCGGCCCGATGGGTGGTCCCGGCGGACCGCAGCTGCCCGGCCCCGGTGGCCAGCAGGGCGGCCCGGGTGGTGACAGCGCGGCGCGCGTGCTGTCGCTGGCACAGCAGACCGCCGACCAGGCGATCGCGGAGGCCCGTTCCGAGGCCAACAAGATCGTCGGCGAAGCGCGCAGCCGTGCCGAGGGCCTGGAGCGGGACGCCCGCGCCAAGGCCGATGCGCTGGAGCGGGACGCGCAGGAGAAGCACCGCGTGGCGATGGGCTCGCTGGAGTCGGCCCGCGCGACGCTGGAGCGCAAGGTCGAGGACCTGCGCGGCTTCGAGCGCGAGTACCGCACGCGGCTGAAGTCCTACCTGGAGAGCCAGCTGCGTCAGCTGGAGAACCAGGCCGACGACTCGCTGGCTCCGCCCCGGACCCCGGCGGCCGCTTCGCTGCCGCCGTCCCCGTCGATGGCGTCGGCCGGTGCCGGCAGCATGGGCGGCGGCAACCACACCATGGGGGGCGGCCAGCAGATGGGCGGCAACCACTCCATGGCCGGTCAGTCCAACGGTGGTCCGTCCTACGGCGGTCAGCAGCAGATGTCGCCGGCGATGACCCAGCCGATGGCTCCGGTGCGGCCGCAGAGCCCGCAGCCGATGCAGCAGACGCCGTCGCCGATGCGCGGCTTCCTCATCGACGAGGACGACAACTGACGTCCGCGTAGCGCGCACCGTCGGCAATCAGGGCCGGGCCCCGAGGGAACACTCCTTCGGGGCCCGGCCCTTTTGTGTGTACTTGCGCGCGGAGGCCGGGGCGTCCGCGGGGACGGCGAAGCCCCCCGGTGCCGGCTGCACTCGGGGGGCTCGTCAGGCCGTGGTGGCCGCGGGTGCGGTTACGCCTTGCGCAGCTGGAACGTGAGGGCCAGGCTCTCGTCGGTGAACGCGGGGCCGTAGGAACCGTCCGCCTCGCCGGGAGTGAAGTCCTCGGCGAGTACCTCGTCGGAGATCAGGCCGGCGTGGTCGGACAGTGCCGTTCGCACCTCCTCGTCGGTGGACCGCCAGCGCAGCGCGATCCGGTCGGCGACATCCAGGCCGCTGTTCTTACGGGCCTCCTGGATCAGCCGGATCGCGTCGCGGGCCAGGCCCGCCCGGCGCAGCTCCGGGGTGATCTCCAGGTCGAGGGCGACCGTGGCACCCGCGTCGGAGGCCACCGACCAGCCCTCGCGGGGGGTCTCGGTGATGATGACCTCGTCGGGGGCGAGCGAGACGGTCTCCCCGTCGACCTCGACACTTGCCGTGCCGTCGCGCAGGGCGAGCGAGAGGGCCGCGGCGTCCGCCGCGGCGACGGCCTTGGCGACCGCCTGGACGCCTTTGCCGAACCGCTTGCCCAGGGCACGGAAGTTCGCCTTGGCGGTGGTGTCGACCAGGGAGCCCCCCACCTCCGACAGCGCGGCCAGCGAGCTGACGTTCAGCTCCTCGGTGATCTGTGCGCGCAGGTCCTCGGGCAGGCCCGCGAAGCCGTGGGCCGCCACCAGCGCACGGGACAGCGGCTGGCGGGTCTTCACCCCCGACTCGGCACGGGTCGCACGGCCCAGCTCGACCAGCCGGCGCACCAGCTGCATCTGGCCGGACAGCGCCGGGTCGATGAGCGTCCGGTCGGCGACCGGCCAGCCGGCGAGGTGGACGGACTCCGGGGCCTCGGGGGCGACCGGGACGACCAGGTCCTGCCAGACCCGCTCGGTGATGAACGGCGTGAGCGGGGCCATCAGCCGGGTGACCGTCTCGATGACCTCGTGCAGCGTGCGCAGCGCGGCCGCGTCGCCCTGCCAGAAGCGGCGGCGGGAGCGGCGGACGTACCAGTTGGAGAGGTCGTCGACGAAGGAGGAGAGGAGCTTGCCGGCACGCTGGGTGTCGAAGGTTTCCAGGGAGTCGGTGACCTGCTCGACCAGGGTGTTCAGCTCACCGAGCAGCCAGCGGTCCAGCAGCGGCCGGTCGGCCGGGGCCGGGTCGGCGGCGGAGGGGGCCCAGTTCGACGTACGGGCGTACAGCGCCTGGAAGGCGACGGTGTTCCAGTACGTCAGCAGCGTCTTGCGGACGACTTCCTGGATGGTGCTGTGGCCCACCCGGCGGGCGGCCCAGGGGGAGCCGCCGGCGGCCATGAACCAGCGGACCGCGTCGGCGCCGTGCTGGTCCATGAGCGGGATCGGCTGGAGGATGTTGCCCAGGTGCTTGGACATCTTCCGGCCGTCCTCGGCGAGGATGTGGCCGAGGCAGACCACGTTTTCGTACGAGGACTTGTCGAAGACGAGCGTGCCGACGGCCATCAGGGTGTAGAACCAGCCGCGGGTCTGGTCGATGGCCTCCGAGATGAACTGCGCCGGGTAGCGCTTCTCGAACAGCTCCTTGTTGCGGTACGGGTAGCCCCACTGCGCGAACGGCATCGAGCCCGAGTCGTACCAGGCGTCGATGACCTCGGGGACGCGGGTCGCGGTGCCCTGGCACGTCGGGCAGTCGAAGGTGATCGCGTCGATGTACGGGCGGTGCGGGTCCAGGTCCGACTGGTCGGTCCCGGTCCGCTCGGTCAGCTCGGTGAGCGAGCCGACGCAGGTGAGGTGGTTCTCCTCGCAGCGCCAGATGGGAAGCGGGGTGCCCCAGTAGCGGTTGCGGGACAGCGCCCAGTCGATGTTGTTGTTGAGCCAGTCGCCGAAGCGGCCGTGCTTGACCGACTCCGGGAACCAGTTGGTGTTCTCGTTCTCCCGCAGCAGGGCGTCCTTGACCGCGGTGGTGCGGATGTACCACGACGGCTGGGCGTAGTAGAGCAGCGCGGTGTGGCAGCGCCAGCAGTGCGGGTAGCTGTGCTCGTAGGCGAGGTGGCGGAAGAGCAGGCCGCGGGCGTCGAGGTCGGCGACCAGCGCCTCGTCGGCCTTCTTGAAAAACTGGCCGCCGACCAGGCGCAGTTCCTCCTCGAACGTGCCGTCCGGGCGGACCGGGTTGATCACCGGCAGGCCGTACGCCTTGCAGGTCCTGAGGTCGTCCTCACCGAAGGCCGGGGCCTGGTGGACGAGGCCGGTGCCGTCGTCGGTGGTGACGTACTCGGCGTTGACGACGATATTGGCGCCCGCCAGCTCGACGAGGTCGAAGGGGCGCTCATAGGCCCAGCGCTCCATCTCGCGGCCGGTGAACGACTCGCCGGTGGCGGTCCAGCCCTCGCCCAGGGCCTTCTCCAGCAGCGGCTCGGCGACGACCAGCTGCTCGCTGCCGTCGGTGGCGACGACATAGGTGACGTCGGGGTGCGCGGCGACGGCGGTGTTGGAGACCAGGGTCCAGGGGGTGGTCGTCCAGATCAGCAGCGCGGCCCGGCCGGCCAGCGGGCCGGACGTCAGCGGGAGGCGGACGAAGACCGAGGGGTCGACGACGTTCTCGTAGCCCTGGGCCAGCTCGTGGTCCGACAGGCCGGTGCCGCAGCGCGGGCACCAGGGGGCGACGCGGTGGTCCTGGACCAGCAGGCCCTTGTCGAAGATCTCCTTCAGCGACCACCACACCGACTCGATGTAGTCGGGGTCCATCGTGCGGTACGGGGCATCCAGATCGGTCCAGTAGCCCATCCGGGTCGTGAGCTCGGCGAAGGCGTCGGTGTGGCGGGTCACCGACTCGCGGCACTTGGCGTTGAACTCGGCGATGCCGTACGCCTCGATGTCCTTCTTGCCGTTGAAGCCCAGCTCCTTCTCCACGGCCAGCTCGACCGGGAGGCCGTGGCAGTCCCAGCCGGCCTTGCGGTCGACGTGGTAGCCCTGCATCGTGCGGAACCGGGGGAAGACGTCCTTGAAGACGCGCGCCTCGATGTGGTGCGCGCCGGGCATGCCGTTGGCGGTCGGGGGGCCCTCGTAGAAGACCCACTCGGGCCGTCCCTCGGACTGCTGGAGGGTGCGGGCGAAGATCTTCTGTTCCTGCCAGAACTCGAGCACGGCGTGCTCGAGGGCGGGGAGGTCTACCTGGGCGGGTACCTGGTGATACTGGGGCTGCGGACTCATCGGGGGCTTCCTCCGGCGGACACCTGCTGCGTTCTCCGTCCGGAGGGACGAGAGCCTGCGCTCCCGCGGTACCACCCTCCTTGGCGGTGCTGCTGCACCGCCCCCTCATTGGGGTCGCGCTGCCGGTTCTACTCGCCGTGGGTGGCCCGAGGCCCGTGGGCGGAGCCCACTGTCCAAAGCTTTCTTCCGGCGGCTCCGGGGTGATCTTCGCGTCGTGCACGCCCCCGGGCTTCCACCGTCCCCGGGTCGCTGCTGGCTGCGTACGGCGCTACTCGTCCCGTCAATGCCTCTCGCTCGGCCCAGTGTACGGGGCCGCACCGACAGTGGCCGACCGGATTTCCGGCAGCCGGGGGAGGCGGGCCGGCCCCGGCACCGTACGGGAGGGCGTCCCGGCCGCTCGCCGCGACGGGGGCCGGGCGCACGCCGTGACCCGAATGGCGAGCGGACGGGTACCGCGCCGACGGTGCGGATTACCGGCCGGGGAGCGGGGCACAAACGAGGCAGACCGGACGTCCGGGCCGGGTGGCGGGTCCCGAAGGGCGGTGCGTCCCGTTGCCGCGTGGCGTGCAGCGATTTATCGTTCCCGTCACGATTCGCGAACAAAGTCACATATGTGAAGGGGTCGCGGCCATGGTGGCGAAAAAGACCGCCGCGGAGAAGAGCACGACGCCTGCCGACGAGGCCGTCGCGAAGCAGCCTGCACCGGAAAGGACGGCCCCGAAGAAGGCAGCTCCGAAGAAGGCCGCGGCCAGGAAGACGGCGGCCGGTACGACCACGCCGGGCAAGGCCACGGCCGAACGGGCGGCGCCGAAGAAGGCGGCCGCGAAGAAGCCGGCGGCCAAGAAGACCGCGGCGAAGAAGACCGCGAAGAAGGCTCCGGCCAAGACGGCCGCGGTGCCCGCTAAGAAGACGGGAGCCAAGACGGTGGTGGCGAAGAAGACTGCGGCCGCAACGGCCAAGGCTCACGGCAACGACTCCGCGGTGCCCACGGCCAGGGTGGCCGCGGCGCCGGGAGAGCTCGCCGTACGGCCCGGCGAGGAACCCTGGACGCCCGAGGAGGTCACGGAGGCGCGGACCGAGCTGATGGAGGAGACGGCGCGGCTGCGGCTGGAGATCGTCTCGGCCGAGGACGCCATCGCCGGGCTGATGCGCGACTCCGGTGACGGAGCGGGCGACGACGAGGCCGACACCGGAACCAAGAACATCACCCGCGAACACGAGCTGGCGCTCGCCTCCAACGCCCGCGAGATGCTCCACCAGACCGAGCGGGCCCTGGCCCGGCTGGACGCGGGCACCTACGGCCTCTGCGAGAACTGCGGCAACCCCATCGGCAAGGCGCGGATGCAGGCTTTCCCCCGCGCGACGCTGTGCGTGGAGTGCAAGCAGAAAGAGGAGCGCCGTTGAGGTGGCCGGTAGGTGTCGCCGACGGCACCCGGTCCGCCCGCGCCCGTACGTGTGTGCCGTACTCTCGTGGTTCAGCCGGGGTGGCCCGGCCGTGGACACAACGGGCTGAGGGACTCACACGTGGCTAAGGCCGAACGCATCACCGGTACGCCGGAACCCGAGCCGGGTACCGGAGCGGATTCCACGGCGGAATCCGAGGGGGGAGAGACGGTGGAGCCGGAGCAGGGCACCGGCCACCGCAAGCGGCGGATCACCGCGCTGCTGCTGGTCGCGCTCTTCGTCTACCTGCTCGACCTGGGCAGCAAGCTCCTGGTGGTGGCGAAATTGGAGCACCACGAGCCCATCCAGGTCATCGGGACGCTGCTGCAGTTCACCGTGATCCGTAACCGCGGCGCCGCGTTCAGCATCGGCGAGGCGCTGACGATCTTCCTCACCATCATCGCGACGGTCGTGATCGTGGTGATCGCCCGGATCGCCCGCAAGCTCTACAGCCTGCCCTGGGCGATCGCGCTCGGGCTGCTGCTCGGCGGCGCCTTCGGCAACCTCACCGACCGGCTGTTCCGCTCGCCGGGGGTCTTCGAGGGTGCGGTGGTCGACTTCATCGCCCCGGCGCACTTCGCGGTCTTCAACCTCGCCGACTCCGGGATCGTCTGCGGTGGCATCCTGATCGTGATCCTGTCCTTCCGCGGGCTGGACCCCGACGGGACCGTGCACAAGGACTGATACCCCGCGGCGGGGCCGGCCGGGGCAGGAGCCGTTGATGGTGCCGGTTGACGGGCCCGGCCCCGGGCCCGCAGGAGCCGACGGACGTCCGGCTCCCGGCCGCCGGGCAGGGCACCACGACGGGACTGCCATACTCGTGGGGTGAGCACCATTCCCGAGATCCGCACCCTGCCCGTACCGGACGGCCTGGAGGGCGAGCGCGTCGACGCCGCGCTGGCCCGGATGTTCGGCTTCTCCCGTACGAAGGCGGCCGAACTCGCCGCCGCCGGCAAGGTCCGGGTCGACGGCTCCGAGGTGATGAAGTCCGAGCGGGTGAGCGGCGGCGCCTGGCTGGAAGTGGAGATGCCGCAGGCCGCGGCGCCCGTGGAGATCGTCGCCGAGCCCGTCGAGGGCATGGAGATCGTGCACGACGACGACGACATCATCGTGATCGTCAAGCCGGTCGGCGTGGCCGCGCACCCCAGCCCCGGCTGGACGGGAACGACCGTCATCGGCGGTCTGGCCGCGGCCGGCTACCGCATCTCCACCTCCGGTGCCGCCGAGCGCCAGGGCATCGTGCACCGTCTCGACGTCGGCACCTCCGGCCTGATGGTGGTCGCCAAGTCCGAGCGCGCCTACACCCTGCTCAAGCAGCAGTTCCGTGAGCGCACGGTCGACAAGCGCTACCACGCCCTGGTCCAGGGCCACCCGGACCCGATGAGCGGCACCATCGACGCCCCCATCGGCCGGCACCCGCAGCACGACTACAAGTGGGCGGTGACGGCCGAGGGCAAGGCGTCCGTCACGCACTACGACCTGATCGAGGCGTTCCGCGCGGCCAGCCTGCTCGACATCAAGCTGGAGACCGGCCGCACCCATCAGATCCGGGTGCACATGTCCGCGCACCGCCACCCCTGCGTCGGCGACCTGACCTACGGCGCCGACCCCACCCTCGCCAAGCGCCTCGGTGTCACCCGGCAGTGGCTGCACGCCATGCGGCTGGGCTTCGAGCACCCCTCCGACGGCCGCTGGGTCGAGTTCGAGAGCGCCTACCCGGATGATCTGCAGCGCGCCCTGGACACCGTCCGGGACGAGAGCAGCTGACACGGAGGACATCGGGCGGGCGCCGACACGGCGGGCAAGAGCCGGTGTCATGGCACGCTGGGGTCGGAAAATGATCGAATCCGACCCCGGAGCGTAGCCACCGTGGACCAGCTGGCTCTGATGTTCGTCCTGCTGCTCGGAGCCGTGGTCATGGTTCCCGTCGGCGACCGGCTGGGACTCCCGTCGCCGGTGCTGATGACCCTCGTCGGCGCCGTGCTGGCACTGCTGCCGTTCGTGCCCAATGTCGAGGTACCGCCCGAGTTCATCCTGCCGGTGGTGCTGCCGCCGCTGCTCTACGCGGCCGTGCAGCGCACCTCCTGGCGGCAGTTCACCGCCAACCTCCGGCCGATCTTCCTGCTCGCCGTGGCGCTGGTCTTCGCCACCACCGCCGCGGTCGCCGCCGTCGCCCAGGCGGTGGTGCCCGGGATGCCGGTGGCCGCCGCGGTGGTGCTCGGCGCGCTGGTCGCCCCGCCCGACCCGGTGGCCGCGACGGCCGTCGCGGGCAAGCTGGGGCTGCCCCGCCGGCTGGTCTCGATCCTGGAGGGCGAGGGGCTGTTCAACGATGTCACCGCCATCGTGCTGTACCACGTCGCGCTCGCCGCGGCGGTCAGCGGAACCTTCTCGGTGCCCGCCGCGGTCGGCTCGCTGGTGCTCTCCGCGGTGGTCGCCATAGCGGTCGGCCTGGGGCTCGGCTGGGTCACCAACAAGCTGATGGGGATGCTCGGTGACCCGACGCTGCAGATCGGTCTGACGCTGCTGGTGCCGTTCGTCGCGTACGTCCTGGCCGAGAATTTCCGCGGATCCGGTGTGCTCGCGGTGCTGACCTGCGCGCTGTTCCTGGCCGAGTACGCGGTCGACCCGGACGATGTGATGGGCCGGCTCGCCGGCTACACCTTCTGGGAGGTCGTGGACACCCTTGTCACCGGGGTCGCCTTCGGGCTGATCGGCCTGGAGCTGCACAACATCTTCGGGGCGGCTTCCCACCGGTGGGGCCAGCTGCTCGGGGCCGGTGCCGCCGTCGTCGGGGTGGTCGTCGGCGTCCGCCTGTTGTGGCTGCTGCCCGCCGGCTGGCTGGCCAAGCGGATGCACAAGCGCCGCGACTACGACGAGGAGATCCCGATGAGCTGGCGGGAGACGCTCATCATGTGGTGGGCGGGGATGCGCGGGGTGGCCTCGGTGGCGCTGGCGCTGGCCATTCCGTACAGCGTCGACGGCGGCGGCGATTTCCCGGTCCGCGACGACATCCTCTTCATCGCCTTCGCGGTGGTGCTCAGCACTCTCCTCATCCAGGGCCTCACCCTGCCCTGGCTGGTGCGCCGGCTGCGGGTGCGGGCCGACACCGATGTCGTCGACGCGCTGGAGCGGGAGCTGGCGATCCGGGTGATCAAGGCGTCCAAGCGGCGGCTGAAGGAGATCCTGGAGGTCGAGGAGCTGCCCGACGAGGTCAGCGAGCAACTGGCACGCCGCGCGCACGACATCGGTGCCCGGATCGCGCCGGACATCGTCGACGACGAGCGGCGCGAGCTCTTCGACAAGCGGATCACCCGGCTGAAGAAGGTGCACCGCATCCAGGGCGAGATGCTCTCGGCCGCCCGGCACGAGGTACTGGCGGCGCGCAGCGAACCGGGCGCGGACCCGGAGATCGTCGACCGGGTGCTGCGGCATCTGGACATGCGCAGCCTGCGGGGCGCGCCGTAGGGCGCCACACGCAGGCCGTGACGGGCAGGCGGGGCCGGGGCTCAGCCCTGCGCGGACCGCGCGCCCGGCTCCTCGCCCCGGTCGAGCGCGGGGTCGTCCGGCGGCGCCGCCGCCGTGGTGATCCGCGGCAGCGCGTAGGCGTGTTCGGCCTGCAGCCACTCCAGCAGCCGCTCACGGACCTCGCAGCGCACCGTCCACAGGGTGTCCGAGTCCCGGGCGGTCACCAGCGCACGCACCACGATCGTGGACGGGGTGGTGTCGGTGACCACCAGACTCCAGGACCTGCCGTCCCACTCCGGGCACTCCTGGAGGACTTCCAGCAGCCGCTGGCGCATCTTCTCCACCGGCGCGCTGTGGTCGAGGTGGAGGAGGACCGTGCCGGTCATCTGCGCACCGCCGCGCGACCAGTTCTCGAACGGCTTGCCGGTGAAATACGACACCGGCATGGTGATCCGGCGCTCGTCCCAGGTCCGTACGGTCAGAAAGGTCAGCGTGATCTCCTCGACGGTGCCCCACTCGCCGTCCACGACGACGGTGTCCCCGATCCGCACCATGTCGCCGAACGCGATCTGCAGCCCCGCGAAGAGATTGCCGAGGGTGGACTGGGCGGCGATACCGGCGACGATGCCCAGCAGCCCGGCCGACGCCAGCATGGAGGTGCCGACCGCCCGCATCGCCGGGAACGTCAGCAGCATCGAGGCGGCCGCGACGACGATCACCACGGCCGTCACCACCCGCTGGATCAGCGTCACCTGGGTCCGCACCCGCCGCACCCGCGCCGCGTCCCGGGCGCCCGCCGCATAGCGCGAGTACGACGACTCGACGATGGCCGCCGCGGCCCGGACGGCCAGCCAGGCGGTGGCCGCGATCAGGACCAGGCCGAGCGCCTGTCCGATGCCCGCCGCATGCTCTTTGGCGGGCTTCAGCCCCGTATGGGCGAACGAGCCGCGCAACAGGGCTGCGCAGAGCGCCACTTGCAGCGGTATCCGGCAGCGGCGCAGCAGCCCCCACAGGGGGGTCTCCGGGCGGGCGGCATCGATCCGGCGCAGTGCCCGGTCGGCGAGCCAGACCAGGATGAGCGCGAGCAGGACCGCGCCGCCGATGACGACGACCGGTCGCAGTACGTCCTCCAAGGACACGAGATTCCTCCTCCAGGGGGTGCGAGGGGCTGGGAGGTGCGAGGGGCTGTGGTGTGCTGGTACCCGGTCCCCGTGACCGTAACTGGCACGATGGGGGGAGATCGATCCAACCCCAGGGAAGTGATGTCAGTGCCGGCCTCCACCGAGTCCTCGACCAGCCAACTGTCGACGATTGTCCTGATTCATTCGGTGTGCGGGCTGCGTCCCGCGGTGCACGCGGCGGCGGACCGGCTGCGCGCCGCGGGGCACGAGGTGATCGTCCCCGATCTGTTCGACGGCCGGACCGCCGACTCCGTCCCGGACGGCATCCTCATCAAGGACGAGATCGGCAAGGAGGAGCTGCTCAAGCGCGCCATCACGGCCGTTGCGCCCTACTCCGACCGCGGACTGGTCTACGCCGGCTTCTCCTTCGGCGGCTCGGTCGCCCAGAACCTCGCACTCGGCGACGAGCGGGCCCGCGGGCTGCTTCTGCTGCACGGAACCTCGGACATCGCGGAGGGCACCGTCGCCGACGACCTGCCGGTGCAGCTGCATGTCGCCGACCCGGACCCGTACGAGCCGCACGACTGGCTGAACGCCTGGTATCTCCAGATGCGCCGGGCCGGCGCGGACGTAGAGGTCTTCCGCTACGCCGGCGCCGGCCATCTCTTCACCGATCCCGATCTGCCCGACTACGACGAGGAGGCCGCGGAGAGCGCCTGGAAGGTGGCGCTGGGCTTCCTCGCCGAGCTGTGAGCCGGGCGGCCGGCCGGGAACGGGCGGGTATGCCCTAGACGAGCGGCTGGTCGGCGCGTTCCACCTGCTGGGTGCCGGACCGGGTCCGGTACGAGCGCAGCAGGGTGCTGGTGGCGTTCGGATCGGTTTTGTCGGAGATGCCGAAGTAGTCCATCTGTGTCCGCTCGGCGTTGACGTCCAGGACCCCGTAGCCGTGCGAGTCCATGTCCAGCCACTTCACATGCCGGTTGGCGGCCTTGATGGCGGCGACCCCGGCCAGGGAGACCGTGTGCGGGGCGACGTGCAGGAAGTCGTCCACGTTGTCGGAGGTGACGGAGGTGACCACGAACTCCGTCGCCACCGCGCGGTCGGCGGGGTAGGTCGCCGCCTGGCGCGGCACCTCGTTGGCCCAGGCCATGTGGATGTCGCCGGTCAGGAACACGGTGTTGTCGATGCCGCGGTCGCTGAGGTGGCCGAGCAGCTCGCGCCGGTCGTCGGTGTAGCCGTCCCACTGGTCGGTGTTGATCGCCAGGCCCTCCTTGGGTATCCCGAGGATTTCGGCGAGCGGGCCGAGCAGCTTCGCGGGGACGGCGCCGAAGGCGACCTGCGAGATCATCACCGAGGTGCCGACGAGTCGCCAGGCGGTGTCCGAGCGTTCGAGTCCGGACTTGAGCCAGTCCAGTTGGGCCCGCCCGGTGATCGTACGGCTCGGGTCGTCGACCTCACCGCTGCCCGGCTTGGCCTGGGCGTCGCGGAACGACCGCAGATCCAGCAGGTGCAGATCGGCGAGGGTGCCGAAGCGCAGCCTGCGGTAGGTGGTGCCGGCGATCGAGGGGCGCACCGGCATCCACTCGAAGTAGGCCTGCTTCGCGGCGGCCATCCGCGCGGACCAGGGGCCCTCGGTGTCCGGGGTGTGGTTCACCGCGCCGCCCTTCCAGGCGTTGTCGGCGAACTCGTGGTCGTCCCAGATGGCGATGACCGGGTGGGTGGCGTGCATGGCCAGTGCGTCCGGGTCGGTCTTGTGGACGCCGTGCCGGATGCGGTAGTCGGCGAGCGTCAGCAGCTCGTGGGCGGGGGAGTGCGGGCGGACGACGTACTTGAACTCCGGGTACTCGCCGGACTTGTACTCGTAGAGGTAGTCGCCGACATGGAGCACCGCGTCCAGTTCGGTGCGGGCGGCCAGGTGCCGGTAGGGGGAGAAGTAGCCGGACTCCCAGTTGGCGCAGGAGACCACGCCGAAGCGGATGTTGCCGGCCGCGGTGTCGTGGGCGGGGGCGGTACGGGTCCGGCCGACGGGGGAGTGCTGTCCGTCGACGGTGAAGCGGTAGTAGTAGTGGGTGGCCGGGTGCAGGCCGCGGACGTCCGCCTTGACGGTGTGGTCACTGGCGGTGGAGGTGGTCAGGGTCCCCCGTGCGACAACGGACGCGAAGTTCTTGTCGCTCGCCACCTGCCAGCTCACCTTGGTGGCCGGTCCGCGGCCGGAGCCGGGGGTCGCCGCCGGGGTCGGTGTCACCCGGGTCCACAGCAGGACGCCGTCGGGGAGCGGGTCCCCGGAGGCGACTCCGTGCTGGAAGAACGAGCCCTGTTCCGGGGCTCCTTGGGCGTGCGCGGTGGCGGCGCCGGCGAACGGCAGAAGGGCTGCGGTGGCGGCTACGGCCGTGACGGCAGTGCGGCGCGAGATCTGGTCATGATCGGTCACGGCCGATCACCTTACTGGCCGGTAAGCGGCACCGGGAGGGCGAATTCCGATAACCCCGAGAATTCGCCCACCCGTTGTCCGAAAGGCACTCAGTGCGCGCCCGAGGGGTCCTTTTCGCCCTCGCGGATGCCCTTCGCGCCACCTTCGCCCGTGCTGCCGCCCTTGCCCCCGTCCCCGCCTGACGCCCCCTTCGCCGGGCCGAACTCCTTGTCGATCATCTTCTTGAAGTTGGTCTCTGCGAGCTGGTTGTACTGCGCCTGCGTCATCTGCTGCTGCGGGACCTGCGGCATCACCAGCTTTTTGTCGCCGTGCATGAACGTGGGCGTGCCCTTGACGCCCTTGCGGCCGAACAGCGCGGTCATCTCCATCGCCCAGCGGTCGTACGTGCCCTTCTCGACCGCCGTGGCGAACGCCTTGTCGTTCTTCAGCTCCGGCACCTCGCCGGCGACCTTGAGCAGCTCGGAGTCCTTGGCGTAGAGGTCCTCGCGCTCGTCGGGGTGGTACTTGGCCGAGTACAGCGCCGACTTGTACTTCAAGAAGGCGTCCGGGCCGACGTTCAGCGCCGCTCCGAGCGCGCTCAGCGCGTTCTTCGAGCCCTCACCGCCGCCCATACCGTCGATGAAGGTGTACATGGTGAAGCGGACCCGGTACCGGCCGTCCTCGATGTCCTTGGCCAGGGCCTTGCCGCTGCTCTGCTCGAAGGACGCACACGACGGGCAGCGGACGTCCTCGAAGACCTCCAGGGTCTGCTTGGCGTTCTTGTCGCCTATCAGGATCTCGGTGCCGTTCTTGCCCTGGGTGTGCGCGGGCGTGACGAGCTTGGCCTCCTTGGCGGCCTCCCAGCCCGTGGGCTCGTTGGCCTTCATCACGGCGTAGCCGATGCCGCCGGCCACGGCCACGACGCCGATCACCGCGCCCGCCGCGGTCAGTTGGCGGCGCAGCTTCTCCTTCTTCTTCTGGCGGTCCCGCTCGGCCCGGATGCGTTCGCGGGCCGCGGTCTTGTTGGCCAGGTTGTTGCGGTTGCTCATGGGTGGTGTGGTCCCCTCGAGGGTCGTGCCGGTTTCTGTGTGCTGGTCAGGCGGTGGCCGGGCGGGGTGGGCCGCGGCGCCGTACGCAGTGCACGAGGAGGGGGAGCGGGCGGGCCGGCGGCAGCGGGTGCAGCGGCCGGATCCTCCGGCGGGGCGGGGCGGGGGCGGCGGTGCGCACCGCGACCGCGGTGCGCAGCGGGCGGAAGGCGCCGGTCGCGGCGGCGCGCAGCAGGGCGTCCAGGGCGGCATCACCGCGCTGCAGCCAGGCCGCGGCGAGCAGGCCGACCGCGACATGGGCGGCGAGCAGCAGCCAGGGGGCCGCCGCCGGAACGGCCGGCGGCAGCGGCGCGCCCGGATGGGCGGCCGCCCGGGCCAGCGGTGTGCCCCATTCGCCGCCCCGGCAGAGCAGTTCGACGCCGACCGAGCGCAGCGGGCCGGTGACCGGGCCGCCGGCCGGCCCGTAACAGGTGTGCTGCCCGGTGGTGAAGACGGTGTCGGCGGCCAGCTCCAGCGGCACCAGGAGCGCGGCGACGGC
Source organism: Streptomyces sp. NPDC015125 (assembly GCF_043080045.1). Lineage (NCBI taxonomy): Bacteria > Bacillati > Actinomycetota > Actinomycetes > Kitasatosporales > Streptomycetaceae > Streptomyces > Streptomyces sp. NPDC015125. Next base: position 53,953 of record NZ_JBIBVF010000030.1, read on the forward strand.
GCCGAATCCGCGCTCCCGGCCGGTCAGCGCATAGGCCACGGCGAAGACACCGGCGCAGATCGCAACGACCGGAGCGGGCGGTAACGGGTGCTGTGAGAGCAGCACATGGGAGCCCGCGGACAGGGCGGTGCACAGCGCGGTGAACAGTGCCGCCCGCAGCGCCCTGAGCTGAACTCCCGGCGCGGCCGCCGGCCGGGCCCCGGGGCGTATTCCCGTCGCCTGCATGACGGGAGTCTGCCATGTGCACGGCACGAGCCCGGGTCAAGATTTGGCATCGGCCGGCGCGCACGGAGCACGCCGGCCGAGAGGCGCGGGACGCGGCCCGGCCGGGGGCGGGCCGCTCGCGTCACTTCTTCAGTGCTTTGTCCACCATGGAGTTGAAGGCGGCCACACTGGACGGTGCCACCTTGCCCTGCGGGCTGTCCGTGCCCAGCACCGTGTCGTTGAGCTTGATCGTCGGGGTGCTGGTGACGTCCTTGACCTTGCTGAAGGCGTCGGACATCTCCAGCGCCCACCGGTCGTACGTGCCCGACTTGACGGCCTTCTGGAAGGCCGCGTCGCCCTTGAGCGCCGGGACGGTGTCGGCGACCTTGATCAGGTAGCTGTCGTCGGCGAACTTGTCCGGGCCGGTCTCGTCCGGGTGGAACTCCTTCGAGTACAGCGCGTACTTGTACTTCAAGAAGGCGTCCGGGCCGACGTCGAGGGCGGCGCCCAGTGCGCTCAGCGCGTTCTTGGAGCCGGTGCCCTTGAGGTTGGCGTCGAGGAAGGTGCCCAGGTGGTAGGACGCCTTGTACTTGCCGTCCTTGACGTCCTTCTCGACGGTGGCCCCGACGGTCTGCTCGAACCCCGCGCAGCCGGGGCAGCGCGGGTCCTCGAAGAGGTTCAGGGTGTTCTTGGCGTCCTTCTTGCCGACGACGACCGTGGTGCCGTTCTTGCCGCTGGTGTTGGCGGGCTTGGTCAGCGGGGCCTTCGCGGCCTTCGCCCAGTCGGTGCTGTCCCCGCTGCCGGCCGAGCTGTCGCCGCCGCCTATGGAGGAGACCGCCACCCCGATACCGCCGGCGATCGCCAGGACGCCGACGATCGCACCGCCGACGATCAGTTGCCGGCGGATCTTGTCCTTCTTCGCCTGCCGCTCACGCTCGGCGCGCAGCCGCTCGCGGGCTGCCTGCTTGTTGACCTGGTTGTTGCGGTTGCTCATGACTGTTCCTGCTCTGTGGAGATCCGTGAGACGGGAGATACGTGCGGTCAAAGGCGTACGCGCGCGGCGCGGGCGTACGCGGGCCGCGCGGCCAAAGGCCTACGCAGCCAGTGCGCAGGGCGGTCCACGGCGCACGACACAGTGCACGAGCAGGGGGACGGCGCGGGCGGGGCGCCCGGGCCGTACGGGGGCGGGCAGCGGGCGGCCCGGCGCGGCGCCGGAGACGACGACCGCGACGGCGATCAGCAGCGGGCGGAAGGCGAAGCCCGCCACCGCGCCCAACAGCTGGTGCAGCGCGCTCTCGCCGCGGCGCAGCCAGCCCGCCGCCAGCAGCCCCGTGCACACATGCGCCGCGAGCAGGACGAGCCAGGTGACCACCGGCGCGGCGTCCTCCTGGGACAGCCGTGCCAGCGGTCCACCGACGGGGTCGCCACCGCACAGCAGATCCACGCCCAGCGAGCGCAGCGGGCCGGCGACCGGGCCGCCGGCCTCTCCGTAACAGGTGTGCTGCCCCAGGCTGAAGACCAGATCGGCGGCCAGCTCCAGGGGGACCAGCAGCGACGCGATCCGCCAGAAGCCGCGCTCCCGGCCGGCCAGCGCATAGGCGAGGACGAACACGGCGGCGCAGAGCGCGGCGACGGTGGTCAGCGGCAGCGGCATACGGGACAGCAGGACATGCGACCCCGAGGAGAGCGTCACGCACAGCGCCGTGAAAAGCGCTGCGCGCAGTGCCCGCAGGTGTGCCGCCGAGATGTCCATGGCAGCCGAGTGTGCCATGGCCCGGGGTAAGCGGCGGCTAAGGGGGTCCGAAGCCGTACGCACCGGTGCATACGGTGCGGACGGCATGCTCCGGTCCTCCCGGTCCTCCCGGTCCTACAGGCCCGGGATCTGCCCGTTGCGGAAGAGGTCCACGAAGATCTGGTGGTCACGGCGGGCGCGGGCGCCGTAGGAGTGCGCGAAGTCGACCAGCAGCGACGCGAAGCCGTCCTCGTCGGCGGCGATGGCCGCGTCGATGGCCCGCTCCGTCGAGAACGGCACCAGCGAGTGGCCGCTCTCGTCGTCCGCGGCGGCGTGCATGGTCGCGGTGGCCCGGCCCAGGTCGGCCACCACCGCCGCGATCTCCTCCGGATCGTCGATGTCCGACCAGTCCAGGTCGACCGCGTACGGCGAGATCTCGGCGACCAGCTGGCCCGCGCCGTCCAGTTCGGTCCAGCCCAGCCACGGGTCGGCGTGGTCCTGCAGGGCGCGCTGCGAGATCACCGTGCGGTGGCCCTCGTGCTGGAAGTAGCCGCGGACCGCGGGGTCGGTGATGTGCCGGGAGACGGCCGGGGTCTGCGCCTGCTTCATGTAGATCACCACATCGTTCTCCAGGGCGTCGCTGTTGCCCTCGAGCAGGATGTTGTACGACGGCAGACCGGCCGAGCCGATGCCGATGCCGCGCCGGCCCACGACGTCTTTGACGCGGTAGGAGTCCGGGCGGTCCAGGCTCGACTCCGGCAGCGTCTCCAGATAGCCGTCGAAGGCGGCAAGGACCTTGTAGCGGGTGGCCGCGTCCAGCTCGACGCTGCCGCCGCCCGGCGCGAAGCGGCGCTCGAAGTCGCGGATCTCCGTCATCGAGTCCAGCAGTCCGAAGCGGGTCAGCGAGCGGGCGTCGCGCAGCGCGTCCAGCAGCGGGCCCTCGGCGGTGTCCAGGGTGAAGGGCGGCAGTTCGTCCCGGTCGGAGCTCTTCGTCCCCGAGGCCAGCGCGTGGATGCGCTCCCGGTAGGCGGCGGCGTAGGTGCGCACCAGGTCGGTGATCTGCTTGTCGCCGAGCGCCTTGGCGTAGCCGATCAGTGCGACCGAGGCGGCGAACCGCTTGAGGTCCCAGGTGAACGGCCCGACGTACGCCTCGTCGAAGTCGTTGACGTTGAAGATCAGCCGGCCCGTGGAGTCCATGTACGTGCCGAAGTTCTCGGCGTGCAGATCGCCGTGGACCCACACCCGGCCGGTCTGCTCGTCCAGATACGGGCCGCTGTCCTTGCCGCCGTCGTCCTGCGCGGCTTCCAGATCCCGGTAGAACAGGCAGGCCGTGCCCCGGTAGAAGGCGAAGGCGGAGGCGGCCATCTTCCGGAATTTCACACGGAAGGCCGCGGGGTCGGCGGCGAGCAGCTCCCCGAAGGCGGTGTCGAAGACGGCGAGGATTTCCTCGCCGCGCTGCTCGGCGTCCTGCGCCGGGGCGTGCTGGGACGGCATCGCTGGGTGCCTCCTGAGGTGCGGAAGGGGTACGGAGAGCCGTGGCGGAGCCCGTCGCGGATCTGCCACTGACAACGCGCGAGGCTACTCGTCGGTGCCCGCCGATTGTCAGTGGGGAGTCGTAGACTTCGAGACCGTCTCACCCATCCGTCGCCGACCGTGCACCGGCCGTCCGACCGCCGTCCCCCGCCGAGGCGCTCTGCGCCGTTTCGTACTTTTGGAGGTCCCCCGCCGTGGCAGCCTCGTCCAGGCCCCCCTTCACGCATCTGCATGTCCACACCCAGTACTCACTGCTGGACGGTGCGGCGCGGCTGTCGGACATGTTCAAGGCGTGCAACGAGATGGACATGACGCATATCGCCATGTCCGACCACGGCAACCTCCACGGCGCGTACGACTTCTTCCACTCGGCGAAGAAGGCCGGGGTGACGCCGATCATCGGCATCGAGGCGTATGTGGCGCCGGAGTCGCGGCGCCTCAAGCGCAAGGTCCAGTGGGGCCAGCCGCATCAGAAGCGCGATGACGTCTCCGGTTCCGGTGGTTACACGCACAAGACGATCTGGGCGGCGAACAAGACCGGTCTGCACAACCTCTTCCGGCTGTCCTCGGACGCGTACGCCGAGGGCTGGCTGCAGAAGTGGCCGCGGATGGACAAGGAGACCATCGCCCAGTGGTCCGAGGGCCTGATCGCCTCCACCGGCTGCCCCTCCGGTGAGCTGCAGACCCGGCTGCGGCTCGGCCAGTTCGACGAGGCGCTGAAGGCCGCATCCGAGTACCAGGACATCTTCGGCAAGGACCGGTATTTCCTGGAGCTGATGGACCACGGCATCGAGATCGAGCGCCGGGTCCGCGACGGCCTGCTGGAGATCGGCAAGAAGCTCGGCATCCCGCCGCTGGTCACCAACGACTCGCACTACACCTACGCCCACGAGTCCACGGCGCACGACGCCCTGCTGTGCATCCAGACCGGCAAGAACCTCTCCGACCCGGACCGCTTCCGCTTCGACGGCACCGGCTACTACCTCAAGTCCACCGACGAGATGTACGCCATCGACTCCTCGGACGCCTGGCAGGAGGGCTGCGCCAACACCCGCCTGATCGCCGACCAGATCGACGTCTCCGGGATGTTCGAGAAGCGTGACCTGATGCCGAAGTTCGACATCCCGGAGGGCTTCACCGAGGTCACCTGGTTCCAGGAGGAGGTCCGGGTCGGCATGCAGCGCCGCTTCCCGGGCGGTGTCCCCGAGGACCGGCAGAAGCAGGCCGAGTACGAGATGGACATCATCATCCAGATGGGGTTCCCCGGCTACTTCCTCGTCGTCGCCGACTTCATCATGTGGGCCAAGAACAACGGCATCGCGGTCGGCCCCGGCCGTGGCTCCGCGGCCGGCTCGATCGTGGCGTACGCCATGGGCATCACCGACCTCGACCCGATCACGCACGGTCTGATCTTCGAGCGGTTCCTCAACCCCGAGCGGGTCTCCATGCCCGATGTCGACATCGACTTCGACGAGCGCAGGCGCGTCGAAGTCATCCGGTATGTCACGGAAAAGTACGGCGCCGACAAGGTCGCCATGATCGGCACCTACGGCAAGATCAAGGCCAAGAACGCCATCAAGGACTCCGCGCGCGTCCTGGGCTATCCGTACGCCATGGGCGACCGCCTCACCAAGGCCATGCCCGCCGATGTCCTCGGCAAGGGCATCGACCTCAGCGGTATCACCGACCCCCAGCACCCGCGCTACAGCGAGGCCGGCGAGATCCGGGGGATGTACGAGAACGAACCGGATGTGAAGAAGGTCATCGACACCGCCAAGGGCGTCGAGGGCCTGGTCCGGCAGATGGGTGTGCACGCGGCCGGCGTGATCATGTCCAGCGAGCCCATCGTCGACCACGCCCCGGTCTGGGTGCGGCACACCGACAACGTCACCATCACGCAGTGGGACTACCCCCAGTGCGAGTCGCTCGGCCTGCTCAAGATGGACTTCCTGGGCCTGCGCAACCTCACCATCATGGACGACGCCGTCAAGATGGTGCGGAAGAACAAGGGCGTCGAGCTGGAGATGCTCACCGTCCCGCTGGACGACCCCAAGACGTACGAGATGCTCTGCCGCGGTGACACGCTCGGTGTCTTCCAGTTCGACGGCGGCCCGATGCGGTCGCTGCTGCGGCTGATGAAGCCCGACAACTTCGAGGACATTTCCGCCGTATCGGCGCTGTACCGTCCCGGCCCGATGGGCATGGACTCGCACACCAACTACGCGCTGCGCAAGAACGGCCTCCAGGAGATCACCCCGATCCACCCGGAGCTGGAGGAGCCCCTCAAGGAGGTCCTCGGTCTCACCCACGGCCTGATCGTCTACCAGGAGCAGGTGCAGAAGGCCGCCCAGATCATCGCCGGGTACTCCCTCGGTGAAGCCGACATCCTCCGCCGCGTGATGGGCAAGAAGAAGCCCGAGGAGCTGGCGAAGAACTTCGTCCTCTTCCAGGAGGGCGCGAAGAAGAAGGGCTTCTCCGACCAGGCCATCCAGGCCCTGTGGGACGTCCTGGTCCCCTTCGCCGGCTACGCCTTCAACAAGGCGCACTCCTCCGCGTACGGCCTGGTCACCTACTGGACCGCCTACCTCAAGGCCAACTACCCGGCCGAGTACATGTCCGCGCTGCTGACCTCCGTGCGCGACGACAAGGACAAGTCGGCGGTCTATCTGAACGAATGCCGCCGCATGGGCATCAAGGTGCTGCCGCCGAACGTCAACGAGTCCGAGGCGAACTTCGCCGCCCAGGGCGACGATGTGATCCTCTTCGGCCTCACCGCGGTCCGTAACGTCGGCCAGAACGTCGTCGACTCGATCATCCGCTGCCGCAAGGCCAAGGGGAAGTACTCCTCCTTCCCCGACTACCTCGACAAGGTCGACGCGGTCGTCTGCAACAAGCGCACCACCGAATCGCTGATCAAGGCCGGCGCCTTCGACGAGATGGGCCACACCCGCAAGGGGCTCACGGCGCACTACGAACCGATGATCGACAACGTCGTCCAGGTCAAGCGCAAGGAGGCCGAGGGGCAGTTCGACCTCTTCGGCGGCATGGGCGACGACACCGCCGACGACAGCCCCGGTTTCGGCCTGGACATCGAGTTCTCGGACATCGAGTGGGACAAGACCTACCTGCTCGCCCAGGAGCGCGAGATGCTCGGTCTCTACGTCTCCGACCACCCGCTGTTCGGCCTGGAACACGTGCTGTCCGACAAGGCGGACGCCGCCATCGCCCAGCTGACCGGCGGCGACTACTCGGACGGTTCGATCGTCACCATCGGCGGCATCATCTCCGGCCTGCAGCGCAAGATGACCAAGCAGGGCAACGCCTGGGCCATCGCCACCGTCGAGGACCTGGCCGGCTCCATCGACTGCATGTTCTTCCCGGCGACCTACCAGCTGGTGTCCACCCAACTCGTCGAGGACACCGTGGTCTTCGTCAAGGGCCGCCTCGACAAGCGGGAGGACATCCCGCGGCTGGTGGCCATGGAGATGATGGTCCCCGACCTCTCGGAGGCCGGTACCAACGCCCCGGTGACGATCACCATTCCGACGGTCAAGGTCACCCCGCCGATGGTCGAGAAGCTCGGCGAGGTGCTCAGCAGCCACCGGGGCTCCACCGAGGTGCGGATCAAGCTGCAGGGGGCACGCAAGACGACCGTGCTCCGGCTGGACCGGCACCGGGTCACGCCCGACCCGTCGCTGTTCGGTGATCTGAAGGTGCTGCTCGGCCCGGCCTGTCTGGCGGGCTGATCCGCCGGCCTGCCTATCCCGGGAGGGGCGCGCCCGTAGTGGACGCGCCCCTCAACCTCTGTGTGGCGTGAATCAGTTGATCAGTTGTGACCGAAGCGCCGCTGGTGCTTACGTGCAACATCTGCCGGGCTGCCCTGCGCCTGCGATCGCGACTGGGACTGTGCCTCCAGGCTCGACTTCTGGGCTTCCTGCTGGCCGCGCTCGGCCGCGGATGCCGCCTTCTGCTGCTGACTGCGGTCCTGCTTCTTGTCCTTGGCCATGATCGTGCCTCCTGAGGGGGGAATCCGGGATCGGGGCCGGAACCAGACTTACACGCCGGACAGAGCGCTGCATTTCGGGCAATTACCCTGCGTTAAAGGGTTGATCACACGCTGTACTCAAGATTCTCGCCGAATCCGCCACGCCGAAGATCGAGTTCGGGCAGTTAACGCCCGCAGGGTCGGGCAGACTCGAAGGACAACCGAAGAAAACTCGTGCCACGGGCCGAGCCGGGGGGCGACCGGACATCAGCACCTCAGGGAAGAGGGTGGATCGTGGATCGCTGTGTCGTCCTGGTGGACGCCGGGTATTTGCTCGGCGCCGCGGCGAGCCTGCTCGCCGGAGAGCCCGCCCGCTCCCGGATCACGGTGGATCACGCCGCCCTCATCCAGGGGCTGCGTCAGCGTGCCGAGGCGGACACCGAACGCCCGCTGCTGCGGATCTACTGGTTCGACGGAGCCCCCGACCGCGTCCCGCAGCCCGAGCACCGCCGGCTGCGGGTGATGCCCCGGGTCACCGTCCGGCTCGGTGCGCTGACCCGCAGTGACGGGCGCTGGGCGCAGAAGGGCGTGGACGCTGCGATGCACGCCGAGCTGACCGAACTCGCACGTAACCGCGCCTGCTCCGACATCGTCCTGGTCACCGGCGACGGCGACCTCCTGCCCGGCCTGATGTCGGCCAAGGAGCACGGCGTCGCGGTCCACCTGTGGGCCGTCCAGGCCGCGGACGGCGACTACAACCAGTCCGAGGACCTGGTCGCCGAGGCCGACGAGCGGCGGGTGCTGGACCGGACCTGGATCACCCGTGCGGTCCGTGCCAAGGAACTCGGCGGCCCCTGCGCCCCGCCGCCGGTACCGCGCCCCGAGATCGCCGCGATCCTCTCCGCCCCGCTGCCCGAGTCCGCGGTCGCGGCCGCGGCGGCCGCGGCGGCCGCCGCATCCGGCCCGGAATCCGCCGAGCACGCCCACGAGCACAACGGCGCCAATGGCGTCTCCCGGCCGCCGGCCGGTACCGGGAGCGCACCGGCCGCCGAGGACGATCCCGGGGCCGCGGGTTCCCGGGGCGTCCCCACCCCCAAGGACCTGGCCGGGCTCGGCCGGGCCCATGCCGCGGGCCAGGGACCCGCGCCGGCGGGCGGCTCCGCCCCGCAGGCGCCCGCGGCCGGTGCCACCCTGCGCTGGTCGTCCGACAAGGGCTGGGTCGAGCGCGGCGGCCCGGTCGGCGAACCCTCCGAGACCGCGGCCCTGCCCACCCTCGCCCAGCTCACCAGCGCCGAGCAGCGCTGGGCCGACCGCGAGGAGGACATCACCGCCGTCAGCGGCGACCCCTTCGAGGTCGGCCAGGTCTTCGCCCGCCGCTGGACCGACCGGCTCTCCGACACCACCCACCTCCAGCAGCTGTCGACGGAGTACCCGCGCATCCCGCACCGTATCGACGGTGAACTGCTGCGCTACGCCGCCCGGTTCGGGCTGCTGGCCCACAAGGACGACCAGATCGACGAGCACGACCGCTATGCGATCCGGGCCGGTTTCTGGCGCGAGGTCGATCTGCGGACGGCCGCCGAGCACGCTCCGGCCGGGGACTGACCGGCCCGGGCGCTCTGTCCCGGCCCGCCCGCCGGAGCCCCGCGGCCCGGAGGCGGGCCGGGGACGCGTACCCTCATAGCTCGTGAGGACGGGCGCAAAACAGGTGGAGCGCGGGGTGCCGGTGTGCGCCGTGCGGAACCTGGTCAAGACGTACCCCGCGATGCGCGGGCGCCGCGGGGCGGCACGGGCTTCCGCCGTACGCGCCAACGACGGCATCACCCTGGACGTGCACCGCGGCGAGATCTTCGGGCTGCTCGGCCCCAACGGAGCCGGCAAGTCCACCCTGGTCCGCCAGCTGACCGGACTGCTGCGCCCGGACTCCGGCAGCATCTCCGTACTGGGTCACGACCTGGTGCGCCATCCGGAGCGGGCCGCCCGGCTGCTGGGCTACCTGGGGCAGGAGTCCACCGCCCTCGACGAGTTGACCGTCGCACTGGCGGTGGAGACCACCGGCCGGCTGCGCGGCCTCGGCGCCCGTGAGGCGCGCGCCGAGCGGGACGCGGTGATCGGCGAGCTGGGCCTCGCCGACATCACCGGACGGGCGCTGAAGAAGCTGTCCGGCGGGCAGCGGCGGCTGGCCTGCCTGGCCACCGCGCTGATCGGCGAGCGGTCGCTGCTGGTGCTGGACGAGCCGACCACCGGTATGGACCCGGTGGCGCGGCGCGCCGTGTGGGCCGCGGTGGACCGGCGCCGGGCCGAGCGCGGCGCGACGGTGGTGCTGGTGACCCATAACGTGCTGGAGGCCGAGAGCGTGCTCGACCGGGTCGCGGTGATCGACCGGGGCCGCGTCATCGCCTGCGACACGCCCGGCGGCCTCAAGGAAATGGTGAGCGAGGAGGTCCGGCTGGAGCTGGTGTGGCGCGACCGCCCGCCGCTGGAGGTGCCCGAGGTCGCCGCTCTCGAAGCCGCCGCGCAGACCTCCGGCCGCCGCTGGACCCTCCGCCTGCCCCCCGACCGGGCCCGATCCGCCGTCGCCGCGGTCACCGCGGGCCCGGCCTTCGCGGCCCTGGACGATTTCACGCTGGCCACGCCCAGCCTGGAGGATGTGTACCTCGCCCTGGGGGGCCGGGCGGAGGGGTTGGTCAAGGCGTGACGGGCGTGAACGGGGACCGGTGCGGCGGACGTATGGAGTACTGCGGGGGCAGCGAGGAAGGCTTGGTGGCAGCGTGAGTGTGGTACCCGTGCAGGCGGTGGCCGGGGTGGTCCCGGAAGCCGGGGCACGGCCCGAGGAGGCCGCACCGCTGGCACCGCGCGCCCGCCTGGTGCCCGCGCTGGGGGCCGTCTACCGCGCCCAGCTCTCCCGGGCCCGGGTCGCACGGATCCCGCTGCTGTTCGTCGCCACCTTCCAGTCCATCGGGATCATGGTCCTGCTGCGCGGGGTGGTCGACGGCGGCGACCCGGCCCGTTCCGTGGTGTCCGGCTCCAGCGTGCTGGTCGTCGCCTTCGTGGCGCTCAATCTCCTCGCCCAGTACTTCGGGCAGCTGCGGGCCGGCGGCGGGCTCGACCACTACGCGACGCTGCCGGTGCCGCCGGCCGCCGTGGTGCTCGGCGCCGCCGCCGCGTACGCCTCGTTCACCGTGCCGGGGACGGTGGTCACCGCGGTCACCGGCTGTGTGCTCTTCCAGCTGCCGATGGCCCACCTGTGGGTGCTGGCCGCCGTGCTCCCGCTCGCCGGGGCGGCCCTGGCCGGTCTCGGCGCAGCCCTCGGCCTGCTCGCCCCCCGCCCCGAACTCGCCACGCTCTGCGGCCAGTTGGGCATGTCGGCGGCGCTGCTGCTGGGTGTGCTGCCGGCCGAACGGATGCCCGCGGTGATCGGCTGGGCCCGCGATCTGCTGCCCTCGACCTACGGTGTGGAGGCGCTGGCACGCAGCTTCGACCCGCATCCCGACTGGGTCGCGGTCGGCGCCGACCTGGGCGTCTGCGCGGCCGTCGGGGTGCTCTCGCTGGCCGTCGCCACCTGGGCATACCGCCGGGCGGCGGCGCGATGACGGGGGCCACCACACCGAACGGCCGTCCTGCTTCGGGTCCCACCGGCCCCACCTGGCACGATGACGGGGTGACCGCACCGCTGACGCCACCCGACAACCAACCGCCCGACGAGCCGCAGCACCCCGAGGCCGCGCCCGCCGCCGACCACGGCGGCCTCGGCGGCCCCGAGCTGGCTCGTGAACTGCGCGAGGGTGCACTGATCGCGCTCGTGGTCGCGGTGACCGGTGTGCTGCTCGGCCTGCTGTGGAACTGGCTCGCGCCGCACATCCCGCTGATCGCGGACACCCGCAACGTCTACCTCAAGAACACCGAGGGCGAGGAGGCGATCGGTGCGGACGGCACCTTCGTCCTGCTGTCCCTCGGCTTCGGTGTGCTCACCACCGCCGCGGTCTTCCTCTTCCGCAGGCGCGGCGGGATTCCGCTGGTCGTGGCGCTGGTCGTGGGCGGACTGCTCGGCGCGGTGCTGGGCTGGGTGACGGGCATGTGGCTGGGCCCCACCCCGGACGTGGCCGCGCACGCCAAACAGGTCGGCCCCGGCGTGGCCTTCGGCGGCCCGCTGCGGCTGCAGGCCAAGGGCGCGCTGCTGGCCTGGCCGATCGCCGCGATGCTCACCCAGCTCGCGCTGACCGGGCTGTTCGGGCCGCGCGATCCGGAGCCGGCGGCGCCGCACTGGCCCGGGGAGCAGCACGGGGACGACCAGGGCGAAGACCACGAAGGCCACCCCGGCGAAGGCCACCCCGGCGAAGGCCACCACGGCGACGACCACCACGGACAGCAGCCGCCCGCCGCGGGCTGACCGGCGCAGATCTCCGGGGCGGCCGGCCTGCCGGCCGCCCCGCCGTGCGTTCAGCCGCGGGCGATCGGCGCGAGGCGCGCCCCCGTGAGCGCCACCAGATCCTCCGGCGACAGCTCGACCTCCAGCCCCCGCCGCCCCGCCGACACGCAGACCGTCGGCCGGCCCTCGGCCGAGGCGTCCACGACCGTGGGCAGCCGTTTGCGCTGTCCCAGCGGTGAGATCCCGCCCAGGACGTAACCCGTGCTGCGCTCGGCCGCCGCAGGGTCGGCCATCGTGGCCCGTTTGCCGCCCACCGCGGCCGCCAGCGCCTTGAGGTCCAGCGACCCCGACACCGGGACCACGGCCACCGTCAACGTGCCGTCGACGTCCGCCAGCAGCGTCTTGAACACCTGGTCGGGCGCGACACCGAGGGCCTCGGCGGCCTCCTCGCCGTACGACGGGGCGGCCGGGTCGTGCTCGTAGGAGTGCGTGGTGAACGGGACGCCTGCCGTGGTGAGGGCGACCGTGGCAGGGGTGCCGACGGATTTCCTGGACTTCTTCGCCACCGTCTTCGTGCCTCGCGTCGGTCGGACCGGCCGTACGGTGCCGGCTGGTCGTTCAGTTGGGACTGGTCGGCTGCCGGGTCAGATCCACGGCCGGCAGCGACGGGAGCTTACCGAGCAGCGCCGACTCCTGGCGAAGCAGTTTCAGCTCCTGCCCCAGCCGGGACGCGGTGTCCGGCGCCTCCAGCAGCCGCTGCTTGGCGGGGACGTCCAGCACGGCGGCCGCGGCGACGAGATACGACAGCACCGACGGATCGGCAGGCAGGTCCTGCCCGCTCGACAGGGTCCGTTCGTTCGCCCAGGCCAGCCGCTTCTGGTAGGTACGGAAGGCCCGTACGACGCCCGAGGCGAGCGCGCCCGCACCCTCTCCCTCGCCGTCCTCCAGCTCCTCCAGCTCGCCGGTCAGATACGGCCCCGAGGTGTCCACCGACAGCAACCGGAAGCGGGCGGTGCCGGTGGCGAGGACCTCGTAGCCGGTGTCGTCGTCGGACGACTTCTCCCGGATGGTCGCCGCGTCGGCAATACAGCCCACGGAGTGGAACGCCTGCATCGGGTCGTCGCCGAAGCCCGCCGCGGGGCCGTCCGCGGACGGCAGGGTGACATCGTCCGGCATGCCCTGCGCGGTGGGGGCGACCTCGCGGCCGTCCCGGATCGCGATCACGGCGAAGCGGCGGTCGTCCTCGGACACCGCGCTCAGATCACGCATCATCGCCCGGTACCGCGCCTCGAAGACATTCAGCGGGAGCACGAGTCCGGGGAACAGCACCGAGTTCAGCGGAAAGAGCGGTAGGCGCACGGAGGTCACAGCCGGTAAGCCTAGACGCTGCGCTGGGCTGTGCTCCCATGTGGGCGGGTATTCCGTGATGGCCGGCCCCGCCGCCGAGGGGGCGCTTCGGTCGCGGCCGCGCGTTCCGCTGCGCTTTGCCTGGCCCCGTTTTTGGCTTTCCCGCCGTTGCTCCCCCACTGCCTAAGGGGCGTGGGAGGTACCCCCAGCGGCGGGCGGGGTCCGCTGCGCGGGGCGGTGGGTGCGGTGACGGGCCTGCGGGGCCGGTGGGTGGGGAGAAGCTGGTGGGCGGGTGCACGGTGCACGGCAGGCTCAGCCCCCACCGGACCCCACCCCCACCCACGAGAGGGGACGCACCGCAGGACGGAGTCCGGAGGGGCGTCACCGCACCCCGACAGCCCCGCGCAGCGGCACTCCCCGCCGCTGGGGGTACCTCCCACGCCCTTTTAGGCGGGGGAGCAACGGCGGGACGTCCCACGGCGGGACAGCCGGCACCGTGCGGCGGCTTGGACGGGGCCCGCTGCACAGGCGGCTATTGCCTCCGCAGGAGCCGCGACGCGCCCGCTGCAACCGTCGTGGCGAGCACCCAGCCCGCCAGGATCAGGATGGCGGCCGCCCACTGCGCACCGCCGCCCGGCTTCCAGGCGGCACCCTGGTTGAGGTCGATCACCGGCAGCAGCAGGTCCAGGGAGTAGAGGTACGGATTCCAGGGCGGCGCCTCGCCCGCCTTGAGGGGCGGCGGCGGGTACATCGAGAAGTAGAGCGTGCCGATGGCCCACAGGATGGCCATCCACACCGTGGCCCGCCCCGGGCGGTAGCCGTAGGCCACCGTCCAGTCCTGGAGGAACCCCCAGGCCTTGGCCGCCAGCGGCAGCGTCTCGCGCCGCCGCCGCTGTTTGGCCAGCAGTACCTCGCGGGCGTCCGCGTCCTCACCGGTGGTGCGCAGCGAGGCGGCGAGCATCTCGTACGGCTCGGGCGCGTACTCCGGGGTCGCCGCGGCCACCCACTGCAGCCGCAGCGCCAGCGGGAAGTGGCCGCGCGGGATCAGTGTCTCGTAGGCGAAGCCGGCCATCCACAGCCCGCCGAGCCCCGGCCAGCTCGCCGACTTGTCGATGAGATTGACGACCCGGGCACCGGAGAGGATCACCCGGCCGCGCTGCGGGCGCTCGCCCAGGAAGCGCAGCTCGGGCGTCTGGATGCGGCGCAGCGACAGCTCCTGGTCGGACTCCATGATGAACCGGGCGTGCTCGAAGTCGACCGCATCGCCGAACCGCCCGTCGTCCAGCCGCATCCCGCCCTCGCACTCGAAGCGCTGCATACGGGTGCCGCGCGAGGGGGTGTGGGCGATGCCGTACGGGGGAGTGGCGCTGCTGGAGAACGGGGAGTTGGCCAGGCCCGCGGCGGTCAGATAGAGAGTGCGCTCGACGGTCAGCTGCGGGGCGTTCAGCGCCCGCCGGCCGAAGGGGTTGCTCAGCCGGCTGCCCCGCAGGCTCAGCGACACGCCGATGGTGGCGCCGCGCAGCGACAGCTCGCCGTAGGACTCCATCATCTCGGCCTGCAGGTCCTGGGCGACGGTCATCCCGTCCGCCGTGATGGAGCGGCCCTGCCGGTCCTTGTGCACCACGGCCTGGTTGAGCATCAGGTCCGTGCCGATGTGCGCGTCGGTGAGCCGGACGCCGGAGTGCACCACACAGCGCGGCAGATGGAGATCGCCCTCGGTGTGCAGCCGGGCCGCCTCCAGCCGGGGTATCGCACAGTTCACCAGCCGCAGCGTGGTGAACCGGCTCTCCGGCAGCACCACCTCGGCCTCGAAGCGGCAGTCCCGCAGCTCCACGAATGGCTTGATCGTGCCGCCCGCAAGGTCGAGAGTGTCCGTGATGTACGCGCCGGTGAGCTGGAGCGCGGAGACCCGGCCCGGTTGCGGGGGCGGCCCGTCGAGCAGCAGTAACGCCACGACCCGGGCCCGCACCCGGCGCTCCGGGCCCCACAGATGCTGCCCGTGCGGATCGTCGCGGGCCGGGTCGCCGATGTGCAGATCGCAGGTGCTGCCGTTGCGGAAGGCCTGCCACATGCTCCATTCCGCCGATGTCAGCTGCAGGTCGGCGGGCGCGTCGCCGTCCCCGGGCTCGGTCACAGTGGATCCCCCTTGCTCTCCCGTGGTGTGTCGCAACCTGTTCGGACGCATGGCGTGCACCGGTCGTGAGGCGTCCCACAGGCGTCCCCGTACGCCGTCACGTGGCCCTTGCCCGCCCCGTGACTGCTTGAACACGCATGGTCAGGGCCAACTCCGGTCAACTTCCGCGGGCCCGGTCACGCGGTGTCCGGAGCGTGTGCCGCTGTGTATCACTGAGTGATACGGCCGCTCGGGCCCGGGATCGGGTCTGAGACACTGGGAGGGTGATCTCCCGAATCGATCTGCGCGGTGACGCCCTCCCCGAGGGCGGCGCCCTGCGCGACCTGTTGCCCCGTGCCGAGTTCGACGTGGAAGCCGCCCTGGAGAAGGTGCGGCCCATCTGCGAGGACGTACGCCATCGCGGCACCGCGGCGCTGATCGATTATGCGCGGCGGTTCGACGGCGTCGAGATCGAGCGGGTCCGGGTGCCCGCGGAGGCACTGCGCGAGGCCCTCGACGAGCTGGACCCGGCCGTGCGCGCCGCCCTGGAGGAGTCCATCCGGCGCGCCCGGATCGTCCACCGCGAGCAGCGCCGCACCGACGTCACGACCAAGGTCGTCCCCGGTGGCACGGTCACCGAACGCTGGGTCCCCGTCGAGCGGGTGGGCCTCTACGTCCCCGGCGGCCTGGCGGTCTACCCGTCGTCCGTGGTCATGAACGTCGTCCCCGCGCAGGAGGCCGGCGTCACGGGCATCGCCGTCACCTCCCCGCCGCAGAAGGAGTTCGGCGGCCGGCCGCACCCGACCATCCTGGCCGCCTGCGCCCTGCTCGGCGTCGACGAGGTCTACGCCGCCGGCGGTGCCCAGGCCGTCGCGATGTTCGCGTACGGCACCGAGGAGTGCCTGCCGGTCAACCTCGTCACGGGCCCCGGCAATATCTTCGTCGCCTCCGCCAAGCGCCTCCTCAAGGGCCGTATCGGCATCGATGCCGAGGCCGGGCCCACCGAGATCGCGGTGCTCGCGGACGCCACCGCCGACCCCGAGCACGTCGCCGCCGACCTGATCAGCCAGGCCGAGCACGACACCCTCGCCGCCGCCGTCCTGGTCACCGACTCCACCGAGCTCGCCGATGCCGTCGAGGACGCGCTCAAGCAGCAGGTGGCGGCCACCAAGCACATCGAGCGGATCACCGAGGCGCTGGCCGGACGGCAGTCCGCCGTCGTCCTCGTCGACGGCATCGACGAGGGCCTCAGGGTCGTGGACGCCTACGGCGCCGAACACCTGGAGATCCAGACCGCCGACGCCTCCGCCGTCGCCGCCCGGGTCCGCAACGCCGGCGCCGTCTTCGTCGGCCCCTGGGCCCCGGTCTCGCTCGGCGACTACTGCGCCGGGTCCAACCACGTCCTGCCCACCGGCGGCTGTGCCTGCCACTCCTCGGGGCTGTCCGTGCAGTCCTTCCTGCGCGGCATCCATGTCGTGGACTACTCGCGCGATGCGCTGGCCGAGGTCGCCCACCATGTGGTGACCCTCGCCGAGGCCGAGGATCTCCCGGCCCACGGCGCCGCGCTGAAGGCCAGGTTCGAATGGAAGGTCCCGCAGAGCAAGTGAGCAGGCACGTGACCAGGATCGACGATCTCCCCATCCGGGACGAGCTGCGCGGCAAGTCCCCCTACGGCGCACCGCAGCTGGACGTCCCGGTGCGGCTGAACACCAACGAGAACCCCTACCCGCTGCCCGAGCCGCTGATCGAGCGGATCGCCGAGCGGGTGACCGAGGCCGCCCGCCGGCTCAACCGCTACCCCGACCGGGACGCGGTCGAGCTGCGCACCGAGCTGGCCCGCTACCTCACCCGCACCGCCGGCCACGAGGTCACCGCCGACCGGGTCTGGGCCGCCAACGGCTCCAACGAGGTCATCCAGCAGCTGCTGCAGACCTTCGGCGGCCCCGGCCGCAGCGCCCTCGGCTTCGAGCCGTCGTACTCCATGCACGGGCTGATCTCCCGCGGCACGGGCACCGGCTGGATCTCCGGCCCTCGCCACGACGACTTCACCGTCGACGTCGAGGCGGCCACGGCGGTCATCGCCGAGCAGCGCCCCGACGTGGTCTTCATCTGCTCGCCGAACAACCCCACCGGCACCGCCGTCGGGGAAGCGACGGTGCTCGCGCTGTACGAGGCGGCGCAGGCGGCCAGGGCCGACGGTGCGGGCGCCCTGGTGGTGGTCGACGAGGCCTACGGCGAGTTCAGCCACCGGCCCTCGCTGCTGCCGCTGATCGAGGGCCGGCCGAATCTGGTGGTCTCCCGGACCATGTCCAAGGCCTTCGGCGCCGCCGGACTGCGGCTGGGCTACCTCGCCGCCGACCCCGCCGTGGTCGACGCGGTGCAGCTGGTCCGGCTCCCGTACCACCTCTCGTCCGTCACCCAGGCCACCGCGCTCGCCGCGCTGGAGCACACCGACACCCTCCTGAAGTACGTCGAGCAGCTCAAGACCGAGCGGGACCGCCTGGTCACCGAGCTGCGGGCGGCCGGCTGCCAGGTCGTCGAATCCGACGCCAACTTCGTGCAGTTCGGCCTCTTCGAGGATGCGCACGCCACCTGGCAGGCGATCCTCGACCACGGCGTGCTGGTCCGGGACAACGGCGTACCGGGCTGGCTGCGGGTAACCGCCGGCACCCCGGCCGAGAACGACGCGTTCCTCGACGCGGTTCGCGCAGTACTGAAGGAGAGCAAGCGATGACCCGCGTAGGACGCGTGGAGCGCACGACCAAGGAAACGTCCGTGCTCGTCGAGATCGACCTCGACGGCAGGGGCGAGGTGGACGTGTCGACCGGTGTGGGCTTCTACGACCACATGCTCGACCAGCTCGGCCGGCACGGTCTGTTCGACCTCAAGGTCAAGACCGACGGCGATCTGCACATCGACACCCACCACACCATCGAGGACACCGCGCTGGCCCTGGGGGCCGCGTTCAAGCAGGCCCTCGGCGACAAGACCGGCATCTACCGCTTCGGCAACTGCACCGTCCCGCTGGACGAGTCGCTCGCCCAGGTGACCGTGGACCTCTCCGGCCGCCCGTATCTGGTGCACACCGAGCCGGAGAACATGGCGCCGATGATCGGCTCCTACGACACGACCATGACCCGGCACATCTTCGAGTCGTTCGTCGCCCAGGCCCAGATAGCGCTGCACATCCACGTCCCGTACGGCCGCAACGCCCACCACATCGTGGAGTGCCAGTTCAAGGCGCTGGCCCGCGCCCTGCGCTACGCCAGCGAGCGCGACCCGCGCGCGGCGGGGATCATTCCTTCCACCAAGGGAGCCCTGTAGGCCTGTGAGCGACGCACGCGCGGCCGCCGGGCCGCAGTTGACCACGATGCCCGCGCCTCTGCGCCGCGCGGGCGGAGAAGCGAACCGGAGGATGCAGTGAACGGTCTGTCCACCGTCTTCATCCTGCTCGGGCTCTTTCTCCTCGGCGGTGTCTACTCGTTCTGGAAGCAGCAGCTCCCCAAGGGCCTGATCGTGCTGCTGTCCGTCGGTTCGGCGCTGTGCCTGCTCGCCGGCGTGCTGCGGCTGGAGGTATGGAATTGACCCCCTCGGCATCTCGTAAGAACGTCGTCGTCTTCGACTACGGCTTCGGCAACGTCCGCTCCGCCGAACGCGCCCTGGCACACGTCGGCGCCGAGGTGGAGATCACCCGGGACTTCGACCGGGCGATGAACGCCGACGGGCTGCTGGTCCCCGGCGTCGGCGCGTTCGCCGCCTGCATGGCCGGGCTCAAGGAAGCCCGCGGCGACTGGCTCGTCGGACGCCGGCTGGCCGGCGGACGCCCCGTGATGGGCATCTGCGTCGGCATGCAGATCCTCTTCGGCCGCGGCATCGAGCACGGCGTCGAGACCGAGGGCCTGGACGAGTGGCCCGGCACGGTCGGCCCGCTCAAGGCCGAGGTCGTCCCGCACATGGGCTGGAACACCGTCGAGGCCCCCGAGAGCTCGCGGCTCTTCGCCGGGCTGCCCGCCGACGCCCGCTACTACTTCGTGCACTCCTACGCGGTGCACGACTGGGAGCTGGAGGTCGGCAACCCACACCTCAGCGCGCCGACGGTCACCTGGACCACGCACGGCGAGCGGTTCGTGGCCGCGGTCGAGAACGGCCCGCTGTGGGCCACCCAGTTCCACCCCGAGAAGTCCGGCGACGCCGGTGCCCAGCTCCTGACCAATTGGATCGAGACCCTGTAATGCCGAACGCATCGAAGCTCGAACTCCTCCCCGCCGTCGATGTCCGCGACGGCCAGGCCGTCCGCCTGGTGCACGGCGAGTCCGGCTCCGAGACCTCCTACGGCGACCCGCTGGAGGCGGCCCTCGCCTGGCAGCGGTCCGGCGCCGAGTGGCTGCACCTCGTCGACCTCGACGCGGCGTTCGGCACCGGTGACAACCGGGCGCAGATCGCCGAGGTCGCCCGCTCCATGGACATCAAGGTCGAGCTGTCCGGCGGTATCCGCGACGACGACACGCTCGCCGCGGCCCTGGCCACCGGCTGCCGCCGGGTCAACCTCGGCACCGCCGCGCTGGAGACCCCCGAGTGGGTCGCCAAGGTCATCGCCGAGCACGGCGACAAGATCGCGGTCGGTCTGGACGTGCGCGGGACGACGCTGCGCGGCCGCGGCTGGACCCGCGACGGCGGCGACCTCTACGAGACGCTGGCCCGCCTCGACTCCGAGGGCTGCGCCCGCTACGTCGTCACCGACATCAACAAGGACGGCACCCTCCAGGGCCCCAACGTCGAGCTGCTCAGGAACGTCTGCGCGGCCACCGACCGGCCCGTGGTCGCCTCCGGCGGTGTCTCCTCGCTCGACGACCTGCGGGTGCTGGCCTCGCTGGTACCGGAAGGTGTCGAGGGCGCGATCGTCGGCAAGGCGCTCTATGCAAAGGCGTTCACCCTCGAAGAGGCGCTGGCAGCAGTGTCGTAACGGCGAACGAAAGGCCGCATGATGACCATCGAGCGCGTACGGACCGGCAACCCCTGGGAAGAGAAGATCGGCTTCGCACGCGCCGTGGCGGCCGGCGACCGGGTCCTGGTCGCCGGCACGATGCCACTGGTCGACGGCGTCCTTGTGGGTGAGGGCGACCCGTATGAACAGACCAAGGCCGCCTTCACCCAGGCGCTGGATGCGCTCAAACCCTTCGGCCTCGGCGCCGAAGCGGTCCTGCGCACCCGGGTGTACCTCACCCACCTGCGCGATGTGGACGCGGCCGGCCGCGCCCACCGGGAGCTCTTCGAGGCCGCGCCGCCCGCTTCGAGCCTGGTCGTGGTCTCCGGCTTCGTCGACTCCCGTGTGCTGGTGGAAGTAGAACTGGAAGCTTTCCGAGAACTGTCAGAGAGGCCTGAACCGACATGACCCTGGCGGTCCGAGTCATCCCTTGCCTGGACGTCGACAACGGCCGGGTCGTCAAGGGCGTCAACTTCCAGAACCTGCGGGACGCGGGTGATCCCGTCGAGATGGCGAAGATCTACGGCGAGGAGGGCGCGGACGAGCTGACCTTCCTCGACATCACCGCCTCCTCCGGCAATCGCGAGACCACCTACGACGTGGTCCGCCGCACCGCCGAGCAGGTCTTCATCCCCCTCACGGTGGGCGGCGGCGTCCGCACCCCCGAGGACGTGGACAAGCTGCTGCGGGCCGGTGCCGACAAGGTCGGCGTCAACACCGCCGCCCTCGCCCGCCCCGACGTGATCCGCGAGATCGCCGAACGCTTCGGCAGCCAGGTCCTGGTCCTCTCGGTCGACGCCCGCCGCACCGACGCGGGGACGCCGTCCGGCTACGAGGTCACCACCCACGGCGGCCGCCGCGGCACCGGCATCGACGCCGTGGAGTGGGCCCACCGCGCCGCCGAACTGGGCGCCGGCGAGATCCTCCTCAACTCCATGGACGCCGACGGCACCAAGGACGGCTACGACGTCGAGATGATCGAGGCCGTCCGCAAGCACGTCACCGTCCCGGTGATCGCCTCCGGCGGGGCCGGCAGGCTGGACGACTTCGCGCCGGCCGTCGCGGCCGGCGCCGACGCGGTCCTGGCCGCCTCCGTCTTCCACTTCGGCGAGCTGCGCATCGGCCAGGTCAAGGACGCCCTCCGGGGGGCGGGACACCCGGTGCGCTGACCGGAGCGCATCCGCCGGGGCCGCCGCGGTCCGGCTCAGCGCCCCTTCCGCGCCGCCCGGACGAACTCCCGGTTCATCGTGGCGATGCTGAAGAGGGGTATCCCCTTGGGACAGGCCGTCGCGCACGCCCCGGTATTCGTGCACCCTCCAAACCCCTCCGCGTCCATCCGTCCCACCATGTCCAGGACGCGGCTCTCCCGCTCCGGCGCGCCCTGCGGAAGGGAGTTGAGGTGGACGACCTTGGCGGCGGTGAAGAGCATCGCCGAGCCGTTGGGGCAGGCCGCCACACAGGCGCCGCAGCCGATGCACTCGGCGTGCTCGAAGGCGGCGTCGGCGGCCGGTTTGGGCACGGCGGTGGCGTGCGCCTCGGGAGCGGCGCCGGTCGGGGCGGTGATGTAGCCGCCGGACTGCATGATGCGGTCGAAGGCGGAGCGGTCGACGACCAGATCCTTGACGACCGGGAAGGCGGCGGCCCGCCACGGCTCGATGTCGAGGGTGTCGCCGTCCCGGAAGGACCGCATGTGCAGCTGGCAGGTGGTGGTCCGCTCGGGGCCGTGCGCCTCGCCGTTGATGACGAGCGAGCAGGCGCCGCAGATGCCCTCGCGGCAGTCGTGGTCGAAGGCGACCGGATCGTCACCGCCCAGCAGGAGCTCTTCGTTGAGGGTGTCGAGCATCTCCAGGAACGACATGTCCGGCGAGATGCCGGCCACCTCGTACGTGGACAGGGCGCCGGGGGCGTCGGCGTTCTGCTGGCGCCAGATGCGCAGGGTGAGCCTCATGCGTAGCTCCGCTGGGTGGGGTGGACGTACTCGAAGACCAGGTCTTCCTTGTGCAGGGTGGGTGCCGCGCCGGTGCCGGTGAACTCCCAGGCGGCCGCGTAGGAGAACACGTCGTCCCGGCGGGCGGCCTCGCCGTCCGGGGTCTGCGACTCCACACGGAAGTGGCCGCCGCAGGACTCGGCGCGGTGCAGTGCGTCGAGGCACATCAGCTCGGCGAGCTCCAGGTAGTCGACGATGCGGTTGGCCTTCTCCAGGGACTGGTTGAACTGCTCGCCGGTACCGGGCACCTTGATGCGGCGCCAGAACTCCTCGCGGAGCTGCGGAATCCGGTCGAGGGCCTTGCGCAGCCCCTCGTCCGTGCGGGCCATCCCGCAGTACTCCCACATCAGTGCGCCGATCTCGCGGTGGAAGGAATCGGGGGTGCGGTCGCCGTCGACGGCCAGCAGCAGGTTCAGCCGGTCCTCGGTCTCGGCCAGCACTTCCTGTACGACGGGGTGCTCGGCCGTGAGCGTGTCGTGCTGCGAATGGCGGGCCAGGTAGTCGTTGAGGGTCGACGGGAGGACGAAGTAGCCGTCGGCGAGGCCCTGCATCAGGGCGGAGGCGCCGAGGCGGTTGGCACCGTGGTCGGAGAAGTTGGCCTCCCCGATGGCGAACAGGCCGGGGACGGTGGTCTGCAGGTCGTAGTCGACCCACAGGCCGCCCATCGTGTAGTGCACGGCGGGGTAGATCCGCATCGGTGTCTCGTACGGATTCTCCGCGGTGATCCGCGCGTACATGTCGAAGAGGTTGCCGTACTTCTCCTCGACCGCGGCCCTGCCCGTCCGGGCGATCGCGTCGGCGAAGTCCAGATACACGCCCTGACCGCCGGGGCCGACGCCGCGGCCCTCGTCGCAGACGTTCTTGGCGGCGCGGGAGGCGATGTCGCGGGGGACCAGATTGCCGAAGGAGGGGTAGAGGCGCTCCAGGTAGTAGTCGCGCTCCTCCTCGGGGATGTGGCCGGGCGGGCGGATGTCGCCCGCGGCCTTCGGGACCCAGATGCGCCCGTCGTTGCGCAGCGACTCGCTCATCAGCGTGAGCTTGGACTGGTGGTCGCCGGTGCGCGGGATGCAGGTGGGGTGGATCTGGGTGAAGCAGGGGTTGGCGAAGTACGCCCCGCGCCGGTGCGCCCGCCACACGGCGGTGGCGTTGGAGTTCATCGCGTTCGTCGACAGATAGAAGACGTTGCCGTAGCCGCCCGATGCCAGCACCACCGCATCCGCGAAGTGGCTGTCGATCCGGCCGGTGACCAGATCGCGGGCGACGATGCCGCGGGCCCGGCCGTCGACGACGATCAGATCGAGCATCTCGGTACGGGAGTGCAGCCGCACACCGCCGGCCGCGATCTGCCGGGAGAGCGCCTGATAGGCGCCGAGCAGCAGTTGCTGCCCCGTCTGGCCGCGGGCGTAGAACGTACGGGAGACCTGGACGCCGCCGAAGGAGCGGGTGTCGAGCAGACCGCCGTACTCGCGGGCGAACGGCACGCCCTGGGCCACGCACTGGTCGATGATCTCGACGGAGATCTGCGCGAGCCGGTGCACATTGGACTCCCGGGCCCGGAAGTCGCCGCCCTTGACGGTGTCGTAGAAGAGCCGGTGGACGGAGTCGCCGTCGTTGCGGTAGTTCTTCGCGGCGTTGATCCCGCCCTGGGCGGCGATGGAGTGCGCCCGGCGCGGGGAGTCCTGGTAGCAGAACTGCTCGACGCGGTAGCCCTGTTCGGCGAGGGTGGCGCCGGCCGCGCCGCCCGCGAGTCCGGTGCCGACGACGATGACGGTGTGCTTGCGGCGGTTGGCCGGGTTGACGAGCCTGGCCTCGAAGCGGCGGCGGTCCCAGCGCTCGGCGACCGGCCCGCCGGGGCCCGCGGTGTCGGCGACGGGCGCGCCGGTCGGGTAGTCGGCGTAGCTGCCGTACGGCGTCGCATCGGCGGTGGAAGCCGTATCGGCGGAGGAAGCCGGGTCGGGGGCCGAAGTCGTATCGGCAGTCGAAGCCGGGTCGGGGGCCGAAGTCGTATCGGCAGTCGAAGCCGGGCCGGGCGCCGAAGTCGTATCGACAGTCCAAGCCGGGCCGGCGGTCGGATTCGGGTCGGTGGTCGACGTCATGTCAGTTCACTACTCCGGTCATCACGGAGACGGGGACGGCGAGGAAGCCCGCGGTCAGGACGGCGGCGAGAGCATTCGCGAAGGTCTTGAGCGTCCGGTCGCGGCCGGGCCGGTTGGCACCCAGCGTCTGCGCGGCGCTCCAGAAGCCGTGCCGGATGTGCAGGCCGAGGGCGAGCATCGCCACGAGGTAGACGGTGTTGCCGTACCAGGTGGAGAAGGTGGCGACCACGTTCGCGTACGGATGGCCGGCCTCGGCGCGCGGATTCACCGTCAGTGTCGTCAGGTCCAGGAGGTGCCAGACGAGGAACAGGCCGAGGATGACACCGCCCCAGCGCATCGTCCGGGTGGCGTAGCTCGCGCGGCGGCGCAGCCGGGGGCGGTGGACGGGCGACGGGTGGGCATAAGGGGTGGGCCGGGCGGCGAGGTCGCGCCGGCTGAGCTGGTACGCGGCCACCGCGTGCACCACGACCGCTGCCAGCAGCACCACCCGCGCGATCCACAGGAACCACTCGTGGTGCAGGAACGGCTCGCCGATGGTGCGCAGCCAGGCGGCGTACGCATCGAACTCCACCGCTCCGAAGAAGATCTTGAGGTTGCCCAGCATATGGACGACCAGGTACAGCAGCATCACGAGGCCGCTGACGGCCATCGCCGTCTTCTTGCCGACGGTCGAGCGCCACAGGAGGCCCGCGAAGGACGGCCGTCGGCCCGTCCGTGTGTCCAGTGCCATGAGTCCCGACGGTAAGGACCGGGCCTGTCATCAGTCCAAGACATGGTGCGGCTCATCTCCATAGGCTGGGCCTATCACCGCCTACCATTCCCCCTATGCAGCTGCAGCAGCTCCGCTACTTCACCGCCGTGGCCGAAACCCGGCACTTCACCCGCGCCGCCGAGCGCGAACATGTCGCCCAGCCCTCCCTTTCCCAGCAGATCCGGTCGCTGGAGCGGGAGTTGGGAGCGGAGCTCTTCCATCGTGCCCGCGGCCACATCACCCTCACCGATGCCGGCGAGACGCTGCTGCCGCTCGCCCGGCGGATCCTCGCCGATGCCGAGACCGCCCGCCGCGAGGTCCAGGAGGTCGCCCGGCTGCGCCGCGGGCGGCTGCGCCTCGGCGCCCCGCCCAGCCTGTGTGCCAGCCTCGTCCCCGATGTCCTGCGGGCCTTCCACGCCGCGTATCCGGGCGTGGACCTCCTGGTGACCGAGGACGGTTCGCAGGACCTCGTCCGGGCGCTGGCCGACGGCGCACTGGACCTGGCCCTGGTCATCACCCCGCTCCCGGTCCAGGCCCCTGCCCTGACCACCTCCGACCTGTTGCGCGAGGAACTCGTCGTGGTCTCCGCCCCCGACCGCCCGGCCCCCGCCGGCCGGCGTACCCGCATCCGGGTGGAGGATCTGCAGGGCCGGCCGCTGGCCATGTTCCGCCGCGGCTACGACCTGCGGGAATTCACCACCGCGGCGTGCCGGGCGGCCGGTTTCGAGCCCACCTTCACCGTCGAGGGCGGCGAGATGGACGCGGTCCTCGGCTTCGTCCGGGCCGGGCTGGGCATCGCCGTGGTCCCCAGCATGGTCGCCGAACGCTCCGGCCTGCGCGTCACCCGCTTCTCGACGCCCGGTATGCACCGCGTGGTGTCCGTCGCCCACCGGGGCGATGTCTCCCCGCCGCGGGCCGCCCGGGAGCTGGAGCGCATTTTGCGGGACCACCTGGAGGCGGGCCCGCCGGGCGGGCCCTGAGCGGGGAGTGCCCGGCGGGCGGGGGAGAGCGGACGGTTCCGGCCCGGTGCGGGCGCGGCCCCGTGGCAGGGGGCCGCGGCCGGTCGTAGGCTGGCCGCATGTCGACCCATGCGAAGCGTGAACGGCTCCTTCTCGCCGACCTGTTGGAGAGCGCCGGCCCCGAGGCGCCGACGCTGTGTGAGAACTGGAGCGCGCGGGACCTGGCCGCGCATGTGGTGGTGCGCGAGCGGCGCGCCGATGCGGCCGGCGGGCTGCTCGTCAAGCCGCTGGCCCCGCGGCTGGAGCGGGTGCAGGCGGAGTTCGCCGGCAAGCCGTACGAGGAGCTGATCCGGCTGATCAGGACCGGGCCGCCGCGGATGTCGCCGTTCGCACTGAAGCAGATCGACGAGGCGTCCAACACCGTCGAGTTCTATGTCCACGCCGAGGACGTCCGGCGGGCCCAGCCGGACTGGACCGCGCGGGAGCTGGACCCCGTGTTCTCGGACGCGCTGTGGTCCAGGATCGAGCGGATGGCCCGGGTGCTGGGCCGGAAGTCGCCGGTGGGCCTGGTGCTGCGGCGCCCGGACGGGCGGACGGCGGTGGCCCATCGCGGCACCCCGGTGGTCACGGTCGTCGGCGAGCCGGGCGAGCTGACGATGTTCGCCTTCGGCCGGCAGGAGGCCGCCGAGGTGGAGCTGGACGGCGACAAGGACGCCATCGACCGGCTGAGGGCGGCGAAACTGGGCGTGTGAGCCCGGCCCTCCGCAAGCCGGGGTGTGCGCCCCGCCCCGCCCCGCCCCGCCCCGCCGCGCCGCGGTCACACGACCGGAGCGCGCGCTCACGACCGGAACGCGCTCCCTCACGAGCGGAACACCACCACCACGACCACCACGCCGACCGCCACCGCCGCCACGAACACCGCCCCCAGCGCCCGCGCCGCCACCCGCGCGGCGCGGTCCGGGTCCGGCGGCGGTGGCGGCGGGGGCGGCTGCTGATGATGCATGCCTGCAGGATGCCGCACGGCACAATGGACACCATGAGCAGCCGCGCCGCCACCCCGGACACCACCCCCACCCCGGACACCACCCCCGCCCTGGACCCCGCCATCGCCGCCCGCCTCAAGCGCGGCGCCGACGGCCTGGTCCCCGCCATCGCCCAGCAGTACGACACCGGCGAGGTGCTGATGCTCGGCTGGATGGACGACGAGGCGCTGCACCGCACCCTCACCACCGGCCGCTGCACGTACTGGTCCCGCAGCCGCCAGGAGTACTGGGTCAAGGGCGACACCTCCGGCCACGTCCAGCACGTCAAGTCGGTGGCGCTGGACTGTGACGCCGACACCGTCCTGGTCCGGGTCGACCAGGTCGGCGCCGCCTGCCACACCGGTGACCGGACCTGCTTCGATGCGGACGTACTGACCACCGGGGACGGTCGGGACCAGTAGGCTCCGCTGCCATGACCACGGGAACCACCGGCACCGCCACTCCGGACCTCGACACCTTCCGCACCCTCGCCAAGGACCGACGGGTCATCCCCGTCACCCGGCGCCTGCTCGCGGACGGCGACACCCCGGTCGGGCTCTACCGCAAGCTCGCCGCCGAACGCCCGGGCACCTTCCTCCTGGAGTCCGCCGAGAACGGCCGTACGTGGTCGCGCTACTCCTTCATCGGCGTCCGCAGCGCCGCCACGCTCACCACCCGCGACGGGCAGGCGCACTGGCTGGGCACCCCGCCGGTCGGCATGCCGACCGGCGGCGATCCACTCGACGCGCTGCGCGCCACCGTCGAGGCGCTGCACACCCCCCGCGACCTCATCGAGGGCGAGGGGCTGCCGCCGTTCACCGGCGGCATGGTCGGCTACCTCGGCTACGACATCGTGCGCCGCCTGGAGAAGATCGGCGAGCAGACCGAGGACGACCTGCAGCTGCCCGAGCTGACCATGCTGCTCACCTCCGACCTCGCCGTGCTCGACCACTGGAACGGCACGGTCCTGCTGATCGCCAACGCGATCAACCACAACGACCTCGACACCGGTGTCGACGAGGCCTACGCCGACGCGGTGGCCCGCCTGGACACCATGGCCGACGACCTCGCCCGGCCCGCGCACGCCAGTGCCGCCGCGCTACCGCCCTCCGAGGTCCCGCCGTACACCGCCGAGTGGGGCGGCCCGGCCTTCCGGGAGGCCGTCGAGGACGTCAAGGAGCGCATCCGGGCCGGCGAGGCCTTCCAGGTCGTGCCCTCCCAGCGCTTCGAAACCCCCTGCACGGCGAGCGCGCTGGACGTCTACCGGGTGCTGCGGGCCACCAACCCCAGCCCGTACATGTACCTCTTCCGCTTCGAGGGTGGCGACGGCGGCGAGGACGGTGAGCGGACCGCCTTCGACGTCGTCGGCTCCAGCCCCGAGGCGCTGGTGAAGGTCGAGGACGGCCGGGCCATGGTCCACCCCATCGCCGGCACCCGCCCGCGCGGTGCGACGGTCCAGGAGGACCAGGCTCTGGCGGACGAGCTGCTGGCCGACCCCAAGGAACGCGCCGAGCACCTGATGCTGGTCGACCTGGGCCGCAACGACCTGGGCCGGGTGTGCGAGCCGGGCAGCGTCGAGGTCGTCGACTTCATGTCCGTCGAGCGCTACAGCCATGTGATGCACATCGTCTCGACGGTCACCGGGCAGGTGGCCGAGGGCCGCAGCGCCTTCGACGTGCTCACCGCCTGCTTCCCCGCCGGCACGCTCTCCGGCGCCCCCAAGCCGCGCGCCCTGCAGATCATCGAGGAGCTGGAGCCGACCCGGCGCGGTCTGTACGGCGGCTGCGTCGGCTACCTCGACTTCGCCGGCGACTCCGACACCGCCATCGCGATCCGCACCGCTCTGCTCCGCAACGGCACCGCCTACGTCCAGGCGGGCGCCGGAATCGTCGCCGACTCGGATCCGGTGGCCGAGGACACGGAGTGCCGCAACAAGGCTGCGGCGGTGCTGCGTGCCGTGAACACCGCGAACCACCTGGGCGGGTAGCCCGCCGCGGGGCCGTTGCCACCCCCGCGCGGCGGGCCCCGCCGGCCCGTGAGCGATAGTGGTACCCGTGAGTGCCGTACCCCAGACCCCTGCCGAGACCGAGCCCTCGGCCACGCCCGGGCCCCCGCCGGCCGGTTCCGCGTCCCGTGCGAAACGCAGTCTCGCCCTGGCGTTGCCCGCCGGTGCGGTCGGCGCCGCCCTGGCGCTGCTGGCCTCCGGCCGCACCTGGGCCAAGGGCTCCGCGGTGTTGGCCCAGGGCGAGCTGCCGCGCAGCGTGACCGGCGCCGATGTGACCGGTGTGCCCGGCGCGCTGGCCGTCGTCGGCCTGGCCGCGCTGGTCGCCGTCTTCGCGGTGCGCCGGGCCGGCCGGATCGCGGTCGCCGTTCTGCTCACGCTCAGCGGCGTGGGCATCGCCGTCGCCGCGGTGCTGGGCAACTCCGACACCTCGGCGCTGCGGGAGAAGGCCGCCACCGCGGTCGGACTGACCGACGCCGGTGTGCATCACGTCACGCACACCGGATGGCCGTGGGTGGCCGCCGCCGGCGGTCTGCTGCTGCTGCTCGCCGGGCTGCTGGCACTGGCCTGCGGACGCCACTGGCCTGCCATGTCGGGCCGGTACGAGCGCACGCCCGGTGGGGCCCGCGGCCCGCGCCGGGCGCCGCCCGCGCCGGACCTGGACCGTCCCGAGGAGATCTGGAAGTCCCTGGACCGCGGTGAGGACCCGACCCGGTAACGGCGCTCCACCCGGCATCGGTGACAATGGGCGCTGAGGATCACCGCGCCCCGACCCCGGCGCGAGAGAGCAACGAGGAGCATTCATGTCGAGCAGTGGCCACGGACACACCCCCGCCGCCTGGACCGGCGTCATCATCTCGTTCATCGGCTTCTGTGTCTCCGGAGCCTTCATCGTGCTGGGGAACGTTCCCGGCTTCTGGGCCGGCATCGTGCTGATCGGTCTCGGTGCCGTGGCGGGCGGTCTGATGCGCGCGGCCGGCCTGGGCCAGGAGCCCAAGCGCTCGGCCAAGCCGCGCCCCCAGACGCAGGCGCAGCCGCAGGAGGGCTGAGCTTCCGCACCCGTGGCGCCGCGCCCCGGCGCCACCCTCGTGGCACCCCTCGAAGGCGCCGCTTCCCGGTCCGTACGCACCCCTGGTGCCGTACCAGCCGTCCGTGCCCCTTCCGTACGGCGGCCGAGAAGCTGCGCCTTTGCGCATGCGGCCGCACAATCGGCACGTGAGCGAACCCGCGGCGCGGCCCCGGCCCGAAGCCCGACTCCACGGCGGGCTGCCCCGCCGTCTGGCGGCCCCCCTGGGCGTCCTGGCCGCCGCCACCGCCGCCTTCGCCTGCCTCGGCGTCGTCGACCCGAATGAGCCCGGCCACTACCCGGTGTGCCCGCTGCTGCACCTCACCGGCATCTTCTGCCCGGCCTGCGGCGGCCTGCGCAGCGCCCATGCCGTCGCCCACGGCGATCTCGCGGCGGCGCTGGGCGCCAACGCCCTCGCGGTGGCCGCATACGCCGCCTGTGCGGTCTTCTGGGCCCGCTGGCTGGGCCGTGCGGTGCGCGGCCGCCGTACGGCGGGCCCGCGGCCGCGAGCCGTCCACTGGTGGGCGCTGGGCGGCCTGCTGCTGGTCTTCACGGTCGTCCGCAATTTCCCCTTCGGCAGCGGGCTGGCACCGTGATCCGCAGGCCGTGCGGGCCGGCCGCGCATCCCCGCGCGGGGCCCCCGGATGTCCAGGTCGTGGGACCACGGTCCACCGGATGTGAGACCTGCATCCTTTGGCGGATACCATCGGAGTGCCGGATGGGGCAGCTCGTCCCACAGGCCACTGTCCACCTCCACCGCTCAAGAAGGAGGCCGCTCGCGTGAGTGTGCTCGACGAGATCATCGACGGCGTCCGTGCCGACCTCGCAGAGCGGCAGGCGCGCGTCGGCCTCGACGAGCTCAAGGAGCGGGCCCAGAAGGCGCGTCCCGCCAAGGACGGCGTCGCCGCGCTCAAGGGCGAGAGCGTCACGGTGATCTGCGAGGTCAAGCGCTCCAGCCCGTCCAAGGGTGCGCTCGCCGCGATCGCCGACCCGGCCGGTCTGGCCGCCGACTACGAGGCGGGCGGCGCGGCGGTCATCTCCGTCCTGACCGAGCAGCGCAAGTTCGGCGGTTCGCTGGCCGACCTGGAGGCCGTCCGCGCCAAGGTCGACATCCCCGTGCTGCGCAAGGACTTCATCGTCACCGCCTACCAGCTGTGGGAGGCCCGTGCCTACGGCGCCGACCTCGCGCTGCTGATCGTCTCCGCGCTGGAGCAGGAGGCCCTGGTCTCGCTGATCGAGCGGGCCGAGTCGATCGGGCTGACGCCGCTGGTCGAGGTGCACGACGAGGAAGAGGTCGCCCGCGCGGTGGACGCCGGCGCCAAGATCATCGGTGTCAACGCCCGCAACCTGAAGACCCTTGAGGTCGACCGCGGCAACTTCGCCCGGATCGCCCCCGAGATCCCCGACCACATCGTCAAGATCGCCGAGTCCGGGGTGCGCGGACCGCACGACCTGATCGCGTACGCCAATGACGGCGCGGACGCGGTGCTGGTCGGCGAGTCGCTGGTGACCGGCAAGGACCCCAGGACCGCGGTCGCCGACCTGGTCGCCGCGGGCTCCCACCCGGCGATCCGGCACGGCCGGTCCTGAGCGCCCGGGGACGGCACACACCGACATGACCGCCACCGCCGCAGGCATCCGCTGCCGGGCCCGGGTTCCGTACCCGGGCCCGGTCGGCGTGCGCGCCGCGGCGGGGGCCACCCGCCTCCCGCGTCCGGCACTGGTCAGCGGCTTCCCGCCCGCCGCCCACCACCACCCCGAGCCGCAGCGCTGCGCGCTGCCCCCGTGGCACCGCGGCTGCCGGGCGCCCGCACGCCGGGTCCACGGGCGCAGGGTCAGGTACCACATCGGCTCCGAGCCGGGACAGATCAACGGCGGGCGATGGCGACCGGGGTCCGCGCGCTGACGCGTCGGCCCCGCCCTGGCGCAGGGATGCCGGGGAGTGCTGCGGTCGTCTGACCGCCTGCTCACCCCCCCCACCCCCGAACCCACCCCCGCCCCCTCCCCCGAAGGGGGAGAGGGGGGAGGGGGCGGGGGAGCGCCGCGGCCGGGTCCCACGGCCCGCGGCCGGGTCCCCGGACACCGGCCGGCCCTCCGCGAGAGCGGCCCCGTGCGCCCCGTGCGCCCCGGCGGCTCCGCGGCGGCAGCGATCCGTCAGGCGCGCGCCGCCTACCGTGATGCCCGAATCCCGAATCCGAATCCCGAATACCTCCGACACAACCGGACTTCCGGGGCGGCCCGCCCCGGCCGAGGAGTGCGTCTGATGTCCTCCGATTTCTTCCTTCCCGACCCCGAGGGGCGCGTGCCCAGCGCCGAAGGCTATTTCGGCGCCTTCGGTGGCAAGTTCATCCCCGAGGCGCTGGTCGCCGCGGTCGACGAGGTCGCCGCCGAGTACGAGAAGGCCAAGGCGGACCCCGCGTTCGCCGCCGAGCTCAACGACCTGATGGTCAACTACACCGGGCGCCCCAGCGCGCTCACCGAGGTGCCGCGCTTCGCCGAACACGCCGGCGGGGCCCGGGTGTTCCTCAAGCGCGAGGACCTCAACCACACCGGCTCGCACAAGATCAATAACGTGCTGGGCCAGGCGCTGCTCACCCGGCGGATGGGCAAGACCCGGGTCATCGCCGAGACCGGCGCCGGCCAGCACGGTGTCGCCACCGCCACCGCCTGCGCCCTCTTCGGTCTCGACTGCACCATCTACATGGGCGAGATCGACACCCAGCGCCAGGCCCTCAATGTCGCCCGGATGCGGATGCTGGGCGCCGAGGTCATCGCCGTGAAGTCCGGCAGCCGCACCCTCAAGGACGCCATCAACGAGGCCTTCCGTGACTGGGTGGCCAACGTCGACCACACCCACTACCTGTTCGGGACCGTCGCGGGACCGCACCCGTTCCCCGCGATGGTGCGCGACTTCCACCGCGTCATCGGCGTCGAGGCGCGCCGCCAGATCCTGGAGCGCGCGGGCCGCCTGCCGGACGCGGCCGTCGCCTGCGTCGGCGGCGGTTCCAACGCCATCGGCCTCTTCCACGCCTTCCTCCCGGACGCCGGGGTCCGGCTCGTGGGCTGCGAGCCGGCCGGGCACGGCATCGAGACCGGTGAGCACGCGGCCACCCTGAGCGCCGGTGAGCCGGGCATCCTGCACGGCTCCCGGAGCTACGTCCTCCAGGACGAGGAGGGCCAGATCACCGAGCCGTACTCCATCTCGGCCGGTCTCGACTACCCGGGCATCGGGCCCGAGCACGCCTACCTCAAGGACAGCGGCCGCGGGGAGTACCGTGCCGTCACCGACGACGCCGCGATGCAGGCGCTGCGCCTGCTCTCGCGGACCGAGGGCATCATCCCGGCCATCGAGAGCGCCCACGCCCTGGCCGGGGCCCTGGACCTCGGCAAGGAGCTCGGTTCGGACGGACTGATCGTCGTCAACCTGTCCGGGCGCGGCGACAAGGACATGGACACCGCCGCCCGTTACTTCGACCTGTACGACACGGACGCCGCCGTCGAGGCGGACAACGGTACCGCCGACGCGGAGATCGAGGGGGACGTCAAGTGAGCGGGAACATCAAGCTGTTGAGCGACACCCTCGCCGCCGCGAAGGCCGAGGACCGCTCCGCCCTCATCGCCTACCTGCCGGCCGGGTTCCCGACCGTCGACGGCGGCATCGAGGCGGCCAAGGCCGTCTTCGACGGCGGCGCGGACGTCGTGGAGATCGGGCTGCCGCACAGCGACCCGGTCCTGGACGGCCCCGTCATCCAGACCGCCGACGACATCGCTCTGCGGGGCGGAGTGAAGATCGCGGACGTGATGCGGACCGTGCGCGAGGCACACGAGGCCACCGGCAAGCCCGTCCTCGTCATGACGTACTGGAATCCGATCGACCGCTACGGCATCGAGCGGTTCACCGCCGAGCTCGCGGAGGCGGGCGGCGCCGGCTGCATCCTGCCCGACCTGCCGGTCCAGGAGTCCGCGATCTGGCGGGAGCACGCCGACAAGCACGGCCTCGCCACCGTCTTCGTCGTCGCCCCCAGCAGCAAGGACGCGCGACTGGCCGAGATCACGGCCGCGGGCTCCGGCTTCGTCTACGCCGCTTCGCTGATGGGCGTCACGGGCACCCGAGAGTCGGTGGGCACACAGGCGCAGGACCTCGTACGGCGTACCAAGGCGACCACCGCCCTGCCGGTCTGCGTCGGCCTCGGCGTCTCCAACCCCGAACAGGCCGCCGAGGTGGCCCGGTTCGCGGACGGTGTGATCGTCGGCTCGGCGTTCGTCAAGCGGATGCTGGCCGCGGACGGCGACGTGGCGGACGGTCTCGCCGGGATCCGCGCCCTGGCGGCCGAGCTGGCCGAGGGCGTGCGCAGGCGGGCCTGAGCGGATGCACGCGGCCGGCCCCTGGGCAACCCGGGACCGGTCGGCTGTCCCTCGATAGGGCGAACATCGGTGCGGAGGGGTGCGGCGGCACCCCTCCGCTTCGTTGTCCAGGGGCGTGAGCCAGAAGAACCATGAGGGTAAGAGAACCGCCCGCGAGCGGCTGCAGGAACAGCGGGAAAAGGAGAGGGCGCGCGCCCGGCGTGGCCGGCAGGCCATCGTTGCCGGATCGGTGGTGGTGGTGCTGGCGGTCGCCGGCGGCATCGCCGTCTGGGCGACCTCGGCCGGCAGCGGCGGGAGCAGCTCCGACAACGGAACCGCCCGCCCCAGGCAGGCCGGCGGCGGCAGCAGACCCGCCATCCCCGTCGGCGCGCCCGGCGCCCCTTCCACACTCACGGTGTGGGAGGATTTCCGCTGTCCCGCCTGCCAGCAGTTCGAGACCGGCTTCCGCCCGGCCATCCACGAGTTGCAGGACTCCGGTCAGCTCAAGAACGAGTACCACCTCGTGACGATCATCGACGGGAACTCCGGCGGCAAGGGGTCCCTCAACGCCGCCAACGCCGCCCTCTGCGCCCAGG
Organism: Streptomyces sp. NPDC015125; assembly: GCF_043080045.1. Lineage (NCBI taxonomy): Bacteria > Bacillati > Actinomycetota > Actinomycetes > Kitasatosporales > Streptomycetaceae > Streptomyces > Streptomyces sp. NPDC015125. The sequence continues at coordinate 89,043 of NZ_JBIBVF010000030.1, forward strand.
ACGCGGGGAAGTTCCGCGACTACCACGACGTCCTCTACTCCCACCAGCCGCCCGAGCAGCAGGACAAGTTCGCCGACAAGCAGTACCTCCTCCAGCTCGCCGGCAAGGTCAAGGGACTGGTGACCCCCGCCTTCACCCGGTGCGTCAACGACGGCAAGTACGACCGCTTCGCGCAGAAGTCCACCGACGCCTTCGCCAAGTCCGGATACCGCGGCACCCCGACCGTCCTGCTCAACGGAAAGGATCTCTCGAAAGAGAAGGGCGGCCGGCTCACCCCCGCGGACCTGAAGAAGATGGTGCAGGACGCCAACAAGGGCAAGCAGCCGGGGAAGAGCGCCTCGCCGCACACCGGGGCCGCGCCGCACACCGGCGCTGCGCCGCACGCGACCCCCTCGACCCGGGGAAAACAGGCCGGCCGGAGCGTCCCGCCCCAGGGGAAGCACGCCGGACGGAGCGCCTCGCCGCAGGGGAACCCGCCCCAGGGGAACTCACCCCAGGGGAAGCAGAACGGCATGAACACCACGCCGGGGTCCTAGGGGAGACACCCGCCAGCGGTCCTGGCGGGCTCCGCCCCGGCGGCGCTGCGGTCCTCCCGGACACACAGCGTCATCGCACGACAGCGGGGTCGTTACGCAGCCGTTGCCGGGCGGGTTGTCGCCGACCCCGCCCGGCGCGGTAGCGTCGACCCTGCCATGGACCTCGCATTCATTCCCAGCCCGTCGGTCGGCGTCGTACATCTCGGCCCCATCCCGCTGCGCGGCTACGCATTCTGCATCATCATCGGCGTCTTCGTCGGCGTCTGGCTCGGCAACAAGCGCTGGGTACAGCGCGGCGGCCGCTCCGGCACCGTCGCCGACATCGCCGTGTGGGCCGTGCCCTTCGGGCTGGTCGGCGGCCGCCTCTACCACGTCATCACGACGTACGAGCCGTACTTCGGCCCGAACGGCCACCCGCTCGACGCCTTCAAGGTGTGGGAAGGCGGTCTCGGTATCTGGGGCGCGGTCGCACTCGGCGCCGTGGGCGCCTGGATCGGCTGCCGCCGGCGGGGCATCCCGCTCCCCGCGTACGCCGACGCGCTGGCGCCCGGTCTGGCCATCGGGCAGGCGATCGGCCGCTGGGGCAACTGGTTCAACCAGGAGCTGTACGGCAAGCCGACCGATGTCCCGTGGGCGCTGCAGATCAGCTCCGACCCGGCGATCGGACGGATCGGCGGCACCTACCACCCGACCTTCCTCTACGAGAGCCTGTGGTGCCTCGGTGTGGCGGCGCTGGTGATCTGGGCCGACAAGCGCTTCCGGCTCGGCCACGGGCGGGCCTTTGCGCTGTATGTCGCCGCCTACTGCGCCGGCCGTGCCTGGATCGAGTACATGCGGGTCGACGAGGCGCACCACATCCTGGGCCTGCGGCTGAACGTCTGGACCGCGCTGATCGTCTTCGTTCTGGCCATCGGGTACCTGGTGGTCTCCGCCAAGAAGGCACCCGGCCGGGAAGCGGTCGTCGAACCGGGGGCACAGCTCGCCGAGGGTGCGGACGAGGGCGGCGAAGGCGCCAAGGGCGTGGACGGCGCCAAGGGTGCTGACAACGCCGACAAGGGTGCTGACAGCGTCGACGATGCCGATGCCGATGCCGATGCCGCGGCCGTGAAGCCGTCGCCGACGGCGGCCTCCGGCGACGGGACGGAGCCGGGCGCCGACGGGACCGTACAGGCCGAGGAGCCCGCGAAGTCCGCGAAGTCCTCGGAGTCCGCGAAGGACGAACCCGCGGGCGAGAAGGCCGGGGACACGGCGGACGCCCCCGCGGCGGATGCCGCCAAGCCCGCCGGCAGCGGCAGCGGCAGCACCAAGAAGTCCTGAGGCGGCCACCGGCCGCAGACCGCGCCGGGCGGATCCGATACGTCGGATCCGCCCGGCGCCGTGCTGTCCCGGGGCGTTGCCGCGCCGTCAGCGCCGGCGCTCGGCCGGCTCCCGCACCCGCCGGGCCTCCGCGACCACCTCGGGGCGGTCCCCGAGAACGTACAGCCAGGTCAGCGGCGTGGGAGCGGCAGCCGGACGGGGCGTCGGGGGAGTCGGCGTCACAGCGCACCCGCCGCGCGCAGCCCGTCGATCTCCAGGCCGGTCAGGCCGATTCCGGCGAGCACCTCGTCGGTGTCCGCGCCGTGCGGGCGCCCCGCCCACCGGATGGCGCCCGGCGTTTCGGAGAGCCGGAAGAGGACGTTCTGCATCCGGACGGTGCCGAGTTCGTCGTCCGGGACCTCGGTGATCGAACCCAGCGCCTGGTACTGCGGATCCGCCATCACCTCGCGGATGTCGTAGACGGGCGCCACCGCCGCTTCGGCCTTCTCGAAGGCGGCCAGCACCTCGGCCCGGTCGTGCCGGGCGATCCAGTCGGCGACCGCCGTATCGAGCTCATCGGCGTGCCGGGCACGTCCCGCGCCGGTCGCGAACCAGGGCTCGTCGATCACCTCGGGCCGGCCGACCAGCCGCATCACCCGCGCGGCAACCGACTCGGCCGAGGTGGAGACCGCCACCCAGGAGCCGTCGGCGGTGCGGTAGGTGTTGCGCGGCGCGACATTGGGGGAGCGGTTGCCGGTCCGCGGCTGGATGTGGCCGAGCTGGTCGTACCAGAGCGGCTGGGGGCCGAGGACGGTCAGTATCGGTTCGATCAGCGCCAGGTCGATGACCTGGCCGCGCCCGGTCGCCGCCCGGGCGTGCAGCGCGGCCATCACGGCGTACGACGTGGTCAGCGCGGCGATCGCGTCGGCGAGGCCGAACGGCGGCAGGGTCGGCGGGCCGTCCGGCTCACCGGTGATCGCGGCGAAGCCGCTCATCGCCTCGGCCAGGGTGCCGAACCCGGGGCGGCGGGCGTACGGGCCGAACTGCCCGAAACCGGTGACCCGGGCCAGCACCAGCCCCGGATTGCGGGCGGACAGCTCGTCCCAGCCCAGCCCCCACCGCTCCAGCGTCCCGGGCCGGAAGTTCTCGATGACGACATCCGCCCCGGCGGCCAGCCGCAGCAGGACGTCCGGGCCCTCCGGGTGGGAGAGATCGAGCGTGACGGTCTTCTTGTTGCGGCCCAGCAGCTTCCACCACAGTCCGACGCCGTTCTTGGCGGGCCCGTGGCCGCGTGACGGGTCGGGGCGGTGCGGATGCTCGACCTTGATCACCTCGGCGCCGTAGTCCCCCAGGAGGGTGGCGGCGAGCGGACCGGCGAACAGCGTGGCGAGATCGAGCACCCGCAGCCCGGCGAGCGGACCGGGGCAGGGGGGCTCGGGGACGGTCCGGTCACCGGTCGCCGTGGCCGTCACCGCCCGCCCGCCTCCGTCATCGCCGGGATGGCAGAGATCGCGGTGAAGGCCTGCTCATGGGTGCGGGCGCGGGCCCGGTCACGGGTGAAGATCTCGCGGGCGACGGTCGCCAGCGCGGCCCCGGGAGCCTGCAGATCGAGACGGCTGGCGCGGGCGACCTCCTCGCTCCACTCGGCCGGTACCGCCGCCGCGCCGCGCAGCGCGCCGACGAGCGCGCCGCTCATCGTGGCGATCGAGTCGCAGTCGCGGCCGTAGTTGACCGCGCCGAGGACCGTGGCCCGGAAGTCGCCGCCGCCGGTCAGCAACATGCCCAGGGCGATGGGGAGTTCCTCGACGGCGTGCAGCCGGGAGGGGCGCCGGGCGCCGAGCGACGGGTTGCGGTAGTCGGGGCCCACCGTGTCGAAGGGGGCGACGGCCGCACGCAGCGGCGCCGCCGCCGACTCGGTGCCGGTGAGCGACGCCGCGGCCTCGCAGACCGCCTCGATCGCGGCACGGGTGCCGTCCTTGGCCAGCCGCAGCGCCTGGACGACGACCGAGGACGGGGTGGCGTCCGGCAGGAACGCGGCGGCCACGGCCGCGGCGAACACCCCCGCCGCCTCCCGCCCGTAGGAGGCCTGGTGTGCACCGGCGATGTCCAGCGCCTCGGCGTACGCCCGGTCCGGGTTGCCGGCGTTGACGATGCCGACCGGAGCCATGTACATCGCCGCACCACAGTTGACGATGTTTCCGACGCCCGCCTCGCGGGGGTCCGCGTGCCCGTAGTGCAGCCGCGCCACGATCCACTTCTCGGCGAGGAAGATCCGCTGCAGCGGCAGCGCCTCGGCCTCCAGTTCCGGGATCCAGCGCGGGGTGCCGATCAGATCCGGTACGAGGTGGTCGGCGATGTCGTAGGCGTCGAGGTGGTCGCGCACCGTTTCGTAGACCCGCACCAGCGCATGGGTCATCAAGGTGTCGTCGGTGACGTGGCCGTCGCCCTTGTGGTACGGCGCGATCGGGCGGGCGGTGCGCCAGTTGTCGTGGAACGGTCCGACGATGCCCTCGACCCGGCCGCCGTGCCGCTTGACGATCTCTTCCGGTGACCAGCCCTCCACGGGCCCGCCGAGCGCATCGCCGACGGCGGCCCCGACCAGACACCCGGCCGCCCGGTCCTCCAGGGACGGTGGGGCGGAGACGACGGGCGGCACCGGAACCGTGGGCGACGGCTCGGCGACCGGGGGGACGGTGCGGGCCGGGAGGCTCCGGAGCGCCCGGGCGGTCCCCGCTTCGGAGGCGTCCGGCGCGGTCGGTGTCGCAGCCGGAGTCGGGGCCGGAGTCGCGGCCGGTGTCGCAGCCGGCGTCGCGGCCGGTGTCGTCGCCGGCGTCTGCTCGCTTGCGTACGTCATGTGCGGGTTGGTCCTTCCACGGTGGGGGAGAGGCAGGCGGCCACAGGGGCGCCGGGACGGCATCGGGGAGAGCCGTGGGGACGGCCGTCCCGGTGGCTTCGGGGGCGGTCGGCTGCGTACGGGCGAGCAGCCCGGTGGGAGTGCGCTGCGCTCATGGGCGTGCCGTTCTGTCGTACGGGCCGGACCGCCGCCCGGGACCGCGGGGCGCCGGCCGGCTTCGGACCGCTGCGCTGTATCCGTGCCACGCGGCGGCCCGGCTCTCCTGTCCGGGGCGGCAGGGTCACCCGGTCGACTCCCTCGGGCGCCACTCGGGACCGGGCCGTCCGGGGCCGTCCGGGGCCCGAAAAAGGGGTGTGAGCCGGATCTCATCGCCGACCTCGGGGAAAAACCGCAGGTCAGCGCGGTAAGTTCGGCCTTCCTTGCTAGCGGCGGAGGGTGATGCGCGCATAACTTCGAGGCATTGGAGGGGGAAGCGCCGCCATCGGCCCACACCTCGCTGCAGGGAGTAGGTACCGATATGTCCGTCATGGAGATCATGGATGCCGCGGCGCCGACGCATGTGGCCCACCGCGACAACCACACCCACCGCGATGTGAACGGTGGCTGGCTGCGCCCCGCCGTTTTCGGTGCGATGGACGGGCTGGTCTCGAACCTCGCCCTGATGACGGGTGTCGCCGGCGGTGCGCTGTCGCAGCAGACGATCATCATCACCGGCCTCGCGGGCCTGGCCGCCGGCGCCTTCTCGATGGCCGCGGGGGAGTACACCTCGGTCGCCTCGCAGCGTGAGCTGGTGCAGGCCGAGCTGGACATCGAGCGGTCCGAGCTGCGCAAGCACCCGAAGGACGAGCTGGCGGAGCTGGCGGCCCTCTACGAGTCCCGCGGGGTCGAGCCGGCGCTCGCCCGGCAGGTCGCGGCGCAGCTGTCCCGGGACCCGGAGCAGGCCCTGGAGATCCATGCCCGCGAGGAGTTGGGTATCGACCCGTCCGACCTTCCTTCGCCCACCGTTGCCGCGGTCTCCTCCTTCGGATCGTTTGCGCTGGGCGCGCTTCTGCCTGTCCTTCCTTACCTGCTGGGGGCGTCCGCGATCTGGCCCGCGGTGCTGCTCGCGCTGGTCGGACTGTTTGCCTGCGGGGCCGTGGTGGCGCGGGTGACGGCACGCTCCTGGTGGTTCAGCGGGTTGCGGCAACTGGCCCTCGGCGGCGCGGCCGCGGGTGTGACGTACGCCCTGGGAGCATTGTTCGGAACCGTCGTAGGCTGACGTGTCATACGGGTGACTGCATAATTACCGCGTTACCCAGCGGTTTCGGTTTGTTGACGACCGGGCATAAGGCCCAGGCGTCGCGGGCAACGTCGCTCGCCGAACGCCGCCTTGTGGGACGGCCTGAATCCCGTCCGTGCACTGACTCACCGCCCGTGCGGTGTCCGCATGTTGGAAGCCCCTTTTCGCTTTTTGAGAAGGGAGTCATCCTGTAACCTGCACGAAATTTCGCGGAGGGCCAACGTCGTCCCTCGGCAATTCCCCCAGGCCCAAGGGCCTGGGAGGTGCCCCCACTGCCACGACGACGTTGGGAGAGCCGATGCGTTTTGCGTCCACGCACTCCGCGACCACCAGCAGCGACAACGCCGCCTGGTCGCCCATGGACGGCCGCCCTGCCCAGCAGGGCATGTACGACCCGCGCAATGAGCACGACGCCTGCGGCGTCGGCTTTGTGGCCACCCTCACCGGCGAGGCCAGCCACGCACTGGTCGAGCAGGCACTCACCGTCCTGACGAATCTGGAGCACCGCGGTGCCACCGGCTCCGAGCCCGACTCGGGTGACGGCGCCGGCATCCTGCTCCAGGTGCCGGACGCATTCCTTCGCGAGAACGTCACCTTCGAGCTCCCCGAGGCCGGCGCCTACGCCGTCGGTATCGCCTTCCTGCCGTCCGATGCCCAGGAAGCGGCCGACGCCGTCTCGCGCATCGAGACGATCGCCGGTGAAGAGGGCCTGGACGTCATCGGCTGGCGGGTGGTCCCGGTCGCCCCGCAGCTGCTGGGTAACGGCGCTCGCGCCACCATGCCCGCCTTCTCCCAGATCTTCGTCGGCGACGGTACGAACACCGGCCTGGCGCTGGACCGCAAGGCCTTCGCGCTGCGCAAGCGCGCCGAGCGGGAGGCCGGGGTCTACTTCCCCTCGCTGTCCGCCCGGACGATTGTGTACAAGGGCATGCTGACCACCGGCCAGCTGGAGCCCTTCTTCCCGGACCTGTCCGACCGCCGCTTCGCCACCGCCGTCGCGCTGGTCCACTCGCGGTTCTCCACCAACACCTTCCCGAGCTGGCCGCTCGCCCACCCGTACCGCTTCGTCGCGCACAACGGCGAGATCAACACGGTCAAGGGCAACCGCAACTGGATGCGGGCCCGGGAGTCGCAGCTGGCGACCCGGCTCTTCGGCGCGGAGAACGCCGAGAAGCTGGAGCGGCTGTTCCCCGTCTGCACCCCGGACGCCTCCGACTCCGCCTCCTTCGACGAGGTCCTGGAGCTGCTCCACCTCGGCGGCCGCTCGCTGCCGCACTCGGTGCTGATGATGGTCCCCGAGGCGTGGGAGAACTCCCCCTCCATGGACCCGGCCCGGCGTGCCTTCTACCAGTACCACTCCACGATGATGGAGCCCTGGGACGGCCCGGCGTGTGTCACCTTCACCGACGGCATCCAGGTCGGTGCGGTCCTCGACCGCAACGGTCTGCGCCCCGGCCGCTACTGGGTCACCGACGACGGCCTGGTCGTGCTCTCCTCCGAGGTCGGCGTCCTGGACATCGACCCCGCGAAGGTGGTCCGCAAGGGCCGCCTGCAGCCCGGCCGGATGTTCCTGGTGGACACCGCCGAGGGCCGCATCATCGAGGACGACGAGATCAAGGCGCAGCTCGCCGCCGAGCAGCCCTACCAGGAGTGGCTGGACTCCGGTCTGATCGAGCTCGCCGACCTGCCCGAGCGTGAGCACATCGTGCACACCCACGCCTCGGTCACCCGCCGCCAGCAGACCTTCGGCTACACCGAGGAAGAGCTGCGCGTCATCCTCGCCCCGATGGCCAAGGCCGGCGCCGAGCCCATCGGTTCGATGGGCACCGACTCGCCGATCGCCGCCCTCTCCGAGCGCCCCCGGCTGCTCTTCGACTACTTCACCCAGCTCTTCGCGCAGGTCACCAACCCGCCGCTGGACGCCATCCGCGAGGAGCTCGTCACCTCGCTGATCTCCTCCCTCGGCCCCCAGGGCAACCTCCTGGAGCCGACTCCGTCCTCCTGCCGCAGCGTGACCCTGCCCTTCCCGGTCATCGACAACGACGAGCTGGCCAAGCTCGTCCACATCAACGCCGACGGCGACATGCCCGGCATGAAGGCCGTGACCCTCTCCGGCCTCTACCGGGTCTCCGGCGGCGGCGAGTCGCTGGCCGCCCGGATCGAGGAGATCTGCGCCGAGGCGGACGCCGCCATCGACGACGGCGCCCGGCTGATCGTGCTCTCCGACCGGCACTCCGACGCCGAGCACGCGCCGATCCCGTCGCTGCTGCTGACCGCCGCGGTCCACCACCACCTCATCGGCACCAAGGAGCGCACCCAGGTCGGTCTGCTCGTCGAGGCCGGCGATGTGCGCGAGGTGCACCATGTCGCGCTGCTCATCGGCTTCGGCGCCGCGGCCGTCAACCCGTACCTGGCCATGGAGTCGGTCGAGGACCTGGTCCGCGCCGGAACGTTCCTGCCGGGCATCGAGGCCGAGGCCGCCATCAAGAACCTGATCAAGGCGCTCGGCAAGGGCGTCCTGAAGGTCATGTCCAAGATGGGCATCTCCACCGTCGCCTCCTACCGGGGCGCGCAGGTCTTCGAGGCCGTCGGCCTGGACGAGGAGTTCGTCGCCCGGTACTTCCACGGCACCGCCACCAAGATCGGCGGCGCGGGCCTGGACATCATCGCCAAGGAGGTCGCGGCGCGGCACGCCAAGGCCTACCCGGCCTCCGGCATCGCCGCCACCCACCGCGCGCTGGACATCGGCGGCGAGTACCAGTGGCGCCGCGAGGGCGAGCCGCACCTCTTCGACCCGGACACCGTCTTCCGGCTCCAGCACTCCACCCGCTCGCGCCGCTACGACATCTTCAAGCAGTACACGGACCGGGTGAACGAGCAGTCCGAGCGGCTGATGACGCTGCGCGGCCTGTTCTCCCTCGCCTCCGACCGCCCCTCGATCCCGATCGAGGAGGTCGAGCCGGCGTCCGAGATCGTCAAGCGCTTCTCCACCGGCGCCATGTCGTACGGCTCCATCTCCCAGGAGGCGCACGAGACGCTGGCCATCGCCATGAACCAGTTGGGCGGCAAGTCCAACACCGGTGAGGGCGGCGAGGACCCGGACCGTCTCTACGACCCGGCACGCCGCTCCGCCATCAAGCAGGTCGCCTCCGGCCGCTTCGGTGTGACCAGCGAGTACCTCGTCAACTCCGACGACATCCAGATCAAGATGGCCCAGGGCGCCAAGCCCGGCGAGGGCGGCCAGCTGCCCGGCCACAAGGTCTACCCGTGGGTCGCCAAGACCCGGCACTCCACCCCGGGCGTCGGCCTGATCTCCCCGCCGCCGCACCACGACATCTACTCCATCGAGGACCTGGCTCAGCTGATCCACGACCTCAAGAACGCCAACCCGCAGGCCCGCATCCACGTGAAGCTGGTCTCCGAGGTCGGCGTCGGCACGGTCGCCGCGGGTGTCTCCAAGGCGCACGCGGACGTGGTCCTGATCTCCGGCCACGACGGCGGTACGGGCGCCTCCCCGCTGACCTCCCTCAAGCACGCGGGCGGCCCCTGGGAGCTGGGCCTGGCCGAGACCCAGCAGACGCTGCTGCTCAACGGCCTGCGCGACCGCATCGTGGTGCAGACCGACGGCCAGCTCAAGACCGGCCGCGATGTCGTCATCGCCGCCCTGCTGGGCGCCGAGGAGTACGGCTTCGCCACCGCACCCCTGGTCGTCTCCGGCTGCGTCATGATGCGCGTGTGCCACCTGGACACCTGCCCGGTCGGCATCGCCACCCAGAACCCGACGCTGCGCGAGCGGTTCAGCGGCAAGGCCGAGTACGTCGTCAACTTCTTCCAGTTCATCGCCGAAGAGGTCCGCGAGCTGCTGGCCGAGCTGGGCTTCAGCAGCCTCGACGAGGCCATCGGCCACGCCGAGCTGCTGAACACCTCCCGTGCGGTGGACCACTGGAAGGCGCAGGGCCTGGACCTGGCCCCGCTGCTGCACGTCCCCGAGCTGGCCGACGGCGCCGTGCGCCACCAGGTCATCGAGCAGGACCACGGCCTGGAGAAGGCGCTCGACAACGAGCTGATCAAGCTCGCCGCCGACGCCCTGGCCGCGGGCACCGCCGAGGACGCCCAGCCGGTCCGGGCACAGATCGCGATCCGGAACATCAACCGGACCGTCGGCACCATGCTCGGCCACGAGGTCACCAAGAAGTTCGGTGGCGCGGGCCTGCCCGACGACACCATCGACATCACCTTCACCGGCTCGGCCGGCCAGTCCTTCGGCGCGTTCCTGCCGCGCGGCGTCACGCTGCGCCTGGAGGGCGACGCCAACGACTACGTCGGCAAGGGCCTGTCGGGCGGCCGGGTCGTCGTCCGCCCGGACCGCGGCGCGGACCACCTGGCGGAGTACTCCACCATCGCCGGCAACACCCTCGCCTACGGCGCCACCGGCGGCGAGCTGTACCTGCGCGGCCGGGTCGGCGAACGCTTCTGCGTCCGCAACTCCGGTGCCACGGTGGTCTCCGAGGGCGTCGGCGACCACGGCTGCGAGTACATGACCGGCGGCAACGCGGTCGTGCTGGGCGAGACGGGCCGTAACTTCGCGGCCGGTATGTCCGGCGGCTTCGCCTACGTCATCGACCTCGACAAGGCCAACGTCAACAAGGAGCTCGTCGACGCGGTGAACCCGCTGGACGACGCCGACAAGCAGTGGCTGCACGACGTCGTGCAGCGCCACCAGGAGGAGACCGGCTCCACCGTCGCCGCCAAGCTCCTCGCCGACTGGGATGCCGCGGCCGCACGCTTTAGCAAGGTCATCCCGCCCACCTACCAGGCAGTGCTCGTCGCCAAGGACGCCGCTGAGCAGGCCGGACTCTCCGAGTCCGAGACCCACGAGAAGATGATGGAGGCGGCGACCAATGGCTGACCCCAAGGGCTTCCTGAACCACGAGCGCGAGATCGCCAAGACCCGCCCCGTCGAGGAGCGCGTCAAGGACTGGAACGAGGTCTACCAGCCCGGCTCCCTGCTGCCGATCATCAGCAAGCAGGCCTCGCGCTGCATGGACTGCGGTATCCCGTTCTGCCACAACGGCTGCCCGCTCGGAAACCTCATCCCCGAGTGGAACGACTACGCCTACCGCGAGGACTGGACCGAGGCCAGCGAGCGGCTGCACGCGACCAACAACTTCCCGGAGTTCACCGGCCGGCTGTGCCCCGCGCCCTGTGAGGCCGCCTGTGTGCTGGGCATCAACCAGCCGCCGGTGACCATCAAGAACGTCGAGGTCTCCATCATCGACAAGGCGTGGGACAACGGGGACGTCACCCCGCAGCCGCCCGAGCGCCTCTCCGGCAAGACCGTCGCCGTCATCGGCTCGGGCCCCGCGGGCCTGGCCGCCGCCCAGCAGCTGACCCGGGCCGGCCACACCGTCGCCGTCTACGAGCGCGCGGACCGTATCGGCGGCCTTCTCCGCTACGGCATCCCCGAGTTCAAGATGGAGAAGCGCCACATCAACCGCCGCATCGAGCAGATGCGCGCGGAGGGCACCAAGTTCCGCACCGAGGTGGAGATCGGCCGGGACCTCGACGCCAAGAAGCTGCGCAAGCGCTACGACGCCGTGGTCATCGCCGCCGGCTCCACCACCTCCCGCGATCTGCCGGTGCCCGGCCGCGAGCTGAACGGCATCCACTTCGCGATGGAGTACCTCCCGCTCGCCAACAAGGTGCAGGAGGGCGACCTGACCGTCGCCCCGATCAGCGCCGAGGGCAAGCACGTGGTCGTCATCGGCGGCGGCGACACCGGCGCGGACTGCGTCGGCACCGCCCACCGCCAGGGCGCGGCCTCGGTCACCCAGCTGGAGATCATGGGCAAGCCGGGTGACGAGCGGAACCCCAACCAGCCCTGGCCGACCTTCCCGATGCTCTACAAGGTCACCTCCGCGCACGAGGAGGGCGGCGAGCGGGTCTACTCCGTCTCCACCACCCACTTCGAGGGTGACGAGGACGGCAACGTCCAGTGGCTGCACCTGACCGAGGTGGAGTTCAAGGACGGCCGCCCGGAGCCGAAGCCCGGCACCGAGCGGAAGATCCCGGCCCAGCTGGTCACCCTCGCCATGGGCTTCACCGGCACCGACCGGGAGAACGGCCTGGTCGAGCAGTTCGGCCTGGAGCTCGACGAGCGCGGCAACATCGGCCGCGACGCGGACTTCGCCACCAACGTCCCCGGCGTGTACGTCGCCGGTGACGCCGGCCGCGGCCAGTCGCTGATCGTGTGGGCCATCGCCGAGGGCCGTTCCGCGGCCAAGGGCGTGGACCGCTTCCTGACCGGAGTCAGCGCCCTGCCGGCTCCCATCAAGCCGACGGATCGCGCACTGACCGTGTGATCCGTCCCCCGATGTCCCGTACAACGTCGTACGGAACAACCGCGGCGCCTGTCCCCCTCCCCCGACCGGGAGGGCAGGCGCCGCGGGCCTGTGCCGTCGCGCCCGTTCCCCCGGACCGGGCCCGGCGCCCCGGGCGCCCTACGCGCCACCGCTCCCGGCGGGGAAGCGCCGCCCCAACTGCCGTGCCATTTCCCGTGCGGGCGCCGGCACGGCCGGTGGCGGGGGAGTGCCCGACGGCCGGAAATCGTGCACCGGCGGATGCCAGGCCTCCAGCCCGTTCACCGGGCCGCTCAGCGGCACCATCCACCGCGGATCGGCATGCACCCGCAGCACCTGCGCCTCGATCTGCGTCCACGCCCCGTCGGTGACCGTCCGCTCCCCGACCCGGCGCGCCTCCAACTGCACCGGGCAGTGCGCCAGTCGGGGCGGCCGTACCAATTCGGACGGCTCCGTCCACGGTGCATCCGCGGAGCAGGGCATGAGGCTCGTTCCCTCCCCGGTCCCCGTTCCGTCCGGCGGCAGATTGAAGACCACATCCGGGCGCACCGCGAGATTCTGCGCGGTCCGGCCGCGGGCCGGCAGCCAGACGCTGACGACCGGCCCGAGCTCCCACCGGATGCGCAGCTCGACCAGCACGAATGTCCCGTCGTCGTTCTCCGTGGACAGCAGCGCCGGGGCGACCGAACTGCTCTTCTCCAGCGCGACCTTCATGGCCTTGAGGATAGAAGCCGGATGATTCGGTGCTCACCGAAATGTTATCAGAGGTTACTCTGTGTACATGAAACGATGGGACGCCGATCAGGAAAGCGTCGCGGAAACCCCCGATCTGGCCGCCCTTGCGGCGCTGCTCGCGGACCGCACCCGTGCCGTCATCTGCATGGCCCTGCTCGACGGCGGCGCCTGGACCGCCGGTGAACTGGCCGAATATGCCGCGGTGGCACCCTCCACCACCACCGAGCACCTCAACCTCCTGGTCTCCGGGGGCCTGCTCGCCGAGGAGCGGCAGGGGCGGCGGCGCTATGTACGCCTGGCCGGGCCGGAGGTCGCGGAAACCCTGGAGAACCTCGCCGGTCTGGCGCCCTATCGCCAGGTCCCGATCCGCTCCCTGGCCGAGGCCAACCACCGCAGAGCCCTGCACCACGCCCGGACGTGCTACGACCACATCGCCGGTGCGCTCGGCGTCGCCATCGTCGAGGCGATGACCGAACGCGGCCTGCTGGGGCGGGACTACGGCCCGGTGCTGACCATGGCCGGGGCCGGCTGGCTGACCGCCCTCGGCATCCCCGACGCCGGTCCCTCGGCCGCCCACCGGGCCCATGTCCGCACCTGTCTCGACTGGACGGTGCGCCGCCGGCATCTCTCCGGCGCGGTCGGCGCCGCCCTCTACCGGCACGCCCTGGAGCGCGGCTGGGTCGTCAAGGCCGTCGCCACCCGCATCCTCACCGTCACCGCGGCGGGCCGTACGGCCTTCCGTGCGCAGCTCGGACTGCCCGACGAGGCGCTGTTCCCCTCCCTCACCTTCGCTCCCGCCGCCCCCGACCGCCCCGGGGCTCTCAGTCCTCGCCGACCTGGCTGATCCGGTCGTCGCCGAGCTTGCGCTGGGTGTCCTGGAGCAGGATCCGCAGCAGCCCGGCGAGCTGCTCCTGCTGCCCGGGGGTCAGGCCGTCGATCAACTCGGCCTCACGGTGCAGTACTTGGCCGACCGTGGCCTCGACCTTCTCGTGGCCGGCCGGGGTCAGCTCGACCAGGACCGTCCGGGGGCGGCCCTCGCCGGGCCGCCGGGTGACCAGCCCCTCGCGCTCGGCGCGGGCGACCCGCTGGGAGATCGCCCCCGCGGTGACCATGGAACGGCGGCTGAGTTCACGGGTGGTGAGGGTGTACGGCGCACCGCTGCGGCGCAGCACGCTGAGCAGATCGAGGGTGGCCGGGTCCATCCCGGCGCCGGCCAGCACCCGGCGCCGGTCGTCGCCCAGCAGCTTCGCCAGCTGCCAGATCGGCGTCACGATGCCGATGGAGGAGACCGGGGTGCCGGGGCGTTCGCGCTCCCAGGCGGCGGCGATCTCCTCGACGGGGTACGGGGGAGCGTGCTCCGCCGGGTGGCCGCAGTCGTCCTTGGCCTCGGATTCTCTTGCCACGGGCCCTCCTGGGGGTGATACGTTCAGCTCTAAATTTAGACCTTAACGTGATGGACGGAGCTCAGCATATGTCACGCACCATCCTGGTCACCGGCGGCGGTACCGGCATCGGACGCGCCGTCGCCCACCACTTCGCGGACGCCGGCGACGACGTCATCGTCACCGGCCGGCGCCCCGGCCCGCTCGGCGAAACGGCCGCCGGCCGCCGGACCGTCCGCCCACTGGTGTGCGACCACACCGACCCCCGGGCGCTCACCGCGCTGCTCGCCGGGCTCCCCGAGCGGATCGACGTCCTGGTCAACAACGCCGGCGGCAACACCGACCTCGACGCGGACGAAGCCACCGACCTGGCGGCCTATGCCCGCAACTTCCGCGCCAACCTCGACGCCAACCTGCTCGGCGCCGCGCTGACCACCAGGGCGCTGGACGACCGGCTCGCGGCCGGCGGCGCGGTCGTCCACCTCGGATCGATCGCCGCCGACCACGGCAACGGCGCCTACGGAGCGGCCAAGGCCGGCCTTGCCTCCTGGAACATCGGGCTGTCCCGGACGCTCGGCCCCCGCGACATCACCGCCAACGTCGTCTCGCCCGGCTACATCGCCGGCACCGACTTCTTCCGCGACCAGCTCACCGACGAGCGACGCGACCACCTGGTGGCCGCCGCGGCGGTGGGCCGCGCCGGGTCCCTCGCCGACATCACCGGAACGGTGGCCTTCCTGGCCTCCCCGGCGGCCCGGCACATCACCGGCCAGGTGCTGAACGTCAACGGCGGTACCCGCGGCACCCGTTGAGCCCTTCCCGGCCGGCGCGCCGGGCCGTGGCAGGGCGGGCTACTCGTCGCCGTCCTCGGTGAGCCGGGCCGGGAAACCGCCGGTCGCGACCGGCCCCCAGCGCAGCGGAGTCACCCGGATCAGCGACTTGCCCTGCTTGCGCATCGCCTCCCGGTACTCGTCCCAGTCCGGGTGCTCGCCGGCGATGTTGCGGTAGTACTCGACGAGCGGCTCGACCGAATCCGGGGCGTCGACGACCTCGGCCTCGCCGTCGATCTGCACCCACGGGCCGTTCCACTCGTCGGACAGCACGATGACGCTGACCGACGAGACCCGGCGGACATTACGGACCTTGGCACGCTCCGGATACGTCGACATGACCAGCCGCCCGGAGTCGTCCACCCCGCAGGTCAGCGGTGAGCCCTGCGGGGTGCCGTCGCTGCGGCGGGTGAGCAGGATCGCGCGGTGACGGGGGCGGACGAACTCCAGCAGTCCGGGCAGCTCGACACGGGTGGTGCGGGCGATGGAAGGGCTCATACGGGCGAGCCTAGGGGGTGGGCGGAGTGCGCGCTCACGCGAACCGCGGAACGGGCGCGCGCTCACGCCGCACCCCGCCGGTCAGCCCTTGAGGAGCTGCTTGCCGGTCGCCGCGTCCACGACCTTGCGGCCGTCCAGCGCGCTCTTGAGGTGCACGGTCACCTTGTCGGTGGCCAGTTGCTCGGTGCACATCCCCTTGGCGCTCTTCCGCTTGCCCCAGCCGGTGATCACCACAAGGTCCTTCGACTCATGGCTGCGCGCACCGAAGCGGACATCGCAGGCACTGTGCCCGACGGTGACGGTGATCTCCCGTACCCCCGTCTTCTCGGGGCGCTCCGCGGTGACCAGCGGCAGCAGCGCCTGCTGCCGGCCGTGCACCGGGGAGACCTTCGGCCAGTCCCGCACGATCTGATCCGCGCGCTGCTCGAACGCATCCTGCTTCTTCGGCGGCGCCGCGGGGGTCACCTTCTGCTGGTTCTGGCCACAGCCGGACAGTGCGACGGCGCCGGCCGCCGCCAGCGCGAGCACGGCGGTGAAGGTACGGGTGCGGGAGAGGTGGGATCCTCGCATGACATTGCCTCCTTGTGTCACGGATGGGACGTGCCAGGCGCAAGGCAGGTTCCGGCCGCTTTCCGCCGATGCCGCCGACGCTGTCGGGGCCGGGGAGACGCACCTTCGCCGCGCGGTCCGCCCAGGGTGAAACCGTGGTGGCGGCGGACCGACCGCCCGCTAGCGTCCGGGCCATGGACGCACTCAGCGAGATCACCCCCACCGAGATCACCTCCACCGTCTGGCAACTCCCCTTCCCCGTGGGGCACGTGTATGTCGTCGCCCTCCCCGACGACGGCTACGCGCTGGTCGACACCGGCGTCCCCGGCTCGGCCCCCGCCATCCTCGACGCCCTCGCCCGGCTCGGCGGCCGGCCGGAACAGGTGCGGCAGATCGTGCTCACCCACTCCCACCTGGACCACATGGGCTCCGCCGCCGACCTGGCCGCCGCCACCGGCGCCCGCGTCCTGGCCGGTGCACTGGACGCCCCGTACATCCGTGGCACCGCCCCCGAGCCCGCGCCGGTGCTGACCCCCGCGGAACGGCGCCTGCACGAAGGGGTCATGACGGACCTGGCGGCCGCCGGGACGCCGCCGCTGCGCCATGCCGAGGTCGATACCGTCCTGCACGACGGGGACACCCTCGACGGCTGGGGGGAACAGGTGCGGGTGCTGCACGTCCCCGGCCACACACCCGGCGGGATCGCCCTGCACCTCCCCGCGAGCGGGCTGCTCTTCCCCGGCGACATCATCGGCACCGGCCCCGACGGCCGCCGCGCCGTCCTCGGCCCGTTCAACATCGCACGCGAGGAAGCCATCGCGTCCTTCCGGCGGCTCGCCGCCCTCGATGACGTCGACACGGTGTGCGTTCCGCACGGCGTACCGCTGCGCACCGGCGCCCGGGACGTACTGGCCGCGGCCACGCCGGAGAAGGACTGGCTCTGAGGAAACGGGCCGCCCGGGTGTGCGGATCGGGCGGAGTGGTGCCCGCGCGGGGGGCGGGGCCGGCGGAACGGTGCCCGCACGGAGCGGGGGCCGCAGGAGCGGTGCCCGGACGGGGCGCGGCGCATCCCCCACGCCTGCCGACACGGGTAATCTCGCGCGGGTGCGGCCCGGCCCGGGGAACCGGGTCAGGGAACACCGGCAGGGGGCGAGCGCGGGAACCGAGGAGAGACACGGGCATGCAGCTGCACACCCACGAGTGGGGCACCGGCGAGCGGACCGCGGTGCTGGTCCACGGGCTGATGTCCGATCACCGCACCTGGCACCGCGTCGCTCCGGCGCTCGCCGACCGGGGCTATCGCGTCATCGCCGTCGATCTGCGCGGCCACGGCCGCAGCCCGCGCGGCGACTACAGCACCGAGCTGTTCGCCGAGGACCTCGTGGAGACCCTGCCCGCCGCCCCCGAGGTCGTCATCGGGCATTCGCTGGGCGGCCTGGCGCTGTCCCTGGCGGTGGAGCGGCTGCAGCCGCGACGGGCCGTCTACAGCGATCCGGCCTGGTCGTTCCCGAGCTTCCAGGCGCCCGTCGACCCGGCCCTGTTCATCGCGTTCAAGCGGGGCGACCGGGCGATGCTGCGCACCTTCAATCCGCGGTGGAACGACGACGATCTCGACATCGAGCTGGCCACGGTCGCGCAGTGGGACACCGCCACCGCCCTCGCGCTGTCCGCCGTGCACCGGCAGGACCATGTGCCCGAGAAGCCGGTCGTCCCGTCGCTGGTGCAGTTCGCGGGGGAGGGGTTCCTCTTCTCCGAGCAGGCGGCGAACGAGCTGACCGGCCGCGGCTTCGAGGTCCGTACGGTGCCCGGCGTCGGACACACCATCCACCGCGACGACTTCGACGGTTTCATGGCGGGGCTGGAGGGGTGGGTCTAGCTGGAGGAGTGGGGCCAGGGGGAGACACCCCCTGTGGCCCTGTCGGCCCGGCCCGGCCGGGGAGCCGGCCGCCGGTCGGTCACGTATCGCAGTCCAGCAGCGTCTTGCACAGTCCGCAGCGGGCCTGCAGCCGGCCCCGGACCGGGACCCGGATCCGCTGGTGGCAGGCGGGGCAGGGGAAGGACACCCGCAGGGGCGGCGGACCCTCGAATGCATAGTCGCCGGTGGCGGGCGGGCGGCCGGTGCGCCGCGGATCCTGCGCCGCCCGGCGGTCCTTGGCATAGCGCAGCCGGGCGGCCCAGCCGGCGGCGGCGAGCGGCGGCCGGCGGGCGTCCCGGCGGGCCCGCGCCGCGCCCGCCGTGTACGCGTCGTACGCCTGCGGACTGGTGAACCACGGCGACGGGTCCTCGCCGAAGAACTCGGCCCGCTGGGCAAGGACGTACCCGAATTCCTCCGGCGTCAGATAGCCGAGCTTCTGCGAGAACGGGCCGTGCTCGCGGTAGGCGTCCAGCAGCAGCCAGCCCGCGCCGAGGTACGCGGCCGCGGTGTCGGTGAGGATCTCGTTGTCCCGGGTGCCGGGGAACGACAGGTCCAGACGGTGCAGGAACAGATGCATCACCTCATGGGCCAGTGCGGCGCCGATGTCCTTGCGGTGCTTCTTGAAGCGGTCGTTGAGCTCGATGAAGTACTCGGGCCCCGCGGTGAGTTCGACAGTGGCGGCGTGTTCCATCTCCCGGAACGTGATGACCGTCCGCGCGTCCGGCAGATGCAGATGGCGGAGCAGGGCCCGGGCGACCCGCTGCGCCCCCAGGTGCAGGTCCTCGGTCTCGTCGAAGGCCACATCGACCGGCAGCACGCTGGTGGCGAAGGTGCTCACCGTGTCGTACGACAGGCGTTTGAACAGCGCATGGACGGCCGCACGCACCGTGTCGAGATGCGGATATCCGTGCTCGATCTCACTGCCGCCCGTGGTCACCCGGCCACTGTACGGGGGGCCGGGAAGGTCCGGTATGGGCCGTACGGGGCCTGTGTGGCAGGCGAGTTGGCCGGATGCGCACTCTTGTCACTCCGATCGGCCACTCCACATAATCACAGGGCGCTTTACGGACTCATCCCCCACTGGGTCCGGTCGCCTTGCGGCGTGCGGTCGTCCTCCACACACCTTTTGCGGCGGCCACGTCCGGCTCCGGTGTTGGCATGGGCTCGTCATCGACGTGCAACCCCCCACGAAAGGAAGCCCGTTGCGCAGCTACCGGAAGCCCCTCAAAAGATCCCTTGCCCTCGGCGCCGTCGCCCTGGCCGCCGTCAGCCTCCAGCCCGGCTCGGCCTCGGCCGCCCCCTCGCCCGTCCCGTCCGGCTCCGTCCACACCAAGGTCGTCGGCGGAACCAAGGCCGACCAGGGTGAATTCCCCTTCATGGTCCGGCTGTCGATGGGCTGTGGCGGCGCGCTGTACGCCAAGGACATCGTGCTCACCGCGGCGCACTGCGTCGACGGCAGCGGCGACAACACCTCCATCACCGCCACCGCGGGCGTGGCCGACCTGGAGGACTCCCACGCCGTCAAGGTCAACTCCACCAAGGTCCTGCAGGCCCCCGGCTACAACGGCAAGGGCAAGGACTGGGCACTCATCAAGCTCGCCAAGCCGATCGACCAGCCCACCCTGAAGATCGCCGAGGACGACAAGCTCAACAACGGCGACTTCACCATCGCCGGCTGGGGCGCCGACAAGGAAGGCGGCGACCAGCAGCGCTACCTCCTCAAGGCCACCGTGCCGTTCGTCGACGACGCCGCCTGCCAGAAGGCCTACGGCGACCAGCTGACGCCCGGCGACGAGATCTGCGCCGGCAAGCTGGACACCGGCGGCATCGACACCTGCCAGGGTGACTCCGGCGGCCCGATGTTCCGCAAGGACGACGCCGGGCAGTGGCTCCAGGTCGGCATCGTCTCCTGGGGCGAGGGCTGCGCACGCCCCGGCAAGCCCGGTGTCTACAGCGAGGTGAGCACCTTCGCCGCGAACATCAAGAAGGCCGCGGGCGAACTGGGCGGCTGACCGCACCACGCACACGAACCGCACCACGCACGCGCACCGCATCACGCACGCGCACCGCATCACGTACACGAACCGCACCACGTACGCGATCCGCACCACCCACGCGCACCGCACCACGCACGAACCGCACCACGTACACGAAGGGCCCGGGGATCCGCTGCGGATTCCCGGGCCCTTCGCCGGGTCCGAAGCCCCCGGCCTCGGTCCACGGCCGTGGTCCAGGACCTTGGTCCCTTCGCTCCACGGCCGTTGGTCCGTCCGCCGCGGGACCAAGCTCGTGCTTGCGGCCGGGCCTTGTGCCGTCACGGATGACCGGACGGCCTATGGGCCACCCCGTGACGGCTTTCTACCGTGAACGGTATGACCACCGAGCCCCGCCCCCGCCCCCGTCCCCCGGCACGCGACCGCGGCCACCCGGCCACGGTCCTCGCCGCGCTGCTCCTCGCCGCCTCCGCGGCGACCCTCGCCTATGTGCTGCTCGGCGGCCCGGACGACCCCGTCGAGCTGCCCGCCGACGACCGCCCGAACGCGGTCCAGGGCTGATCGGCAAGCCCCCGCCGCCGGTGCACCGGTCCGTCCCCGGCCGCAGCAGCGGCCCGAGCACCGCCGTCCGGAGGGGAGACGAGCACGCCGGCCGGGGGAGAGGGAGACGCGAGACGCATACGCCGGCCGGAGCGGAGACGGACACCGGCCCGCGACCCCGAGGGCGCCCAGGAGGAACGACATGCCGATCAGTGTGGTGATCGCGGACGACCAGGAAGTGGTCCGGATGGGCTTCCGGATGGTCCTGGAGAGCCGGCCCGACATCGAGGTCCTCGCCGAGGTCACCGACGGCGAGGCCGCCCTCGCAGCCGTCGAACGGCTGCGCCCCGATGTGCTGCTGCTGGACATCCGGATGCCGAGGACCGACGGGCTGGAGGTCACCCGCCGGCTGACCGAGCGCACCGCCGGCCGCCCCGAGGGCCGGCACATCCCTGGGATCGTCATCGTCACCACCTTCGACCTGGACGAATATGTACACGCCGCGCTGTACGGCGGTGCCTCGGGCTTCCTCCTCAAGGACGCCAGCCCCGCGCTGCTCGTGGAGGCGGTACGGGCCGCCGCCGTCGGCCACTCACTGCTCTCGCCCTCGGTCGCCGCCCGGCTGCTGCGCGAGCTGTCCCCGGCCGGCGGCAAGGGGCGGGCGGCGGCCCGCACCCCCTCCGAGCCGCTCACCGGCCGCGAACGGGACGTCGTCCGGGCGCTGGCCGGCGGCCGGACCAACGCCGAGATCGCCGGCGCACTGTATCTGTCGCTGTCCACGGTCAAATCCCATCTGGCGAACGTGCAGAACAAACTGGACGCCCGCAACCGGGTCGAGATCGCCTTCTGGGCCTGGGAGAGCGGTCTGTCCTCCGGCGGACCGTGAGCAAGCACGGCGAGGGCACGGGGATACGGCGCGTTCCGGGCCGTATCGCGGTACGCGCCCGGCAGGCCACGCTCGGAAACCGGCCGGCACGGTGGGCGAGAACCCCTGCGCGGCAAGCCGTCGCCGCCCGGGCCGCACTCGCGGTGGCACTGCTGCTCCTCGTCGGGTTGGAGACCCTGGCGACGGCCCGTCAGCCCGCCCGGCCGCACCTGATCGTGCCGGTCGCCGGCATCGTGGTCTGTCTGTGTGCGGTGCCCTCCGACCGGATCCCGCTGACCGGCCGTGCCGGGACCGCGGCCGCGGCTTCCCTCACCGCGTCGGCGGCGCTGATCGCCGGGCAGCACGCGCGCGAAGTATGGGGCCTGGGCGAGGGCATCGCCCTGCTCGTCCTGCTCACCGCCGTGGTCCGCCGGGCGCCCGGCCGCACCGCCGCCGTCCTCGGCCCGCTGCTGGGCCTGGCCTGTGTCCTCGCTCCGCTGCGGGACGTCCGGCCGGGGCTGTTCACCGTCGTCTCCGCCGTGCTCACCGTGGTCGTCGCCGCGTATTCGGCGATCCTGCGCCGGCAGGACGCCCGGCGGCTGCGCGATCTCGCGGCCGTGCGGGCCGCCGAGCGCCTGGAACTGGCGCGGGAGCTGCACGACCTGGTCGCCCACCATGTCACCGGCATCGTCGTCCAGGCCCGCGCCGCCCGCTTCACCGCCCTCGAAGGCCGGCCGGCCGGTGCCACCCTCGAACGGATCGAGGCCTCCGGCAGCGAGGCACTGGGCGCGATGCGCCGGCTGGTGCGGGTCCTGCGCGAGGACGGGGCACACCCCCACCCGGTCGCCGGGCTCGCCGAGGTCCGCGCGCTGACCGAGGCGTTCGCCCGTACCGGCCCGCCGGTCGTCCTCTCCGTCGACACCGGCCTGGCACAGGCGCTGCCGGACGATGTGGCCGCGGCGGTCTACCGCATCGTCCGCGAAGCACTGACCAACGTCCGCAAGCACGCGGCGGACGCCACGGCGGTACGGATCGGCCTGCGGTCCGTCCCCTTCGGGGCGGAGCTGCGCATCGCCAACGACGGCGGCAGACCGGCCCGCCTCGGCGAACAGGCCCGCGGCGGCGGCTTCGGACTGGCCGGACTCACCGAACGGGCCGAGGCGATGGGCGGACGGCTCCTCGCGGGCCCCGCGGCCGAGGGCGGCTGGGAACTCACCGCCGTACTGCCCCTCGACAGCGGAGCGACGGCCTGAGGCCACCCGGCCCCGCACCGGCCGCCACCGGTCGGCCGCCACCCGGCCGCGCCCTGCTCGCCACCACCGACGAGCTCCTGCGCCCACGCGTCGAAGGGGTCATCGAACCGGTGCCACCGACCTGGGACCACGAAGCTGCAGCCGAGACGATCCGCGACCAGATCCGCGCGCGGGCCCGGGAGCTGGACTGTGTCACCGGGTCCGGGAACCTGGACCTGCCGGGTTCCTCCAACTGGTACGTGCCGGGCATCGCCGTCGTCCCGGCCGCGGCGGCGAAAGGCGCCGGAGCGCTGCTGCCCGCGGACACCCTCCTTGTGGTCGAGGTCACCAGTGAGTCGAACGCGGAGCCGGACCGGGTCGTGAAGCGACGGCGGTACGCGGAGTACGGGGCGCCGCTGTACCTCCTGGTCGACCGTCAGGAGCGTTCGGTGACGCGGTACTCGGAGCCCGGTGGGCTCGGGTACACGCGGGCGGAGGGCCCCCACCCGTACGGCACGACGGTGCGTCTTCCGGAGCCGTTCGGCCCTTGAGCTGGACACCACTGGCCTGTAGCCCGGGATCACCACCGCATCGTCCTCGTCGACGAGTCGGTGCAGCTGGTCCATTCCAAGGCGGCGCTGAACGAGGTGTTCACCGCCACCGCCCCCGCCCCGCCGCCCCACATCTGTCCAACACCTGCCCCTCCTTTGTCCATAGGCGCACGCCCCGCACGCGCAGCACGCTGTCCGCCGACAGGCAGTGCAGGCACGAAGGAGGACAGTGCGCGTGAACGAACAGACCGGCGCCCCGCGCGGGCCCAGCCGCAGAAACGTCGTCGCCGCCACCGCGCTCGCCGGGGCCGCCGGCGCCCTCCCGCTCGGCGCGCAGCCCGCCACCGCCGCACCCCGCGCCGCCGAGGCGGTGCTCCGGTCCGACGCGCTGGAGGTCCGGGTCGACACCGCCTTCCCCCGGATCATCTCCTACACCGACCGCGGCACCGGCGCCGTCCTGCACGGCCAGGACACCCCGGTCACCCAGGTCCTCCTCGACGGCACCGCCCACACCCCCCGCGTCACCCACCGCACCCGCGCCGACCGCGCCACCTACACCCTCGGCTTCGACGGCGGCACCAGGATCACCGTCGAGATCGCCGTCCGGGACCGGCGCACGACCTGGCGGGTCACCGGCATCGCCGACACCCCGGCGCTGCGCATCGGCACCCTGGAGATTCCCGGCCTCGCCCTGCTGAGCGTCCGCAGCGACCAGCCCGGCGCCGCCCTGCTGGCCGCCCGGATCGAACTGGACAAGGCCAAGAGCGGCGACACCCTGGTGCAGGTCACCGACGACACTCCCGCCGACGCCGCACCCACCGGCTGCGCCTACGCCGTGGTCGCCACCGACGCGCTGGCCGGCGCCGTCGAGACCAACACCTGTTACGACCAGCCCGCCGGAGCCACCACCTGGGAGAACGGCCGACTCTGGCGGCAGACCGTCAAGGGCGACGGCTTGGTCAAGGCCCAGCTGTGCTGCGGCCAGTGGACCCACCGGGCGGCCGGGCAGCCGTCCCCCGCTCTCGACTCCTCCCCCGCTCTCGACTCCTCCTCCACTCTCGGCTTCGGTCGAGCGGGGGGACCCCCACGAGCGGGAGGTGCCCCCCTCGCCACCGACCCGCTGCCGTACGCGACCGTCATCGTCACCGGCGACCGCAACGGCGACGGGAAGACCGACTGGCAGGACGCCGCCATCGCGCTGCGCGACATCATGGTCATGCCGCTGGGCGCCGACGCACAGCATCTGCGGGTCGTCCCGCACATCCCGTTCAACTTCGCCAGCCAGGCCACCAACCCGTTCCTCGCCACCCTCGACCACATCAAGCGGATCGCCCTGGCCACCGACGGGCTGCGGCAGTTCACCCTCCTCAAGGGCTACCAGTCCGAAGGCCACGACTCCGCCCACCCCGACTACGGCGGCAACTACAACACCCGGGCCGGCGGCCTCGCCGACCTCAACGCCCTGCTCCGCGCCGGCAAGAAGTGGAACAGCGACTTCGCGGTGCACGTCAACGCCACCGAGTCCTACCCCGTCGCCCATGCCTTCTCCGAGCAGCTGGTCGACAAGGACGACAAACAGTGGGACTGGCTCGACCAGTCCTACCGCATCGACGCCCGCCGCGATCTGATCTCCGGCGACATCGCCCGGCGCTTCGCGCACCTGCGCAAGGAGACCGACCCCGCCCTCGACACCCTCTACCTCGACGTCTTCCGCGAGTCCGGCTGGAACTCCGACCAACTGCAGCGCCAGCTGCGCGACCAGGGCTGGCAGATCGCCACCGAATGGGGCCACGGCCTGGAACGCTCCGCCCTCTGGTCGCACTGGGCGAACGAGACCGACTACGGCCCCGACACCTCCCGCGGCATCAACTCCCGGCTGATCCGCTTCCTGCGCCACCACCACAAGGACGTCTTCGCCGACAAGTGGCCCACCCTGCTCGGCAACGCCCGGATGGGCAACTTCGAGGGCTGGGTCGGCAAGACCGACTGGAACGCGTTCCACACGATCATCTGGACCGATGCGCTGCCCGCCAAATACCTCCAGGCGTACCCGATCAGCACCTGGGGCGCGCACGAGATCACCTTCGAGGGCCCCACCAAGACCTCCGTCAGCGACGCGGAGGGCACCCGCAAGATCACCACCGACGGCCGGCTGGTCTACGACGACGGCACCTACCTGCTCCCCTGGGAACCCCGCCGGGCCACCGACCCGCACCGTCTCTACCACTACAACCCCCACGGCGGCACCACCACATGGACCCTGCCCCGCGGCTGGACGGGCACCACGGCCGTCTACGCCTACCGGCTCACCGACCAGGGCCGCACCCGGGAAACCCGGCTCCCGGTCAGCGGCGGCAGGATCACCCTCACCGCCCGGCCCGGCGTGGCCTACGTCGTCCACCGCGGCAAGGCCCCGGTGCAGCGCGACCCCGTCTGGGGCGAGGGCACACCCCTGACCGACCCCGGCTTCCACTCCGGGAACCTGGCCGGCCGGCAGGTCACCGGCCCGGCCTCCGTCCAGCTCAGCAAGCTGGGCGACTACGAACTGGTCATCGACGCGGGCGCCGCCGCCACCGTCGCCCAGAAACTCGCCCGGCTCGCCCCCGGCAGCTACGCCGCCTCCGTACAGGTCGAGGTCGGCGCCACGGCGGGGGAGCGGCGGCGGGCCGCCCTGGAGGTCCGTACCGCCGACGGCGTCACCGCCGCCAACTGGACCGACACCTCCACCGCCGGCAACTACGTCGCCGCCGACCGCAAGTCCGGCACCCGCTTCCAGCGCCTCTTCACGCACTTCACCGTCCCCGAGGGCGGCGGCCCGGTCACCCTCGCCTTGACCGCGGCAGCCGGCCGGGCCCGGGTCAGGTTCGACAACCTCCGCGTCGTACCCGCCCGGCCCACCACCAAGCCGGGCACCCTGGCCTACGAGGACTTCGAGCACGTGCCCCAGGGCTGGGGTGTCTTCGTCAAGGGCGACGCGGGCGGCAGCACCGACCCCCGCACCCATATCGCGCAGCGGCACGCCCCGTTCACCCGGCGCGGCTGGAACGGCAAGGCCATCGACGATGTCATCGACGGCGGCCAGTCGCTCAAGTCACGCGGCGAGAACACCGGACTCGTCTACCGGACGGTTCCGCACACCGTCCGCTTCACCCCCGGCCGCCGCTACCGCATCACCTTCCGCTACGAGAACGAGAAGGCCGGCCAGTACGCCTGGGTCACCGCCGTCGACACACCCGCACCCCGTGAACTGACCCGCACCCCGCTGCCCGTCGCCAACCGACCCACCACCCACACCTACGAGTTCACCGCACCGGCCGACGGCGAGGCATGGGTGGGGCTGCGCAAGGTGGCCGACGACGCGACCGCGGAGTTCGTCCTGGACTCCTTCGAGGTACGCGAGATCTGACGAGCCGTGGGGCGGCCCCGCCGCCCCACGGGCCGCTCAACGCCCGCCCGCGCAGGGATACAGACCGGGCGCCCCCGCCTCGTCCCCCACCAGCGCCGGGGCGCCCTCCCACTCCCACAACAGCAGCTCATTGGCGCCCTCGCGCAGCACCGGGCCCGGCACATACAGGGTCCGCTGCGGCCCGAGACCCCAATAACGCCCCAGACAGAAACCGTTGATCCAGGCGAAACCGTGGCTCCACCCCGGCAGCGCAAGATCGGCATCACCGGGCCGCCCGGCCACCGTCACCGTCCCCCGGTAGAGCCCCGCGGCCCCGCCCGCCTCCTCCACGGCCCGGAACGGAACCCGCGCCAACGCCCCGGGTTCCTCCACCGCGTCAAGCCGCAGCCCCCGCGACCGTACGCCGTGCAGAAACTGCCGCTCGTGCAGCAGCCCGCCGGTGATCCCCTTGGACTCACCGAGCCGGGGACCGTAGTTGACCCGCCCCAGCGACGCCACCCACAACTCCACCGACGCGGGCCCGCCCACCTCCCCGAGCACGGCGTCCTCGGTGTCCACCACGGGCCCGCGCACCCCGTCGATCCACACCACCGCCCGGTCCCGCAGGCCGCTCACCCGCAGCGGACGGGGGCTCCGCGGCCCCGGCACCGCCACCCGGTAGCGGACCACACCCCGGTCCACCCCCAGCTCCTCGAACGTCGCCGGAGCGCCCCCCTCGGTCTCCGCACCGCCCAGCGCCTCCATCACGTCCCCGGCATCCGCCCACTCCCCGACCACCGCACGCACCGGCTCCGCCAGCACCCGCAGCGGCTCCGGCACCCGGGGCAACGGCCCGTCCGCCCACTCGGCGAGCACCTCCCGGAACCGCCAGAACTTCTCCGTGGGACGCCCGCGTTCATCGACCGGCGCCCCGTAGTCGTAGGAGGTGACCGTCGACCGCAACGCCCCGTCGTGCAGCTCGCCCGCGCGGTTCGCCCCCGCCCACCCGCCGAAATTCGTCCCGCCGTGCGCCATATAGACATTGACCGAGGCACCGCACTCCAGAATCTCGCGCAGCGTCGCCGCGGCATCCTCCGGAGCGCGCGGCACCTGAGTCTGCCCCCAGTGCGCGAACCACCCGCACCAGAACTCCATGCACATCAACGGCCCCTGAGCCTGGTGGCGCCGCAACACCGCCAGCGCCTCCCCGGCCCCCGAACCGAAGTTGACGGTGGCCGGCAGGCCCGGAACCGAACCACCGCTGAGCATGTGATCCTCGGGCC
The DNA here is from genome assembly GCF_043080045.1 of Streptomyces sp. NPDC015125. NCBI lineage: Bacteria > Bacillati > Actinomycetota > Actinomycetes > Kitasatosporales > Streptomycetaceae > Streptomyces > Streptomyces sp. NPDC015125. Next base: position 117,126 of record NZ_JBIBVF010000030.1, read on the forward strand.
CGTCCGAGGTGAACAGCGGCACCCGCACCCCCAGCGTCCGCAGCCGCTCCACGAGGTGGGCCAGATACACACCATCGCTGCCGTACGAGCCGTACTCGTTCTCCGCCTGCACCATGATCACCGGCCCGCCGCCCGGACCGCCGGGCCCTGCCGCCGCCGTGCACTGCCGCGCCACGACCTGCGGCAGCAGCCGCGCGAACCAGGCGTCCACGGCCCGCAGATACGCCGCATCCCGCGTTCGCACCCGCCGCCCCAGCGGCCCGGTCAGCCACTGCGGCAACCCGCCGTTCTCCCACTCCGCGCAGATGTACGGTCCCGGGCGGACGATCGCCCACAGCCCCGCCGCCTGCGCCGCGTCCAGGAACCGCCCCAGCGCCTCCGGGTCCCTGAACTCACCGGGCCGCGGTTCGTGCAGGTTCCACGGCACATAGGTCTCCACGCAGTTCAGCCCCATCGCCCGGAGCATCGCCAGCCGGTGGTCCCACTGCGCCTCGTGCACCCGGAAGTAGTGCATCGCCCCGGACAGCAGCCGCACCGGCCGCCCGTCCAGCATGAAGTCCCGCTCGCCCGCCTCGAACTGCGTCACGTCACCCGCCCTTGCGTCGTCTCCCGTGCGCCACCGGCCGGGCGCACCCGGTCACCCTTGCCCTCTGGCGGTGTGACGGTCCATGGACAAAGATCGGATCTGTTTGGACGGTTCGACGGTTCGACGGTCCGACGGAACGGCACGGAGCGACGGGAGGCCCGGACGTGTACCACACCTGGATGCGGTACTTCACCCCGAGCCCGGTCCACCACCGGCTCGGCCTGGTGTGCCTGGGGGTCGGTCTCCAGCACGGCGCCCTGCCCACGGTCGGCCCGCGCACCCTCGACCACCATGTCGCCATCGTCATCAGCGCCGGCCGTGGCTGGTTCACCGCTCCCGACGGCCGGCGCCATGCGGTGACCGCCCCCGCCCTGCTGTGGATCGTGCCGGGAGTGCCGCACCACTACGGCGCCGACCCGGAGACCGGCTGGGACGAGAGCTTCGTCGACTTCACCGGGCCGGCCGCCGTGACCTACACCGAACTCGGCTATATCGAACCGGACCGCCCGCTCGTGCCGCTCGCGGACACCGGGCCGGCCCGGACCGCCATCGGACGGATCGCCCGCGCGGCACGGCGGGGCAACCCCCTGCTGGAGGTGGAGACCTCGGCCGCGGTCCACGAGCTCCTCGTCGCCCTGCGCAGGGAACGCGCCGACACCGACGGGGACCCGGTCCTCCAGGCACTCGCCCGGGACGCTTTCCTCCCCCTCTCGGTCGCCGAACACGCCGCCCGGCACGGCATGACCCCCGCGGAACTCCGCACCGCCGTACGCCGCGGCGCCGGCTGCAGCCCCAAGGACTACCTGCTGGGCATACGCCTGGGCCGTGCCAAGGAACTCCTCGTGGGAACCGAGCTGCCGGTGGCGGCGGTGGCCCGCCGGGTCGGCTACGACGACCCGGCCTATTTCAGCCGCCTGTTCACCCGGCGCGTCGGCACCGCCCCGGTGCGCTTCCGCGACCGCCAGATCCGCAACGTACCCGGCGGATGGTCCACGCAGGTCCCGGATCCGGATGACCCGCCGCTGGTCAGCGGGTGCAACGGCTGACGGGGCTTGCCGGTTCGCTTCGCGGCTGGGGCTGGGGCTGGGGCTGGGGCTGGGGCCGGTGCGCCGGTGTGCGTTGGTCTGTGGCTGGGGCCGGTGCGCCTACGCCCTGTGGGTGGTGGGTCGGAGGGGACGCCCGGTCCCCCGTCCTCGGCGCGGGCGGCCCTGGTCCATGGAATTGAGCACCCCGGCGTTCGCTCCGGTCCTGCGGGCGGGGCACCGGACATCCCCTCCGACCTCCGCACGTCGGCGACCGCCCCGCCGTACCCATCACCGT
>NZ_JBIBVF010000031.1:0-109141 GCF_043080045.1 Streptomyces sp. NPDC015125
TTCCGCGCCGTCGGCAGCAGGTTCTCCTGGCCGAGCAGACACGGCGTACGGGCGCCGACGAGTTCCTTGCTGTAGTCGAACGGCAGCGGTTCGACATCGGTGAAGCCGGTGTTCGTCCGCCACTTGGTGACGAAGTCCATGGCCTGCTCGATCTCGGAGTCCCACTGGGCGGGAGTCCAGTGGGCGACCGAGCCCTTGGCGGTGCCGCAGAAGTGGCCGTTGAAGTGCGTGCCTATCTCGTGGCCTTCCAGCCACGCCGCGCGCACGTTCTTCAGCGTCGCCTTGATGTGGTCATCGGTGAGGTAACCGATGTCGGAGGCGCCGACGGGGTTGTTCGGCGGGCGGTACAGCCGCTTCTTCGACTCGGGCAGCAGATACAGCCCGGAAAGGAAGAAGGTCATCGAGGCATTGTGGTCCTTGGCGAGCTTGCGGAACCGCGGAAACAGACCGTTGCCCACCTCGGCCGCGCCGTCCCAGGAGAAGACCACGAACTGCGGCGGCCTCTGGCCCGGCGCCAGCCGCTCCGGCTTGGACGGCTGCTTCGGCTGCTTTCCGGTGTACGCGGTCGAACCGTCGCCTATCGGCTTCGCCCGGACCGTCGGGTCCGTCTGCCCGGGCTTGCCCGCAACCTTGCCGGATCCTGACGACCCGGAGGAGGAGCAGCCGGAGACGGACAGCGCCGCCGCCGCTCCTGCCCCGAGTCCGAGCATTCCCCGTCGACTGAATTCGCGCATACCGATCCTCATCGCATTTCTTCGCCCTGAAGTCCCCCTTGGGACGCCCAGAGAGATGCGCCCGCGGATGCCGGGGTTCCGGTAGAGCGGCGAAATTCAAGGAGTGGACGGATTCGCAACGGAGGGTCGCTGACCGGTCACGGGCGAACGCTTGTGGAATTTTTGCCGGTGGGTATCGGTCAGGTGCGAGATGCCGGTGACGTGTCTTTCAGTACAGGAGATGGGGCAGTCAGACCGACGAAGAGCCGCGAACGGCCCGTCAGCTCGCGGTTCTGTCGGGCAGTTGCCGGAGAATCGAACCTTTCCGGTGGGGCATCGTCGCTTCCATCGGGTTCTGAACCAGCAGACCGGGAATCGGCACGAATGCGGGGAGAGGTGTGGCACCGATTCCCGTGGAGCCGTGATTCAGCACTGAGTACCACGCGAAAGGCGAGGAATTCGGCACCCATTCAGCAGTGCCCGGCCCTCCGACGGAGGGCTCCACGTGCGAGGCCGCGTCTCCACTCGCCGGGACCTCCCGTCAGGAGCTCAAGTGCCGGGCCCACGCGCCCTGAGCGTTGATGAGTCCGTAGGTGGGGACGGCAGCTGACTGCCCGCCGCCGCGGTTGCCCACCCCGCGTGACCTTCACTCCCGCGTCAGTCGTTCCCGCGTCAGTCGTTCCTGCCTCGGTCATTCCCGCGTCAGTCGTTCCTGCGTCGGCAACCTGAGCGTGGCCACGGCCCCGCCGTCGGGCGCGTTCGTCAGCTCGAAGTCCGCGCCCAGGGTGCGTGCCTGCCCCTCGGCGATGGTCAGACCAAGCCCGTGTCCCGTTCTGCCGGAGCTGGTTGTCCGGGTCCTGAAGCGTTGCGGACCGGTTTCGAGGAGATAGTCGGGATAGCCCGGCCCGTGGTCACGAACAGTGATGTCCGGGCCGTCCACAGTGAGGATCACTGGAGTTTCGCCGTGCTTGTGGGCATTGGCGACGAGATTGCCCAGAACACGCTCCAGCCTGCGCCTGTCGGTCTCCACTCGGATGTCCTGAACTATACGGACCTCGGTCTCCAGGCCCGAGGCACGAACAGCCCGCTCGGCAATCGGACCGAGCTGGTGTTCATCGAGATCGGCGTGTTCTATCCGAGCGTCCAGGCGGGAAATCTCCAGAAGGTCTTCGGTCAGTCGGCACAGGGCCCGGACACGGTCCTGGACCAGTTCCGTAGGGCGACCGAGCGGCAACAGCTCGGCGGCCGCGTGCAGTCCGGTGAGCGGGGTGCGCAGTTCGTGAGCCACGTCAGCGGTGAACCGCTGCTCGGACTGCAGCCGGCGCTGCAGCGAGGCGGCCATGGTGTCGAGAGCCTCCGAGACCGCGGCGACCTCGTCCTGTGTGCGCATCGGGTTGCCCGTACGGGCATCGTCGATCCGGGCATCGAGGTCGCCCGCGCTGATCTGCCGGGCGACCTGGGCAGTCCGGTGCAGTCGGCGGGTGATCCGGGAGACCGCGAGGATACCGACGAGGAGGGTGACGGCGATCGCCAGGACGGACGAACCGAGGATCGAGCGGTCCAGTCCGTTGATGCGCGCGGCTCCCACCGTGTAGTCCACCTTGGCGGCGATCACGTGGTGGTCGGCAGCCGGGCCGGCCGCCCACATGACCGGGCGGCCGGCATCCTCACCGAGCTGGGTGCCGCGCTCGCCCCTGTGTACAGCTCGGCGCAGGGTCACGGGAAGACCTGGCGGATCCAACCGCACACCGGCCTTGAGGGAGTCCCCGGCGACATACGCCAGCGTGCCGGCGTCGAGTTCGGCCACGGCGTCCTTGCGCGCCCGCTGCGCGGACTGCTCACTGACCGACCCATGCACCAGAACGCCGAGCGTGGCGGCGAGCAGACAGGACATAAGGCAGATGAACAGGGCGACTTTCCAGTGGAGCGTCGCTGTCCAGCGGTGAAGGAGCAGGCGTCCGGCAAGGCGTCGGACGTTCACCGGCGGCCCTCTGCAATCGGGCCGTGCGATGAGGTGCTGGAGGAAGGAGAGGGAGAGGGAGAGGGAGAGGGAGAGGGAGAAGACTTGCGGGCCTCGGCCGTCTTTTCGATCATGACTCCCCGGCCCTTGTCCCAGGCGTACGTCGTACGGAACTCGTAGCCTCGCCTGTCAGCGGGCGCTGTCACGATCATATTCTTGCCGACCACGTCCACCGAAGACACCGTTTCCGACGTGAGCTGGATACGGATCAGTTTCCCCTTGGCGATGGTGTAGCTGCGCAGGGACAGCGCTCCGTCCCCGATGTCGATCGCGACGTTCAGCTCGTCCTTACCGTCCCCCGTGAGGTCGTGGTATTTGCCGGGCAGCACCGGGCAACGGGGCGTTGCGGGACGGCACTTGACGATCTCCTGCGCCGTGGCGGGGTCCAGTGCTCTCTGGTTGGCCAGATGCTGAGTGGCAGCGATTTCCGCTTTGACCACGTCAAGGGCGGTCAGCTGCCGAATGTTCCCGGAGGGGGGTACCCGGATTCCGGGAATGACGAGCCGCGGCGAATCGGACCGTACATCCGGGGGCAGCTGAGCGTCGTGGGTCCAAAGATGCGACGGCGGATAAGGGGTCGGCGTGCGGCCGGCGAGCTGCACGTCGGTGGGAGCGCCGCACCCGGCCAACACCAGGACCATGCCTACGGCCAGCAGGAAACCCCTCGCCCGCGGTGTCCCCGGACCGGAGGGAGGACGGAGCAGCAACAAAGGTCTTCCTGTCATTCGCAATGCCCGCTGACAAATGATGCCGTGCCGTCGTCGGGTCTTCCTGATCATGTCGCGGGTCTCTGCACGAGGCTCCCGGCGCCCGGGAAGTCACCATACTAATTCGGCAATATTGCACTGGTGTGTAAGTTCCGTAACGAAGATCAAGAGAATTACTTACGGGTCCGCCGCCCACCCGGCGACCAGACCTTCTGCGACGAACTCCAGGTGTGCATGGTCGAGTTCAACGCGCCCTCCACCGGTGCCGACTCCAGGCACGGTTCGGCGGCAGCCGCCCCTCTTCGCTCGGACCGCACGAACAGGGCCAGGTCGCCCGTGAGTTCCTCACGCAGCTACGGAGCCTGACCACCGCATGACCGGTGCGGGGCCGACCCCCACCAGCGGGTGTGGCGGCCTGTCGGGCGTGGCGCAGACCATACGAACCGCGCAGCCGCCCACCAGTCCGTGCTCCCGCTCGCATGGGTGGAACGTGCGCGCGAGAGTGCGTGAACGAGCCCGGGTCGCACCTACGGAACATGAACTTTCGGGCGAACGGTTCGATCAGCCGGTGAGCGGATTCCCGGTTCGGCGCGATTCGGGGTGCGCGGGCGGTCGTAGTTTTTTGAGTTTGCTCTCATCTCCCTCATGCTTTTTTTCATCGCGTGCCGCAGTTTTCTGCGAAGGGGGCTTTCCATCCATCAATGGATGGCCCCCAGGAGATCGCAAGCATGAATGGGGTGACGGCTGAGAAGAGCAGCTCAGCCGGCACGTGGTCGCGCAAGGGAGAGACGGCCTTGTCCGGCCGGCCCCTTCCGCCGCTCGACGACACCATCGGCCACGCCATCGACCACGCCAGCTTTGCACTTCCTGAGGGGTCCGCCCGTTCGGCATCTTCGATGTGCCCGGCACCCGCCCCTTGCAGCGCTCTCCGCGCCCGGCCGTGTGGTGGATGGCTTCTAGCGCTCTTGCCGCTGCACGGCCTCGGGGGTGACGGGCGTGAAGAAGTTGATCAGATTCCCGTCGGGGTCCCGGAAGAGGAGCGAGCGGTTGCCCCACGGCATCGTCGTCGGCTGCTGGACGAACTCACCGCCGAGGGAGGTCAGACGCTGATATTCCGCGTCGACGTCGGCGACGCGGAATTCGGTGATCACCGTGCGGTTGGCGGCCGACTGGGCGCTGTCGGCCCCGAACAGCGCCACCGTGCGGTCACTTGCGAGCGCAAGCGTGCCCGACTCCGTCGCGAGCTCGGCGAACTCGGGGGTCCACCATGTCGCCGAAACGCCGGTGACCTGTTCGTAGAACGCGACGAGGCGAGCGACGTCATGGGTGATCACGCGGATCGAAACCAAGTTCATGAGGGGGCTTCCTGTTCAGAAGTGACGCGGGAGGAAGTGACGCCTCGAACGCTAGGACCAATACCGGACAGATTCCGCCCGGTATATGCGGCAGACTTGCCGGAGTGACCACATCGACCACTCGGGTGCTCGCCCTGCTGGAGATCCTGCAAGGGGGCGGCACCCGCACCGTTCCCGACCTGGCCGCCTGCCTCGGCGTCGACGAACGCACCGTCCGTCGCTATGTCGGCCACTTGCTGGACCTCGGCGTACCCGTCGACTCGGTGCGTGGCCGCTACGGCGGTTACCGGCTCGCCCCGGGCTACCGGATGCCCCCACTGATGCTCACCGAGGACGAGGCCCTGGCCGTTCTGCTCAGTCTCCTGGCCGCACAGCGGGCCGGGCTGGTCACCACGTCCGCCGCGGCGAGCGAGAGCGCCGCGGCAAAATTGCGGCGAGTGCTGCCCAAGGCTTTGGGGCGACGGCTGGCGGCGCTGCCGACGACGGCCGATTTCACCGCACGGCCCCGTCCCGCCGCCGCACCGGAAGCGGGTGTGCTGCTGGGACTTGCCGAGGCCGCACGCCATCAGCGGCCGGTGGCGCTCACCTACACCGACCGGAAGGGCCGCAGCAGTGACCGCACCGTCCTGCCCTACGGCCTGGTGGCTCATTCCGGACGCTGGTACCTGACCGGCGCGGACCCGGCCGCCGGGGAGGGGGAGGTGCGTACCTTTCGGCTGGACCGGATCACCGCCGCGACCGTGCAGCCCGGCTCGTTCGTCGTCCCGGCGGACTTCGACCCGGTGACCACAGTCCTGGACAGCCTCGCGCGGACACCCTGGAGACACGAGGTGTCGCTGCGCGTCCACGACAGCGTCCAGCACCTCCGCAGCCATCTCCCGGCCGACATCGCCACCCTGTCCACGATCCCGGATACGGCGGCACTCGACGACACCGACCCGCCCGACGCCGACCCGCCCGACGCCGACCCGCCCGACGCCGATTCGGCCGGCACCGACCCGCCCGATGCCGGCAAGACCCGCTCCGACGGCCCCGCCCACCCGGCGCCGGCCGACGAACCCACCGGATGGGTCCGCGTCCGGATCCGCGCCGAGCGGCTGGACTGGATTCCCCCCGTACTGGCCGCTCTGGACCGCCCGTTCGTCATTGAGCACCCCGCGGAACTGCGCACTCGTGTGCAGGCGCTGGCCCACCGCCTCGACGCTCACGCCGCTGCCGGCCAGGAGCGTCCGCCCGGTCATGAGGCCGGCTGACGTCCAGGCGGACTTCGCCTCGGGGCGGGACCCCGAGACCCGGCCCACCGCGAGTGTTTGACGGGACGAACTGCCCACGGCCCCCGGGCACACGCCGGGCAACCGGACTCCTCGGAGCCCGGGCACGGCACCACCACTGCCGCCGCCCGAGGGCCGCACTGCGGGCCGCCGCGTTCCACTTTCTCCCTGGGACGGCTGGGACACATCATCGGCCGCGCCGTCGGAAACGCTGAGCGACGCAGGGTCACGCTCCGGTGCACCTGCAGATCTCAAGGAGAATCCGATGAATCGACGCATGATGCGCAGCGGTGTGGTCGCCGCGATCGCCGCCCTCGCCATGGTCCCCGCGGTGGCGTTCGCCGACTCCTGTCCGCACTCCGCCCCCGGCCGGCACTCCCCGCAGCAGGGCACGGCGGCGATGAGGACCACCCATGCGTACGGCCGCGTGGTGACCCCGAGCGACGTCCGCCTGAACGTCCGTTCGGGTCCGGACACCGCCTACCGCGTGGTCGGCACCGTACGCGCCGGCCGGGTGCGGGCCCTCGCGTGCAAGACCAACGGCGGCTCGGTGCGGGGCAATCAGCGCTGGTACCGGCTCACGCACCACCGGGGCTATGTCTCCGCCCACTACGTCCACGCCTTCGGAGCCGTCCCGTGGTGCCGAGTCCTCGGCAGCTGACGCCGTCGTCCGCGGTGACACCGCAATGATCGCCGGCTGCCCGCCCGTTCGAGGGGGCGGGCGGGCAGCCGGTCCGAGATCTTGGAGCGCGTGATGGTCACAGACATGGACATGCAGGGGACGGGACCGGGACGCAGGGCCGTGTGCGGCCTCGGGCTGATCGCGGCGGCCGCTGCCGTGATGCCGGCCCGGTGGGCCCTGGCGGCACCGGCTCCGAGCCGGAAGCTGCCCGCCCTGTCCGCGGCGGGCCGGCAGTTCCTCGCCGGGCGCCTGCGATACGCCACGGTGCTGCAGTCATTCGCCGTCGACGAAGGGAAGGGCCGCCTCTACGCCCTGCAGGTGGTGGCGGGTGGGGTCCGGCTGGCGGGCGAGGAGACGGCTCTCCCCCACGCACAACGCGTCAGGAACGGTGATCTGTGCCTGAACCGGCTCACCCTTGACGGCTCCGCGGCCGGGCACATGTACCTGAAGGGCTTCGGTCACGGAGGCTCGATCGGGCTGGAGGACTCCGGGGACGGTGTGACGCTGTGGACGGAGTGGGATGCCAACCCGGCGTCCGGCTACGGGCGGGGGGTGTGCCGCTTCCGTTTCACGGACGGCCAGGTGCTGGAACGTGACAGCGGCGAACTCCGCACGTACCACCCCGTCACCGGCTCCACCAGCAACGTCCCCGCCCTCGATGTGACGCACCGGCAACTGCTGCTCCGGTACAAGAGGGGCGGCATACCGAGGTTCGCCCTGTACGACCTGGACCGGTTCCGGGCCGGCTGGTTCCTCCCCCGGACCGACTTCGCCCAGCCGGGCGCCGGCCTCGCGCTGCCCTTCCAGGGCATGGCCGTCTACGGCAACTACGCCTACCAGCTCCTGGGCAGCGCGTACGGAACGGGGAATCCGGCGTCCTCCGGCGGCAACACCCGGCTGTACCGCATCGACCTGCGGACCGGACGTGTGGTGTGGCAGCAACTGGAGCGGACGGCGCCGGGCCTGTCGCCCCGCGAGCCGGAGGGCCTGGCCGTGCTGCGGGACGGCGGCACACCGCGGCTGTGCCTGGGATTCGTCGAGGGCCCGGCGGGCGGCCGCGGTTTCCGTCTGTATGACAAAGCGCTCAGCTGACATATCCCGTTCGGTGCGCGCGGGGTGTCATCGGCCGCCACGGGTGGGTACACATTCCGCCATCCGGGAGGAAACAGACCCCCGGATCCCCGGCCGGGGCCGCTGATGCGACCCTCCCGGCTCGGAGGCAGGTGGTGAGGGGAGGCGCACAAGGTGTCCCGCTGGCGGCCGCTGCCCGACACGCTCGATACTGACGCGCAACGCTTGGCGAAAGAGTTGCGCGCCCTCAAGGAACGGACCGGACTGAGCCTGGACGGGCTGGCCAGGAAGACCCCGTACAGCAAGTCCGCCTGGCACCGCTATCTCAACGGCGAGAAGCTGCCGCCGCGCAGCGCGGTCGAGGCACTCGGCCAGGTGGCAGGCGCGGATCAGGAACGGCTGCTCGCCGTGCACGACGCCGCGTACCGCGCCCGGACGGCACCCGTGGCCACTCCGCCCGTGGCGCCCACGGCTCCCCTCCCGCCGGAACGGACCGGGTGGGCCCGAAAGATCCTGCGCAGCGCCGGGGTACTGCGGACCACCGGGGCGCTGGTGGCGCTGACGGCGCTGGTGGCGACCATGGGAGCAGCGGCCTCGATCGTGGAGATTCCCGCACGTGCCGCACGGACGGACGGGGGTGCGTCCCACGCGTGCCACGGCCACAGATGCCAGGGGCGGTATCCGTGGCGGCCCGGCTGCAATCGCGATGCGCGCGTGGAGAGCACCATCGTGGACACCACCTACACCGTGCGCCTCCGGTTCAGCCCGTCGTGCGGAACGGTCTGGTCGGAGGTGCAGCCGCGCTCCGGCGGCGCGCAGAAGGTGTCGATCTGGGTCGGCCGTGACGCACGGCTCACCTCCCACACCCACGGCCGTGAGGGACTCGCCGTCAGCCCCATGCTGGCCACGTCGGACCTGCGGCAGGCGGTGGCGTGCGCGAAGGTGACCGACCGGGTGGCCTGCACAGGCGCCATCGAGCTGACGAGCCCCGCCCTCCGCCATGACGGTGACGACTTTCCCGGCCCCACGTTCCTCGACCGGGTGATGCGTTGAGGTGTGATGCGTTGAGGTGACCCCGCGGTCGGGCCCACGCCGCCGCGGCCGGTCCAACTCACCGCGGGAGGCGCCTTCCTGCGCCCCGGTCGGAGCGCCGGAACGTGCCCCAGTGACTCACCTGGATCACTCCGCCTGACCGACCGCCTCGTGCACATCCCACAGAACACACTCCCACGTCGGCAGTCGAGGCGCGTCCTCGGACCAGTCGAACCCCTCCGACCAGGCGGGCTCCACCCCGTCGAAGGGAAGTGGGTCGGCACCCGCCATCCGCTCCCGAAGAGATGCCGCAACGCGCTCCGTATCGTCGAGTTCGCAGGCACCCCTGAAGTCGTCATGAGGGCGCTCGCTTGCGAGCAGGTAGAGGAAGAAGAGGAAGGAGTCGAGGTTCCGGTTCAGCACACGCGCCTGAAATTCCCCGTCATCCGGCAGGCAGTACACCACCCCGGAAACCGGATCCAAGGCAACGGCGTCGTGATGGATCTCACCGATCAGCAACCAGTTCTCCCAGCCTCTCGGCATGTCCTCGTATTCGGAGAAGCAGTCGAGCTCCGCGCACCGGCGAAACCTGTGGGGAATCTCCTGTGCCTCCCCCTCGAAGAATCCTCCATCTATCACGAAGAAGAAACTTCGGTCATCCGGAAGGCCGACGTTGACGAGAAGCGAACGAGCCGGCTCGTCGAGTTCCGCCGGGAGCTTGTCCTCCTCCGGCGTCACAAGGCCCCCGGGCGAGAAGGCCGATTCCATCATGACGCGGTTGACGAGCTGAGGCATGTTCCGTCCTGTCCGCGGGGTGAAATAACTCCTGTGAAACTAGCGGAGGTCACCTCTCCGAGTCGGTCCGGTCCGGTCCGGTCCGGTCCGGTCCGGTCCGCGAGGCAAGCACGGCAGAGGTGGCGTCGGGGGCCGACGGATCCGCTGGGCGGGGTCCTGGTCAGCCTTGGGTTGCGACTTCTGCGGTGTCAGCGCCATACGGCCGGCCCGGCTCACCGGGAAGGGCACCTGCCTCGGACGCCGGACGCACGGTCACTCTCGGCCAGGCCACCCCGTGGCAGGTTTCGCAGCCACGACTCGACGCTCGACTCGCGACCCGATCCCCCACGCCGCACACCAGAAGCGATCACACTCGAACTCAACTCGTTCCCAGTGAAAGCTAGTTCGACATCAAGGTGACTTCGTTGCACCTCTTGGCGTTGTCTTGTTCCGAATGCCTCGGTTACGGCAGCGGCTTCCGCCAGGATGTCGCGGAAATCGCGTATTCGAGCCAAAGGGATCCCAGAATGAGAATGACCGACATACCGCTGGACTGGCTGGTTCCCGGAGTCTTCCTGCTCGTCGGCGTGCCGGTGACCGCGGCGCTGGTGGTACGCGGCAGGCGAGCGGCCGCCCGGTCCACCGGTGAGGACTCCTGGGAACGCAGCGAGGAGCGCCGGCGGCGTAAGGAGACGGTCTTCGCCTCGGCCTCCTATCTGCTGCTGTTCTGCTGTGCGGCGGTCGCCGCCGCTCTGTCGTTCCACGGACTGGTCGGCTTCGGCGTACAGAACCTCAACCTCTCCGGGGGCTGGGAGTACCTGGTGCCGTTCGGGCTCGACGGCGCGGCGATGTTCTGTTCGGTGCTCGCCGTGCGGGAGGCCAGCCACGGTGATGCGGCGCTCGGTTCCCGGATGCTGGTGTGGACGTTCGCCGGCGCGGCGGCGTGGTTCAACTGGGTGCATGCGCCGCGCGGCCTGGACCACGCGGGCGCGCCGCAGTTCTTCGCCGGGATGTCGCTGTCGGCGGCGGTCCTCTTCGACCGGGCGCTCAAGCAGACCCGCCGGGCGGCGCTGCGCGAGCAGGGTCTGGTGCCCCGCCCGCTGCCGCAGATCCGGATCGTCCGCTGGCTGCGCGCTCCCCGTGAGACCTTCGCGGCCTGGTCGCTGATGCTGCTGGAGGGCGTACGGACGCTGGACGAGGCGGTCGAGGAGGTCCGTGAGGACCGGCGCGAGAAGGAACAGCACCGGCTCCGCAGGCGCGAGCAGGGCAAGCTCGACCGGGCTCGTATCAAGGCCATCAACCGGCAGCACCGCAGCTGGGGCCGTGGTGGCGGTCGGCAGCTGGCGGTGACGCAGGCGGCGACGGGCGCCGCGGAGGTGGCCGGCCCCGACCCCGCCATAGCCGGCGACGCCGAGCCGCCGCTCACCGCGGAGCTGCCGGTGCGGGCCCGTCCGACCCTCAAGGCAGTGTCCGGCGCTGAGGCCGAGGGCGCCGCGACCGCGGACGGGCCCCGGCGGACCGTGGATCTCACCGCCGAGGACGACACCCAGACCATTCCCCGTCTGGACTCCCTGGAGGAGAAGCTCGCCGAGATCGAACGGCAATTCGGCTGACCGGCGGCGGACCGCGCCTGCCGGCACTTCCCGTCCATGGGTCAGGCCGGTCCGCCGCCCAGCTCGAACCACACGCTCTTGCCGAGGCTTTCGGCGCGGATTCCCCAGGCATCGGCTAAGGAGCGCACCAGCATCAGGCCCCTGCCGGAGGTTCCGTCGGTCGTCGGGGCACGTGGCTCGGGACGGCCGGGAACGAAGTCCCGCACCTCCACCCGCAGCCGGTCGCTGACCCTGGCCGTGACGACGGCGCCGCCCTCCGCATGTACCAGGGCGTTGGTGACCAGCTCACTGGTGAGCAGCGTCGCGACCTCCGCGAGCTCGCCGCCCCCCGGCGCCGCCCAGCGGCTGAGCAGTTGGCGCAGCTCCCGGCGCACCTCGCCGACCGCTTTCAGATCCGCATGCCGCACCTTCCGCTCCAGTACGCCCGGCGCTCGCGCGGCGATCCCCCCGTTCCGTCTCCCCTCAGCCGTTTCCAGCTGTCTGTCCCGCTCTTCGCGTCGCACAGGCTGACGCATTTTCTCCCCCGCCCCCGACGAACATCGGCGCTCTGCCTCGAACAGCCTCACGGTCAGCATGCCCATCGGATCTGCCGCCATGCTTCCGCTCACCGGCTCGCCAGGTCGCCATTCCGCGGCCCGCGCGCCGGGTGGGCCGCGCGGGCGCCCCGTGGGTATGCGTGACCCGAGCCTGCCGTGGACCCCGGCCGGGGCCCGGACGACCGGAGCACTCCCCCGGCGACGGCAACCGCCGGGCCCCCGCCCGCGCCCCGGTGGCGCCGGGGAGTACGAGCTGAGGAGCCGCTGTGCACGACGACCGGCTGTTGGTGGAGGGGCGTCTGGAGAGGACGCTGGGCCCGTTCATCCGGCCCGCGCAGTACGCGGCACGGGTACCGCTGCGGCTTGGCGTCTGGCATGTGCCGCGCAGCGTCGTCGACAGCCCGGGGGAGGAACCGAGCGCTCGGGGAACGGTGCCGGTGGTCGACGCGCTGCGGGCCCCGTACGAACCCTTCGCGGTCGGCGAGCCCTGGGGGCCGCCGTGCTCCACGAGCTGGTTCCGGCCGGCGGGCGAGGTGCCGCAGGAGTGGGCGGGGCTGCGGGTGGAGGCCGTTATCGACCCCGGCTTCAGCGGTGACGGGCCCGGGTTCCAGGCGGAGGGACTCGTTTACGACGCCGAGGGCGTACCCGTCAAGGGCATCCATCCGCGCAACCGGCAGGTCCCCGTCGGCGCGCCGGTCAGCGGTGGTGAACAGGTGCGGCTGCTGCTGGAGGCCGCTGCGAATCCGGCGGTGCTGCGGGATTTCCGCCCCACCGACCTCGGCGATGTACGCACCGCGCCCGGCCGTCCGTTGTACCGCTTCGCCTCGGCGGATCTCCCGGTGCTCGACGAGACGGTCTGGCAGTTGATCCTGGACATCGAGGTGCTGTCGGAGCTGATGCACGAGCTGCCCGCCGACGGTTCGCGCCGGTACGAGATCCGGCGGGCGCTGGAAAACGAGACGGCCGACGGACTGCGCAGCTTCGTCGCCGCGCGCCGGGACATCCAGGAAGCGGCCAGCTCGAATACCAAGTACTCGAAGTCCAAGTACTCGAAGATCAAGTAGGGGAGGGAAAACCGGACACGACGAGGGGTTCGGCCGGCTGCGCACAGCCGAGCGCAGCCGGAGTTCCTCTATTCTCGACCGGGTCAGCGGTGCGTTTTGGTGAGGGACCCAGGGGGCGGGGAATGAAATATTTCTGGTTATTCGCGTGGATACGGCACGCCGACAACTTCGGGTACAGCCATGGCGCCCTCCCGGGAACCATCGGGACCATCTCCGTTCTCCTCACGGCCGTTGTCCTGGGCTTCGCACTCCACCGTGTCGACCGCATCCGCCGTCTCCGCTACGCGGCACCTGCGGTGGCGGTCGCCCTCTTCACCGCCGGGGTGGTCTGGCTCGCCGGCAGTTGAGGCCTGATCCGAAACCGCGGGGGGGGCGGAACTGCCGGCAACGGGCCCGGGCTAAATCCTGGGAACGTTCCGCAAGTTGGAGCGGGCCATCTGCAGCATCCGGCCGACGCCACCGTCCAGCACCATCTTGCCGGCCGACAGTGCGAAGCCGGACACCATCTCGGCGCTGATCTTCGGCGGGATGGACAGGGCATTGGGGTCGGTGACGATGTCGACCAGCGCCGGTCCCTTGTGCTTGAAGGCCTCGCGCAGTGCGCTGCGCAGTTGCTTGGGCTTCTCCACCCGGATGCCGTGGGCCCCGGCCGCGCGGGCGATGGCCGCGAAGTCCGGGTTGCGGTAGCTGGTGCCGTACGACGGCAGGCCGGAGACCAGCATCTCCAGCTCCACCATGCCCAGCGAGGAGTTGTTGAACAGCACCACCTTCACCGGCAGGTCGTACTGGACCAGGGTGAGGAAGTCGCCCATCAGCATGGAGAACCCGCCGTCGCCCGACATCGAGACGACCTGGCGTCCGCGGTCGAGGAACTGGGCACCGATCGCCTGCGGCAGCGCATTGGCCATCGAGCCGTGACTGAACGAACCGATCACCCGGCGGCGGCCGTTGGGGGTGAGATAGCGGGCCGCCCAGACATTGCACATTCCGGTGTCGACCGTGAAGACCGCATCGTCGGCGGCCTCTTCGTCCAGGACCGAGGCGACGTACTCGGGGTGGATCGGGAGGTGCTTCTCGACCTTGCGGGTGTACGCCTTGACCACGCCCTCCAGAGCGTCGGCGTGTTTCTTCAGCATCCGGTCCAGAAACTTGCGGTCCGTCTTCGGCTGCACCTTGGGCATCAGACCGCGCAGCGTCTCGCGCACATCGCCCCAGACGGCGAGGTCGAGTTTGGAGCGGCGGCCCAGGTGTTCGGGGCGGACATCGACCTGCACGATCTTGACGTCGTCGGGCAGGAACGCCTCGTACGGGAAGTCCGTGCCGAGCATGATCAGCAGGTCGCACTCGTGAGTGGCCTCGTAGGCCGCGCCGTAGCCGAGCAGTCCGCTCATGCCGACGTCGAAGGGGTTGTCGTACTGGATCCACTCCTTGCCCCGCAGCGCATGGCCCACCGGGGCCTTCACCCGCTCGGCGAATTCCATGACCTCGGCGTGGGCGCCCGCCGTACCGCTGCCGCAGAACAGCGTGACCCTTCCCGCCTCGTTGATCATCCGGGCCAGTTTGTCGGTCTCGGCGTCCCCGGGGCGGACGGACGGTCGCGCGGTGACCAGGGCGTGTTCGATGGTGCGCTCGGGGGCCTGCTCGGCGGCGATATCGCCGGGGAGGGAGACGACCGCGACCCCGCTCTGCCCGATGGCGTGCTGGATCGCGGTCTGCAGGACCCGCGGCATCTGCCGGGTACTGGAGATCAGTTCGCTGTAGTGGCTGCACTCGGCGAACAGCCGGTCGGGGTGGGTCTCCTGGAAGAAGCTGGTGCCGATCTCGCTGGAAGGAATGTGGGAGGCCAGCGCGAGGACCGGGGCCATGGAGCGATGGGCGTCGTACAGGCCGTTGATCAGGTGCAGGTTGCCGGGGCCGCAGGAGCCGGCGCAGGCCGCGAGGGAGCCGGTGAGCTGTGCTTCCGCCCCGGCGGCGAAGGCGGCGACCTCTTCGTGGCGGACCTGGATCCAGTCGATGGCGGAGTTCCGTCGGATGGCGTCCACCACCGGGTTGAGGCTGTCGCCGACGACACCGTAGAGCCGCCGTACCCCCGCCCGCACAAGGATGTTCACGAACTGCTCGGCCACGGTCTGCTTCGCCATGTCGCGCTCGCTCCTTCGACGGGTGGGGGTGGCTGCCCGCCCGGCGTGGTGGCTGCCGCTCTCCCATGAACCCATGGGGTGCCGCGGCGCGCCTCCGCTGTGCCTCCCCGTCCGGTTCGTGCTCGGAGTCCCCGTGTGCCCCGCGCTACGACTCCCACACCCCCACGGCCGTACGGTCCTTCGGGTGGCCCTCGGCCCGCAGTTGCGCGGCGGTGAGGAAGTCCACCAGTCCCGGCGGTCCGTCGGCGGACCACCGGTCGGCCAGCCGGGCGGCGAAGGCGGGCTCCTCCCGCAGCGGCTCGGCAAGACCCGCGCTGCACAGCAGCAGCGTGTCCCCCGGACGGGCGAAGGCTGTCCGGAAGAGGAACGGCTCGGGCCGTACCGGGCTCCCGTCCGGGTACGGGTCGTGCGCGGGGCCCGGGGCGGGCCGGGGCAGTGGGCCGGTGGCCGCCGCCTTTCCGGAGAGGTGGTCCGTCCCAGTGGGCTCCAGGTCCTGCCAGGCGCCGTCGCGCAGCAGGAAGAGGCCGCCCGCGCCGACACCGAAGAACACCCGGGTACGGCAGTCCGGGTCGGCGGGCAGCAGCAGACAGCGCAAGGCGGCCGGGTGCCGCTCCGGTGCGGCGCCCTGCTCCGGAGCCCGGCCGCGCAGTGTGCCGTAGCTGCGGTCGGTGAGCCGCTGCAGCCCGGATTTGAGGGCCCCGCGACGGTCCGTCCGGATGTCCTCCGCCAGTCGGGTGTAACTGCGGCCGACCGCGCCGCCGATCCAGGTGCAGGCGTCCCGGGCGGCACGGTGGGCGCCGTCGGCGGACGGCCGGCCCGTGGCGACGGCGACCAGGATCAGGGCGTGCCGACCGGCCCCGAAGCGGGCCGTGAGCAGCGCATCACGGCGTATGTCGCCGCGACGGCGGGCGGCGTCGCCGCGCTGTGAGGCGGCACGCAGGGTCAGCGCGCCGTACCGGGCGCCGTCCAGCGTGGTGTCCGGCACCAGGTCGTCGAGCGCGGCCGGGTCGGCGGCGGGCAGTTCCCCCGGTACGGCACCGGGGGAGGGCGGCCGGTCACCGGCGAGGCCGGCGGTGGCGGGCGGCGGGGTGTCCCGGGGACCGCGGGGCGATGGGGCGGCTCGCCGGTCGGCGGGCGGCGAGGTGTCCCGGGGTGCCCGGGGCGAGGGGGCGGCTCGCCGGTCGGTGGGGCGTGAGGTGTCCCGCGGTGCGCGGGGCGCCGGGGCGGCTCGCCTCGGCCCTCTCAGCGCCCGCAGCGCCGACTCGACCCGGTCATCGAGGGTGTCCGGGGCGCCGGACGGGCCCACGTCGGACGGGCCGGCGTAGGACGGGCCGGCATAGGACGGGCCGGCATAGGACGGGCCGGCATAGGACGGGCCGGCATCGCACACCGCGCCGCGGCCCGGGGCGCCCTCGCCCGCGCCACCGCTGCCGTCGCCGTCGCCGTACAACTGCCGCCACCAGTCGTCCTCGTGGCCCCGCGCGGCTCCCTGCTGATTCATGGGCCGTATTGTCCCCGGACGGGCACGGCCGAGACAGGGCGCGAAAGAGCGTCCACCGGGCGGCCGGCCTCCTACGGGTGATCGTCCGCCGGAATGCAGCGGCCGACGCGGGTCACGGGTGCGGGCTCAGGCCTGGCGGGCCGGATGGCCGTGGGTGTCGGCCGGTTCGTCCTGCGGCGTTGTCTGTTTGCCGGGTGACGCGGAAGGGGCGGGGCTGACGGCGGAGCACCCGCCGGGCACGCCCGGTCCGGCCGGCCGGCAAGCGGTTCCGGGTCGCGTCCGGCACGCTGGGCCCATGAGAGTGTGCAGCGTACGAGCCGTCATGAGGCGTGCGCCCGCCGGGAGTGAGGCCGGCGCGTGAGCGAGGGCAGCGGGCGGGCCAGGAGAGGCAGTCGGCGGGCCGGGAGAAGGTGCGTGCCCGGCGAAGGCGGGCCGGCCGGACGATATGAGGCCGGCGCATGAGTGTGTGGCAGTTGGTCGCGGTCGGCCTGGTGATGCTGCTGGGGCTGCTCGGGGTGCTGGTGCCCGGTATCCCCGGACCGCTCATCGTCTGGGCGGGCGTGCTGTGGTGGACACTGTCCGAGAAGTCCTCCCTTGCCTGGGCGGTGCTCATGGGCGCCACCGCCGTACTGCTCCTCAACCAGACGCTGAAGTGGCTGCTCCCGGTCCGGAACCTACGGGCCGCGGGCGCGCCGTACCAGGCGCTGTTCCTCGCCGGGGTGGCCGGCATCGTGGGGTTCTTCGTGATCCCGGTCGTCGGAGGTCCGCTGGGCGCTGTCGGCGGCCTCTACCTGCTGGAGCGGGTCCGGCTCGGCAGCCATGGTGATGCCTGGGCCTCGACCCGTACGGTCATGCGCGCCATCGGTCTGAGCGTGCTGATCGAGCTGTTCGCCTGCCTGCTGGTCGTCGGCGCCTGGGCAGGGGCCGTGGCGGCGGGCTGAGGCGTCATCCGGTCCGGTGGGCATCAGCGGCACCCGGTCCGGACGGCCACGGCGCAGGCGGGCCGGTCCGCCATCGGGGGCACCTCCGCCGTCCGACAGGGCTCCGACGGCCTGGGCGCCTCCGCCGCCTCCAGTGCCTCCGCCGCCTCCGATGCTTCCGGTGCCTCCGGTTCCTCCGGTGCCTCCGGTGCCTCCGGTTCCTCCGGTGCCTCTCCCGTCACCATCTCCCCCGCCGGCAGCAGCCCGGCGTGCCACAGATGGTGCAGGGCGTAGGCGCCCCAAGGCCGCCATCCGGCGGCCGGCCCCACCGTCCCGTGCCCGTACCGCTCCTGGCCTCTCCCCTGCGCCGCCGCCCCCACATCCGGGTCGCCCAGCGCGCGCATCCGGACGTAGGCGGCCGCCCGCGGGCCGACGCCGGGCAGTGCGGCCAGCACCCGTTCGGCGGCGCCACGGTCCGCGCCCACGTCCAGCAGCACCGCTCCGTCGGCGAGTGCGGTGCACAGCGTACGGACCGGCTCCGCGATCTCCGTGCCGGTCAGTTCCCCGGGCTCGGGGAAGAGATGGGTCAGCCCGCCGTCCGCCGCGTCCAGCGGGGTGCCGTACCTCCGCACCAGCGCGGCGGCCCGCTCCGGCGGACCACCGAGCACGGTCCGTACCGCGAGTTCCCCGGCGTCCACCGTGCCCGGTGACCGCAGCCCCGGGCACTCGGCCACCAACGGACCGAGCAACGGATCCGCACCGAGCCGCTCGGCGACCGCATACGGGTCGGCATCCAGGTCGAACAGCCGGCGGACCCGCTGTACGGCCGTCGGCAGATCCCGCAGATCGGTCAGCCGAAGCCGGCACTCCAGCCAGCCGCCGCCGGCCCCGCGCGCCGCCGGGCAGACCAGGCCCGCCGGTGGCCGGCGCCGCCCGGCGGGCCCGCCGGGCTCGTCGACCTCGGCGATCCCGCTGCCGTGGGTGAGGCGCAGCGTACGGCGGTAGGTGCGCCCGCCGCGGGGCCCGCGTACCTCCTCGATGCCGGGGACCGCCCGCACCTGCAGAAAGTCGAAGATCTCGGCCCCCGCGTACGGCCCGCGGTAGGCCAGCCGCAGCGGAATCCCGGCGGGCGCCGGACCACCGCCGGCGCCGGTTCCTCCCGGCCCCGCTCCTCCCGGTTCGGCTCCTCCCGGCTCGGCTCCTCCCGGCTCGGCTCCTCCCGGCCCCGCTCCGGCCGGCCCAGCTCCGGCCCCGTTTCGGACGGAACCACGAGTGCCGCCCCCACGGCCGGCGCCGCCCCCACGGCTGGTCCCGGCCCCGCCGCCCGCCGCGCCCCCGCGCCCCGCCGCCGCCCGCAGTTCGCTGGGCGTACCGGCGTAGACCTCCCGCATGGTGTCGTTGAACTGCCGGATGCTGGCGAACCCGGCCGCGAACGCCAGCTCGGTAACCGGCAGCGCCGTGGTCTGCAGCAGCACCCGCGCGGTGTGCGCGCGACGGGCCCGCGCCAGCGCCACCGGCCCCGCTCCGAGCTCCGCGGTCAGCTGCCGCTGCACCTGACGCGCGCTGTAGCCCAGCCGCCGCGCCAGCCCACCGACGCCTTCCCGGTCGACCACGCCGTCCCCGATGAACCGCATGGCCCGGCCCACCAGATCGGCACGCACATTCCACTCGGCCGACCCCGGCACGGCGTCCGGCCGGCACCGGCGGCAGGCCCGGAATCCGGCCGCCTGCGCGGCGGCGGCCGACGGGAAGAACCGCACATTCACCCGCTTGGGAGTGACCGCGGGACAGCTCGGCCGGCAGTAGATACCGGTCGTCGCCACCGCGAAGAAGAATTCCCCGTCGAACCGCGCGTCCCGGCTGGACACCGCTTCATACCTGGCCTCGTCGTCCCTCACCCCTCCAGTCTGCGCCGCGCCCGGCCCTCTGACCGGCGGGAATCGGACCTGGTGTTGGCCGGGGAGGGAGAGAGGGCCGACTCACGACCGGCCCCACCCCTCCCCCTCCCCCGGCGCCAAGGCCCTCACCTCACCTCTGCGACCCCCGCTTCCGCTCCATCATGTGCCGCCCCAGCGCCTGCTTCTGTTTCCAGTCCCGGCGGATCTCGGCGCGCAACCGGGCGTCCGTCTTCGCCACGATGCGCTGGTTCTCCCGCAGCAGCTTGCGGTAGCTCTCCAGCCGCCGTGCGGGCAACTCCCCGCTCCCGACGGCCTCTTGCACGGCACAGCCGGGCTCCGCCTCATGCGCACAGTCGTGGAAGCGGCACCCCTCGGCCAGCGACTCGACATCCGAGAACGTCCGGGCCAGCCCGGTCCCCGCATCCCACATTCCGACGCCGCGCAGCCCCGGCGTATCGATCAGCACCCCGCCCCCGGGAAGCACCCGTAGATCCCGGGTGGTCGTGGTGTGTCGGCCCTTGCCGTCCCGGTCGCGGATGGCCTGCACCAGCTGCACCTCCTCGCCGAGCAGGGCATTGGCCAGCGTGGACTTGCCCGCGCCGGACTGCCCCAGCAGCACGGACGTGCCCCCGGCGAGCACGGCGGAGAGCACCTCGATCCCGTCCCCGGTCGCCGAGCTGACCGCCAGCACCTGCACCCCGGGAGCCGCGGACTCCGCATCCGCGACGAGATGCGCCGCCACGTCCGGCTCCCCGGCCAGATCCGCCTTCGTCAGGACCACCAGCGGCTGCGCCCCGCCTTCCCAGGCCAGCGAGACGAACCGCTCGATACGCCCGAGGTCCAGCTCATCGGCCAACGAGACCGCGATCACCGCATGATCGACGTTCGCCGCGAGGATCTGTCCCTCGGAACGCTTGGACGAAGCAGACCGCAAAAACGCCGTACGCCGCGGCAGCAACGCCCTGACGACACCGTCGAGATGGTCACCGGTCAGCCCGTTCTCCAGGTCGACCACGGCCCAGTCACCCGTACACGGCACCCGCATCGGATCACTTGTCGCCACGAGTGCGGTATCCGCCAGAACGGTCCGGACGCCGCCACCGTCCGCCACGACGGCATCCACTCGCCCGCGGTCCACACGGACGATACGGCCGGGCACCATCCCCGGCCCGGCAAAGGGGGTAAAACACTCCGCGAACCCGTCGTCCCAGCCATAGGCGGTCAACGGGTGCACAGCAGAGAAATCGAGGTCGAACAACGGGATGACCCTTCACGAAGAGCAGTCCCGGCTACGCGCACCACGCGCGAGAAGAGGAAAAGGTCGGTCAGCCGGAGACCACAGGGGTGGGTTGGATGAGCTTCCGGGTCCGGGCAGCGCCCGGCGCAATGACAGTCATCACGGTCCTCACCTCCTGTTCTCGCGAAACGTCACACGTATTCAACGGCTTGCGGCGCAGAGCCTACGGGACGGGGATGCCGCGGTGCCAACCCTTTTTCCCCACGGCACTCACCCGGTCAACGGCTCCGCAGCCACCGGACGAGCCGCCCCCTCAGCGCTCTGCGCACGCCCACTTGCGGACGGTCGTTTTGCCGGCGCTCTTGCCGCAGCTCGTACGCACCTCACGTGACGTCACCTTCGAGATGTCCGTGTGCCCACCCCCGTGGAGAGCCTGATTGACTGCGCGTCACACAAAGATCAGCACGATCGCGACGAGGGGCGCAGCGTGGGACGCGGGCGGCGCGGTGGACGGTACGGCACTCTGACCGATCACATCGCGCAGGATCTGCTGCCACAGGACGGAGGGCAGGTCAGGGGCCACGCCGTTCGCCGAAAGGGGAAGGCGAGGCGATCCCTTCACCCCCGAAGGCGCCCGTTCGCGCGACCGAAGCAGGGACACGGGCCTCCCCCGCCCCCCCCGCAGACCTCAAGCCCCCGTGACGCCGTCGATGCTCTCCCTGAGCAGGTCCGCATGGCCGTTGTGGCGGGCGTACTCCTCGATCATGTGGACCAGGATCCAGCGCAGCGAAACACCCTGGCCGCCGGCGAGGCCGGCTTCCTGTTCCGAGAGGCTGCCGGTGTCGTCCAGCGAGGCGGCGGCTGTCAGCTCGCGGCTCCGTGCGACTTCCGCGTGCCAGAGGGCCAGTGACTCGTCGATCCCGCGGTCCGGGGTGAGCGTGAAACCGTCTCCGGCGCCCGCCTCGTGGACCGGCGGAACGATCCGGCCGGCGAACACCCGCTGGAACCAGTTGCGTTCGACCTCCGCCATGTGCTGGACCAGGCCCAGCAGGGTCATGGGCGACGGTGCCACCGAGGCGAGGCGGATCTGACGGTCGTCCAGTCCCTCGCACTTCAGCGGGAGCGTGGCGCGGTGGAAGTCCAACCAGCCTTCGAGCGTGGCGCGTTCATCGGCCTGCAGGGGCGGAATCGTCCGCCCGTTTGATGTCGTCCCCATGGGCCATACCTTTCCACACACCGTCGGGGGGACCGGGCAATGCGTCGTCCGGCGACCGTACGACGGTGGGGCCGACGACCGTACGACGGTGGGTCAGGCGACCGTATGGCGGTGGGGCAGGCGAGGCGGGAAGGATGCGGCGGGCGCTTCCCGTCCGAGCCGGTCGCGCGACCCGGGAAGGGGGCTGAGCGCTGATCGACAACGTGCGGGTGAGCGCGACGGCGGCGCACGGGGCCGACACGGCCGGGCACCCGGCGAGGGAGCACAATGCTAAATATGGGTCATGACGGAAATTTTCGGGCGAGAGGGTGACGATGCGCAGGCGTCAGCACACTCCCCCGGACAGCGCCTCCGCTCGCTGCTGAGGGTGCACAGCGTGGCGGGCCGGGTGTTCGTGCTGCCGCTCGCCCTCGCGGTGCTGCTGGTCGTCGCAGCCGCCGTGGCTCTCGTCCGCCAGGCGGAGGGCGTGAGCACGCCGGAGGCCCGTCAGCGCTCCCTCGTCGGGGCCACCCCCTTCGCCCATGCGCCGGGAACCCTCGCCGCCATGAAATCCCGCGACTCCACCGCGCTGCTGCGGCCCCAGGCGGAGGCGGCGCGCCCGGCCTCCGGTGTCGACCACATCGCCGTGTCCAGCCCTTCCGCTTTCGCCGCGTCCGCCGGTCCCGCGGTGAGCACGACGGTTCCGGTCACCGACCGGAACGGCTCGACCGCCGGGTTCGGGTCCGCCGGGTTCGGGTCCGCCGGGATCCGCATACAGCGGGCGGGCGGGCTGGTGGTGCACCCGCTGGAGGTGCTGCTCGGCGCCGTCGCCGGCGGGCTGCTGGTGGTCATCGGCGGGGCGGCGTGGGTGAGAGGTCGGCTGCGGCGGCAGACGCACGGGCTGCATCCGGCCGCGTTGCGGCGGATGTACGAGCACCACGACGCGGTGCTGCACGCCGTACGGGAGGGCGTGCTGATCATCGGCAGCGACGGACGGCTGCTGCTCGCCAACGACGAGGCCCGGCGGCTGCTCGGGCTGCCACCGGACGCGGACGCGGAGCGGCGCCCGGTCGCGGACCTGGGTCTGGAACCACGGCTGAGCGCGCTGTTGGCCTCGGGGCGGGAGGCGACCGACGAGGTGCTGCTGGCGGGCGACCGGCTCATCGGGGTCAGCGTCCGGCCGACCGCCCCCTACGGCGGACCCGCCGGCACCGTGGCGACGCTGCGGGACAGCACCGAACTGCGGGCAATGGCCGGCCGGGCGGGCGTGGCCCAGGAGCGGCTGAAGCTGATCTATGACGCGGGGCTGCGGATCGGCACCACGCTGGAGGTGGGGCGTACCGCCGAGGAGCTGGCCGATGTCGCGGTGCCCCGGTTCGCCGATGTGGCCACCGTCGAGCTGCTGGAACCGGTGCTGCGGGGCGATGAGCCGGCGGCCGGCGCGGGCACCGATCTGCGGCGGATGGCGGCCCGTGGTGTCCGCGACGAGTCGGCGATCTACCGGGTGGGCGAGGTGCTCAGGGTGGTGTCCGGCACACCGATGGCAACGGCTCTGGAGAGCGGCCGTCCGGTCCTGGTGGACGATCTGCGCAGGTCGGACGAGTGGCGGCGGCAGGACCTGGCGGGCACCCAGCGGGTGCTGGACGCCGGTATCCGCTCGCTGATCGCCGTACCGCTGCAGGCGCGGGGCGTGGTGCTGGGGCTGGCCAACTTCTGGCGGAGCGGGACCTCCGGCGGCTTCGAGGAAGGGGACCTGGCCTTCGCGGAGGAGCTGACCGCGCGGGCCGCCGTGGCGATCGACAACGCCCGCCGCTACACCCGTGAGCACACCACGGCCGTGACCCTGCAGCGCAGTCTGCTGCCGCAGACCCTGCCGGAGCAGTCGGCCCTGGAGGTGGCGCACCGCTATCTCCCCGCGCACGCCGGGGTCGGCGGCGACTGGTTCGATGTCATCTCGCTGCCCGGCGCCCGGGTCGCGCTGGTGGTCGGCGATGTCGTCGGACACGGTCTGCACGCCGCCGCCACCATGGGGCGGCTGCGCACCGCGGTCCACAACTTCTCCGCTCTCGACCTGCCGCCCGACGAACTGCTCAACCACCTGGACGAACTCGTCACCCATATCGACACCGACGAGGTGCAGGCGGCGGGCTCCGGCACCGGTGAGGAGGGCAGGGGCGGGGACGGGAACGAGGGGACGTGGCCGGGTGGGACGGGCGGCGACAGCGAGGGGGCGCCGGCGCACCCCGGCCGCACCGGTATCACCGGCGCGACCTGCCTGTACGCCATCTACGACCCGGTCGGCGGCCGGGCCACCCTGGCCAGGGCGGGCCACCCGGGGCCGGCCGTGATCGCCCCCGACGGCACCGTGTCGTTCCCCGAGATGCCCGTCTCCCCGCCCCTGGGACTGGGCGGCAGCGAGCCGGTGGAGATCACCGAGCTCACCCTGAGCGAAGGCTCCCGGCTGGTGCTGTACACGGACGGGCTGATCGAGGGCCGGGACCGCGATATCGGCACCGGCCTGGAGCTGCTGCGTACGGCGCTGGCCACGGCGGCGGACCGCACCCCGGAGCAGATCTGTACGGCGGTCCTCGGCACGATGCTGCCCGAACACCCCGGTGACGACATCGCCCTGCTGGTGGCCCGTACCCAGTTGCTGGACCCCGGCCGGGTCGCCGAATGGGAGGTGCCCTCCGATCCGGCGGCCGTCGCGCGCATCCGGTCGGCGTGCGTGGGCGCGCTGGAGTCCTGGGGCCTGGAGGCGCTCTCGTTCACCACCGAGCTGATCCTCAGCGAGCTGATCACCAACGCCATCCGCTACGGGGCCCAGCCGATCCGGGTGCGGCTGCTGTACGACCGTGCCCTGATCTGCGAGGTCTTCGACGGCACCAGCGCCTCCCCGCATCTGCGCCGGGCGGCCACCACGGACGAGGGCGGCCGCGGCCTCTTCCTGGTCGCCCAGTTCGCCCAGCGCTGGGGCACCCGTTACACACCGAACGGCAAGATCATCTGGACCGAGCAGGCGCTCGACGGCGGCCGGCCGGAGCCCGGCCCGGACTCGGTCGACGACATCCTCGACCAGTGGGACGACGTGCCCGCGCTGTGACGCCGGATGCACCCCTCGTGCCCCCTGGCTAAGCTCGGTGAAGGGGCCGAAGATCTGATCTTGGAGGCTCCCATGGTGCAGCTGCCCGAAGCGCGTGATCTGGCCCCCCGGCTGGCCACCGGTGCGTTCCTCCTCAATTCCGGGCTGACCAAACTGCGGGCGGACCAGGCCACCGCGGAGGCCGTGCACGGTCTGGCCTGTGTGGCGTACCCGTTCCTGGACAGGATTCCCGCCGAGCGGTTCACCCGGCTCCTGTCGTTGTCGGAGCTCGTGGTCGGCGGCGCGCTGCTGGCGCCGTTCGTCCCCACCCGGCTGGCCGGACTGGCACTGACCGGGTTCTCCGGTGGGCTGGTCGGTCTGTATCTGCGTGTCCCGGGGATGCGGCAGGAGGGGAGTCTGCGGCCGACCCGGGACGGGATTCCGATGGCCAAGGACACCTGGATGCTGGGCATCGGGCTCGGGTTCCTGGGCGCGTCCGGCCGACGGCGGCGGGCCGCGGCGGCCCGGCACCGGCACTCGGCGTGCCGCCGGCACCACCACCGGGGACGTTGCCGGTGCTGAATGCCGCGAAGGGCCGGTCAGCCACCGCCGGCCGTGAGCGGAGCGGACAGGGCGCAGGCCACCGTCAGCCCCGACCGGCCGTGAGCGGACAGGTTCCGGTCGGTCGGCCTCAACCGGCCGAGTGCCGCCGGACGGCCCGTACGGCGGCCGCGCAGCCGGCGCCCGTGACACCGGCGAGCAGGAGGACCAGCAGGCCCGTCCGGTCCTGCGGCTGGAAGGCTAGGTCGGAGCGCTGGTTCACCACGAAGCCGTCGTAGAACATCCACGACACCAGGGCCACGACGGGCACCGCGGCCGGCCGGGCGAACAGGGACACGGCCACCGTCAGCAGGGCGAAGACCGCGAGCGCGACCGCGGCGTGCGCGGTCTCACCGGTCAGCATCAGGGCGGTCACCAGCAGCGCCGCTCCCAGGGCGCCGAGCGGCAGCGCGAGGTCACGGGCGAGGGTGCGGCCGGGCGCTGCCCGATGGGCCGGCCGGGTACGGGGCAGTGTCACCCGCGGGATGTGCGGGGCACGGGGGGTGTGCGGGGCGTCGGGGAGGTACGGGCGGTAGGAGGTCGCCGGACGGTGCAGGGTGGCCACGGGGAACACCTCCTGCTGTGGTCCGCGCGGCGGACCGGTCGGTCCCGTGGATCCGCGGTGGACCCTTGCCGCCAGAGTGCGCGCGGGAGGCGGTGCGGGAGCCCTGTCTCCCTGTCCTTTAACGCCCTGCGTACGGGCGGCGGACGGTTTCTGACACGGCCTTGACGGCAAGGGGAACACGGCCTTGACGGCAGGGGGGAACCCGTCGATGTCGCCCCGGGCGGGGTGGGACGAGGCGCCGCTGACGTGGTGATGCATACTCGCTCCTCGTTGCCCCAACGACGACGATGATCGGCAGGACCTCCCCGCATGACCACTGTCCAGGCGGACCCCACGCCCCCCACCCCCACCTCCCGACGGTGGCGCGCCTGGCTCCTGGACGGACTCAGCAGCCAGGCCGCCCGCCACCCCGGGCCGCACGGCACCCCGCCGGCCGAGCACAAGGGCCACTCCTGGTGGCGCGTCATGTGCCTCACGGGCGTCGACTACTTCTCCACGCTGGGCTACCAGCCGGGCATCGCCGCGCTGGCGGCCGGTCTGCTCTCGCCGTTCGCCACGCTCGTGCTGATCGCGCTGACACTGTTCGGCGCGCTGCCCGTGTACCGCAGGGTCGCCAAGGAGAGCCCGAACGGCGAGGGTTCGATCGCCATGCTGGAGCGACTGCTGCCGTGGTGGGCGGGGAAGCTGCTGGTCCTGGTGCTGCTGGGGTTCGCCGCGACGGACTTCATCATCACCATGACGCTGTCGGCCGCCGACGCCTCGGCGCATGTCGTGGAGAACCCCTTCGCCCCTCCCCTGCTGCACGGCGCCAACCTGTGGATCACCCTGGTGCTGCTGGCCGCCCTGGGCGCGGTGTTCCTCAAGGGCTTCCGTGAGGCGATCGGCATCGCCGTCGGACTCGTCGGGACCTATCTGGCGCTGAACGTCGTGGTCCTGGCCACCGCGGCCTGGCATGTGCTGTCGCACCCGGTGGTGGTCGGCGACTGGTGGGGCGCGATGACCGCCGAGCACTCCTCGCCGGTGGCGATCGTCGGTGTGGCGCTGCTGGTCTTCCCCAAGCTCGCGCTGGGCATGTCCGGCTTCGAGACGGGCGTGGCGGTCATGCCGCAGGTACAGGGCGCCGCCACCGACACCGCGGCGCATCCGGCCGGCCGGATCCGGGGCACCCGTCGGCTGCTGACCACGGCGGCCCTGGTCATGAGCTGCTTCCTGCTGCTGTCGAGCCTGGCCACCACGCTGCTCATCCCGCAGAAGGAGTTCGCGACCGGCGGTTCGGCCAACGGGCGTGCGCTGGCCTACCTCGCGCACCAGTACCTGGGCGAGGCCTTCGGCACCGTCTACGACCTCTCCACCATCGCCATCCTCTGGTTCGCCGGCGCCTCGGCGATGGCGGGTCTGCTCAACCTCGTACCGCGCTATCTGCCGCGGTACGGCATGGCTCCGGAGTGGGCCCGTGCGGTGCGTCCGCTGGTGCTGATCTTCCTGGCCACCGCCTTCGGCATCACCTTCTTCTTCAATGCCAGCGTCGACGAGCAGAGCGGTGCGTATGCGACCGGTGTGCTGGTGCTGATGCTCTCGGCGTCCTTCGCCTCCACGGTGGCCGCCCGCCACCGGCGGCTGCGGGCGGCCACCGTCGGCTTCGGCGCCATCACACTCGTCTTCGGCTACACCCTGGTCACCAACGTCATCGAGCGGCCGGACGGTCTGAAGATCGCCCTGCTGTTCATCCTGGGCATCCTGCTGACCTCGTTCGCCTCACGGGTTCACCGGGCCTTCGAACTGCGCGCCGTACAGGTCGACTTCGACGAGACGGCCGAGCGGCTGATCGGCGCCGCGATGGCGGCCGGGCCGCTGCGGGTCATCGCCAACGAGCCCGACGAGCGGGACGCGGCGGAGTACCAGGAGAAGGAGTACAGCCAGCGCGAGGAGACCCATATACCCGACGGCCGGCCTGTGCTGTTCCTGGAAGTGACCGTCAGAGACTCCTCGGACTTCACCACGGACCTGCACATCCGGGGCGAGGAGCGGTACGGGGCGCAGATCCTGCGGGTGGAGGGCGCCGGCGTGGCGAACACCATCGCCGCCGTGCTGATGCACCTGCGCGAACACACCGGCCAGGTGCCGCACGCCTACTTCAACTGGACCGAGGGCCATCCGTTCAGCCATCTGCTGCGGTTCCTGGTCTTCGGCGACGGCGAGGTCGCTCCGGTCGCCCGGGAGGTCCTGCGCCGTGCCGAGCCGGACCCGGCCCGGCGCCCGCGGGTGCACGTCGGCTGAATCACGGAGCCTGCTCACGGCCACCCGCACACGGCTCCCCCCGACCGGCTGTGACAGGCTGCCCGCAGAAGCCCGGCCGGTCAGGTCGCCGGGCCGAGGAGATCAGGAAACAGCACCATGAACACGCCGGACACTTCGGGCCGGGCGGCCGTCACCCCTGCCGTACACCGCGCTGCTGTCGCGGCGGAGACCGCGAGGTTCGTTGTGGCACTGGACGGCGCGCACCTGTCGCTGCCGGTGCCCGGCTGCCCCGACTGGACGCTCCTCGACCTGGTCCGGCACACCGGGAGCGTGCAGCGGTGGTTCTCCCTCCTGCTGCGTCAGCGCATCCAGGAGCCACCGCGCAGCCGCGACGTGGAGCTGGCGCTGCCCGCGGACGACACCGGCTGGGCCGACTGGCTGACGGCGGGTGCGGCCCGGGCAGCCGACGCGTTCGCCGAGACGGACCCGGATGCCCCGATGTGGGCCTGGGGCGCCGATCAGCACGCCCGGTTCTGGATGCGGCGGATGCTGTTCGAGACCCTGGTGCACCGCACCGACGCGGAACGCGCCGTGGGCGCCCGCACGGTGATCGACCCCGACCTCGCGGCCGACGGCGTGGACGAGTTCCTGGTCAATCTGCCGTTCGCGACCTCCTTCGCCCCCGGGGTGGCGCACCTCCGCGGCAACGGTGAGACCCTGCGCTTCCGGTGCACGGACACCGCCGGCGAGTGGCTGGTCCGCCTGCGGCCCGACGGTTTCGAGGTGGAGCCGCAGTCCGGGGACGCGGCAGCCGGCCCCGCCGACGCCGTCGTACAGGGCGCCGCCGCGGATCTGCTGCTCCTCGCCTACGGGCGCCCGGTCCAGGACGCGGACGCCATCGAGACGGCGGGCGACGGGGAATTGCTCGCGCGCTGGTTCACCCACTCCGCGTTCTGAGGCGGCGTTTCCAAGGCGGCACACAGCGCCCCGTGACAAACGTGGGGCTCAGGTGTCACACCGTTTTGGTCCCCCGCATCACTTCTCCGGCGTGTCCCGACAAGGGAGGGCCGCGGCGCCGCGGTGCCGGCCCGCCCGCCGGGCACGGGCGGGCGGGCCGGGAGCGCCACTACTGCTCCGGTAGCTACTCCTGGAGCTTCTCCCGGACCGCCCTCAGGGCGGCCGACACGTACTCCTCGGTGCTCGTCTTGTCGAGGCCGAGCCCGCTGAGCACGCCCTCGCCGTTCTCCTGCTCCAGCAGTGCCAGCAACAGGTGCTCCGTTCCGACGTAGTTGTGGCCCAGCCGCAGTGCCTCGCGGAAGGTGAGTTCGAGCGCCTTCTTCGCACGGGCGTCGAAGGGCACGAGGGCCGGAAGGGGCTCACCGGAGGGCTCCGGCAGCGCCTCGGTCACGACCGCTCCGACGGTCTCCAGCTGTACGCCCTGGGCGACGATCACCTGTGCGGCCAGCCCTTCCGGGTCGTCGAGCAGGCCGAGCACGAGGTGTTCCGTGCCGATCTGCGGGTGACTGCCTTCGCGGGCCTTGTTCTGGGACGCGACGACGACGCTCCTGGCCCGAGGGGTGAACCTGCCGAAGTCCTGGCTCATGTCGGGCGCCGGCTCGTCCTTCGTCACGAACCGCTTCTGGGCGGCCTGCCGGGTGACGCCCATGGACTTGCCGATCTCGGTCCATGAGGCGCCGGAGCGGCGGGCCTGGTCGACGAAGTGGCCGATGAGATGGTCGGCCACTTCGCCGAGATGGTCAGCGGCGACGACCGCGCTCTGAAGCTGTTCGAGGGCGTCGCCGTGCACCTTCTTGATGGCCTCGATGAGGTCGTCGAGGCGGACGGGATTGTTGATCTGAGTCGGTTCCACCATGAGGCAACCCTAGGTTGACAGTCGAGCCACTGTCAACCATCGGTTGACAACTCGACACCCGGACGCCCCGGACGGGTCAGCCCCGCCGACCGAGCACCTTCGCCCGGGTGTGGGACCGGCCCGTCAGCAGGACGCCCACGGCGACCAACGCCCCGCGCACGGCGAGCGCGAGCGGGAAACCACCGCCCAGCCAGCCCAGGATCCCGGTGTCGTCATGGTCGATGAGCAACCGGATCGCCCCCTGTGCGAAGAACACCATCATGGCGGCGCCGATGATCTGCAGGATGTCGTACTTCATCAGTCCCCAAGCCCCCTCGGAAAGTTCCACGTCCCCCTCGGAACGTTACGAACGTATCATTGAGGAAGTGGCACTTTGCCGCTGAATTACTGATGGATTCGATTTACGTCACACAATGTGAGGTTCCGGAATGGGAAATGAGCGTGACGAAATTAAGGCTGCACAGGGGCCGGTGTGCCGGATCTGCTCCACGGCCGTCCCGGCCCCGGGCCGGGGGCGGCCGGCGCTGTACTGCTCGCGGAGCTGTCAGGCGAAGGCGTACCGGCGGCGCAAGCAGCCGCCCGCCCCGGCGGCCGAGCGGCCCGCGGCGCCCGGTGCCCCCTCGCCGCGGCGCCGCCAGATCGCCGAGGCGCTCTGGCGGATCGCCGCCGAACGGGGGCTGCACGCGGCGAGCCTGCGGGAGGTCGCGGCCGAGGCCGGGGTGTCACTGCGCGCGGTCCAGTACCACTTCGCGAGCAAGCACCGGCTACTGGTCGACGCGCTGCATCTGCTGCACGCGGAGAACGAGCGCATCGCCCGCTCCCGTATCCGGTTCGACGTCACCGATCCCCGTGCCCTGCTGCGGGCGGTGCTGGACGAGTTTCTGCCCGTGGATGCCCAACGCACCACCGCGCTGCGGGTGTTCGCCGCGTACTACGCCCGCAGCCTGACCGACCCGGAGCTCGCCACGGTTTTCCTGCCCGCCGACCAGCCCTTGGAGCGGCTGGTGGCGGAGCTGATCGCCGCGGCGCAGCGCGACGGGCGGACCGCCCCGGGCCTCGACACGTGGCGCGAGGCGGATCTGCTGGTGTCCGGTGCGGTGGGGCTGGGCCAGGATGTGCTCCACCGGCGCCGCACGCTGGAGGACGTACGCCGTACGCTCGATTACCACCTCGACAAGATCTTCGCCGGAGACCGGCGCACGCTGCGCTGATCTCCGGCGAAGGTGGTGGCCAAGGGCAGCCCTCGGGGCGGTCAGCGGGTGGCCGGCTCCGGATAGAACTCCCGCGGACGGCCGCGGTGGTCCTTGAGGCGGCCGAGCAGGCTCGCCGGGTATTCGATGAGCCAGTAGCTCGCGGCGGCCACGGGCACCGCCGCCAGGAACACGATCAGCAGGGCCGACGGGAAGCCCGGCTGACCGGTGGGCAGCAGACCGGCACGGTGGAGCTGGAGCATGACCGGCTCGTGCCAGATGAACAGGCTGTAGCTGATCAGTCCGGTCGCCGTCAGCCAACGGGACGTCAAGAAGCCCTGCCAGAAGGTCTGTTGACGCACATGGACGGTGCTGAAGACCAGCACGCCCCACAGCACCGAGGCGAGCGGATGGTAGAAGGTGAAGGTGAAGTTCTCCGGGCCGGAGTCCAGGGAGAGCGCGAAGAGACCGGCCAGTGCGAGCGCGGCCAGCGGCAGCGCGGTGCGCGGGCCGAGCCGGCCCCGCTCGCCGAGGGCGGCCGTCAGCACGGCCAGCCCCATCCCGGCAGCGAAGCCGCCGAAGCGGGCCTGCGGTCCGAAGTACACCACCCAGTCGGTGTGCGGCACCCCGAACCCGTAGTGGGCGACGGCGATCCAGGCGAGCGGCACGGCGAACAGGAACAGGCACCCCGCCGCGCACACCGCCACCCGGGTACCGCGCCGCCGCAGCGGCCGGCAGGCGCGTACCGCCAGCGGCCCGACCCCCACCAGCACGAGGTAGAAGAACACCTCCAGCGACAGCGACCAGGTGGGACCCAGGGTGTAGAAGATCCGCTGCTGGTCGAAGACATGGGTGAAGGTGAGGTGCTCGACCAGGTCCCGCCAGTTGCCCGGCAGGGTCGGATTGCGGCTCGCCCAGACGACCAGCACCGCCAGGACGTACAGCGGCAGGATGCGGATCGCCCGCCGGAAGAGGAAGTTCCGGGCCGGCCGGGTGGAGCGCCCGTCGAGGGCGGCCCGTGCGTACGACAGCGTCAGCAGATACGCGGACAGCACGAAGAACAGGTCGATGACCTCCAGGGAGAGCACGGCACCGAGGACCGGGTTGCCGACCGGCGGGTGGCTGCCCTGTGCGTCATAGCGGAAGTACTGCTGCCAGACGTGGAAGGCGACGGTGCTGATCGCGGCGATCCCGCGGAAACCGGCAAGGGTGTTGTTCCGGCCGCCCGCAGGGGCAGTGATCCGGCTACCGGCCACGGAACCGCCCCCGCCGCGCGCTGGATCATGGGCTCGGCTGCCGTCGAGGGCCGTGGATCGGCCGCCGGGGAGGGCCTTGGACCGGCCGCCGGTCACAGCCGGCACCCCGCCGCCGGCCGCGGC
Organism: Streptomyces sp. NPDC015125; assembly: GCF_043080045.1. Classification (NCBI taxonomy): domain Bacteria; kingdom Bacillati; phylum Actinomycetota; class Actinomycetes; order Kitasatosporales; family Streptomycetaceae; genus Streptomyces; species Streptomyces sp. NPDC015125. The sequence goes on from NZ_JBIBVF010000031.1 coordinate 32,658, forward strand.
CTCCGTGCCGGTCACCGGCCACCCACCGCCTTCACCGTGGCGGCCCGCGGGGTGACCCGCCACTGCCGGTCCCCCAACGCCTCCTTCAGATGAGCCTGCCGGGCCACCATGTTCTTGAAGTGGCTGTAGAAGAAGGTGGAGACGAAGAGGTACGACCAGAACCACGGCCCACGGTCCCGGAGTTCGGGGATCGCCAGCCGCCAGGCGAAGAGCGCCTGCACCGGACCGGCCGCCAGGGTGAACAGCATCGCCAGCACACACACCGGCACCGCCCAGTCGAGCCGCTGCAGCCCGCCCGCCTTCCACGCCGAGTACAGCAGGATGGGCAGGATCTGCAGCGTCAGCCACGGCTGCACCTCCCGCCAGCCCAACAGGACGACCAGGCCCAGCTTCTGACGGACCGTGAAGACCGGGGAACGCAGGCACCGCCACAGATGCTTGAGCGAGACCTGGAGCCAGCCCTGCGCCCAGCGGGAGCGCTGGTTCCACAGCGCCTTGAGGGTGGTGGGCGCCAGCTCACGGGAGACGAGCGTGCGGTCGACGGCGAACCGGGCGCCTTCGCCCAGTGCGCGCAGTGTCGAGTCGATGTCCTCGGTGAGCATCGAGCCGTGCATCCGGGTACGGGCGAGCAGATCGGTGCGCCAGAACCCGTTGGAACCGCCGAACACACCGAAACCGTAGAGCCGGGTACGGCCCGGGTGGCTGACCGCGTAGATCGCCTCGAACTCCACCGCCACCAGCTTGGCGACCCGGGAGCTGTCGCCGTTGCGGATCACACAGTGGCCCTGGACGACATCATGGCCGTGGGAAAGCCAGTGCCAGGCGTCCCGGAAGGAGTGCGGGGCCGGGTGGTGGTCGGCGTCGAAGATGCCGACGAACTCACCGCGGACCCGGGTGACCGCGGCATTGATGTTCTGCGCCTTGGAGGTGCTGCCCGCGACCGGCAGCAGCACCAGCCGCGGATCGCGGCCCGCGATCTCGCGGAGGGTGTCCTCGACGGGCAAGGGGTGCGGCGTGTTGTACGCCAGCACGATCTCCAGCTCGCCGGGGTAGTCGAGGCGCAGGAACGACTCGACCGTGTCCACGATCGTCGCGGCCTCATTGGGCAGATACGCGGCGATGACCGCACTGGCCGGAGGGTACGGCGCTCCGGGCGTCTCGGGCCGGGTGACCGCGTCGAGCGAGAAGAGGCACTCCAGGACGATCAGCAGCGCGGACAGCACCAATCCGGCCACCACCACCCAGTACATGCCGGAGCCGAGGTCAAAGCCCAGCTCGTACGCCTGCTGGTAGAGCACGAACGGCACCGCGACGCCGAACAACAGCGCCAGGAGCGGGGAGAGCGCCGAGAGGGCGGGCCGGATCAGGGTGCCGAGCGACGGGCGGCGGTGGCGGTGCGGGGTGCCGCGCATCCACGGCGCGTATCTGACCGGGCGCAGATCCCGGTGGCGCAGCGCCTCTTGCACCGCGTCCCTGGCCTGGCCGGTGGCCCGGTTGCCGTCCGCGCATCCGGTCAGCGGCAGCCAGCCGATCGCCGGGGTGAGACGGACGTTCTCATCGGCGACGATGAACCGGGTGCCGGCCACCGTGGCGGCAAACTTCTCCAGCCCGCGGCGGGCCGTCTCCTCGTCGACGCCGGGCAGCAGCATCAGCAGCTGGCCGTCGTCGTCCCAGCCGAGCCGGTCGCAGAAGCTGCCGAGCCGTTCCGCGACACCGGCCAGCCGTTCGGCGACCTCGCGGCGTACCCGCTGCCCGAGCCGGGCCTCCAGGGACACCATCTCGGCCACGCCGACCACGGCGAGCACACCGCCGTGCCGGGCGGCCTCGGGACGCTGTAATTCGCGGGCGAGTTCATCGAGGAAGTGCGGGTGGGAGTACAGGCCGGTGCGCGGGTCGCGCAGCAGGTTCTCGACCGGTACCGGGACCCGGCGGAGCTTGGCCTCGATCCGGGCGGACAGCTCGACCGGGTCGGAGGCCTCGGGTATGCAGTCGTCGGCGCCGTGGTGCAGCATGTCCGCCACTCCGGCGGGCTCCGGGCCGGCGGTGACCATCAGCAGCGGCAACGCCCGGCCCGCGGGGGCGGTGCGGACCTCGCGGATCACGTCGAGGCCGGGTGCGGCGTGAGCCCCGGGTGCGCCCTGTTCGCCGAGGCCGGGTGCGCCCTGTTCGCCGAGGGCAGGCGCGTCGTGGGCAGGCGCGTCGCGGGCCCCGGGGGCCTCCTGCTCGTCGAGGGCGACGATGGCGTCCGGCTGTGCCTGCCGCAGCAACCGGCCGACCTCGCCGGGCGGGGCGTGGCTCACCTCGTGGCCGGTGGAGCGCAGGGTCCGGGTGAGCCGCTCCCGGCGCGGTCCCGGGGTGCCGACCAGCAGGACGTGACCGCCGCCCCGGGGGCGGTCGGCGGTTTCGCGGTGGGGGGCAGGGCCACCGCGGGCGGGGCGGGTCACATCGTCGAGCAGGGCCGTGGGTGAGCCCTTTGCGTTGTGGGGGTGCGAAGTGAGCACCTGGGAAGGTCCTTTCGCAAGGAGACATGCGAGAGCCGGGCAGGCCGCCGGGCAGGCGGCAGTGGTCCGGATCTCCAGCCGCTTGTCAGTTACATGACATGTGAAACTGCTGCGCTCACTTCGCGGGTCCGTCTCTGCGGGAGCGGACGAGGGCGCGCGGGCGCACGACTGCCGGGACAGGCTCCAAGCCTCGGAACGCACCAGCGCGTTCCCGTACTGATCGCATATGAAGGGTCCCATCCTGATCGGATTGTGGGGGGAGGACCGGATGTCAGGCGTTTCAGGTGATTCAGGTACTTCAGGTGCTTCAGGCGTTTCAGGTGCTTCAGGTGCTTCAGGTGCTTCAACCGTTCGCGGACCGGCCCCGTGGGGCGGAGACGGCCGATGACGCCAGCCTTGACGCTCACTGTGACACCACACCCTCATCCACGTAACGCTCTTATTACGCCGCGTCGTCCGTGTGACCTCAAGAGCCGCTACCGCCCGGTAAGCACCGAGCCATCGGCTATACCCAGTAAGCAGGTTGATGCGCGAAATCGGACAGATAGTGCACATCTTCTGCGCGTCCGCCCTCGCACCCCTTGTCCGCCTTCGACTCGATGGGGAACTGGAGATTCGTACCTATCGACCATCTGTTAATCTGCCCGCTCCTGGATGTTCCTCCATCTCCTCTCCCCCCAAGCACCCCCCGTTCGCCGGGTGCAGCGAGGTGTCCCGTAGGTGTACAGCACTCCCTTTTCCCCCGCAGAAGCCAGATCCGCGCGGGCCCGGGTGGGCCTGAGTACGGCTCAGGTCGCCCAGGCCATGACGGCGTGCGGCGCGCCGGCCCGTCCCGAGCTGATCGAGGCCTGGGAGTACGGCACCCAGGCGCCGTCCGAGGCACAGCTCTTCGCCCTGGCCGACGTCCTGTGGTGCCGGCCGACCGTGCTGATGGGCGTCGAGCCCCGGACCCTGGCCGAACACCGGATGGCCCGCCAGTTGAGCGTGGAGCGGCTGGCGCAGCTGATCGGAATGGACCCGGCCCTGTACTGGGCGGCCGAGTCGGCGCAGCAGTGGAGCGGCGACTACCGGCAGACCAAGGCGCTGGTGGAGGCGTTGGGGCTGTCGCTGCGGAAGCTGATCGGGGTGATGGGGCACCACGACGAGCTGGCCGGGCATCTGCGGTCGGCCATCGACGGACGCTGGAAGGGGCATGTGGGGGCGATCGCGAAGATCACCACACTGAACAAGACCCGGGTGAGCGATGCCCTGCGCACGATGCATGCGGAGTTCGCGGAGTTCTCCGAGCGCTACATGGGGCATGTGGTGGCGCGGAACGACGACTCCCGGCTCAAGGAGGTCGCGGCCGAGCGCTCGGCGTATCTGCGCCGGCTGGTCGACCACTTCTGGGACCTGATCGGGGATGCGGGCGAAGCACCGCCGTTCAACTCCGTGGCCACCCACTGACGGGAGCGGCGAGGGGACGGACACCAGCGGGCGGGGAGGGACCGGGATGCGGTTCCCTCCCCGCCCGCGGCCGTTGGCGGCTCAGCGGCCGTTGACGGCTCAGCGGCCGGGGGCGCCCCAGCGCGGGTCCTGCGGTCCGGGCGGACCTTGCGGGTGGTGCGGGCCTTGCGGGGTGTGCGGGGTGTGCGGGCCCTGCGGGTCGTAGAGGCCCTGCTGCATGGGCGGGCCCTGCTGGGTGTGCGGGCCCTGCTGGGTGTGCGGGGTGTGCGGGCCCTGCGGGTCGTAGAGGCCCTGCTGCATGGGCGGGCCCTGCTGGGTGTGCGGGCCCTGCGGGGGGAACGGGTCCGCCGGCGCGTGCGCGCCGACCGGCTCGTGCGCTCCCAGCGGTCCGTGTGCCTCCTCCGGCCCGTCGTCCTCGATGTCGTCCCAGTCGATCTCCATCGTGCTGCGGCGGGTGAAGACGTTGAAGAAGAGGTTCAGCAGGACGGCGGTCAGGCTGCCCAGCGTGATACCGCTGTTGAGGACGGCCCGGACGTCCTCCGGCATCCGCTCGAAGAACGGCGCGACGGCGTTGGGCAGCAGCGACGCGGCGAGGCTGACCGCCAGGATCAGGGCGTTGCGCTCCTCGCGCAGATCCACCTTGCCCAGGATCTGGATGCCGACCGCGGCGACCATGCCGAACATCGCGATCGCGGCGCCGCCGAGCACCGGATGCGGAATCGCGGCCACCACGCTGCCCGCCTTCGGCAGCAGCCCCAGGACGATCATGAAGCCGCCGGCCGCGACCACCACGAACCGGCTCATGACCTTCGACATCCGCACCAGGCCGATGTTCTCGGCAAAGGCCACGTAGGGGAAGGAGTTCAACACGCCGCCGAGAACGGTGGCGACACCATCGGCGCGCAGGGCGTTGGCGACGGTGGCGTTGTCGACCTTCTTACGGGTGATCTCCCCGATGGCGTAGACGTCTCCGGTGGTCTCCACCATCGTGATCATCATGACGACGACCATGGCGATGATCGGGAACAGCTCGAACTTCGGCATGCCGTAGTGGAAGGGCGTGCTGACACCGAACCAGTCGGCACTCCCCACCGCGCTGAAGTCCACATCGCCGAAGAGCCAGGCGACCGTGGTACCGGCGACCAGGCCGAGCAGTACGGCGAGGCTGCTCAGAAACGGCTTCCCGAGCCGGACCACGAGCAGGACGAAGAGCAGGGTGCCCAGCGCATAGGCGAGGTTCTTGGGATCGCCGTATCCGGGGTGCCCGATCAACTGCGCACCGCCGGCCGCGTCCTGGAGTCCCTGCGGGATGAGGGTGAGGCCGATGATGGTGAGGATGGTGCCGATGACGACCGGCGGGAAGTACTTCACCAGCTTGCTGAAGAATGGCGCGAACAGGAAGGTCGCTATGCCCGCGGTGATCACCGCGCCGTAGACGACGAGCAGTCCGGCGGTCCCGCCGCCCGCGCCCAGCCCGATGGCGATCATCGGCGAGACCGCGGTGAAGGTGACGCCCTGGACCAGTGGCAGCCTGGCACCGATCTTCCAGATGCCGAGGGCCTGGATGATCGAGGCGACACCGCAGGTCAGCAGGTCCGCGTTGATCAGATAGACGAGCTCCTCATGGGAGAGGCCCAGGGCGTTCCCGAGGATGATCGGGACGATCACCGCTCCCGCGTAGAAAGCGAGGACGTGCTGAAACCCGTAGAGGGTGAGCTTGGCGACGGGGAGTACCTCGTCGACGGGGTGGGCCTGCTGGCGGGAGAACTGCTGGGGGTTTTGTCGGGAGACTCGTGCCATCTCTGCCTTGCCTTCGCGAGGTAGGTGAATAAGAAGGAACCGGCGCCGTCGCGTTCCGGGTGACGGACGGGCCGGCTGGGTCTTACAAAGCCGACGTTGAGCGGTGTTGCCGACACCACGTAAGCCCTGCGCTGCACGGTGTGTCCTGGTTCGGTAGGACTTCCTTCGATCAGCGCAGTAAATTCCGGCATTTCCATGGAATTTACAAGTGGACTAATCGGAGCGTTCACCTTAGTTGACCTGCACCATTTCTCGCGAGTAACCCGTCACATTCGCTCGCATAAAGGGGGATCACGGCCCGAAGTCCTGTTTTGGGAGGGGGAAAGGGGAGAACTCGGACTGACTTCGGACTGATGACGGAGGGGGGCGGCGCCCCCGCAGGCGGCGGCTTCCGCTACGCCTGCTCCACCTCGCCCGGATGGCGTACGCGCCGCGCCGGCAAGGCGCCGAGGAAGCCGGTGACCAGCCCCCAGGCGAGGCCGACGCCCACCAGCCGGAGGAGCTGCGGCTCCAGGGTGACCTCGCCGCCCAGGTCGCCGCCGAGGTCCCCGACGCCCATCAGGGAGAGCCCGTAGTGGGCGGAGATGCGGGTGAGCAGGCCGACGACCAGCAGGGTGAGCGCCAGTGCCACGGCCATCTCGACGGCGTGCCGCCAGGCCGGCCGCCGGGCCGGGGAGCGGACCGCCGAGGTGAAGGCCGCAACGAGCAGCACCACGGCCGCCACCGCCACCAGGAGCCAGGCCCGGCCGTCGTACTCGGCCAGCGAACCGAGGTCGAGGGTCCGCTTCCCGTGGGTGCGCAGGACCTGGTCGAGGACGTGCGGCAGGGGCAGCCCGATGGCCTTGTCGACATGTCCCACCCAGGCTCCGCCGGTGCCGATGCCCAGCGCCATCCAGGTGAGGTTCGGCAGTCCCAGGAACATGGCGGCGAAGGTCTCGGCCGGGTGGTCCTTGGTGACGAGCTCGACGATGCCGATGACCAGCCCGATCACGACATAGCAGAGCAGAGTCAGCAGCATGGCGAAGGCGGGCGGCCGTACGGAGTCCTGGAAGCGCAGCAGCCGGGGAGAGAGCGGGGCCCGGCGCGAGACCAGGAAGGTCAGCGCGAGCACCGCCAGGATCCACAGCAGTCCGACCCCGAGCGTCGCGGGAACATCGGCTTGGAAGCCGACGGTGGGGGTGGCGCCCAGCTCGGCGCCGAGCCGGTCGGCCAGGTCGTTGCCCACGGTGATCCGGAAGCTGTGCCGGGCGGCGAGCGTGAGCAGCAGCAGAAGCACCAGCCAGCACACCGCCGTTCGGGCGACCCGGGCGAGCAGCTCCCCGGTGCCGGCCACCGCCCGGTGGCGCAGCGGCAGCAGGAAGACGGCGGCGGTCACCAGCGCACCGGCGAGCGTGACCGACAGCGGTACGACGTCCAGGGCGGCATCGGCCTGTGCGAGGCCGCCGACGTCGCCGGAGAGGCCGACCGAACCACCTGCCGCGACGAGCACGGTGGCCGCGACCACGGAGGGGAACGCCCCGCCGGGAAGGTCCGCCGCGCCCGCCGCCCACAGGCCGAGCGCGGCGACCACGGTCATGGTGACGATGCCCGCCACTGCCGCGCCGAGCGCTTCCGCCCCGGCCCGGACCGCGGGCGGTGCGCCGCGGCGGCGTACCGGGCCCGGCGGACCGGCCGGCGCGGGGCCTCGCATCTGGCTCACGCTCTCTCCTGCCGGTCACGGGACCGTGTACCAACGATCCGTCTGCAAGGACACCTTGGCCGACGCCTGGATGAGAGGGATCGGCACCGCGGAACGGCAGCGCGGAACCGCACCTCGGAACGGCGGCACCGGATACCTCTCCGGCGCATCTCCGGCATACACGGGATGCACGGGATGCACACACCACCGTAAGCACCGGCGCGGCACCCCGCTTGCGGGCGGCGTCAAGCGGCGGGCTACCGGAAGGACACCCGCCGCTTTCCCGCCCTCCCAGGGGCCCGATATCGAACTGTGTCCTAATGATCCGGCGCACCGGACAACCACCGGAGCACACAGCCCCTCTGCCTATGTGGTGGGGCATGGGCAGCCCTCGACGGTTACCCCCGCACGGGGCCGTGCTCCGCCACTGTCAGTTGTTCTGCTTGGGAAGGACCCCCGTGTACGCCGGATCACGCCGCCACTCCGCACGGTTGATACCCGCTCTGATAGCGGCGGGCACGCTGTTGACCGCGTGTGGGCCGGGTGCCGATGAGCCGAAGGCGGAGCAGCCTGCGGCGAAGGTGACCGTCACCCCGGCCGCCGGAAACAAGTCGGTCAAGCTCGGCTCGGACATATCCGTGCGGGCCGACGACGGAAAGCTCGTCTCGGTCGAGGTCAAGGACGACAAGGGCGGCACGGTCACCGGGCAGCTCGCCGGTGACGGCACGTCATGGAAATCGGACGGCAAGGTCAAGCCGCAGACCACCTACACCGTGCGGACGAGGACGAAGTCGGCGCAGGGCAAGGAAGCCGCCGCCACCTCGGAATTCACCACGGAGCAGGCCGACAAGGTCAACAAGCTCACCAACACCCCCGGCGGTGGGCAGACCGTGGGCACCGGGATGCCGGTGTCGATCCTCTTCGACCACCCGGTGGCGAAGGACCGGCGCGCCGACATCGAGAAGGCGCTGAAGGTCACCACCCAGCCGAAGGTCGAGGGTGCCTGGGGCTGGGTCAAGGACTACTCCGGCAAGGACCGGATCGACTGGCGCCCCAAGGACTACTGGCCGGCCGGCACCAAGGTCTCCGTCAAGGGCGCACTGTCCGGAATCAACTCCGGTGACGACGGCGGCTGGTTCGCCCGTGACTACAACTTCGGCTTCCGCATCGGCGCCGATCACAAGGCCGTCATCGATGTGCCCTCGCACACCCTGACCATGTACGAGAACGGCAAGAGCGTCGGCAGCATCACCGGCTCCGCGGGCTCCCCGCAGGACCCGACCCGCGGCGGTGTGCACACCGTACGCAGCAAGAACGCGGCCGAGACGATGGACTCCGCCACCATCGGCCACGGCAACGAGTGGAGCCTGGACTCCAAGTGGGTCACCCACCTCACCGCGTCCGGGACCTTTCTGCACTCCGCCCCGTGGAACAAGTCGCTCGGTGTGGAGAACAACAGCCACGGCTGCTTCGGTATGAGCACCTCGGACGCCAAGAAGATCTACGACTTCCTGCCGATCGGCTCCACGGTCGAGGTGAAGGGCACCAGCAACACCAACAAGACCGACGTCGGCAACGGCCTGGAGGTCTGGCAGGAGAGCTGGACGCAGTGGCAGCAGCGCAGCGCGCTGCAGCACTGACCCGGGCGGCCGTCGTTCAGCCGGTCATCTGCGGTGCCTGGCGGGGCCGCGGGTGCGGGTGAGCAGCAGGAAGACGGTGGCCAGGACGGCGATGGCCTGGGCCAGGGCCGCGAGCTGTTTATCGGCGCTCCAGCCCGGTTCGTACATGTCCGGCAGCGGTCCCGGCGCGCCGATGTCCACGTAGGTATAGAGGAGCAGCAGCGCGAGTCCGCCGGTCGCGACGAGCCAGGCGAAGGTGTCGCCGGCCGGCCGGCGCCAGATCAGCACGAGCACGGCGGCGAGTGCGGCGAGTGCGGCCTCGATACGGAAGAGCAGACCCTGGCTGATGGTCGCCGTGACCCCGTCGTACCAGCCGGCGAGCCGGGCGTGGACGTAGGCGTCCAGTGCCAGCCCGGCCGCCGCCAGCAGCCGTGCCACACCGCGGGCGGTCCGGCCGGACCGCCCGCGGCCGGGCCGCCCGCGGGACGGTACGGAGTCGTCTGGTGCCACGGCTTCTCCAAGCCTCTCTCATCGGGCGCCCGTCTCCCTCGGACCGGCCCGCCCTGCCCCGTCGGTCCGCACACACCTCAATAGACCGCAGACGCCGCCGCCCGGCCATCCGGGCGGCGGCGTTCGGCGTAGCGGGCGGGCCGACGGGCGGGCAGGCGGGCGGGCCGACGGGCAGGCAGGCGGCGAGATGTCCGGGCGGGCGCCGACGCCGTTCCGGGCGGGGCGAGACGGCGCCGGTCAGCGGATCTCGCTCGTCGTACGGCGGTAGGTGGAGCGCCGGTCCTCGATCTCGGCCCAGCGGTCGCCGTAGACGTTCTCGGTGATGCCCGGCTCCCGCAGGAAGTCGTGCGGGAAGCCCAGCGGTACCGCGCTGCACCGGTCGAGCCGCGCCTTCGCATCGGCGTCCAGCGTGACCTCCACCGCGGCGAGGTTGTCGAGCAGCTGGCTCTCCTTGGTGGCGGCGATGATCGGAATGATGTTGCCGGGCCGGCTGCGCAGCCACGCCAGCGCCACCTGCGCCGGGCTCCAGCCGCCCTGCTCGGCGATCTCCAGCACCGCGGTGACGGTCTCCTCGGTGCGGTGGTCCGGCCGGTCCGTCTCGCCGACGACATCCAGCCGGCCGGTCTCCCCGCGGCGGTACTTGCCGGTGAGCCGCCCGGCCGCGAGCGGCGCCCAGGCCAGCACGGCCAGGTCGAAGGCGCGGGCCTGCGGCAGCAGTTCGCGCTCGGGCGTCCGCTCCAGCAGGTTGTAGCGCAGCTGCGAGCCGGCGAACGCGGTCCAGCCGCGCAGCTCGGCAAGGGTGTTCGCCTGCGCGATCTCCCAGGCGGGCCAGTCGGAAACGCCGAGGTAGAGCACCTTTCCCGAGCGCACCAGGTCGTCGAGCGCCCGCATCACCTCCTCCACGGGCGTGAAGTTGTCCCGGGCGTGCACCCACAGCACGTCGAGGTGGTCGGTGCGCAGCCGCTCCAGGCTCTCCTCCACCGACCGGACCAGGTTCTTGCGGTGGTTGCCCGCCGCGTTCACATCGCCCTTGCGGGTCGCGCAGGTGTATTTGCTCGCCAGCACGAAGCGGTCCCGGCGGCCGTCGAGCAGCTCCCCCAGGATCCGCTCCGAGGCGCCCTCGGTGTAGTTGTTGGCGGTGTCGATGAAGTTGCCGCCGGCATCCGCGTAGGCGTCCAGGATCCGGCCGCTGGTGTCCTTGGCCGCGCCCCAGCCCCAGTCCTCGCCGATGGTCATGGCACCCAGGCTCAGCTCGCTCACCCGCAGGCCGGTCCTGCCGAACAGTGTGTAGCGCACGTGGTTCCCTTCAATCGGTCCAGCTCTCCGGTCGTGCGCTCACGCTAGGAGCTGGAGCGCGCTCCAGCGCAAGGCGCGGCCGACGGTCGGGCCCGGTGCCGGCCTCGTCGATGGCGCGATCCGGGCGGGTCGTCCAGGGCACGCCCTGGGGAGACATGCCCTAGGGTGGGCCGGGCAACTGGTTCGCCCTGTCCACCAGGCAGGCGCGTCGCAAGAGGGAACCCGGTGGAAGTCCGGGACTGCCCCGCAGCGGTGAGTGGGAACGACCGCCGTCATACGCACTGGGCCCGGCCGGGTCTGGGAAGCGATGGCCAGTAGATGTCCGCCCTTGGCGGACGTGCCCGCGAGTCCGAAGACCTGCCAGTGCCCCCGTGCGACCGGTGCACGGGGAGATCACGGTGACCTCGAGGGCGGGTCGGCGGACATCAGACGGGTACGTCCGGCTTGCTTGCGCCGGGACCCGTCCGGATTGCCGTCCCTTCGCGTCCTCGACCGTCCCGCGGTCCATGGAGACATACTCGCGAAGGAGAGTTCCGTGACCAGCACGTCCGCAGCCGCGGCAGCACGCGCCACCGTGCACGGCTACCCCCGTCAGGGGCCGAACCGTGAACTGAAGAAGGCCATCGAGGGCTACTGGAAGGGCCGCGTCAGCGCCGACGCCCTTCGCGGCACCGCCGCCGAACTGCGCCGGGGAAATTGGCGGCAGCTCGCCGAGGCCGGTGTCCACGAGGTGCCGACCGGCGACTTCTCGTACTACGACCATGTGCTGGACACCAGCGTCATGGTCGGCGCTGTCCCGGACCGCCACCGCGACGCCGTCGCCGACGACGCCCTCGACGGCTACTTCGCGATGGCCCGCGGCACCCAGGAGGTGGCGCCGCTGGAGATGACCAAGTGGTTCGACACCAACTACCACTATCTGGTGCCGGAGTTGGGTCCGGACACGGTCTTCGCCGCGGACTCCGCCAAACAGGTCGCCGAGCTGACCGAGGCGCTCGGTCTCGGTCTGGCCGCCCGCCCCGTCCTCGTCGGACCGGTCACCTACCTGCTGCTGGCCAAGCCCGCGCCCGGTGTTGCGGCCGGCTTCGATCCGCTGACCCTGCTCGACCGGCTGCTGCCCGTCTACGCCGAGGTCCTCGCCGATCTGGGGGCGGCCGGGGCCGACTGGGTGCAGCTGGACGAGCCGGCGCTGGTGCAGGACCGCTCCCCCGCCGTGCTGAACGCCGCGGCCCGCGCCTACCGCGACCTCGGCGCCCTCCCCGACCGCCCTCGGCTGCTGGTCGCCTCGTACTTCGACCGGCTGGGCGAGGCGCTGCCGGTACTGGCGAAGGCGCCCGTCGACGGTCTGGCGCTGGACTTCACCGGTGCCGCGGCCGGCAACCTCGGGGATCTGGCGGCGGTCGGCGGACTGCCCGGCAAGCGGCTGGTCGCCGGTGTCGTCGACGGCCGTAATGTGTGGATCAACGACCTGGAGAAGTCGCTGGCCACGGTGGGCACGCTCCTCGGCCTGGCCGACCGGATCGATGTCTCGACCTCCTGCTCCCTGCTGCACGTCCCGCTGGACGCCGCCGCCGAGCGCGATATCGACCCGCAGATCGCCCGCTGGCTGGCCTTCGCCCGGCAGAAGACCGCGGAGGTCGTGACGCTGGCGCGCGGTCTGGCGCAGGGCACCGACACCATCGCCGCCGAACTCGCCGCCAACCGCACCGACCTGGCCTCCCGGGCGAATTCCGCCCTCACCCACGACCCGGCCGTGCGCTCCCGGGCCGCCGCCGTCACCGACGCCGACGGCCGCCGTTCGCAGCCGTACGCCGGGCGGGCCGCCGCCCAGCGCGCCCACCTCGGGCTGCCGCTGCTGCCGACCACCACCATCGGCTCGTTCCCGCAGACCGCCGAACTGCGCACCGCCCGCGCCGACCTGAGGGCCGGCCGGATCGGCACCGCGGGCTACGAGGAGCGCATCTCGGCCGAGATCCGCGAGGTCCTGGCCTTCCAGGAGAAGGCCGGCCTCGATGTCCTGGTGCACGGCGAGCCGGAGCGCAACGACATGGTGCAGTACTTCGCCGAGCAGCTCACCGGCTATCTCGCCACCCGGCACGGCTGGGTCCAGTCCTACGGCACCCGCTACGTCCGCCCGCCGGTCCTGGCCGGGGACATCTCCCGGCCCGAGCCGATGACGGTCCGCTGGACGACGTACGCCCAGTCGCTCACCGACCGGCCGGTCAAGGGCATGCTCACCGGCCCGGTCACCATGCTCGCCTGGTCCTTCGTCCGCGACGACCAGCCGCTGGGCGAGACCGCACGGCAGGTGGCCCTCGCCCTGCGCGACGAGGTGGCTGACCTGGAGGCTGCGGGAACGTCGGTCATCCAGGTCGACGAGCCCGCGCTGCGCGAGACCCTGCCCCTGCGCGCCACCGACCACGCCGCGTACCTGGCCTGGGCCACCGAGGCGTTCCGCCTCACCACCGGTGGAGTCCGCCCGGACACCCAGATCCACACCCATATGTGCTATGCGGAGTTCGGCGACATCCTGCGGGCCATCGATGACCTCGATGCCGATGTCATCAGCCTGGAGGCGGCCCGCTCCCATATGCAGGTCGCCGGGGAGCTCGCCACGGCGGGGTATCCGCGCGAGGTGGGTCCCGGTGTCTATGACATCCACTCGCCGCGCGTACCGGGCGTGGACGAGGCAACGGCCCTGCTGCGCAAGGGACTTGAGGCCATCCCGGCCGAGCGGCTGTGGGTCAACCCCGACTGCGGTCTGAAGACCCGTGGCTGGCCCGAGGTGCGGGCCGCCCTGGAGAACCTGGTCGCCGCGGCCCGCGAGGTCCGCGGGAGCCTGCCCGGCGCGGCTTCCTGACGGCGGCCCGGGCCGGGGCCGGCGCCCGGGGGGTGCCGGCCCCGGCCCGGGCCGCAGGGAGCCGCGAACGGGGCCGGCTGTGGCGCCGAGACAGGCGGGCAGCGGGCCGTACGACACGGGTCCGGCGCGCCGGACCCGTGTCGTCCGCCCTTTGCCATCCGTCCTTCGCCATCCGTCCGCCGGCGGCCGCCCGCCGACATCCGTCCGCTCAGCCGGTGATGATCGCCGGGTCGCTCACGCCCGACTCACCGTTCTCCACATGGCCGGCGAACCGGCGCAGGAAGGTGCTGTCGGTGTCGGCGGCGACCGACAGGTCGTACCAGCGCTTGCTGCTGCGCAGGTCGACCGGCTTCTTGACGGTGGCGCCCGCGCGGACGGTGTAGGTCTCGCTCGCCCCGCCGTAGGCGTGGGTGACGGTGAGGTGGCAGTCGGTGCTGCCGTGGTTGGTCAGGGTGAGTTCGATGCGGCCGGCGGTCGCGTCGTGGCGGGCGGTCACCTCGGGGCCGGCCTTCTTGCCGTCGCCCTTGAAGGAGCGCAGGAAGCCGTTCGGGCCGAACACCGAGAGGTCGTAAGTGCCCTTGGAGTAGGAGGTGTTCCAGGTGTCGGAGATCTGCTTGCCGGCCTCCGTGGTGTACGTCCAGGGGCCGTCGGTGCGGTTGCCCGCGGTGACGGTGAAGCAGGCACCGGCCTTGTCGCCGCCGCTGAAGGTGAGCGTGTAGCGCCCGGTGGAGGGAGCGGCGGCCCCGTCGACGAGCGGCGCGTACGGCAGCGGACGGGACGGCCGGGAGCCCGGCTCCTGCTTGGGCAGCACGGGGTTGGCGGGCGGCTTCGGCACATAGCTGTCGTGCCGGTCCTTGTCCGGCGGCCGGAAGCCGTCGGTGGCCGGGAGCGCGGCCGGCTTGGTGTCCTCCAGGCCGAAGTCGAAGGCGGAGGTCAGGTCGCCGCAGATGGCACGCCGCCACGGCGAGATGTTCGGCTCGTGCACACCGAAGCGGCGCTCCAGGAACCGGATGATGGAGGTGTGGTCGAAGACCTCGGAGCAGACGTAACCGCCGGTGCTCCAGGGTGAGACGACCAGCATCGGAACGCGCTGGCCGAGGCCGTAGGGGCCAGCGGAGTAGGTGGCGTTGCCGCCGAAGCTGTCGAGCTTGCTGTCGACGGTCGACTTGCCCTGGTCGGCGGAGGCCGGCGGGAAGGGCGGGAGGACGTGGTCGAAGTAGCCGTCGTTCTCGTCGTACGTGATGAGCAGGGCGGTCTTGCTCCACACCTCGGGGTTGGAGGTGAGCGCGTCCAGCACCTGCGAGACGTACCAGGCACCGTAGTTGGCGGGCCAGTTGGGGTGCTCGGAGAAGGCCTCGGGGGCGGCGATCCAGGAGACCTGGGGGAGCTTGCCGGCCTTCACATCGGCCTTGAGGTGGTCGAAGTAGCCGTCGCCCTGCTTGGCGTTGGTGCCGGTGCGGGCCTTGTCGTAGAGCGGGTCGCCGGGCTTAGCGTTGCGGTACTGGTTGAAGAAGAGCAGCGAGTTGTCGCCGTAGGTGCCGCGGTAGGCGTCCTCGATCCAGCCCCATTTGCCGTCGGCGTCCAGGCCGTCACCGATGTCCTGGTAGACCTTCCAGGAGACCCCGGCCTTCTCCAGCCGCTCCGGGTAGGTGGTCCAGCTGTACCCCTCCTCCTCGTTGCCCAGGACCGGGCCGCCGCCCGAGCCGTCGTTGCCGACATGGCCCGAGAACATGTAGTAGCGGTTGGGGTCGGTGGCCCCGATGATCGAGCAGTGGTACGAGTCGCAGATGGTGAACGCATCGGCGAGCGCGTAGTGGAACGGAATGTCCTTGCGGGTCAGATGGGCCATCGTCCCGGTGCCCTTGGCCGGGATCCAGCTGTCGTACTTGCCGTCGTTCCAGGCCTTGTGACCGCCCGCCCAGTCGTGGTTGAGGCCCTCGATGAACTGCATACCGAGGTTCTCGGCGTCCGGGTGGTAGGGCAGGACGTCCTTGGAGCCGTCCGGCTGGTGCCAGACGGACTTCCCGTTGTCGAGGATGAGCGGGCGCGGGTCGCCGAAGCCGCGGACGCCCTTCATCGAGCCGAAGTAGTGGTCGAAGGAACGGTTCTCCTGCATCAGGACGACGACATGCTCGATGTCCTTGATGGAGCCGGAGCGCCGCGCGGCGGGGATGGCCGCCGCACGGGCGATGCTGCTCGACAGGGCCGAGACGCCCGCGGTGGCGCCGGCTATCTGGAGGAAACGGCGCCGATTCAGTTCAGCCATGACTTTGGGGACCTCATGTCGTGTGTGTGGGGGGGCGTTCGCGATAGGGAGATCGATGCTGTGCGGTGTTGCCGGGAGCTGTGAGGAAACCGGGTCAGCAGAGTGTTCCAAGAGGAACGGCGCCCGGGGAAGGGGGGGTGTCCCAGGTGTGACACATCGCCGTACGCGCGACGAACTCCCTGGTCGTGCGGGGCGGGTCGGCATCCCGGGGCAGGTGGGCACGGCGGTGCGCGGGAGGGCGGCGGGCGGAGCCCGGACGCGAGAGGCGGCAGGCGCGGCCGCACGTCCGCCGGGCGGCTTCGCGGCAGGGCAACGCGGGGCGGGTCAAGGCCTGGAACGGGGCGGGCGAGCATCCCTCCCACCGCCCCGGCGCGCCACGCTACGGTGAGCGGCGGGTGAACACCAGGGAGCTGAACACCTGGGACCGGACAGGCGTCACGTTCGGCGGCGCGGCGGGAGGTCCGGGTGCGGTGACGCGCTCGGCGGCGCGGGGCGGGGCGGGGCGGCGCGGGGCGGGCGGCGCGGCGCGGGGCGGGCGGCGCGGCGCGGGGCGGCGAACGCGACGGCACGACCGCACGACGGCACGACGGCACGACCGCCGCGGTGAACTCCTCAACTGCCGCGGCGGCGTAGCGGCGCGCCCGCGGGGGGGGGCCGGGCGGACGGATACCGGCCCGCCCGGGAGGCGTGACGGAGGTCGGCGTCAGCGCCTCGTCGGCGGGCCGGTGGCGGGCCGGTGGCGGGCCGGGCGAGTGGAACCAGAGGTGCGTCAGACGACGTCAGACGAGCAGCACCGCGGACGACGACGCCGGGGTGGCCTCGGCAGCGGCCGCGGCGGCGACCTCGGGCGCGGCCGCGGGGACGGGCTCGACGAGCGGCTCGACCGGTACGGCCGGAGGCATCGCCGGCTGGCCCTTCGCGTCGGGCACGCTGCGCAGCGGAGTGCGACTGGTCAGCCGGGACTTGCGGGTCGCCTCGACCCGGCGGGTGAACCAGATGACCTTGCCGTCCGGAGTGCCACAGGTGCCCCAACTGTCGCTGAGGGCCGCCACTGTGGCGAGTCCGCCACCGGCCGCGGAGCGTAGTTTCGGCAGCCGCGGGCCCTCGTCGGCGACGGACGCGGTGAGGTGGCGGCCGCTCCAGCGGAGTTCGACGACGCACCGGGCGTCCGGGCCGATATGGCGATGGACATTGGTCAGGAGTTCCGCCACTCCCCGGCATACGGGCGGGATATGCAGTTCGAGATCCCAGTACCGCAGGTGCGCGGCAAGGATCCGCCGGATGTGCGGCACCCGCTCCGCCGAAGCATGCAGTTCGACCGTGTAGTGCCGGTCGCCGGGAAGTGTCATGTCGTGGCTCCTCACCGCGAGGCTCACGCCCTTCACCTCGTTGGACCAACGAACCCCGAAACACGAAGAGTGAGCATTTATCACGTATGGGTCATTTGTCATGGTGACTCCGCTGGGCGGGTTCCGCAACAGATCATGAGCGGTCGGAGTCCCCTGACGCGGCCCCGTCCCGGCCGGTCCGCAGCCCCGTCCCGGCCGGTCCGCAGCCGCGTCAGGGCGCTGTCCGGGGTGAGCGGGGTGAGCGGGAGGTCAGGCAGCCGAGGTCACGCAACCGGAGGACGACTCGGGGCAGAGGCCGCGGGCCGGGCCTTCGTGGTGCCCCGCGGTCGTGCGCCGCGGTGGCGCCCCGCGGTCGCGCCCTCCCCGCCCCTCCGGGGTGCGCCCCGCTCCCGCCTAACGGGATTCCAGCCGGAGCTCGACTTCCTTCTCCTGGTCGCCGGCGGCCGTGCCGAGGACGTGTACCGCGAATGCGGACTCCAGGCCCTTGCACAGTTGGTCGACGGCCCAGTAGCCGCCTTGGAGGCTGACCAGGACGGGGGCGGTCAGCCGGCGGGGCTCCGCCACGGATTTGCGGTCGCTCACGTCGAAGGTCGAGGTCCACACGGTCGAGCCCGCCCCGGCGACCTCCTCGGGTACGTCGTCCGCGGCCCGGTCGGAGGTGAAGGAGGTGCGCAGTGCGCTGAAGACGGCATGCGCGTCCTGCGTCGCGCAGCTCTCCAGCTCCACCACCACCTCGGCCGATACATGCTGCGTGCCTGCCGATTTCGCGCTGTTCACTGTTGGGACCTTCCTCTGCTGCCGTCCTCCGGGAGCCGAACGCTTCCAGGCTCGCCCCACGGACCGGTGTGTGCGACCGGAGACCCGCAGGGCCGAAGGCGGACGGGCGCCACCCCTCGCCCCGGCACCGGCCGCGGTCCGGGCCCTCCTCCGGCACCCGGGTGAACTCCTCGGCGCCCACCGGTCCGCCACAGAAGGCCGGCAGACGAGCGAGGCCGGGGGTGACGATCAGCGGCGGGACGGCGGCGGGGCAGGGGCGGAATCCGGACACGCGCCGCTGAGCCGTCCGGACCCACATGGTTGCCACGGGCATCGGCCTGGACGGATCATCCGGTACGGGACGCCGCACGCACGTACGGAAGTACGGAAGTACGGAAGTACGGGATGACCGCACTCGGACGACGCGAGGAGAGCCACCGTGGGACCAGCCACCGTCGACGGCCACTGCGCACCGGGCTTCACTGGCGTACGGGAAGCGTTCGAGCAGAACTTCAGCGAGCACGGCGATATCGGCGCGGCGGTCACGGTGACCGTGGAGGGTGAGGCGGTGGTCGATCTGTGGGGCGGCCATGCGGACGCCGCCGGGACCCGCGCCTGGAAGCACGACACCCTCGTGAACGTCTACTCGACGTCCAAGGGGATGACCGCACTGTGTGCCCATCTCCTGGTGGACCGGGGCGAGTTGGACCTCGACGCGCCGGTGGTCCGGTACTGGCCCGAGTTCGGGCAGGCCGGCAAGCAGGACATACCCGTCCGCTGGCTGCTCAGCCACCGCGCCGGTCTGATCGCCCCCCGTGAGCCGCTCCCCGAGGGGTGCGCCTACGACTGGGACCGGGTATGCGCCGCCCTGGCGGCGACCCCGCCGTGGTGGGAGCCGGGCACCGCGCAGGGCTACCACGCGGTGACCTTCGGATACCTGGTGGGCGAGGTCGTACGGCGGATCACCGGGCAGTCCCTCGGCACCTTCCTGCGCAGCGAGATCACCGGGCCGCTGGGCGCGGGGGTGTTCATCGGCACCCCCGCAACGGAGCACGCCCGCTGTGCGGACATGGTCGGGCGGCTGGACGAGGCGCGGATCGCCGAGCAGTTTCCCGGCGTACCGAAGCCGCCCTTCCACACGCTCGCCGACCATCCGCTCGCCGTGGTGATGCTGGCGCTGATGTCCATCCCCACCGGCGATGTCAACAGCGCCGCCTACCGGTCGGCCGAGATCCCGGCGGGCAATGCCCATGCCAGTGCCCATGGGCTGGCGACGGTGTACGGCGCGCTGGCGGGCGGCAGGCTCGTCGGGCCCGGCACCCTGGAAGCGATGCGCCGGTCACAGAGCCTGCCGGGCGAACGTGATCTGACGATCGACGCGCTCGCCCCTGCGGGCCACGAACACCGCTGGGGTCTCGGCTACATGCTCAACCACCGGGGCCAGGCGGGGCCCAACCCCGGGGCGTTCGGGCACGGTGGCGCGGGCGGCTCGTATGCCTTCGCGGATCCGGAGAACCGGCTGTCCTTCGCGTACACCATGAACAAGTACGGCGGCGGCACGACGGGCGACGACCCGCGCAACCGCGGCCTGGTCCGGGCGGTGTACCAGGCCTTGGCAAAGACCCGGCGGCCAGGCGCCGGCCACCTCAGGGAGCGGCCGATTCGGGCGGCGGCGCCGGTCGCGGCGCCACGGGAGGCTCGCCCGCCGCATCGGTGAGGGCGCGCAACGAGTCGATGAGCCCGGCGCGCTGGGCGGCCGGCAGCCGGGCGACGATCTCGGCGATCTCCGCGTGCCGGCCGGCCAGCACCCGCGCAACGAGGCAACGGCCCTCTTCCGTCAGGCTCAGGACGACCTCGCGGCGGTTGCCGGGATTGGTCTGCCGGGTGAGGCTGCCGGCCGCCTCCAGCCGGTCGGCCATCCGCATCGCGGTGGACGGGTTGACGCCCAGCGCCGCGGCCAGTGCGGCGAGTTTGACCGGGCCCCGGCCGTCCAGCACCACCAGGGCCCGCAGCTGGGGCAGGGTGAGGGAGGGCGCTATGCGCCCGAGCGAGCGGGCGGAGATCCCGACCAGCAGCCGGGAGGCGGTCAGCACCGCGGCGATGACCTCCTCGACGTCGTGATCGAGATCAACGTCGTGATCGAGATCCTCGCCGGCCGCGGCCGCTCCGGCCTGCCGCGGTACGCGCTGCGCGTCGTGCCCCATGGCGCCTTTATACCCGCCCGGGGCATCGTGCCTGGTGGCGGGCCCTGCAAAAGGTCATCGGGGACCCGGAAACCTGCCCCCGCGAACCCCGTTGCAGAGCGCAATAATGGGAAGTGCGGCAGACATCCGGCCCGGCGCGAGCGCGACGGGCCCGAGAGGGCGTGATGACCATGGAACGGGACACCGAGACGGTTCACGAGGCCTATGCATTCGTCTGTCTGCACTGTGGACACGGCTGGGAGGAGGAGTACGAGATCCGGCACACCACGGATCTGGCCGGCCACCGGCGCGCCGACTACTTCGCCCGGGGCGCCCGGGTCCGCTCCCCGCTGACCCTGACCGACTGCCCGTCGTGCAATCTCGGCCCGATCCGCATCCTGCGCCCCGGCCGGGTCAACTCGACCCGCCCCTACCTCGCCTGATCTCCTGAACTCTCCTGAGCTCCTGAACTCTCCTGAGCTCTGAACTCTCCTGACCTCCCGATCTCTCCTGATGCACCGTCACCACCCGGTGTACAAAAGATGGTTGATGAGAAGTGCCAGTGCCGCCTGGGCGGTCAGCCAGGGGCGGTGCCGGGCCGTGGGCAGCAGCGCGCAGGCCGCCGGCAGCCAGACGGCGAACGGCAGCCAGATGCGTTCGGTCTCCGCCTTGCTCATCCCTGACAGGTCGGCGATCAGCACGGCGAGCAGTACGGCCGCCACGAGGACGGCCAGCCGGCCGGTAGGGGCACGCGGCGGTCCGGCGGACGGGCCGAGGCCCCGCAGCGCGGTGGGGGCCGCCGTGAGGGTGCGGCGCAGACCTGCCACGGTCGCCGGGCCGATGATCAAGACGGTGCAGGCGAGATTGCCCCCTACCCAGTAGGCGTACGGGCGGACCGCGGCGGCGCCCTGGTAGTAGCGCTCGACCAGTAGCCGGTAGCCCTCCCACCAGCTAAATCCGGCGAGGGTGAACACGGCCGCGACGGCCAGCGCCCCGGCCGCCAGGAAAGGCAGCGGGCGGGCGGTGCGGGTGAGCAGCAGAACGGCCGCGGCGATCAGCGTGATCAGGGTGAGGCCGTAGGAGAGATAGCAGGTCAGGCCGAGGAGGAGACCGGAGGCCAGGGCGGCGGCGGCCGGGATGGGGGCACGTCCCAGCGGTAGCCGGGGGCGGGTGCGGTGGGTGGCGGCGAGGGCGAGGAGTGCCAGGGACCAGGCGGCGACGGCCGCGAAGTAGCCGTCCGCCGAGGTGCCCACCCAGACGGCGGCCGGGGTCAGTACGAGGAACGGCGCGGCCCGGCGGGCGGTCCGCTCGTCGGTGAGGGCGCGCAGCGCGATGAGGACCGCGGCCACGGCGGAGGTGCCGACCGTGATGCACCAGATACCGGCCCAGCCGCCACCGCCCAGACCGATGCGGTCCAGGCCGACGAAGGTGAGGACGGCGGCCGGTGGATGCCCGGCGACATGGGCGGGCCAGTGGTCCGGCGCGTTGTTGAGGATGTGGTGGGTGAAGTCGCGCAGTGCCGGCCCCGGATCGTCGAAGCGGCGGATGACGGTCAGGTATTCGTACGCGGTGGTGAGCCGGCCGGCGATACCGGTGCGCCAGCCGTCTATCAGCGCCAGCGCCCCCGTCCAGGCCAGGGCCACGGCCCAGCCCGACAGGACGAGGCGGCGCCAGGGCAACCGGGCCGCCAGGGACGGCCCGTGGACGATCACCACGACGGCGAGCGCGAGCGCGGCGGGGGTGCCGGGGCCCAGGTGCGGGGACCACGAGGCGTACAGCGGGGGCCAGTTGACGTGCAGGCTGCCGTTGGCGCGCTCGATGGCGGTGCCGACCAGCGCAGCCACCGTGACAAGCAGGGCGGCGCCCGCGGCGGCCACCAGGTCGCGGCGGTGCGCGGCGCGTTCTGCTGGGCCTTCCCCGGCACGTTCTTCGGGGGCCGGGCGAGGGGACGGGCGGGAGGCCGGACGAGGGGCCGGGCGGGGGGTCGGACGGGAGGTCACACGGGAGGTCACAGCGGAACGCTAGGCGCCGTTCGGCGGCAACGGCCGGGCGGCGGCGACGGCGTCATCGTTCCGTCAGATTTCCCCGGGGCCCGGTCGGCGGAGGGTGCTCCTGCCCCGCGACGTCAGAGTTTCGTCATGCGTCACGGCCCGGTCGGCGCACCCATCGCGGCATACCGTCGAAGCCACGCCCCTCCGGCCCCGAGCACCGGACAGGCCAGGCGGCGGACCCTCGCCGCGCCAATCGCCAAGGACACACACACCATGAGTGCCCCTCCCCCGCCCCCTCCCTCGCCCCCTTCCCCGGAATCTTTCCCTCCTCCCCCTCCTCCCCCTCCTTCCCTTCCCTCCCCGGCATCGCCGTTCGTCTGGCGCAGTCCGCTGCGTGGTCCGCGGTTGACCGCGCTGCTCGGCGTCGTCCTGCTGGCCGGGATCACGCTGGTGTTCGTGACCGGTCTGCTGTCGTACGCCGCGTACAACCCGGAGCTGGGCGGCGGTG
Organism: Streptomyces sp. NPDC015125; assembly: GCF_043080045.1. NCBI lineage: Bacteria > Bacillati > Actinomycetota > Actinomycetes > Kitasatosporales > Streptomycetaceae > Streptomyces > Streptomyces sp. NPDC015125. The sequence goes on from NZ_JBIBVF010000031.1 coordinate 55,421, forward strand.
TCAACGACAAGACGCCCGGCAAGGGCCTGCTGGGCTTCTACCTCTTCAGCTGGCCGACCGGCCCGTCCTGGCTCTACCGGCTCACCCAGGGCCTGCACGTCACGGTCGGGATCGCGCTGGTGCCCGTCCTGCTGGCGAAGTTGTGGTCGGTGATCCCCAAGCTCTTCACCCTGCCGCCGGCCCGGTCCCCCGGCCATGCGCTGGAGCGGCTCTCCCTGCTGTTGCTGGTCGGCGGGGCGCTCTTCGAGTTCATCACCGGCATCCTCAACATCCAGTTGGAGTACGTCTTCCCCGGGTCGTTCTATCCGCTGCACTTCTACGGCGCATGGGTGTTCATGGGCGCGTTCGCCGTCCATGTGGTGCTGCGACTGCCGCGGACCGTACGGGCGTTGCGCGAGCGCACCGACCCGGATGCGGCGGCCGATGACACCGGGCTGGTGGCGGCCCGGCCGGATCGGCCGACGCTGACCCGGCGGGGAGCGCTGGGCCTGGTCGGCGCCGGTTCGCTGCTGCTGTTCACGACGACCGCCGGGCAGAACGTCGGCGGATGGTGGCGGCAAACGGCCCTGCTGGCGCCGCACGGTGGCCGGGATCCCGGCAGCGGCCCGAACGGCTTCCAGATCAACAAGACCGCCGCGGCCGTCGGCATCAGAGCCCGGGAGACGGGAGACGACTGGCGGTTGACGGTCGAGGGTGGCGGACGGCGGGTGCGGCTCGGCCGCGCCGAGCTGCTGGCGCTGCCCCAGCACACGGCGGCGCTGCCGATCGCCTGTGTCGAGGGCTGGTCGACGGGCGATCAGCAGTGGAGCGGGGTGCGGCTGCGGGACCTCGCCGCGCTGGTGGGGCTCGGTGAACGGCCCCCCGGTGTGCTGGTGGAGTCCCTCCAACTGCACGGCGCGTTCCGCCGGGCGGCACTGCGCGACAACCAGGTGCGCGATCCGCGGTCGTTGCTCGCGCTGCGGGTGGGCGGCGCCGAGCTGTCCGCCGACCACGGCTATCCGGCGCGGATCATCGTCCCGGCGGCTCCCGGGGTGCTCCAGACCAAGTGGGTTGCGCGGCTGACGTTCGGGGAGTGGTGACGGTGCGCAGAAGGCAACCGGCTGTGCGGGGGCGGGCCGTGCGGACCCGGCAACGGGCCGTGCGGGAAAGGGTGGTGCGGACCAGGCGACCGGCCGTGCGGGAACGGGTGGTGCGGGCGCTCGGGGCGCTGCGTCTCCCCCGCCGCTACGGCGAGGGGCCGCTGCATCTGCTGCTGATGCTCGCCTCGTTCGCCCTCACCGGCTACGCGGGGGTGCGGCTGCTGGCCGGCGGGCAGTGGCCGCTGGTGCTCGCCTGGTTCGCCGGGGCGGCACTGCTGCACGATCTGGTACTGCTGCCGTTGTATGCGCTCGCCGACCGCGCGGTGGTCCGCTGGACGGCGGGGAGCGGGGCGCACCATACCCGGACCGCGTATGTCCGGGTGCCCGCAGCGTTGTCCGGATTGCTGCTGCTGGTGTGGTTCCCGCTGATCGTCGGCTCGGCGGGCGGCGGCTCGGCGGCGCACTACGAGGCCACGACGCGGCTGCCCGGCGGTGTGTTCCTGACCCGCTGGCTGCTGGTCACCGCCGGGCTGTGCGCGCTGTCCGCCCTGTGGCTGCCGGTCCGTACGGTTCAGCGGCGGCTGCGCGGGGCACCCCGGCGGCGCAGCGAGACGAAGCAGCGTTCGGCGTCCGGTGTCTGACCGGTCCGGTCCGTGACGGTCCACTGCTCGACGGGGGTCCACCCGGCGGCGTCCGCGTAGCGCAGCAGCGCGGGGGCGCCGACCCGGGCCCAGGGGAACGGCTCTCCCGGCGCGGGCCGGGCACCGGGGCAGAGGTGATCTCCCGGTTCCACCCGGACCTGGACCTGTTCGTCGAGGTCCGCCGCGGTGGTCTCCACGATCAGCAGACCGTGCCGGCCGACCAGTTCCGCGGTGCGGGCGAGCAGGGCGTACGGGTCGCCACCGATGCCGATGTTGCCGTCGAGGAGTAGGGCGGTACCCCAACTCCCCTCCTCCGGAAGGGAGTCGAAGACGGAGCGGTGCAGTGCGGTGCCGCCGGCCGCCGCGGTGCGGGCGACCGCGGCCGTGCTGACGTCGATACCGAGCGTCCGCCGGCCCTGGGCGGCGAGCGCGGCGACCAGCCGGCCGGGGCCGCAGCCGATGTCGAGGACGGTGCCCTCGCAGCGGCGCAGCGCCGAAAGGTCGGCGGCGTCCGCGCCGGCGCACCAGCGCTCGACCTCCAGCGGCAGCAGCCAGCCGTCGCTGCGCCGCAGGAAGAGCGGGCCACGGCCGCGGCGCAGCGCATCCGCGTACGGGTCGGCGCCCCAGGTGACGGTGTCGCGCCGGTCGGTTTGTGCCGTGGGCGGCATGGCGGTGCTCATCGGCCGGTGACCGGGGTCAAGCGGGCGAGGGTGGCGGCGAACCGTCCGGTGGGGGCCGCGGCCGCGACCCGCTCCGCATCGTCGGCGGTGTCGACGTCCCGCAAGGGCGGCAGGTCCCGCACCCGGAGCCCGGCGGCGGTCAGCCGTGCGCGCTGGGCGGCGCCGGTGCGGCGGGTGGACATGGGGACGCCGCGCAGCAGCCGGGGGTCGGGGACGGCCAGGCCGAGCGCCCAGAATCCGCCGTCCTCGGCCGCGCCGAACCAGGCGTCGCAGTCGTCCCAGGCACCGACGTCCAGTGCAGGTGCGAGGAGTTGAGGGGTGACCTGCGGGGTGTCCATGCCGATGAGCAGGGTCGGGCCGGTGCTGCCGGCGAAGGCCGCGGCAAGCCGTTCGTCGAGGCCGCCGGCCCCCTGCTGCCGGACGTCGAACCCGTCCGGCAGCCAGCTCCCCGGGCGGCCGTCGAGGACGACCACCCGCCGCCGGGCAGGTATGGCACGTACGGCCTGGAGGGTGTCGTACAGCGCGGCCTCGGCCAACTGGGCTGCCTCGTCGGGGGTGAAGGGCGGGGTGAGGCGGGTCTTGACCCGGCCGGGCACCGGTTCCTTGGCGATGACCAGGAGCGTCGTCGGCCCGGGCGGCTCCGGAAGCTCCGGACGCTCCGGACGCTCCGGACGGCCTGCGGGTGCGGTCATCGGGCGGCCTCCTCGGTGCGGGGCGGGAGCGGGGGCTGGTGCAGCACGGTCCGCATATCGCGCACCGCGTGCCAGGTGCCGCGCCAGGTGCCGGTGACCTTGGAGCGGCCGGTGCGCGGCCGGTAGGGCACCTCGCGCTCGTCGACCCGCCAGCCCGCGTCGGCGGCCCGGACGACCATCTGCAGGGGGTAGCCGCTGCGGCGGTCGGTGAGGCCGAGGCCGAGCAGTTCGGTGCGCCGGGCGGCGCGCAGCGGGCCGAGGTCGTGCAGCCGCAGTCCGGTACGGCGGCGCAGCATATGGGCGAGGGCGAGATTGCCGAGCCGGGCGTGCGGCGGCCAGGCACCGCGTCCCTGGGGACGGCGGCGGCCCAGCACCAGATCGCTCTCGCCGTCGTGGACGGCGCGGACGAACGGGGTGAGCAGCGCGGGGTCGAGGGAGGCGTCGCAGTCGCAGAAGCAGACGATGTCGGCGTCGGCGGCCAGCAGTCCGGTATGACAGGCGGCGCCGAACCCGCGGCGCGGTTCGTGCACCACGGTGGCGCCCAGACTGCGGGCGATGTCGCCGGAGCCGTCGGTGGAGCCGTTGTCCACGACGATCGCCCGCCAGCCGGCCGGGATCCGTGCCAGCACCCAGGGCAGCGCGGCGGCCTCGTCGAGGCAGGGCAGGACGACGTCCACCGAGGCGGTCCGGGGGGTGGGAGGAGGGGAGTGGGTCACGCCTTCACCTATGCATCAGAAGCGGACGAGGGGGTGGGTGTTCAGGTTCCTGTTGCCACGCGGGTGCCGGAGGGGCGGCGGGAAGGCGGGGCGGCGGGGGCGGGGTGGCGTCGTGGTGGTCACCCCGTCGGCGCCGCCCTCATCCCCTCCCGGGCGAACTCCCGCATGCCCTCCGTGAATCCGGTCGCCGCCCGCCAGCCGAGGTCGTCGGCGATCCGCTGCGAGGAGGCGGTGATGTGCCGTACGTCGCCGAGCCGGTACTCCCCCGTCACCACGGGCGCCGGTCCGCCGCACGCCTCGGCCAGGGCCCGCGCCATCTCGCCGACGGTGTGCGGCGCTCCGCTGCCGGTGTTGTACGCGGTCAGGGTGCCCGGCACCCGGTCCGGCAGGGCGTCCAGGGCGACCGCGTTGGCCGTGGCGACATCCCGCACATGGACGAAGTCACGCCGCTGGCCGCCGTCTTCGTAGACGGTCGGCGCCTGGCCGCGCGCCAGCGCCGAGCGGAAGAAGGAGGCCACCCCCGCGTACGGGGTGTCCCGCGGCATCCCGGGCCCGTAGACGTTGTGGTACCGCAGGGCGACCGCCCGGCCGCCGGTGGCGCGGGCCCAGGAGGCGGCCAGATGTTCCTGGGCGAGCTTGGTGGCCGCATAGACGTTGCGCGGATCGGTGGGCGCGTCCTCGCCGACCAGTCCCGGCCGCAGTGCGGCGCCGCAGTGCGGGCAGCGTGGCTCGAATTGTCCCGCGTCCAGCTCGGCCACCGCCCGCGGGCCGGGCCGCACCACCCCATGGACGGGACAGGTGTAGCGGCCCTCCCCGTAGACCACCATCGATCCGGCGAGCACCAGCTCGCGCACCCCGGCCCCGGCCATCGCGGCCAGCAGCACCGCGGTGCCCAGGTCGTTGCAGCCGACGTAGTCGGGCGCATCCGCGAAGTCCTTGCCGAGGCCCACCATCGCCGCCTGGTGGCAGACCGCCCGCACGCCCCGCAGGGCCTCGTCGACCGCCGCCCGGTCCCGTACGTCGGCGACGATGCGCCGCTCCCCCGGGCGCGGCGGCGGGGGCTCGGGATGCGCCGAGGGCAACAGCGCATCGAGCACGACAGGCTCGTGCCCGCGCGCCATGAGCGCCTCGACGACCTGCGATCCGATGAAACCGGCGCCGCCGGTGACCAGTACACGCATGCTGGTCACGCTAAGCGGGCCGGGGCGTTCCGGCCCGTGCATGAGCCGCCGTGTCATGGGTCCGTAAGATCCGCCGCCCCGATCCGCGGCCCCGATCCGCGGCCCCGATCCGCGGCCCGTCCGGTCCGGCCGCCTCTCCGCCGTCCGGGCCACTGCAATTCGGTAACAGGGCGCATTCGAGGTATTTCGGTACGGCATATGTTGCCTATGCTCAGGTCGGGGCCGAGGGGCTGCTTTCGGACACTCCGACGGCCGAAGGCCCCCTTGCCTGACCTTGCCTGACCTTGCCTGACCTTGCCTGACCTTGCCTGACCTTGCCTGACCTTGGCTGGCCTTGCCTGACCTGCCCGCTCACTTCACCTGAACACCGTCGGAGAACACCTTGGCCGTGGACAACGGGGAGCAGCGCACCGGCTCCCGTGTGCTGCCCGCGCTTCCGTATGCGGTGATGGCCGTGGTCACCACGGTCGACCTCACCGCGGGCCCGGGGGTCGGGTTTCTGCCGCTGGTATCGCTGGGACCGGCGTTCGCCGGACTGGTCGGCGGCTGGCGGCGGACCGCCGTGGTCGGGCTGACGGCGTTCGTGCTCTGCCTCGGCCTGGGGGTCTACAACGGTCTGTTCGAGAGCCGGCGCGGGCTGACCGCGCTGCTGTCGGTGGCCGGGGTGACCGCGGCCGGGGTGGTCGCCGCGGTGATGCGGCAGCGGCGCGAGGCGGAGCTGGCCAGCGTCCGCTCCATCGCCGAGGTCGCCCAGCGGGTACTGCTGCGCCCGGTGCCGCGCAGCGCGGGCCCGCTGCGGATCGCGGTCTCGTACACCTCGGCGGTGGCCGAGGCCCGGATAGGCGGCGATCTGTACGAGGTGGTGACCTCGCCCGCCGGGGTGCGGGTCATCGTCGGCGATGTGCAGGGCAAGGGGCTGGAGGCCGTGGAGAGCGCGGCGGTGGTGCTGGGCGCCTTCCGGGAGGCGGCACACGACGAACCGGACCTGCCGGCCGTCGGCGAGCGGGTCGAGCGGGCGCTGAACCGCCAGCTGTCCGGCGAACGGTTCGTGACGGCGGTGCTCGCCGAGATCGGTGACGGTCCGCAGGCCACCCTGCTGAACTTCGGCCACCCCGCGCCGCTGGTCGTCCGCCCCACCGGCTCGGTGGCCTTCGCCGCGCCGCCCGACCGCGCCCTCCCGCTCGGCCTCAGCCTGCACGGCTCGGTGGCGCCCCTCCCCTACGAGGTGCCGTTCACCCCCGGCGACCAACTGCTCTTCTACACCGACGGCGTCACCGAGGCCCGCGACGCGGTGGGCCGCTTCTACCCGCTCGACGAGCGCGCCGCGCTCCTCAAGGACCCCGACCCGGAGACCGCGCTGCGCGCCGTGCGCGAGGATCTGGTCGAGCATGCCGAGGGGCCGCTGCACGACGATGCGGCGATGCTGCTGGTCCGCTACCGCGGGGTCTGCTGAACCGGCGTCAGGTCAGTCGTCACGGGGGCCGCGGGGGTCGCGCGGATCGCCATCACGGCCCTCGCCGCGGCGGCCCTCGCCCGGACCACCGCCGTCGCCACTGTCGCCGTTGTCACCGCCGTCGCCCGCGCCCGCCTCACCGGCTCCCGCTCCCGCCGCCTCCGCCTTGGCGGCCGCCCGCCGGGCGGCCTCCTCGCGGGCCGCGGCCGTGGCGACCGACGGCCACACCCGGTCGAGTGAGGCGTTCATCGCGGCCCCGACCAGCACGGCGAAGGCGGACACCCCGATCCACAGCAGTACGGCGACCGGCGCGGCCAACGAGCCGTAGATGGTGGGCCCCTCCACCGTCGAGCTGAGGTAGAGCCGCAGCAGGAAGCTGCCGAGCACCCAGATGCCGAGCGCGACCACCGCACCGGGAATGTCCTCCGGCCAGGGCGAGCGGACCGGTACGGACGCGTGGTAGAGCGTGGTCAGAAAGGCGACCGACACGAGCAGGACGACCGGCCAGTACAGCGCCCGGATGATGTGCTCGCTGGCCGGCAGCCAGCTCACGACGGTGTCGGGTCCGGCGACCATCAGCGGCAGGGCGAGCGCGCCGACGACCAGCGCGGCGAGGTACAGCGCGAACGCCAGCAGCCGGGTCTTGATGATGCCGCGCCGGCCGTCGAGCCCGTACATGATGGTGATGGTGTCGACGAAGACGTTCATCGCCCGGGACCCGGACCACAGCGCGATGGCGAAGCCGAGCGAGATGACGTCCGGGCGGCGGCCGGTGAAGACATCGTTGAGCAGCGGCCGGGCGATCTCGTTCACGCCCTTGGCGGACAGGACGGTGCCGGCGGCGCCGAGGATGTGCCGGCGGACGCTGTCGAGGGTGTCGTGCCCGATCCAGGCATTCGTATAGCCGAGCGCGCCCAGGAGCCCCAGGATCAGCGGCGGCAGCGACAGCAGGCTCCAGAAGGCGGCCTCGGCGGCCAGGCCGGTGACCCGGTACTTCATGCAGGAGTTGACGGTGTCCTTGAGCAGGAGCCAGGCCAGCCGGCGCTTGGAGACGTTGCGGTAGAGGGCACGGGCCTTGGTCAGACGGCCCGCGGGCCGCTCGGTTGGTTCGTTTGCCGGCTGCACCTCCTTACCGTATCCGGCATGGCAGCCACCACTCACACGGTCACGAACCAGCCTCCGCCGCTGGTCGGATATGACGTCTTCGCCGCCGACGCGGCCCTGACCGAGGGCATCACCCGGTATGTCGCCGACGTCCGGCTCGACGAGGTACGCGAAGAGCTGAGCACGCTGGGGCAGGCGGCCGGCTCCGCGCACGCCCGGCGCTGGGGCGAACAGGCCAACGCGCACCCACCGGTCCTGCGCACCCATGACCGCTACGGCCATCGGATCGACGAGGTGGAGTTCCACCCGGCGTGGCACCGGTTGCTCGGGCATGCGGTCACGGCCGGCCTGACCGGCGCCTGGTCCCGGCCGGACGGCCATGTCCGCCGCACCGCCGGCTTCCTGGTGTGGACCCAGGCCGAGGCGGGGCACGGCTGCCCGCTGTCGATGACCCATGCGGCGGTGCCCACGCTGCGCGCCGAACCCGAGCTGGCGGCCGAGTGGGAACCGCTGCTGACCTCGCGGGTGTACGCGCACGAGCTGCGCCCGGTCGCCGAGAAGGGCGGCGCGCTGGCCGGGATGGCCATGACCGAGAAGCAGGGCGGCAGCGATCTGCGGGCCCTCACGACCCGCGCCGAGCCGCTGGCCGCACCCGGCGAATACGTGCTGACCGGTCACAAATGGTTCTGTTCGGCGCCGATGTCGGACGCCTTCCTGGTACTGGCCCGCGCGCCGGGAGGGCTCACCTGCTTTCTGCTGCCGCGGGTGCTGCCGGACGGCAGCCGTAACTCCTTCCGCATCCAGCGGCTCAAGGACAAGCTCGGCAACCGCTCGAACGCCTCGGCGGAGATCGAGTTCGACGGGGAGAGCTGGGCTCGCCGGGTCGGCGAGGAGGGGCGCGGGATGGCGACCCTCATCGAGATGGTCGCGGCGACCCGGCTGGACTGTGTCAGTGCGTCGGCGGCGGTGATGCGGCAGGCGGTGGCGCAGGCGGTGCACCACGCCACGTACCGGGAGGCTTTCGGGGACCGGCTGGTCGACAAGCCGCTGATGCGCAATGTGCTGGCCGATCTGGCACTGGAGTCGGAGGCGGCGACCACCCTCGCACTGCGGCTGGCAGCGGCGTACGACAGCGGCACCGAGCAGGAACGGCACTTTCTGCGGCTGGCGGTTCCGGTGGCGAAGTACTGGGTGACCAAGCGCTGCACACCGATGGTGACCGAGGCGCTGGAGTGCCTGGGCGGCAACGGTTACGTGGAGGAGTCGGGACTGCCGCGGCTGCTGCGTGAGGCACCGCTCAACTCGATCTGGGAGGGCGCCGGCAACGTCCAGGCGCTGGACGTCCTGCGGGCCCTGCGGCGCGAACCCGAGGCGCTGAACGCGTTCCTGACCGAGATCGGGGCGGCACGGGGCGCGGACCACCGGCTGGACCGTGCCATCACCGGGATGCTCACCGAACTCGCCGACCTGGAGGGCATCGAGGCCCGGGCCCGGCGGCTGGCGGAGCGGATGGCGCTGGTCCTCCAGGGTTCGCTGCTGGTGCGCCATGCGCCGCCCGAGGTCGCGGACGCGTTCTGCGCCGGCCGGCTCGGCGGCGACGCGGGCGCGGCGTTCGGGACGCTGCCGCACACGCTGGATCTCGCGGCCGTGGTGGCGCGGGCCCGGCCGGTGGCCGAGGACTGAGCACGGCACCGGCCCGACGCGCCACCGGCCAACACGGCACGGCACGGCACCGGCCCGGCACGGCACCGGCTCGACGCGGCGGCGGCTCCCCGTTACCTCCGGGCATCGCCTCACAAGGCAACGGGGCAGGGGGTTACCGCCGCCGCGTCCGTCAGGGAGCGGTGCCGCGCCGACACGGCACCGCTCCCGGTCCAGGGGCGTCAGGGCACTGAGCCCCCTCCCGCACCGTGCCGACGTCACGCAGGGCGGCCGATGGAATCTCCGGCGACACCGGCGGGTACCCCGACGGGTGACCGGCGCACCCGCGGTGGCGAGACACCATCGGCCGCTTCGGCCACCCTCCCCGGAACACGCCATGAGCGACAACGGTTGCATTGCGTTGCAGCACCCTCAGGCGGACCGGGACAATGGATGCTTCCAGGACGGACCGGTGAGCGTATGAGAGGCACGACCCGAGGGACCGGGCAGTACGGAGAACAGCGTGAGCGACAGAGCGATCGACAGCGCCATCCGGTCGGACCGGGACAACCGCGCCACCGCACACCGTCTCGCCATGGTCCACGAGGCGGTGCTCACGGGCGAGACGACCCCCGGCCGGGCGTCCGACGCGCCGCGCGCGGTGATCGGTGAATCCTGGCGCCGGGTACAGGTCTCCGGCGTCGACCCGGACCGGGACCGCCCCCAAAACCCCCTGACGGTGGCGGAGTTGGAGCAGCGTCGGCAGATGTCGCGGCTGGCCGGGGTACTGCCGATGCTCAACGAGGGGCTGTTACCGGCCGCCGACGCCGCACAGCAGATCATGGTCGTCACCGATGCCGAGGGCCGGGTGCTGTGGCGCGAGGGCAGCGCGCCGGTCCGCCGGATGGCCGACCGGCTGGGCTTCGACAAGGGCGCCGACTGGACGGAGGACGTCGTCGGCACCAACGCCATCGGCACGGCGCTGGTGGCCCGCCGGCCGGTGCTGGTGCACTCCGCGGAGCATTTCGTCCGCAGCCACCACCAGTGGACATGTGCCGCGGCGCCGCTCCACGACCCGCGCGACGGGCGCCTGTTGGGCACGGTGGACCTCAGCGGTCCGGCGCCCTCCTTCCACCCCACGACGCTCTCGCTGGTGTCCGCCGTCGCCCGGCTCGCCGAGGGCGAGCTGCGCAGCCGCCACCATCTGTCCCTGGAACGGCTGCGGTCGAGCGCGGCACCGGTGCTGGCGCGGATCGGCGGGCGGGCGCTGGCCGTCGATCCGAGCGGCTGGGTCGTGGGGGTGACGGGCCTGACGCCGCCGGACCGGGTGGCGCTGCCCAAGGCGCCCGAGACCGGGCCGCTGTGGCTGCCGCGGTACGGCATGTGCGCCCTGGAGCCGCTGCCCGGCGGCTGGCTGATCCGTGTCGGGGGCCTGGAACGGGACATCGGGCCGAGCCGGGTGGTGCTGGACCTCAGCGGCCGGGACGGCTCGACGGTCACCGTCAGCGGACCGGCCGGCAGCTGGTCCCACGAGCTGACCCCGCGCCATGCCGAGCTGCTGTTCGTCCTCGCCGCGCATCCGCAGGGACGCAGCGCCGCCGAACTCGCCCGGGACCTCTTCGGCGACGACAGCCGTACGGTCACGGTGCGGGCCGAGCTGTCCCGGCTGCGCCGCCATCTCGCGAGCGTGCTGGCACACCGGCCGTACCGCTTCGCGGACGGGGTGGAGGTGGAGCTCCTGCTGCCGCCGCGGCCCACCCATCTGCTGCCGCAGTCCTCGGCGCCCGCGGTGGCGGCGGCGCGCCTGGTGTGAGGAGACGGCAGGGCCCCGGGACTACAGGTGTCCGGGACTACAGGTGTCCGGGACGACAGGTGCCCGGGACGACAGGTGCCCGGGACGGCAGGACGGATGCCGGGGCGAAAAGCCGGTGCGGATGTGCGTTCCCCCTCGTAGAGTGGCCGCACTCTGACCTCAGCTCCCCAGAAGGACGTCGCAGAACGGGAGCAGCTCTCGCGCAGCGAACGCGCGGTGCCGAATGAGTGGGCGACACGAGACACGACAGTCCGTGCTCACTCCTGCCCGTATGTCCTTCTGGAGGACCCTCCATGTCCGTAGGCCTTGGCCTTCCCATCGGCGATCCCGCACAGCTGCTGAGCTGGGCCCGGCGCGCCGAAGCCACCCCCTTCACCACCGTCGCTCTGCTCGACCGGCTGGTGTTCGGCAACCCCGAGCCACTGATCACGCTCGCCACCCTGGCCGGTGCGACCTCCCGGATCCGGCTGCAGACCGAGGTGCTGCTCGCCCCGCTGCACCGTACGACGCTGCTCGCCAAACAGGCCGCCACGCTCGATCTGCTGTCGGGCTCCCGCTTCACCCTCGGCATCGGTACCGGCGGACGCGACGACGACTATCTGGCCGCCGGTGTCGACCTGCGCACCCGCGGCCGGCGGCTCGACCGGCAGCTGGCCACCCTGCGCCGCATCTGGTCCGGTGAGCCGCTCTCCGAGGACATCGGCCCGATCGGTCCGGCTCCGGCGCGGCCCGGTGGGCCCGAGGTGCTGTTCGGCGGCTTTGTGCCCGCCGTGGTGGAGCGCGTGGCCCGCTGGGGCGACGGGTTCCTCGGCGCCGCGCTGCCGGCCCCGCAGATGGACGGCCTGTTCCGTGCGGTGGAGACGGCCTGGTCCCGGGCCGGCCGTACGGGCCGGCCTCGGCTGCTGGCCCAGGTCAATGTCGCCCTCGGCCCGGAGCCGACGCTCAACCGGGCCCGCGAGGAATTGCGCGCGTACTACCGGCCGAGCAGCTACACCGATCATGTCGTGAAGGGGCTGCTCACCACCGGGGCGCAGCTCCGGGAGGCGGTGGCCGCGTTCCGGGCGATCGGCGCGGACGAAGTGATGCTCTACTGCTGGTCCCCGGACCCGGACCAGGTCGAGCGGCTGGCCGATGCGGTGTTCCCCGTGCCGTAGTGGCCGGCACCGCCGGTTCGTGAGCGGGTGGGGAGACCGGCGGCGGAGCGGGGAACCGGGACCGGCGGGTCGGCGGCCGACGGTCGGGCGGGCCGACGGCACGGCGGCACGGCAGTCCGGCGTCCGCCGCCCGTTCGGCCGTCTGCGCTCGCCGCTGCCCGGGCGCGCGCCTAGCGTGCCGACAGCGGACCGTGCACCCCGGGGAGGGGCGCCCCGGGAAGCACGGCCACGGGAGGTGAGCGATGAGCCCGACGGACCCGCCGGAAGCGGCCCCCGGGCAGCCGGCGGCCGCACGCCGGCCCAGGTGGGGCGTGCTGGCACTGGCCGGACTGGTCGGCATCGGCATGGTGCGCCAGGGGCTGTCCGGTGAGGCGGACGGGCCACCGCAGCCGGGAACCGGCACCGCCCTCTTCCCCGGCGATCTCCCGCCCGGCGGCCCCGCACCGCCGCCGCTGCCCCGCTCCGCCCCCGCCCGGGTGGCGATTCCGTCGATCGAGGTGTCGGCCCCGCTGATGCCGCTGGGCCTGGACAAGGACGGCTGGATCGAGGCCCCGCCGGCCGACGACCCCCGGTTGGCGGGCTGGTATGCGCATGCGCCGACCCCGGGCGAGAACGGCACCGCCGTCATCGTCGGGCATGTCGACGGTCGCGGCGGACCCGCGGTCTTCTACGGGCTGGGCGCCCTGGAGAAGGGCAGGACGATCCGGGTGACCCGCGAGGACGGGCGGACCGCGGTCTTCGAGGTCTACGGCATCCAGGTCTTCGACAAGCGGAAGTTCCCCGCCCGGAAGGTCTACGGCCCCACCGGAAGCCCCGAACTGCGCGTCCTGACCTGCGGCGGCGCCTACGAGGCGGGGTCCGGCTACGCGGGCAATGTGGTGGTCTTCGCCCGGATGACGGAGTCCGGCTAGGCGCGAAGGCGCCGAAGGCGTTCCTCAGGTCGTGCGGGCGAGGGGATCGAGCACGGGGCGGTTCTTCCACGCAGCGAGAGCGCAGCCGAGGGCGAAGAGGAAAATGGCTTCGCCGGCGCCCAGGTAGGAGAGGGGTTCCTGTATGGGCCAGGCCCAGGGCTGGGCCGATCCTCCCGGCCGGCGTCCGGCTGCGGCACACGCGAGGGGCAGCGCGGCAACGCAGAGCGCGGCGGCACCCGCTCCGAGCACGGCGCGGACGATGAGGGCGCTACCGAGGAAGCCGACACAGTTACGGGCCAGCGACAGGGCTTCGGGCCGGTCCCACAGGAGCTGGATTCCCGCTGCCGGTACGAGGGCCAGCAGGGCAAACGTCACGCACAGCACCACGTTGCGCCGACCGCTGTGGCGCACCGCCACCTCCTCGGTGGCGGTGTCCCCGCGGTCGAGCCCGTGCAGGAGCAACACCACGGGCAGGACCCCCAGGATCTCAGTGACCAGAAGCCCGCCGGAGGGGCCGACCACGGCGGGTACCGGGATGGCTTCCTGACGCACCAGGACCGCCATGAGGTGGACCGCGAAGAGGGCCGGCAGAACTGCGGGGACATTCTTGGCTTTGAGCCACCAGATCATCGCGCCGTCTCCCGGGCCGGGTGTGCGGGGACGGGCGCGGGGTGAGTGGTGCAGTCCCGCAGGGCCTTGCTGTTGTGCCGGAACCACGCCAACTGCTCGTCACCGCCCGAGTGACGGACGCCCGCGGCGATGGCGGTGTCCTTCGCGCCATAGTGGCCGGCCACGTCTTCGGAAGCGGCACCTGCGGTCAGGGAGAGCCATGCCGCAGTGGGGCCGTAGGCGTCGGCGCCGGGAGGGGAGCTGCCCGACTGTGCACAAGCAGGCGGGCCGGAGGGCAGAAAGGTCGAGCCCACCCCTGCGCGCACCACAGACGGTGTGGGCTCAGGCCAGGAGCCGATGAACGCGGCCCCCTTGCCCGGATGCTCTTCCATGGTGAGGGTGCCCGGTACGGCAAGGCCGGCGTGCTGTAGCCGCTGCCGTGCGTCAGCGACGTTGCGGCGGACCATCCCCGAGTGGCCGGAGAGCTCCGGCCACAGGCACACCCTCGGGTTGTCACCGGCGCACTGCAGCTGCTCTGCCGCCCGGGGGATCGCCGGATCGGCGGGCAGACCATAGGCAAGGCATCCGCTGCCGGCCAGGCCGACCACCAGCGCTGCGCCGATCAGGGTCCTGCGCAGGCGCGCTGCCGGCGCGGTCAGTGCCACGGCAGCGGCCGCGATGACGCCGCAGGCCAGCACCACGGCACTTGCCGCGGCCTGCCAGTCCGGGGCTTGGTCGAGGGAGCAGCAGGAGGTCATACCGCCGGTGACCATGTGGCGCAGCCAGACGGGTTCCATGGCGGCCGGGTAGGCGGTCAGGACGAAGCTGAGCACCAGGGCCAGGGAAGCCGCCACCACCAGCGGAAGGCGCTTGCCGAGCAGGAAGCCCGCCATGGAGTGGGCGGCCAGCACGACCGGCCACACGACGACCATGGCGACCATGTCGACCGGCGGCAGGCCGGCCCGAGGGTGCGCCGTGGAGATCGTCAGCGCGGCGGCCACCGCCATGCCGAGGGCGCCCAGGACGATAACGGGCACCAACAGGGGGAGGGCGGTGGCGAGCCCCGAGCGGGCCGGCGCCCAGCCGGCCACGTTGCCGCGGGTGAAGCGCGAGCCCTCCCAGGCTCCGGCGGCCGCACAGGCCGGGGCCACGAAGGGCAGCGCGAAGGTGGCGGCTCCCACGGCGCTGGGCCAATAGCCAAGGGTCACCGACGCGGTGAGGTCATCCGACAGCAGCACGGCCACGAAGGCCGCCAGCAGCGGAGCCAGCCAGGTGGCGGAGGAGGAGCGCGCGACAGTACGCCAGAGCATGGGTCACACCTCCTGGGCGATCAGCTGGGTGTAGGCCCCTTCGGCGCGTCGCCCTTCCGGTGTGCCGGGGGCGGCGAGTGCGAGGAAGGTATCGGTGTCGCCCTCGAAGCGGGCCTGGCCTCTGTCGAGGATGACGACGTGGTCGTACAGGGTGTCGAGGTCTTCGGTCTGGTGGGTGGAGACCACGACGTGAACATCGGCCAGCAGGTTGGTCACCAGCTCGCGGAAGATCCGGCGCTGCGAGGGATCAAGTCCTGCCGTCGGCTCGTCGAGCAGCACGATTTCGCTGTGGTGGACGAGAGTTCCCGCTATGCCCATGCGCCGCAGCTGGCCGCCCGAGAGCTGGTGGCTCTTCCGGCCGGCCAAACTGCCCAGCTTCACCCGCTCCAGGGCATCGCGTGACCGGTCCCAGGCATCGGAGCGGGACATACCTTTCAACCAGCCGATGTAGGCGACGTTTTCCCGGACCGTGAGCCCCGGCATCGGTTTGACGTTCTGCGGGAGCCAGCCCACGGCTTTGCGGTAGGCAGCTCGTGCGGGTGGCTGATCGGGGTTGATCCCCTTCCACGTCACGGTTCCTCCGGTAGGGGAGATCCATGAGGCGGCGATGCCTAAAAGGGTGGATTTGCCTGCACCGTTCGGCCCCAGGAGGACGGTTGCCCTGTGATCGATGGAGAGATCGAGGCTGTCGAGGACGGGTACCTTCCGGCCGTAGCGGAAGGAACACCGGGTGAATTGCAGAGACATGCCATCCTTGCTTCCACGAGCCGCATATGGGCCGGCCGGGAGCACCTTGCGCGCTCCCGGCCGACGTTTCGGCAATTATGCGTCGGGGCTCCTTGTGGATCTCCTGAATCCGACCTCCGGCCCCCGGTAGTCGCCCGGTGACTCCTGATCCCTGCCGGAGTACACGGGCTTGCCCGGGCGCGCACGGACCCCTGCCCCGGCCCGGGTGCCGAAGTCTCCGGCAGTACAGTCGGCACCCCACACCGTGAGCAGACGTCTCACCATTCGGGACGAGGGTCCGCCCCGCTCGCCCGGCCCCGACCTGCCCCCGATCCGCGCCCGACCCCACTCTGGCGCCCCCTGTCACCCCCGGACCGGCCCCGGACCCCCGCCCCCGGTGTGATGTGCTGGCCGCATGAGCATCTCGGTCACCACGTGGTACCTCGAGCAGACCTCGCGCGCCGACCTGTCCCCCGCCGCGGGGCCGGCGACCGAGCAGGACGTCCGGATCGTCCGCTCGGAGGTACCGTCCCCCGAATTCAGCCGCTTCCTCTATACGGCGGTCGGCGGGGACGTCGCCTGGACCGACCGGCTGGGATGGTCGTACGCACAGTGGGTGGCGCACCTCGGGCGTCCCGGAGTGGAGACCTGGGTGGCGTACGAGCACGGCACCCCCGCCGGGTTCATCGAGCTGGCGGCGGAGGCGGACGGCTCGGTGGAGATCGTCTACTTCGGCCTCGCCCCGGCCTTCCGGGGGCGCCGGATCGGCGGACACCTGCTCGCCCACGGCACCGCGCGGGCCTGGGACCTGGCCGAGCGGTGGCCGGGACGGGCACCGACCAAGCGGGTGTGGCTGCACACGTGCAGCCAGGACGGCCCGCACGCGAGGACCAATTACGAGCGGCGCGGCTTCCGGCTGTACGACACCACGGTGACCGAGGAGCCCGACGTACCGGCACCCGGACCCTGGGCCGGGGCGGGACCCACGGGGCCCACGGGGCCGACGGGGCCGACGGGGCCGACGGGGCCGACGGGGCCGACGGGACACACGGAGCCCACGGGGCCCACCACCAGCGGCACGCCCGCCGGAGAGTGACCGACACCACACCGTCTCGCGATGCGGGACAGAGGTGTCCGAATTCTGGATAACGGTGGACTGGCCGGAGAGCGGCGTGACACGCTTCCGTCATGTCTCGAGCTGGAATTGCCTTGGTGAGTCGGCGGCACGTCGACCTCGGCCGCATGTCCAGCGCCATTTGTCGGACGGGCTGAGGCTGCATTCACCAGGGGCCTTCGGCCCCGGGCAGCACCCAGCACCACCGCACTTCACGCCGTCCCCATCGTCGCGGACGCGCTGACACCCCTCGACCCGCAGACCTTCCGACGCGTGTGCCGCGCGCCGCCTTTCGGTATGTCTGAGCAGGTCATCGCGGGTGCCCGGCGCCCCCTTCCGCATTCCTTGAGCCCGCCCAGAAGGACGTACACCCATGGCCGCCTCCCCCGAACGCCCCGCAGCCGCCACGACCCGCCGCAAGGCCGGACGCCACCGCGGCGAGGGCCAGTGGGCCGTGGGCCACCACACACCGCTCAACGGCAACGAGCAGTTCAAGAAGGACGACGACGGTCTCAATGTGCGGACACGCATTGAGACGATCTACTCCAAGGCCGGTTTCGACTCCATCGACCCCAACGACCTGCGCGGGCGCATGCGTTGGTGGGGCCTCTACACCCAGCGCAAGCCCGGGATCGACGGCGGCAAGACGGCGATCCTGGAGCCGGAGGAGCTGGACGACAAGTACTTCATGCTGCGGGTCCGCATCGACGGCGGGCGGCTGACCACCGAGCAGTTGCGCGTCATCGGCGAGATCTCGCAGGAGTTCGCGCGCGGCACCGCGGACATCACCGACCGGCAGAACGTCCAGTACCACTGGATCCGCATCGAGGACGTGCCGGAGATCTGGCAGCGGCTGGAGGCCGTCGGCCTGTCCACCACCGAGGCCTGCGGTGACACCCCTCGCGTCATCCTCGGCTCCCCGGTCGCCGGTATCGCCGAGAACGAGATCATCGACGGCACCCCGGTCATCGAGGAGATCCAGCGCCGGATCATCGGCAACCCGGAGTTCTCCAACCTGCCGCGGAAGTTCAAGTCCGCGGTCTCCGGCTCGCCCCTGCTGGACGTGGCGCACGAGATCAACGACATCTCGTTCGTCGGCGTCGAGCACCCCGAGCACGGCCCGGGCTTCGATGTGTGGGTCGGCGGCGGGCTGTCCACGAACCCCAAGCTCGGCGTCCGGCTGGGCGTGTGGGTCTCGCGCGAGGAGGCCGCCGATGTCTACGAAGGCGTCATCTCGATCTTCCGCGACTACGGCTACCGCCGGCTGCGCACCCGCGCCCGGCTGAAGTTCCTGGTCGCCGACTGGGGTCCGGAGAAGTTCCGCCAGGTGCTGGAGGACGAGTACCTCCAGCGCAAGCTCACCGACGGCCCCGCGCCGAAGCAGCCCGACCAGCGGTGGCGCGACCACGTCGGTGTGCACCAGCAGAACGACGGCCGCTACTACGTGGGCTTCGCCCCGCGCGTGGGCCGGGTGGACGGTGCCACCCTCACCAAGATCGCCGAGCTGGCCGCGGAGCACGGCTCGGGCCGGCTGCGCACCACCGCCGAGCAGAAGATGATCGTGCTCGACATCGACGAGTCGCAGGTCGACTCGCTGGTCTCCGGCCTGGAGGCGCTCGACCTGCGGGTCCAGCCGTCCCCGTTCCGGCGCGGCACGATGGCCTGCACGGGCATCGAGTTCTGCAAGCTGGCGATCGTGGAGACGAAGGCCCGCGGCGCCTCGCTGATCGACGAACTCGAACGCCGGCTGCCGGCGTTCGACGAGCCGGTCACCATCAACGTCAACGGCTGCCCGAACGCCTGCGCGCGGATCCAGGTCGCGGACATCGGCCTCAAGGGCCAGCTGGTCCTGGACGACGACGGCAACCAGGTCGAGGGCTACCAGGTGCACCTGGGCGGCGCGCTGGGCCTGGAGGCCGGCTTCGGCCGCAAGGTCCGCGGCCTGAAGGTCACCGCCGACGAACTCCCCGACTACGTCGAGCGGGTGCTGCGCAACTTCGCGGAGCAGCGCGAGGAGGGCGAACGGTTCGCCACCTGGGCGGCCCGTGCGGAAGAGGGTGCGCTGAAGTGAGCGAACGTGCGGCGCCCTTCTACTGCCCGTACTGCGGGGACGAAGACCTGCGGCCTTCCGAGGAGGGGGGCGCCCGTGGAGAGGGTGCGGCGTGGGAATGCCGGGCCTGCAGCCGCGCGTTCCGGCTGAAGTTCCTGGGCCTGCTGGCGCCGGGAAGCACCGGCCGGCCCCCTTCCGCTTCCGACGGAGGTACCTCGTGACCACCGCTACCGACCTTCAGCAGCTCGCCGAGCAGGCGGGTCGCGACCTGGAGGACGCGCCCGCCCTGGAGATCCTCACCTGGGCCGCCGAGACCTTCGGTCCGCGCTTCTGCGTCACCTCCTCGATGGAGGACGCGGTCGTCGCGCACCTGGCCTCGCGGGCCTTCCCGGGCGTGGACGTGGTCTTCCTGGACACCGGCTACCACTTCCCCGAGACCCTCGGGACCCGGGACGCGGTGGCCGAGGTGATGGACGTCAACGTCCTCACCCTGACGCCACGTCAGACGGTCGCCGAGCAGGACGCCGAGCACGGACCGAAGCTGCACGACCGCAACCCCGACCTGTGCTGCGCGCTGCGCAAGGTCAAGCCGCTCGAAGAGGGCCTGGCCGGCTACGACGCCTGGGCGACGGGCCTGCGCCGGGCCGAGTCGCCCACCCGGGCGAACACCCCGGTCGTCGGCTGGGACCCCAAGCGGCGCAAGGTGAAGGTCTCCCCGATCGCCCGCTGGACGCAGGCCGATGTCGACGCGTATGTGGCCGAGCACGGGGTGCTCACCAACCCGCTGCTGACGGACGGCTATGCCTCCGTCGGCTGCGCGCCCTGCACCCGCCGGGTGCTGGAGGGCGAGGACGCCAGGGCCGGCCGCTGGGCGGGCAGCAACAAGACCGAGTGCGGGTTGCACGGATGACCGAGCATCAGGAGATATCCATGACGGGCGCCACGATCTGGCTGACCGGTCTGCCGAGCGCGGGCAAGACGACCCTCGCGCACGAACTGGCCGGAAAGCTGCGCGGCGACGGCCACCGCGTCGAGGTGCTCGACGGCGACGAGATCCGCGAGTTCCTCTCCGCGGGCCTCGGTTTCACCCGCGAGGACCGGCACACCAACGTCCAGCGGATCGGCTTCGTGGCCGAGCTGCTGGCGAGCAACGGCGTCAAGGCGCTGGTGCCGGTGATCGCGCCGTATGCGGACAGCCGGGAGGCGGTACGGGGGCGTCACCAGAGCGAGGGCACCCCCTACCTGGAGGTGCATGTGGCCACGCCCGTCGAGGTGTGCTCCGAGCGGGATGTGAAGGGGCTGTACGCCAAGCAGGCGGCCGGTGAGATCTCCGGCCTGACCGGCGTGGACGACCCGTACGAGGCACCCGCCTCACCCGATCTGCGCATCGAGTCGCACACCCAGACCGTGCAGGAGTCCGCGGCGGCACTGCATGCGCTGCTCACCGAAAGGGGACTGGCATGACGACCGTCACTGCCCTGACCGAGAACGCCGGGGACGCCAACAACCCGTACGCCCTCTCCCACCTCGACGCCCTGGAGTCGGAGGCGGTGCACATCTTCCGCGAGGTGGCGGGTGAGTTCGAGCGGCCGGTGATCCTGTTCTCCGGCGGCAAGGACTCCATCGTCATGCTGCACCTGGCGCTGAAGGCGTTCGCGCCGGCCGCGGTGCCGTTCTCGCTGCTGCACGTCGACACCGGGCACAACTTCCCCGAGGTCCTCGACTACCGCGACCGCACGGTCGAGCGGCACGGCCTGCGGCTGCACGTCGCCTCCGTCCAGGACTTCATCGACCGCGGTGAGCTGCGCGAGCGCCCCGACGGCACCCGTAATCCGCTGCAGACCGTCCCGCTGCTGGACGCCATCGACACCAACCGCTTCGACGCGGTCTTCGGCGGCGGCCGCCGGGACGAGGAGAAGGCGCGCGCCAAGGAGCGGGTCTTCTCGCTGCGCGACGAGTTCGGCGGCTGGGACCCGCGCCGGCAGCGCCCCGAGCTGTGGCAGCTCTACAACGGCAAGCACTCCCCCGGCGAGCACGTCCGGGTCTTCCCGCTGTCCAACTGGACCGAGCTGGACGTGTGGCAGTACATCGCCCGCGAGAAGATCGAACTGCCCGCCATCTACTACGCCCACGAGCGCGAGGTCTTCGCCCGCAGCGGTATGTGGCTCTCCCCCGGCGGGTGGGGCGGCCCCAAGGACGGCGAGAGCCTGGAGCGGCGGCAGGTGCGCTACCGCACCGTCGGCGACATGTCCTGCACCGGTGCCGTCGACTCCGACGCCGACACCATCGAGGCGGTGATCGCGGAGATCGCCGCGTCCCGGCTCACCGAGCGGGGCGCCACCAGGGCCGACGACAAGATGTCCGAGGCCGCCATGGAGGACCGCAAGCGCGAGGGGTACTTCTAACCATGAGCACGACCACGAACACGGGCGCGACCGACGCCGTCGAGGCGGGTGCCACCTCGCTGCTGCGCTTCGCCACCGCAGGCTCCGTCGACGACGGCAAGTCGACGCTGGTGGGCCGGCTGCTGCACGACTCCAAGTCGGTGCTCGCCGACCAGCTGGAGGCCGTCGAGCGCGCTTCCCTGGGCCGCGGTCAGGAGACGCCCGACCTGGCGCTGCTGACCGACGGGCTGCGCGCCGAGCGCGAGCAGGGCATCACCATCGATGTCGCCTACCGCTACTTCGCCACCCCGCGGCGCCGGTTCATCCTGGCGGACACCCCCGGGCATGTGCAGTACACCCGCAACATGGTCACCGGCGCCTCCACCGCCGAGCTGGCCGTGGTGCTGGTCGACGCCCGCAACGGCGTGGTCGAGCAGACCCGCCGGCATGCCGCGGTCGCCGCCCTGCTGCGGGTCCCCCATGTGGTGCTGGCCGTCAACAAGATGGACCTGGTCGATTACGCCGAGCCCGTCTTCGCCGCCATCGCCGAGGAGTTCACGACGTACGCGGCCTCGCTGGGTGTCCCGGAGATCACCGCGATCCCGATCTCGGCGCTGGCCGGCGACAATGTCGTGTCGCCCTCGGCGAACATGGACTGGTACGGCGGCCCGACCGTGCTGGAGCACCTGGAGACGGTGCCCGTCGTCGCCGACCCCTCGGACGACCCCGGCCGTTTCCCGGTCCAGTACGTCATCCGTCCGCAGACCGCCGAGCACCCCGACTACCGCGGCTACGCGGGCCAGATCGCCTCCGGTGTGCTGCGCGTCGGCGACGCCGTGACCGTCCTGTCCTCGGGCCGTACCAGCACCATCGAGGCGATCGATGCGCTCGGCCAGGCCGTGGACGTCGCCTGGGCACCGCAGTCGGTGACCGTCCGGCTCAGCGATGACCTGGACATCTCGCGCGGCGACCTGATCGCCCCGACGGCCACCGCGCCCGGTGTCTCGCAGGACATCGAGGCGACCGTCTGCCATGTGGCGGACCGTCCGCTGAAGGTCGGCGACCGGGTACTGCTCAAGCACACCACCCGCACCGTCAAGGCCCTCGTCAAGGACATCCCCTCCCGCCTCACCCTGGACGACCTCTCCCAGCACCCGGCCCCCGGCGAACTGGCCGCCAACGACATCGGACGGATCGTGGTCCGCACCGCCCAGCCGCTGGCCCTGGACGCCTACGCCGACTCCCGCCGCACCGGCTCCTTCCTGCTGATCGACCCGGCGGACGGTACGACGCTGACCGCGGGGATGGCGGGCAACGCCTTTGCGGAGGCGGCCGCGGAAGCGGCTCCGGCCGGCGGCGCGGACGACGAGGGATGGGACTTCTGAGCATGCTCCAGGACGTGTTCTCGACCTTCGCGAAGGAGGGCGGCCGCATCGGCAGCGGCGCCCTGGGCAGCGGGCAGGGCGGAGTCGGCCGATGTGTGCGCTGACGATGCCCGACGCCGTATCCCCCATCTCGCCCTTCCGAAGATCCATTGATCCGCCGGGCGCGCCCTAGAGAGGCGCGTACTGTCCGGCCCTCCGAGAGGAACACCTCCCGTGTCTGCCGTTCGTCACCGCCTGCTGGCGGCCGCCGTCTCCGTCCCGGTCCTGATCGGGGCGCTGGGCGCCTGCGGCTACGGCTCCGAGGCCAAGAAGGACACCGCGGCCGATGTGGCCCCCAAGGGCCCGAAGACCGATGGACTCGACTCCCTCAAGATCGGCTACTTCGGCAACACCACGCACGCCACTCCCCTGGTCGGCCTCCAGAAGGGCCTGTTCCAGCAGGAACTGGGCGGCACGGCGGTGAAGTCCTCCGTCTTCAACGCGGGACCCGAGGAGATCGAGGCGCTCAACTCGGGCGCCATCGACATCGGCTGGATCGGCCCCTCCCCCGCGATCAACGGCTACGCCAAGTCGCACGGCAAGAGCCTGAAGATCATTGCGGGTTCGGCGTCCGGCGGTGTCTCCCTGGTGGTCAACCCGAAGAAGATCAAGAGTGTCAACGATCTCAAGGGCAAGACCATCGCGACCCCGCAGCTGGGCAACACCCAGGACGTCGCGCTGCTGAACTACCTGGCCGAGAAGGGCCTCAAGGTCGACGCCACCACCGGCAAGGGTGACGTCACCGTCCAGCGCACCGACAACAAGGTGACGCCGACCACGTTCCAGCAGGGCGGCATCGACGCCGCCTGGGTCCCCGAGCCCACCGCTTCCAAGCTCGTCGCCGAGGGCGGCAAGACGCTCCTGGACGAGAAGAAGCTGTGGAAGGACGGCAAGTTCGTCATCACGAACATGATCGTCTCGCAGAAGTTCCTCAAGGAGCACCCCAAGGCCGTCGAGGCGGTGCTGCGTGCCTCGGTGAAGATCAACGCCTGGATCCGGTCGCACCCGGACGAGGCGAAGAAGACGCTCAACGACAAGCTCTCCTCGTCGGACGTCGCCGGCAAGGCACTGCCGCAGAACGTCATCGACCCGGCGTTCAAGAACGTCGACATCACCGATGACCCGCTGGCCGCCACCCTCCAGCAGGAGGCCGACCACGCCGTCAAGGCGGGCCTGCTCAAGAAGCCCGACCTCAAGGGCATCTACGACCTCACCCTGCTGAACAAGGTGCTCAAGTCCGAGGGCAAGCAGCCGGTCGACGACGCCGGCCTCGGCAGCAAGTAGCCCCGCCCCCGCAGCACGCACTCCCCCAGGAGGTGACACCGATGACGACCACCACGCTCACCAAGCAGCAGCCCGCCACGGCGGACACGGGCACCACCGTGCCGTACGCGGCTCGCATCGACCATGTCTCGAAGTCGTTCGGCCGCACCGGCGCACAGCAGCATGTCCTGGACGACATCACCATCGATGTGGCGCCCGGCGAATTCGTCTGCCTCCTGGGGGCCTCGGGCTGCGGCAAGTCCACCCTTCTCAACCTCGTGGCCGGTCTCGACGCACCGTCCGCCGGCGCCATCGAGACGCCCGGCGGCCGGCCGGCCCTGATGTTCCAGGAGCATGCGCTGTTCCCGTGGCTGACCGCGGGCCGCAACATCGAACTGGCGCTGCGGCTGCGCGGGGTGCCACGAGCGGAGCGCCGTGACGAGGCCGAGCGGCTGCTGGAACTCGTCCGGCTCAAGGGCGCCCATGGCAAGCGGGTGCACGAGCTGTCGGGCGGTATGCGCCAGCGCGTCGCCATGGCCCGCGCCCTCGCCCAGGACAGCCAACTGCTGCTGATGGACGAGCCGTTCGCCGCGCTCGACGCCATCACCCGGGACGTCCTGCACGACGAGCTGACACGCATCTGGCGCGAGACGAACCTGTCGGTCCTCTTCGTCACCCACAACGTCCGCGAGGCCGTGCGGCTCGCCGAGCGGGTGGTGCTGCTGTCCTCCCGTCCCGGCAAGATCGCCCGCGAGTGGCGGGTGGACATCCCGCAGCCGCGCCGCATCGAGGACTCCGCGGTCGCCGACCTTTCCGTCGAGATCACCGAACAGCTCCGTGGGGAGATCCGCCGCCATGGCCAGCACTGAGACCAAGGACCGGTCCGCCCCCCGCAAGGGCGAGGCCGCCGATACCACCGCCTCCCCGGCCGGGGATATCGCCGGCCTGGAAGCCGGGCTCGACGCCCTCGAATCCAGGGTCGTCGACCGGCAGCCATGGCTGCGCACCGCCGCCTCGAAGGCGTTCCCCCCGCTCGTCGCGATCGTCATCGTGCTCGCGCTGTGGCAGCTCGCCTACCACTTCGAGCTGAAGCCGCACTACCTGCTGCCGAGCCCCGTCGAGGTCGGCCGCTCGCTCCAGCAGAAGTGGCTGGAAGGCACCCTGCTGAGCTTTGTGTGGACCAGCGTCTCGCGGGGCGCCCTCGGCTTTGCGGCCTCGGTGGTCATCGGCACGCTGCTCGGGCTGGTCGTCGCCCGGGTCAAGGCCGTACGGGCCGCGATCGGGCCGATCCTGAGCGGTCTGCAGTCGCTGCCGTCGGTGGCCTGGGTCCCGGCCGCGATCATCTGGTTCGGGCTGACCGACGCCACGATCTACACCGTGGTGCTGCTCGGCGCGGTCCCGTCCATCGCCAACGGGCTGGTGGCGGGCGTCGACCAGATCTCCCCGCTCTACCTGCGGGCGGGGCGCACCATCGGTGCCACGGGTCTGGCGGGTGTCCGGCATGTGCTGCTCCCGGCCGCGCTGCCGGGCTATATCTCCGGGCTCAAGCAGGGCTGGGCGTTCTCCTGGCGCTCCCTGATGGCCGCCGAACTCATCGTCAACGCGCCGGATCTGGGCACCGGTCTGGGCCAGCTGCTGGAGCAGGGGCGCGAGCTGCAGGACATGTCCTGGGTGCTCGCCGCGATCCTCCTCATCCTCATCGTCGGTATCGGCATCGAGCTGCTGATCTTCGCCCCGATCGAACGCCGGGTGCTGCGCAGCCGCGGCCTCCTCGTGAAGAGCTGAACCATGGACGCACCCCGCACTCACCCCACTCTTCTCGTCGTCGCCCACGGCAGCCGCGATCCGCGGCACGCGGCGACCGTCTCCGCGCTCTGTGCGCGGGTGCGGGCGCTGCGGCCGGGGCTGCGCGTCGAGGTCGGCTATCTCGACTTCAACGCGCCCCGGGTGCCGCGGGTGCTGGAGCGCCTCTCCGCCGAGGGAGTCCGGGACGTGGTGGCGCTGCCGCTGCTGCTCACCCGGGCCTTCCACGCCAAGTCCGACATTCCGGCGGTCCTGCGGGAGGCGGCCGCGCGGCTGCCGCTGCTGACCGTCCGCCAGGCCGAGGTGCTCGGCCCTTCGTCCCTCCTGACCACCGCGCTGGAGCGCCGGCTGGAGGAGGCCGGGCTGCGGCCCGGCGACCGTCGCTCGACCGGGGTCGTCCTGGCCTCGGCGGGCTCTTCGGACCCGGAGGCGATCGCAGTGATCGCTGAAATCGCGCGGGAGTGGCGGCACACCGCTGGCTGGTGTGCCGTGCGACCTGCGTTCGCCTCCGCATCTCTTCCCCGTACGGCCGATGCGGTGCGGGAGTTGCGTGCCGAAGGCGTCGGCCGGGTGGCCGTCGCCCCCTACGTCATCGCCCCCGGCTTCCTCCCGGACCGCATCGCCGCCGGGGCCCGCGAGGCCCGCGCCGATGTCCTTGCCCCGGTGCTGGGCCCCGCGCCCGAGCTGGCCCGGCTGCTGCTGCGGCGCTACGACCGGTCGGTGCTGCACCGCGCCCGTGGGGACCTGGCGGCGCTGACCGCCTGACGGGCCCCCACGGCGCGGGCGGTCACCGCGTCGCGGTGCGCAGCCAGACCGTCGTCCACGGCGGCAGCTCGTCGCCGGTGACCGGTGCGGAGGACAGCAGCAGCTCACCGGCCGGCAGCGGCCGGGGCTCGTCCGACAGGTTGGTCACGCACTCCCAGCCGCCCGAGCGGCGGAAGTGCAGGACGTCCGGGTGGGCCGTCGGCGCGTCATCGGCCCATTCCAGCGCCTCGTCGGCCAGCAGCCGGCGCCGGGTGGCGAGCGCCGCGCGGTACAGCTCCAGAGGGGATGACGCCACGCCCTGCTGCGCCTCGACGGACAGCGCGCCCCAGCCGGCCGGCTGCGGCAGCCAGGTACCCCCGCTGCCGAAGCCGTATGAGCTGCCCTCGCGCCGCCACGGCAGGGGCACCCGGCAGCCGTCCCGCCCCTTCAGCCGGCCCCCGCTACGGGTCCACACCGGGTCCTGGAGGCTGTCCCGGGAGAGGTCCGCGACCTCGGGCAGTCCCAGTTCCTCGCCCTGGTAGACATAGCCGGAGCCCGGCAGCGCCAGCATCAGCAGGGTCGCGGCCAGCGCCCTGCGCAGCCCGAACTCCCGGTCCAGGACGGGTTCGCGGCCGTCGGAGAGCAGCCAGGCCTCCTCGTCGCGGCCGTCCGGCAGGCCGTACCGGGAGGCGTGCCGGATCACATCGTGGTTGGACAGCACCCAGGTCGCGGTCGCCCCGGCCGCCCGTGCGTCGGCGAGCGCGGTGTCGATGGCGGCGCGCAGCCCCCCGGCGTGCAGCGGGGCCTTGAGGAAGTCGAAGTTGAAGGCCTGCCCGAGCTCCTGCGGAGTGGCGTACGCGGTGCGGCGGGAGCTGCGCACCCAGGCCTCGGCGACGGCGACCCGCGGCGGGTCGTACTCGTTGAAGACCTTGCGCCAGTCGCGGAAGATGTCGTGCACCTCGTCGCGGTCCCAGAAGGGGTGGCTGCCGTCCTCGGGCAGGTCTCCCGGCGTGTAGCCCTCGACGGTGCCGATGTCGCGCAGCGGCGCGGCCAGGTCCTTGGCCAGGCCGTGGGCCACATCGACCCGGAAGCCGTCGACGCCGCGGTCGGACCAGAAGCGCAGGGTGTGCCGGAAGTCCGCGCGGACCTCGGGGTTGTCCCAGTTGAAGTCGGGCTGCTGGGGGGCGAAGAGGTGGAGGTACCACCAGCCGTCGGGCAGCCGGGTCCAGGCGGGGCCGCCGAAGCAGGAGACCCAGTCGGTGGGCGGCAGTTCGCCCAGTTCGCCCTTGCCCTCGCGGAAGACGTACCGCTCGCGCGCGGCGGATCCGGGCTCGGCGCGCAGCGCCTCCTGGAACCAGAGGTGCCGGTCGGAGGAGTGGTTGGGCACGATGTCGGCCATCACCTTGAGGCCCAGGCGGTGGGCCTCGGCCACCATGGCGTCGAAGTCGTCGAGGGTGCCGAGACGGGGGTCGACGTTGCGGTAGTCGTCGACGTCATAGCCGCCGTCGGCCAGCTGTGAGGGGTAGAACGGGCTCAGCCAGACGGCGTCCACGCCGAGGTCGGCGAGGTAGGGCAGCCGGGAGGTCACGCCGGGGAGGTCTCCGATGCCGTCACCGTCGGCGTCGGCGAAGCTGCGCGGATACACCTGGTAGACAACGGCCTGCCGCCACCAGTCGGTGGTGTTGCGGTCGGAGCCGAGGTGCTGTGCGGTCACGGGGAGGCCTTTCGGTACGAGAGCGGTCGCATGGGGGCACCTCCCAGCGTTGGCTGGGGGAGGAGTACGGCGCGGTGCGGCGCCGGGTGCGGGAGGGTGCGGCGGGGCCGGCGGGCCCTGGGGCCGCCGGTCTCATCCCTTCACCGCCCCTGAGGTCATGCCCGAGACGATCGAGCGGCGGAAGATCATGACCAGGACGCCGATGGGGACGGTGGCCGCCACGGCCCCCGCGAAGAGCGTTCCGTAGGGGACGGTGTACTGGCTGGTGAACAGGGCGATGCCGACCGGAACGGTGCGGTGGCCGTCCTCGCTGTTGAAGGTCAGCGCCAGCAGGAACTCCGACCAGGTCGCGGTGAAGGTGAAGATCCCCGCGGTGAACAGCCCCGGCCGGGCGAGGGGGGCGATGACGGTCAGGACGGTACGCAGCGGTCCTGCGCCGTCGACGGTGGCCGCCTCCTCCAGCTCCCGCGGGACACCGACCAGGTAGTTGCGCATGATCCAGATGGCGAACGGCAGGTTCAGCGCGACATAGGGCACGATCAGGCCCGCATAGCTGTTGAGCAGGCCCAGCTGCCGCTCCAGCAGGAAGAGCGGGACGACCAGCGCGATCGGCGGGAAGACGGACAGCATCAGCAGCGCGGTCATGATGGCGCCGCGGCCCCGCAGGGGGGTGCGGGCCAGGGCGTAGCCCGCGAAGAAGGACAGCCCCAGCACGGCGACCGTGGAAACCGACGCCACCAGCACGCTGTTGAGCAGATAGCGGCCGATGCCGTTGCGGACGAAGGCCTCGGCGTAGTTGCCGAGCGTCGCCGCCTTCGGGACCAGGGTCGGCGGGTCGGCGCTGATCTCGCCCGGTCCCTTGAAGGACGACACGATCATCCAGTACAGCGGCAGTGCCGACAGCACGACGATCGCCAGACCGCCGAGGTTGACGGCGTTGACGTACCGGCGGATGCCGGACGCCGGTGTGCGGCGGTTCATGCCCGCCCTCCTTCGTCGGCCTGCGCCTTGAAGACCCGCAGGAAGAGCAGACAGCACGTGATCACGATGACGGCGGTGGTGGTCGCCACCGCCGCGCCGCGGCCGATGGCGAGGTTCTGGAAGAGCGTTTTGTATCCGAGGATCGCCAGGGATTCGGTGGCGGTGCCCGGCCCGCCCTGGGTCAGGACGAAGGGCAGGTCGAAGATGCCGAAGGCCTGCAGGATGCGGAAGAGCACGGCGATGGCCATGATCGGGCGCAACTGCGGC
Source organism: Streptomyces sp. NPDC015125 (assembly GCF_043080045.1). NCBI lineage: Bacteria > Bacillati > Actinomycetota > Actinomycetes > Kitasatosporales > Streptomycetaceae > Streptomyces > Streptomyces sp. NPDC015125. The sequence continues at coordinate 84,875 of NZ_JBIBVF010000031.1, forward strand.
AGGGTCACCTTCCAGAACGTCGTCCAGGTGCCGGCGCCGTCGATCTCTGCCGCCTCGTAGACGTCGCCGGGAATCAGCATCAGCCCGGCTAGGACGACAATCGCGACAAAGGGTGTGGTCTTCCAGACATCGACCACCACCATGGCACCCATGGCAGAGGCGGGTTGCCCGAGAATGTCCGGCTGGTGGCCGAGAATCTGAGTGAAGAGCCAGGTCAGCCCGCCGTAGGTGCCGTTGTAGAGGTATCCCCACAGCTGGGCGGCGACGACATTGATCAGGGCCCAGGGCAGCAGCAGGACCGCCAGGACCCAGCCGCGGGCGGCCCCCAGCCGTTCCAGCACGAGCGCGGCCGCGGTGCCCAGCACCAGCTCCAGCAGCACGGTGACGGCGGTGAACCCGAAGGTGAAGAAGAGCGCCTGGCGCCACTCCGGGCTGCTCAGCACGGCGGCGTAGTGGTCGCCCGTCAGGGACAGGATGCGGAACCCGCCGTACTCCAGGCGGACATCGGCGAAGCTGAGCAGCAGCGAGAAGAGCACCGGGAAGACCGTCACGGCGGTGATGGCCAGCAGCGCCGGGGAGGCGAAGAGCCAGCCGGTACGCGCCCGGCGGCGCCTGCTCACCCGGGCCGGCCCACCACCGCGTGGCGCAGGCGGAGTCCGCCGGCCGGCCGGCTCCGGGGCCGGGCGCCGCGACACGGGCGTTGCGGAGGATGTCATGGCATTCACAGCGCCCTGCCTTCCAGCGCGGTCCGGATATCGGCGCGGGCCGCGCGCACGGCCTGCGCGGGCGTGGTCCGGCCGCCGATCACCGCGTTGGCCCGGGTGTAGAGCGCCTTGCTGACCTGGGGGTAGTACGGGGACTGCACCGGCCGGGCGACCAGCCGTAGTTCGCGTACCCCGGTGAGCGTCGGATCGCCGACCGCACGGGCCTCCGGCCGGGACAGCACCTCTTCGAGCGCCGGAATCACCCCGGCGTTCTTCAGCAGAATCAGCTGCGCCTCCTCACCGGCACAGAACCGGGCAAAAGCGACCGCCGCCCCGAGGTGGCGCGAGTTGGGGTTGACGAAATTGCTCCAGCCCCCGGCACAGCTCACCCCGCGCGGGCCGTCGCCTGCGAAGCCGGGGCGGGGCGCGACACCGACCCGGCCCGCCACCTTGGAGAGCGAGCGGTCGGCCGCATTGCCCCAGGCGTAGGACCAGTTGCGCAGAAAGACACCGCGGCCGCCGGTGAACGCGTCCTGCGAGTCCGCTTCCACATACGTGCCGACCGTGGGGGGCGTGACACCCGTCTCGGTGAACTCCCGCATCATCGCAAAGGCCCGCTCCGCGCCCGGCCCGCCCAGCGCCACCCGGCCCGCGCCGTCCAGTACCGGGGCTTCGGCATCGGCCAGGAACTCGGCGACATTGCAGGTCAGCGACTCCGATACGGACCCCTGCCAGAGGAATCCGTAGGGGGCGTCCCCGGCCCGCTGGACGGTGCGCGCGGTGCGCACCAGCTCCTCCCAGGTGCGGGGCACCGGCCGGCCGTGCTTGGCCAGCAGGTCCTTCCGGTAATAGAGGAAGGCGCTGTCGGTGAAGAAGGGCAGCGCGTACACGGCGCCGCGGTACTCGCTCACCCGCCGCAGGGCCGCCGGGTAACCCGCCCAGAAGTCCTTGGGCAGCAGCGTCTGCAGCGGCAGCGCAAGGGAGTTGGCGCCGAACTGGGCCGGCCAGGTGGTGTCCCCGAGATAGACGTCAGGGGTGGGCGAGGCGCCCGCGAGCTGTGTGGTGACCGCGGCGCGGTTGCTGTCGGTGGCGCTGAGGGCGTTCGACTTTCGGACATGGATGTGCGGATGGCGGCGCTCGAAGGCGCGGATGATCAGGTCTGCCACCACGGGGCCGTTCCGGGAGGGGATTTCGGATACCCACCAGGTGAGAGTGGCCGGGGTACGCGGGACCTGGGCGGCTTGGGTCAGCAGGGTGTCCAAGGGCTTGCCCGCGCAACCGCTGGTGAGCCCGGCTCCGGCGGCGGCGAGGCCGCTCGCGAGCAGGGTTCTGCGGCTCAAGGCCATGAGTGCTCCTCACGTCTTGGCTGCCATCGATGACAGCGCTTGCAGGCTAGAAGTGCCCTAGTAGCCAGGTCAACGGCTCGTGAACAACAGATTTCCGGGCCATCTCCTGGCAACGCTGTCATCGACTCTTTGTGCTAGCGTCCCCGCATGTCCTCAGCGCAGAGCGAGGCCACGATGGCCGATGTGGCCCATCGGGCGGGGGTTTCGGTGTCCACCGTTTCGCGCACCCTGCGCGGATTGTCGACGGTCTCGGAGACCACGCGCGCCCGGGTGGAAGCCGCAGCCCGCGAACTCTCGTTCGCGATCACCCGCAGTGCCTCCAGCCTCGTCACCGGCCGCACCGGAAGAGTCGCCGTCCTGATGCCGAACCTGGCGTCGTGGTTCCTGAGTTCGGCGCTGTCCGGCATGGCACCCGCGCTGCGCGAGGCGGGCCTCGACCTGCTGGTCTACAGCGTGACCGATGTGCACGAACGCGCTGATTTCTTCGACCGGTTGCCCGCCCGCCGGAACGCCGACGCCCTGCTCGTGGTGAGCTTCTCGCTCTCTCCCGCCGAACGCGCCCGCCTGGACGACCTGGGCATGCCCCTGGTCTTCGTCAGCCAGCACGCCCCGGGGCGCCCCAGCGTCTATGTGGACGACGAGGACGCCGCCCTGCGGGGCACCCGCCATCTGATCAACCTCGGGCACCGCCGGATCGCCTGTCTCCAGACGCACGACACCACGGGCTTCGCCTGGAGCAGCAAGAACCGGCTCACCGGGCATCTGCGGGCGCTCGCCGAGGCGGGACTGGAGCACGATGACTCGCTCGTGATGAGCGTGCCGGACTGGAAGGGCGGCGGCATGGCCCCGGCAGTGGGCCGGCTGCTGAGCCTCCCCGACCCGCCGACGGCCATGTTCACCGAGACCGACGACATGGCCTTCCGGCTGCTGGCGGCCCTGCGCGAGGCCAACGTCCCGGTACCGGGGCGGATTTCGGTGATGGGCTTCGACGACCACGTCATGGCGGGGGTCATGGGCCTGACGACCCTGGCCCAGCCCGCCGTGGAGCTCGGACGCGCCGCCGTCCGCCTCACCCGGGCGGTGATCGACGACTCCGACGGCGCGCACGAGCGCCACCTCGTGCTGCCGACCGAACTCGTCCCACGCGGCAGCACGGGGCCGCCGCCGGTGAGGAGTTAGGGGGAGTCGCCCCGATCTCCGTGGGTCAGCCTGCGGCGTCGATTTTTACGGCCCCGGTCGCGTGCCGGCGAGCGCGAACGATGGTGGAGTCCACCGTCCACGGCCACCCGAGCTCACCCCCCGGTATCCGCTCGGGCCGCCAACGCGGTAATCAGCTTCCGCCGGCAACGGTCAGACAAGTCCTCAAGACACGGCCCAGGCGCGCCGCGCCGGACGTGTCACAAGGCACGCGGCAGCGCCAGCCAGTCCTGCCAGGCAATGTCGCGGCCCAGATAACGGGGCTGCTGGAAGGGCCAGTCGGCAGCGATCCACTGCGGCACCAGCGCGTCGAGCGCGCGCTCCACCTCGCCGCCGGCGAGATCGTCCACCACCCACCAGGAGACCTCTCCGTCGGAACCGGTGCGCTCGGGCGGGTCGATGTAGACACAGCCGAGGATCGCCGTCTCCTCGTCGTTCAGCAGCGCGTAATTGAACGACTGGTGCGCGGCTATCTCCTTCTCGTGCCGCAGCAAGTCGATGCGGTCCTCTTCATAGGTCATCGTCTCCTTGGGCCAACCCCAGGCCGGGCCGAAGATCTCCCACAAGCGTTCTCGCGAGCCCATCACGGCGGGGTAGTCGAGAGCGGTGTCCGCCTCCCGGATAGGCCGCAGGTGAACCGCGGTGTCGGGCACGGGCACGTAGACGGGGTGGACGAAGTCGTCAGGCAGCCAGGTCATAAGGTCCGACGCTACAGCCGATCGGCGCGGAACGATCCAGACGGAGCGGCGCCCCGGCGCACGGCCACACGTTGAACAGGAATCCGGCCGCGTTGGCCCCGGAGAAGGCCGCGCTGCCGAACAAGCCACGGGGCAACACCCGGTGTCCGGCGGTGCGCTCGTGTGCGAGGAAGGCCGCGGAAGCCAGCACCGTCACCGCAGCGGAGACGGTGACCGGTAGGGCCGTCCAGCCGAGGTGGAGCGCCAGCCGAACGCGGGGAGACCATGCCCCCCCGCCGTCGGCCCCAGTCAGTGGTGGTCCGGCCGGGAGTCCGGGACCCGGATGACGACCCCCCTACGACAGCGCAACGGCGGAGAAGCTGGAGCGGCTGTCGGCGCTTGGCGAGGCGGCTCGGCCCTGAACGGCGCGCCGGCGCCCCGGCGACGCCGCAAGCAACAGAGGGCACCTGACGTGCTCGACTAGGATGCGGCCATGACCGCCCCGGACTCCCCGACGCATCCGGCAGCCCACCGCCCGGACCCCGAACTGGGCTTTCCGGCTCCGGGGGAGGTCCTACGCCGGCTGCGGACCCAGCGGGGGATGTCGCTGCGCCAGGTTGCCGCCGAATGCGGCCTTTCGGTCTCGTTCCTGGCGGCGCTGGAGCGGGGCGAGACCGATATCGCGCTGGAGCGGCTCGGCCGGCTGGCGAAGGTGTTCGGGCACAACGTGGGGTCGTTCCTCGGTTTCTCGCCCGGCCAGGCGGCGCCGTCCCTGTTCCCGTTCGGTGAACAGCCGGTGATCGAGCGCGCGCCCGGCATCACCTATCGGGTGCTGCGCGCACCGGAGTTGGGGTACCAGGTGGTCCAGGGGAACTTCGCGCCGCACAGCGCGCTGGGCGAGGACCTTCAACACGAGGGCACAGACCTGATCATCGTGACCGAGGGCACCTTGGTGACCCGGTACAACGGCGTCGACCACACCCTGCGGACCGGGGATTGCGTGCGCTGGTCGGCAGGGTATCCGCACTCCTTCCGCAATGACACCGACAAGCCCGCGCGGATGGTCGCGCTGCTCTTCTCCAGCCTTTACTGACGGCTTCGTCCCCGGAGACGGGACGGGCCGGTGGAAAGCCGGGGCGCCTGAGGTGCCCCGGCTTTTCTGTGTGCCGTTCCGGGCGCCGCAACTTCCCCCAACAGCAGGCCCCACAGGGAATCTGAACTGTATTCTGCACTAGTGTGCGTTTTAACGCACAGATGCTGCTCCTGCGAACCCCGCGAGCGGCACCAAGAGATCAGGACGTGCCATGCAGCTGAATCCCACCCAGGCCTCCCCGCCCGCCGCCCCGCCCCCGGTCACGAGCGCGACCACCACCGCACCACGTGGCATCGGCCGTGCCGACCTGTTGGCCCGCGTCGCCCTGGTACTGGTCTGGAGCTCCGGCTTCATCTCCGGCAAACTCGGCCTGCGCCACTCCGCCCCCTACACCTTCGCGGCCCTGCGCTTCGCCCTCGCCGGGGGCATTCTGCTGGTGATCGCCCTGGTCAGCCGACGCGCATTACCCCGCGGCCGGCTGCTGGCGCATCTCGCCGTCGCCGGTGTCCTGGTGCAGGCCGTCCAGTTCTCCAGCATTTACGTCGGCATGGACCTCGGTGTCCCGTCCGGTCTCGCCGCACTGATCATCGCGCTCTACCCGCTGACGGCCTCGCTGATCGCCGTCCCCGTCCTGCACGAACGCGTCACCCGTGGACAGTGTCTGGGCCTCGTGCTGGGGCTCGGCGGAGTCGCACTCGCGGTCGGCGAGGGGCTCCATTTCGACGCCGGCTACCTCGTCGGCCTCGGCTTCCTCGTCCTGGCGCTCCTCGGCATCTCGGCCGGCACCGTCTACCAGAAGCGGTTCTGCCAGGGCATGGAACCGGTCTCCGGCAACGCCGTACAGCTACTGGCCGCCGCCGTCGCCGCGCTGCTGCCCGCCCTGTTCACGGAAGGTTTCGACGTCACTTTCACCGCCGACTACTGGCCGGTGCTGCTGTGGGCGGCACTCGTCAACTCCATCGTCGGCGTCGGCCTGCTCTACGGGCTTCTGCAGCGGCACGGCACCAGCCAGGTGAGCAGCCTCTTCTACCTGGTACCCATGGTCACGGCCGGCTTCGCCGCCCTGCTGCTCGACCAGCATCTCGGCCCGCTGACCCTCGGCGGACTGGTCCTGGCCACCGCGGGCACCCTGCTGGCCAGCCGCGTACGGAGCTGAATCGGTGTGGGCGAGTTGCAGCGACGTGGTGTGCGCCGGCCGCTGACGAGACGTCGCTCGGACGCGGCCGAGGTGGTACGGCGGGCCACACCACGGGCCACGGAAGGTGCCCGCGACCCGCCGGTCACGTCGGCCGCGTCGGCCGCGTCGGCCGCGTCGGCCGCGTCGGCCGCGATGAGGTGCGTCGGCCGCGTCGGCCGCGATGAGGTGCGTCGGCCGCGATGAGGTGCGTGTCGCGCTTCCTCAGTCCTGCTCGTCCAGCATGAAGGATCCGTAGGCGGGCTTCCCTGCCTTTTCATAGGTGCAGTACTGCACGCCCACATCGGTGGCGCGGGATTCCGTGAGCGTCCAGGCGGCAGGGGTGGCGCCCTCGGCGAAGAGCCGCTTGCCGGTGCCGATGATCACGGGGTTGACGAGCAGCCGGTACTCGTCGACGAGGTCGTGCCGCTGCAGGGTGTGAATGAGGTCGCTGCTGCCCTGCGTCATGATCACGCCGTCGAGCCGCTCCTTGAGCTGGGCGACGGACTCGGCGGCTTCGCCCTTCAGCAAACGGGAGTTGTTCCACTCCAGGCTGTTCCGGGTGCGCGAGGCGACATACTTGGGCATGGCATTGAGCTTCACGGCGATCGGATCGTTCTCGTCGGTGACACGGGGCCAGTGGGCGGCGAAGATGTCGTAGGTCTTCCGGCCGAGCAGGAGATGGTCGGCGGTCCGCTCGAAGACCTCCGTCATCAGGCTCATGAAGTCGTCGTCGACGTACGGAACCTGCCAGCCGCCGTGCTCGAAGCCCTCGTCGACGTCCTCGCCCCTGCCGCCGGGGGCCTGCATGACACCGTCGAGGGTGACGAATGCGGTGACGATCAACTTGCTCATGATGCTGCCCTTCGGGTGCGGAATCAGCCTGCCCCCGTATTGACTCCCGGACCGGCGAGAACTCATCGCCCGCCACGCGGCCGACACCGGCGGGCCTGGCGACGCCGACGGGCCTGGCGACGCCGACGGGCCTGGTGACGCCGGCGGGACGATGGATACGGTCCGTCCATGCCTGACTCCGCCGTCGCCACCAGCCGGCGCAACGCCGATGTCGTCCGCCGCTACCTTCGCGTCTTCGAGACGCAGCGGGTTGCCGATCTCGCAGAGCTCGTAGCGGAGGACGTACTCGTCCACGGCGCCGGCCGGCACGTCCAGGGGCGGCACCATCCCGAGCAATCAGTGCTGGCCCCGGGCCTGTCCCACTGCCGCGTTCAGGTAGCCGACCTCTTCGCGGCAGACGACCGCGTCACCTGGCCTTCACACTGACCTACACCCACGACCGCACAGGCCGGGACCTCACCATGACCGGGGTCAAGTCCTACCGGCTCCGGGACGGACGCATCGTCGAGTTCTGGGGCGAGACCGACCTGTACGGCCTCCTCCGCCAGGCCGGATTGGTACCCGAGCAGATCCCGCTCGGGCTCCGTCGAGTGGGAACCTCCAGCCACAGCATGTGTATGTCGTGACCGGCGAGCCCTTGGCCGAACTGAAGAGGCGCGCGACGGCCAGGGCACTGGCGGGAGATCCGGGTGATGAGCGGGAGTATCCGATGTACCCGGCCGAACTGACCTCGCCTTCTCTGGACCGCCTTTCCGCCGCGGCTGCCCAGCGGTACAAGGCGCCGGGAATCGAGCGCGACGCCCCCGACAGGCCCAAGAAGATCGCCGCCTTGAACTCGGAGGCCTTCGGGCGCCGGTCGTTCTGTTCTGCTACCTCGACCGGACGATGGGCCCCGGACAATGGGGGGACACGGGGATGTACTTGCAGACGGTCATGCTGTTACTGAGGGCGGAAGGGGTGCACAGCTGCCCCCAGGTGATGTGGACGATGTATCGCAGGACTGTCAGCCAGATCATCGAAGCCGATGACGGGCTCGTACTGTTCTGCGGTGTCGCGGTGGGCTTCGAGAAGGAAGGCGTGCCACGACTGCGTACCGGGCGGGCGGACATGACAGAAACAGTGAGCTTCATCGGAGTGTGACGTCCAAGGCCTGTCCGGCGGCTCAGAGGCGGACCGTGAGGCGGAGGAGGGACGGGGGTGAGCCGTCGGTGGGGCCGGCACCGCTCGCCACCAGGATCTCTCCGTGTCGGCGAAATCCCAGCGGACCGCTTGCGCCCCGCCCGCCAACGGCCCTTCGGCGCGAAGGACGGGGCGGCTCAACAGGTCCTCGAACCAGTCGGCGCACCGCTCCGCGAGCTCCTCGACCGTGCCGGAGACCCGGAAGAGGCCGCGTTCGGGCGGCTCGTGGAGGGTGAAGAGCTGGTCGCGGACCTTCCCGGCCCGCGCGTGGGTGCCGTAGAGATGCACTGCCCACTCGCCGAGCGCCAGTGGGCACGCCCCACCGAGCAGACTGACATGGACAAGGGGCGACGAATCGCCTCCGGCCGTCCGCCTGACTGGGAGCCGGCGTTACCCGCCAGGCGGCCGCCCGGCCGCCAAGAAGGGCTGCTGGGGCGGAAATGTGGCGGTGTCACCATTTTGCCGAAACCCGGGTCGGGGGCCGCCGGTCCCTCTCAGGGCAGAGAGGTCGCGGTCCCTGAGGGCTACTCGGCCACTGCGCCTGGCCCTTGAGAAGGCGGCGCATTCCGACCTGAGAGCGATGAACCGGGGGACGCACCGCGGACACCATGGACGGGAACGTGGACCCCTTCCAGGAGCAGTCATGCCCCACCCCCTGCCCCCGTCATTATCCGCCTCCCCCGGCGGCGCTGCCCGCACGACGGAGGCGACGAAGATCTGGGGCGGGGACAGCCCCGCATCGCCGCCCTGCATCGCCGCCCTGCATCGCCGCCCCGCCGCTGCCGGGCCTGCCGGGCTTGCCGGGCTTGCCGGGCTTGCCGGGCTTGCCGGGCTTGCCGGGCTTGCCGGTCCTACGACCCGATGCGTTCCTGTACTCCCCACCCAGACGTCCTGCCTCGGGGCGGGCTGACAGACTTCAGGACTGACGGGTCGTCGACAGACTGACGACCGGCGGCGGACTGACGGGCCGTGGCGGAGTCACGGGCGGGCGGGCTGACGCCCTTCGAGCCCGACCATCAAAACCCAAACCAACAGTGATTCCCCCTCTCTCAAGCCGATTGTTCAGGCACCCCGAAAGGACAGTGATCAGATATGAGATGGCTTTCGACACTCACCGCAGCGGCAATAGGAGCGGGAGCAGTTGCCGGATCCATCGCAGCGGCTACGCCGTCCACCGCGGCACCGCAGGGAGCCAGGGCAGCCGCCCCGACGGTGCGATGCACATCCAACAATCCAGAGCTGACCAAGAAACTGTCGGGGGATATAGCCAAGGCACTGGAAAACCGGGAGAGCCTGGCCTCACTCTCCTTCTACGACCGGCCCACCGGAACCAGTTGCACTTCCGACTCCTCGAAAAAGTACGACTCGGCCAGCACGGCAAAGACAATCATCCTCGGAGCCTTGCTGTACCAGAGGGGCGGCACCCTGACCAAGGCGGAGGACGCCCTCGCGCACAAAATGATCATCGATTCGGACAACGACTCCGCGACCACACTGTGGAAGCGGTTGTCCGACCTGAAAGACCCCGCGAAGCCCAACCCCGTCAAGATTCAGGAATTCCTTGACAAGGTCGGTATGGAGGAAACCGTCCTCGACAAGGAAGGTTCCTGGGGCCTCACCCAGATCACGGCAGGCGACCAGGCCAAGCTCCTGCGCATGTTCTCGGGTGATGACGACTCGGTCCTCGGGAGCAAGGGTCGCGCTTACGCGCTCGACCTGATGCATCAGGTCCAGAGCAGCCAGCGATGGGGGGCCACAGCCGGCGCTCCGCTCGACTCCATGATCCATGTGAAGAACGGCTGGATGCAGCGCAGCCAGAACCCCGACGTCGAACCTTTCGACAAAGGCGACTGGAAGGTGAACAGCATGGCAGTCCTCACGGATAACGGCTACGACTCCGGGCTGGCCGTGCTCACCGAGAACAACAGAGTCCCCAAAGGCCACCCCGCAAACGAAGGATGGGAGTACGGGATCGAAACGATAGAGACCGTTTCCCGCGCCATATACCGGGACGTTTATCCGGATTCTGATGGGTATCGCCCCAGCAGGCCGGATTTTCCGAACGCCAAGCTGACAACCACTGGGTGACAGTACGTTAGCCACACCTTCGCGAGGCCGCAGAGCGGGCGATTCGACGTCCTTCCACGCCAAGATGAACCGGGAGCGGATGACGACACCGCATCGGCCCCCCATCACGTCCAGGACCCGCGGCTCCGAAAAGGTGGGACGGCGTCGACCACGCTTGGTTACGCCTGCCCCATCGGCCATGACACAGCTTCCTGATGGGGCAGGCGTAGACCGCGGTGAAGCCGCCGGCAGTGGACGACCTGGTCAGCCTTCGTCATGGCGCCTTCTCCTCCCGGTACAGCACGAGATGCTCGTGGTGGAGCACCCCGTCCCGGATGTCGCCCGTCGCGCTGAACCCGGTGTCGTCGACGTAGTCCACGTGGCTGCCGGTCACCGTGTACCGGCCCGTGTACGCGCTGCGCCGCTCGCCGCGAGCCTCGTCGTAGCGACCGTCAGGCAGCAGCTCCTGGCGGATGTGACCGTCCGCGGTCACCCACATTCCGACCACGTCGACGGTGTCGTCCTCAGCGGTCCCGGCCATGGCGGGCCCCTCTCCTCGGTTGCTCCGGTTTCGTTCTGCTCCACCGAGACTGGGCAGGTCAGCGGGCGTTGACCAGGACAGGCGCTGCCTGGGTGCGGCACACCCGGGCAGCACACCGAAGCCACCCCCTAGCCTGCACACATGGACGACAACCACCTGGGAGACTTCCTGCGCGCACGCCGCGCCGGTGTGCAGCCGGAGGACGTCGGCATGGCGAGTTACGGGACTCGCCGGGTCGCCGGACTGCGCCGTGAGGAGGTCGCCGTCCTGGCCGGCGTGAACGCCGACTACTACACGCGCCTGGAACAAGGGCGCGAGCGCAACCCCTCACCCCAGGTACTCGACGCCCTCAGCCGCGCGCTGCGCCTCGACGCGGATGCCCGAGCGCACCTGTACCGACTGGCCGGGGCCACCCCGAGCGACCAGCCGTCCGACCACGCCGCCGAGCGGGTCAGCCCCGCGCTGCGCCAGTTGATGGACGGCTACCCGAACACGCCGGCGTTCGTCATGAGCCGGACCTTGGACCTTCTCGCCGCCAACGCCCTGGCCGATGCTCTCTATGCCCCGTTCGGTCCGGCGGACAACCTGGCCCGTATGACCTTCCTCGACCCCGCGGGCCGGCACTTCTACACGGACTGGAACCGGGCGGCCCAGGCCACCGTCGCCAGCCTGCGCCAGGCAGCCGGGTTCGAACCGGACCACCCACGGCTGCGCGAACTCGTCCGTACCCTCACCGAGCACAGTACGGACTTCACCCGTCTCTGGAACTCCCACACCGTGCGCGGCAAGACCCAGAACGCCAAGCACCTCCTCCACCCGGGCGTCGGCCCCCTCACTCTCACCTACCAGGCTTTCGACGTACGCGACGCCCCGGGCCAGCAACTCGTCATCTACCACGCCGAACCAGGCAGCCCCAGCGCCCAGGCGCTCCATCTCCTCGGCTCCCTCCACGCCACCCGGCGCCAGGCCGAACCCCGTCCCCACCCTTAGCCGGCCAAGGGCTGTCCCGTAACTGCAGCACACCATCGGCGAGATGACCTTGCTCCGGCTGGTGTGACGACGGCTTCGGAGCATGCACGGACGGACCCAGTACGTTGCGTAAGTTGCGTACGTTGGGACGCCATGCGGACGACCAAGTACACCCCACGCATGTGCGGCTTGAACACGATGGCGGGGTGCTGGTCATCGATCCCGGGATCGGGAGCGAGCCGACCGCTTCGACCGGCGCCGACGCCGTGCTGATGACGCACGAACCCGCCGATCACATCGACGCCCTGGGCCTGATCGGGCTCGGCGTACCGGTTCAGCGCACCTTGGCCGAGCAGCCGGAGTACGGGCAAGCCCACATCTGGGATGTCGGGGATCCTGCTCGCCCTTCGGACCAGGACACGCTGCCGGATCCGTACGCGCATGCAGGCGAGTTCAACCCCGCCGGCCGGACGCAGGCCATGACGACAGAGCAGCTTCCCGGTGGCGGAGGGGCATCCGGCTCACCGACCACAAAGCCGATGACGCCTACCGCTACCTCTGCTCCCCGGCCCGCACCCGATCAGCCGGGCACGCCGGGAGCAGGCGGTCGGCCGGATCCCCCCTTGTCGAAAGCCGTGCGGCGGCTGATGACTCCGGAACCAACCTGTTGGAGCCGTCCCCCTCCGCGTCCCACCCTTGGCGACGTCTTAGCAGGTCACAAGGGTGGGATCCCAGGAGGACGTCACTTGCCCCGAGGTCATTGGGGCGGGCCGGGGCGGCCGGGCACGGTGGTGTTGTGCCGACGGACCACGGGGACCCAACGGGGGACCATCCGCCGGCCGACGAAAGGATCGACCGTGAGGTCACGCAAGCGCATCGTTCTCGCAGCCGCCGGACTGGTCCTGGCAGGCGGCCTCGCCGCCGCCCCGGCCGCGACCGCTGCCCCGGCCGCACCGTCGGCGCCGTCCGCCGGGAACGTGGCGGCCGCAGCCAACAAGTGCTCCGGCTGGAAGGAGATCCACATCACCGGCGGCGCCGCCAAATACATGGAGTGCACGAAGAAGGTCAACGGCAAGTCGTACGTCTCCGGCGCCTTCTACCTGTGGGACACCAAGCGCGACGGCAAGGCGGTCCAGGCATACGCGGAGACGGACTACAACCACTGGTACGGCGACGATGTGACCTGGCAGCACTTCTACGGCTGGGCCGACGACACCCACGGCAGCCCGAAGATCAGCACGGGCTGGCAGCGGGGCAACGACTTCGGCCTGGTGATCGACCTCAAGTGACGCCACTGCCTTGGGGCCAGCGGTACCGCCGCCAACCATGGTTCCTCTGGTCCCCAAGGCCGGGCGTCTGGTCCCCAAGGCCGGGCGTCTCGCTGTCCAGCGACGATGCCACCTGTGCCTGACGTGCCTTAAAAGGGCGCGGCGATACGTTGCGCGGCTCCGCGGAGAGGTCGGCCCCGCCCGGCACGCCGGGATGCTGGGAGGGGCCGCTCCGTGGTTACGGTCATGGTCGTAGCGTGTGTCACCCGCCGGCGAGCGCCGTTCGCACCGGCGCAGTGTCGGCCCGACCCTTCTCATAGACCGTCAGTCCGCGCGACAGGTGGAGTGGTACCAGCAGCAGTTCCACGATGAGGGCCTTCCAGGCGTAGACGAGGTTGACGGCCTTGGTGGCGTAGACGCAGGGGATGTTCAGCAGCACCCCCGGCAGCGGGAGTTTGCGGCGGCGGGCAGCGTAGATGAGCGGGGGCATCGTCAGCAGGAGTTCGGCTCCGGCCCACCAGGCGAAGGCGAGTGCGGGTGGCTGGTCTGTCGTCGCGGCGAGGACGAATGGTGTCGCCCACCAGAGCGGTGCGGTGAGAATCTCCAGGAGGGCGAGGAGCACCCACACCGCCAGCAGAGGTTTGTGGACGATCAACCGCCCGAGGTGCAGTCGGACGTTCTGGCAGAAGCCGGCCATCCAGCGCCAGACCTGTTTGCGGAGGTAGGTGAGGTCCTCGGGGTCGGCGGCCAGTGCGACCGCGTCGGAGACGTAGACCGCGCGTCTGCCCGCGATCTGCTGCGACCACGTGTAATCCATGTCCTCGACGATGGTCCGTTCGGGGAAGCCGCCGAAGGACATCAGATCGTCGAGGCGGAAGACGGAGCAGCAACCCGAGCACACCATCGGGCTGTTGGCGCGGGCCTGGATGGGGCGGTGCCAGTGGAAGCCGAAGAGGTACTCGGTCGAACGGCCGCGCTCCCAGATCGTGCGGGTATGGCGGGTGCGGACCGTGCCTGCCGCGACCGAGACGCCGGGGTCGTCGAAGACGGGCAGGACGGTCTCGATGTAGTCCGGTGCGAGGACGGTGTCCGCGTCGACGGCCAGGACGAGATCGGTGGTGCAGTGTGGAAGGGCGTAGTTCTGGGCTTTGGCCTTGCTGCCCAGATTGCGGGGCGGGCGTAGGACCGTGACGCCGTGTGAGGCTGCCACCTCGCCCGTCCGGTCCGTGGAGGCATCGTCCACGACCAGGATCCGGTCAGGCCGGAGCGTTTGGTGTGCGAGCGACTCCAGCGTGGCCGGCAGTCCCTCCTCCTCGTTGTGAGCGGGCACGATGACGGTGATGGTGTGCAACTCGGTCTCCCCCTGTCTTGCGGATCGCGCCGACTACGACCGTGAACAGTCCGATCACGCCGTAGACCATGGTGCTGATGCCGATGAACGGCAGTCCTCCGTGCATGTCACCGACGGTAGGGGGATGAGGCACCAGATGGTTCCGGAGGCTTCCTCCTGTGGATAACTCGCCGAGGGAAGACCGAAGTTGCCGAGACGGGACGGGTCCGAGTGCCGGAGGGGCTGGTCCGAGTGCCGGAGGGACGGGTCAGCGAGCGTGGGAGCGTTGGGTCACGCGTCTCCTGGTGCGGCCGGGGTTCCCACCGCCGTGCCGTCGTGCTGCTGTGCAAGCAAGCGGGTGCGGAAGAGGTCGAGTACGTCGTCCAGCGCGGCGCGGGTCGGCTGGCCGGGTTCGTCGATGAGGTGCTCGGTCAGCACGGAGTGCGGCGGCAGCACGGCATCGGGATTCGCGGCGTCGTCGTCCAGTTCGACGGCGGTGAACGCCGCACCGAGTTCGCGGCGCAGGAAAGCGAACCGGTCACCCGGTACCAACCGGTCAGAACGGAACCGCAGCCCCATGACCTGAAAGTCTGCCCGCTCACAGCGGCCCCGCACGGCGGCCAGGTCTTCGGCGGAGATGTCGATACCCGCAGCCCGGCTCCTGGTGAGAGGCAGCGGCAGGGACGGCTGCGAGAGAACGGGGGCGAGAAGGCGCTCATCGGCGGCCATGGCCAGGGCGAAGCCGCCGGTCAGGCACATTCCGACGGCTCCGACACCGGGGCCGCCGCAGCGCTGGTGCTCGTACGCGGCCAGGGCCCGCAGCCAGGTGACCACAGGGGAAGATTTCCCCGTGGCCAGCACGGTGAACTCCCGGCTCACACACACCTTCCACAGTGATGAGGCCGTGTAGAGCCCGGACTTCAGCCGGCCGACGGATGCAGGGTCGGCATCGCGGCCGGGCGTGCCGAACAGTACCGGGAGCACGGCCGTACAGCCGATGGCGGCCACACGTTCCGCGAACTCCAGCACCTTGGGCGTGATGCCCGGTATTTCCGCCATCACGATCACCGCGGGCCCCGTACCGCGTCGCAGAATCCGGCGGGTGGCGCCGTCATGGGTGAAGGTGCTGCGGTCAAAGCCGGTCAGGTCGTGATCTGCCATGGATTCGGATTACCACCGTCCTGGTCGATTGTGTGGGTCGGGGTCTGTCCGAACAGATACGGCGCCGCGCCTGCCCGTGCATGGCCCAACGCGAGACTATCCAGCGGTCCTTGTGGCGCGCCTCCACCTTCACGCACGGGCCACGGGGCCACGGGGCCACGGGGCCACGGGGCCACGGGGCCACGGGCCACTCGCCAAGGGCCCACACCTGCGCCTCGCAAATCCTCGGACCGCAGCCGCGGAACACCACGACGCCGGCCGCCGCGCCCCGTGGGGGCGAGCGCGACGGCCGGCGTGTGGAGCTGAGGAGGTCAGGTGGCTACTTGACGACCTTCAGCAGCTTGTTGGGCGTACCCTCGCTCGGGTTGCTGATCTTGTCGGGCGTGGCGCCTGCCGTCAGGGCCTTCTCCACGTCGGCCGGCTTGGCGTCCTTGTGGCCGGCCAGGTAGACCGCGGCAGCACCCACGACGTGCGGGGTCGCCATGGACGTACCGGAGATGGTCTTGGTGGCGTCGTCGCCGCTGTTCCAGTCCGAGGTGATGTCGGAACCGGGCGCGTAGAGGTCCACCGCGCTGCCGAAGTTGGAGAAGTCGGACTGCTCGTCGTCCTTGGTGCTGGAGGCCACCGTGATGGCCTGCTTCACGCGCGCCGGGGAGCTCTGGCCCGCGTCGGAGGACTCGTTGCCCGCCGCGACGCCGAAGGTGACACCGGCGTCGATGGCCTTCTTCACGGCCGTGTCCAGCGCCTCGTCCACGCCGCCGCCGAGCGACATGTTGGCGACCGAGGGACCCTTGTGGTTCTTGGTGACCCAGTCGATGCCCGCGACGACCTGCTCGGTGGTGCCGGAGCCCTGGCCGTCGAGGACCTTGACGGCCACGACCTTGGCCTTCTTGGCGACACCGTGCTCGGTACCGGCGATGGTACCGGCCACGTGCGTGCCATGGCCGTTGTCGTCCTCGGCCTTGTCGCTCTTGTCGCTCTTGTCGATGGCGTTGAAGCCGTACGACGCACGACCACCGAAGTCCTTGTGACTGATGTGGATTCCGGTGTCGATGACGTAGGCGGTGACGCCCTCGCCCGCGGCGTCCGGGTAGGTGTACTTCTTGTCGCCCTTGGTGTCCGCCTGGTCGATGCGGTCCAGGCCCCACGACGGCGGGTTGGCCTGACTGCCGTCGATGTGGAACTTCTTGTTCTGCACGACCTTGTCGACGGACGGATCGGCGGCGAGCTGCTTGGCCTCTTCCGTTCTCAGACCGCTCGCCGAGAAGCCGTCGATGGCGGAGGAGTACTGCCGCTTGACCTGGCCGCCGTACTTGGCGGCCAGGTCACCGCTCTCGGCGGTACGTACGGACTTCTTGAGCATGACGATGTAGCTGCCGTTCACGGCGCCCTTGGCCTCGGCGCCGTAGATCTTGCCTTCGGCTGCAGGCGACGCACCCGCGGTGACCGCGGTGACGGCGGCGATACCAGTAGCGGCCACCGCGGCGGATATCGCCGTGACGAGCCGCTTCTTGCTGGAACGCTTGTGAGCCATTGCGAGGATTCTCCTCGTTCGTGGTGTGGGGGGAAAGCGTTGCGCAATAGCCCGACGAGACCGGAAGATCCGCGCCGGACTGGTTCGAAACCCTGTCTGATTGATGAGTTCAATTCAAGGCTCGCCAGAGCGTGTGAGATAGCCAACAAGGCAGGTGAATTGGGAAAGGTTTCAGAAGTGGTCAAAAGGAACGGCTAGTTGAACCGGAGGGACTCAACTCCGTTTACATAGCCGCAATGGAGGGTGACATCAGGGTGGACGACGCCACCGTCCGACCGGAGCTCCGCTGACGGATGAGGCTTGTCACGAGGGCGCTCATCGCTCTCATTACAGCTTTTTTCAGGGCCAGTTGGAAGACGGGTGGTGGGAGGGGGATTTCGGAGGAGGGGTGGAGGCGGGTGGGGAGGGAGGCCTGTGGGGAGGAGGGTGAGAGGAGGGAAGGAGGGTGAGAGGGAGGGAGAGTGCGGCGGGCTCGTGGGGACTGTCGGTCCGTCGGCCAACCGGGCTCCTCGCCATCTACCGCCGTCGACCGCCACCGGCCTCTGCCGACCGCCGGTACGTGTGCGGTGCGCCCCTCAGCGCTGATAGCGGGCCAGGACCAGATTGCCGTCCCGGACGAGCCGCTTCCGCAAGGTGTCCAGGTCGATGGCGCCGCTGTAGTACTCCTGCAGGCCAGGGGTGGCGATCTTGTCCTTCCACTCCGGATAGCCACGGACGGACTGGGCCGGGGCGGAGCGCAGGGAGCTCGCCAGTGCGGTGCCGGTTGCCCAGTCGTACCGGGCGCCCCGGAGTGCCGGATCCCTGAGCGCCGCCTGTCCCGTCGGCAACAGCCAGTCCCCCAGGGCGAGCCGGACCATGTTCGGCGGGCGGAGGAGGAAGTCGATGAAGGCCATCGCCGCTTCCTTGTGCGGGCAGTCCTCGGCGATCGACAGGGTCTGCGGGCTCACCCCCTGGTCCAGGGCGGTGCCCCGGGGGGCGGGCAGCACCGTCCAGTCGAACCCCTTGGGCGCCTGCTGGGCGATCTGCTGACGGTAGGAGAAACCGAGCGGCACCATCGCATAGCGCCCGGCGAAAAAGCCCGGGAGGGTGTCGGAGCCGCCCATGCCCAGGGTCGTACGGGAGGCACTGCGGTCCACGTTGACCTGGTCGTGGACGGTGCGCGGCACCACCTGGTCGACGGCGTCGAAGCGGACCTCCACCGTGCCGTCGGGACGACGGTGGAACATCCGGCCGCCCGTGGACAGCGCGAGGTTCAGGGTCAACGAGACCGGTTCCTTCAGCGGCCAGGCCACGCCGCGGTCCGTGCCATGGGTCAGCCGCTGCGCCACCGCCCTGAACTCCTCCCAGGTCCAGGGGTGTTCGGGCGTCGGGATGCGCGCTCCCGACCGGTGCAGTTTCGCGCGGTTCGCGATCAGCACCCGCGGTTCCTGGAGGAACGGGACGCCGTACACCCGGCCGTCGAATGTGGCGGTCTCCCAGCTCTGTTGCGGGATGTCGCGCCTCAGTCGCGGTGGCAGGAGGGCGGTGAGGTCGGCGAGATTCCCGCCGTAGGCGAAGTCCGCGAGGTCGTCGGAGGCGTCGTGGATGATGTCCGGCGCCTCGCCGCCCTCGAAGGAGGTCAGCAGCTGGTCGTGGACGGTGGGCCAGGCGCCCTGGACGTACTGCACCTGGACCTCGGGGTGCTGTCGGTTCCATGCGGCGACCAGTTGCTTGTTGGCCCTGAGGGAGTCCTGCTGCCAGGCCAGGGACTGGAAGCGCAGGGTGATCCGGCCGCCGGAGGCACGCCGTCGTCCGTCGTCGGAACAGCCCGGCAGCAGCCCCGCGGCGGGCAGTGCGGCGGCGGCCGCGAGCAGGCCGCGCCGGCTGAAACGGGCCCGGGGCGTGGGGGTGTTGTCACGGTGCATCAGCTTTTCACCGCCCCGGCGAGCATCCCGCCCGTGATCCGCCGCTGGACAACGGCGAAGAGGAGCAGGCTCGGGAGGGTGGCGAGGAGTGCGGCGGCGGCGAGCGGTCCGAGGTCGGCGACGCCCTCCGTCCCGAGGAAGTGGGTGAGTACGACCGGCAGCGTCTGCTTCCCGGGCGACTTGAGCAGGACCAGGGCGAAGAAGAATTCGTTCCAGGCGGTGATGAAGGCGAACAGTGCGGTGGCGACGATGCCCGGCGCGAGCAGCGGTGCGGTGACCGAGACGAGCGTACGGAGCCGGCCGGCGCCGTCCACGGCCGCGGCCTCCTCCAACTCGGGCGGCACGGAACGGACATAGCCGGTCAGCATCCACAGGGCGAACGGCAGCGACCAGACCACATAGACCATGATCAAACCGATCCTGGAGTCCACCAGATGGAGTCCCTTCAGGATCAGGAAGAGCGGGATGATCACCAATACCAGTGGAAAGGCCTGGCTGATCACGACCCAGCCGGTGGCCGCCCGCGAGAGGCGGTTGCGGTAGCGGGCCAGGACATACGCCATCGGGGTCGCCAGCACGATCGCGATCAGCGCGGAAACCGCTGCGGCCAGCAGGCTGTTGCCCGCGGCCGCCAGCAGTGGCTGCTGGGAGAAGGCCTGCCGGAAGTTCTCCAGGGTGGGCGCCTCGGGTATCCACGTGGGGTGGATGCTGCCGAGTTCGCGCGGCGGCTTGAAGGCGGTGGAGATCAGCCAGAGGAACGGGAAGGCGAGGAAGGCGAGATAGGCGACGAGGGCGGCGTACTGGCCGGTGCGGGTGGCGGTGCGAGTGGCGGTGCGCCGGGCGGTGACGGCGTTCCCCGCACCGCGCCGGGCAGCGCTCCTGCGCTTCACCGGCTTGCCGGGTTCTGTCGTGCGGCCGCCCTTTGCTCCGCTGTCACGCATGCCGCCGTCACCCGTGCCGCTGTCGTCCGTGCCGCTGTCACGCATGCCACTGCCGTCGGTGCCGCTGTCACGCATGCCGCTGTCTTTCGTGCCGCTGTCTTTCGTGTCGCCTTCTTTCGCGCCGGTCACCGGTCGTCGTCCCCCTTCAGCCGGCCGGCCAGGTAGATCGCCAGCAGGACCGAGACCACCGCGACCATGGCCAGGCCCATCGTGGCGGCATAGCCGAACTGCCCGTAGCGGAAGGCCTCTTCGTAGGCGAAGAGCATCGGCAGCCGGGTCCGGCCGCCGGGCCCGCCGTCGGTCAGCACGAAGACCAGGGCGAAGGAATTGAAGTTCCAGACGAAATTGAGCGCGGTGACGGCGAGCGCGATGGGTCTCAGTGCGGGCCAGGTGACGGTACGGAAGCGGCGCCAGGCGCCCGCGCCGTCCATGGACGCGGCCTCGTGCAGTTCGCGGGGCACGTTCTGGAGGCCGGCCAGGAGGGTGACGGTGGTCTGGGGCATCCCGGCCCAGATGCCGACGACGATGACCGCGGGCAGGGCGGTGGCCAGGCCGCTCAACCAGTCCCGGCCGTCCCCCGTTCCGGACAGACCGAGGCTGCGCAGCGTCTCGTTCAGGAGGCCGGCGTCCGGGTGGTAGACCAGCCGCCACATGATGCCGACGACCACCTCCGGCATCGCCCACGGAATGATCGCCAGTGCCCGCGCCAGCCAGCGCAGCCGCAGATCGAGGTGGAGCAGCAGGGCAAGACCGAGGGCGAGGAGAAACTGCGGGACGGTGACCCCGAAGGCCCAGACCAGCCCGATCCGGAAGGACTCCCAGAACAGGGTGTCGTGGAACAGGTCGGAGAAGTTCAGCAGCCCCACGAAACGGGTGGCCCGGGTCCGGCCCGACTGGGCGTCGGTGAACGCCAGCCCGATGCCGTAGAGCAGCGGGCCCGCGCTCAGTACCAGGATCGGGATCAGGGCAGGCAGTACGAGGAACCAGGCGCCGTGAGCACGCCGGGCGGCACGGTCCGCGGCCGCTGCGGGTGACCGCTGTGGCGCGGTCGCCAGGGTCACGGCAGCAACTCCTCGGGAGGGCGCGGCCCGGCCGGTCTGCCCTTGTGTACCCCCGCGGTCGGCGCCCCTGCCATCCCGTCCCCCTCCCCCGTCTCTCCCCCGTTGGCCGTTCCCGGCCGCTTCCGGCCGCTCCCGCTCACCCCGGCCGCCGTCATCGTCGTGACGGCGGCCACATCCCGTCAAGGTTCCGGCCGGATTCCTCGGAGGATCTCCCCACCTGGGAGGTCTCCCGGGCCGCTCCGGCGGACCTGCGACACTGTTCGCGTTCACGCACCGCAGGAGGTACCCCAGGAGGCACCCGATGACCGAACCGAGCCCCGCCGCCTTCACGGAGGCGCGCGCCCGGGACGTACTGGCCTCGGCCGGCCACCCCGATGCGGCAGCCGACGCCGCGCTGCTCTCGCTCGGCGAGAACGCCGTCTTCGCCCTCGGTGACAACGGGCCGGTGGTACGGGTGGGCCGCAGCGCCGAACTCCTGGAGCGGGCCGAGCGGGAACTCGGGGTGGCGCGGTGGCTGGCGGCCGAGGGGGTGCCGGCCGTACGTGCCGCGGAGCCCGTGGCCACCTTGGTCGACGGGCATCCGGTCACCTACTGGCATCGGCTGCCGGAGGCCGTCCGGCCGGCCGGGCCGGACGATCTCGCCGCCCTGCTGAAGCTGGTGCATGCGCTGCCGGAGCCGCCGTTCGCACTGCCGCGACGCGAACTGCTCGGTGGCGTCGAGCGGTGGCTGCGACTGGCCGGCGACGCGGTATCGGCACCCGACGCGGAGTATCTGCGCGGGCGGCGGGACGCGTTCGCGGCGGCCGCCACGGCCCTGGAACCGCATCTGCCCCGCGGCCCCATCCATGGCGACGCGCTGACCCGCAACGTTCATGTCGGGCCCGACGGACCGGTGCTGGTCGACCTGGAAACCTTCTCCTCCGATCTACGGGAACACGACCTGGTCGTCATGGCGCTGAGCCGGGACCGCTATGGCCTGTCCCCGGACGCCTACGACACCTTCGTATCCGTGTACGGCTGGGACGTACGGGACTGGGAGGGCTGCGCCGTACTGCGCGGGTCCCGGGAGACCGCTAGCTGCGCCTGGGTGTCCCAGCACGCGCCCGGAAACCCGGCGGCGCTCAAGGAGTTCCGGCGCCGGATCGCCTCACTGCGCGACAAGGACGCGACGGTGCGGTGGTATCCCTTCTGAGACGCGCGGCCGGAGGCCGGGGCCGGGCCTCCAGAGCGGGGAGAGCGGCCCTGCCCACTGTCTGATGGAGGTTCGCGGGGGCCCGCACGCGGCACGGCCGTGACAACGCCTCCGCTCCCGCTCAGGCCCCGGCCTCGGCTCCGGCCTGGTACGGGATCAGGGGCCAGGCCCGCTCGACTATCGCCTGTGGGTCGCCGGAGCGCCGCAAATACGCCTGGAACGAGGCGGCCTGTTCGGCGGCCGCCTGCTCCTGGAGGGCATGGAGCGCACGGGGCGAGGGGATGGCGACGGCCGGGAACGTCTCCCCGATGCGCCGGGCGACCCCGGCCGCGGCCGCCGCGTCGGCGCCCGCTTCGTGGGCACCGTCGAGCCGGACGCCGTAGTGGCCGCAGAGCGCCTGCAGCGCGCGCTTCCCCTTGCGGTAGCGGTCCACATGCTTGTCCAGGACAAGGGGATCGATGACCGGCGCGGGGGCGTGTCCGAGACGTTCGGTCAGCGTCCGCAGGCCGTGGCGCCGGCACTCGCGGTCCAGGAGGGAGAGGTCATAACGGGCGTTCATCACCACCAGAGGGATGTCCGCACGCAGGGCATCGGCCAGCGCCTCGGTGATTTCCTCTATGGCGGTCGCCGGCGGGCGGCCGTGTTCTTGGACATATGCGGTGGAAATGCCGTGAATGGCCGCTGCTTCCTCGGGAATCGGGACCCCCGGGTCGAGCAGCCAGGCCTGCTGCGCGACCGGGCGGCCGTCCCCCTCCAACCGGATCAGCGCGGCGGTGACGATGCGGTCCCGCTCGACATCGGTGCCCGTGGTCTCCAGGTCGAAGCTGACCAACAGCTCCTGATGCCAGCTCATGCCGAATCCTCGCTACGCTCGCTCATGCGGCCTCCTTCGGTGGTACTTCCCCCGTTGCTCGCCCACTCTCCCACGCACCACTGACAATCGACCGGCCGCCTGTGGCGACGGGGCAGCCATGGGCGGCCGCCGCCCCTAGGCTGACCGCCATGGACCTACGGCTGGCAGGACAGGGCGCGCTGGTGACGGGCAGCAGCTCGGGGATCGGGGCGACGATCGCCGAGATGCTGGCGGACGAGGGCTGCGACGTCCTCGTCCACGGGCGTAGCGCGGGGGCCGCGGCGGCCGTCGCCGAACGGGTTGCGGCCCGCGGCGTACGGGCCGAAGTGGTGCTCGGAGACCTGACGGAGCCGGGCGTCGCCGAGCAGGTCGCCCTCACCGCACGCGACTTCGGGGCCCGCATCCTCGTCAACAACGCCGGTCCGTTCGCCGAGCACGACTGGGAGAGTTCCCGGCCGGCCGACTGGCGGGCCGCCTTCGAGGGGAATGTGCTGCCGACGGTGCGGGTCAGCCAGACACTGCTGCCGTCGCTGCGGGCGCACGGCTGGGGCCGGGTGATCACCATCGGCAGCCGGGCGGTGCGGACACCACTGCCCAACATGGCGGCGTACTCCGCCGCCAAGGCCGCCGTGGTGAACATGACCACCAGCCTGGCCCGGCATCTCGCCGGGACCGGCGTCACCGCGAACTGTGTGAGTCCGGGAGTGATCGTCACCCCCTCCCTCTCCCGGATGATCGAGGAGCGCGCGGCCGCGGACGAGGGCCCGGGGGCGGGCCCGGAAGGCGGACGCAACGAAGCGGAGATCGTTGCGGAGTATGCGCCCAACCCGAGCGGACGGCTGGGGCGCCCGGAGGACATCGCCGCCGCGGTCACCTACCTTGCGAGCCCGCTGGCCGACTATGTCAACGGGATCGAGCTGCGGGTCGACGGAGGGATCACGGGGACCCCGTGAGACGTGTCCGCAGACGCGTCCCCCGGCATGTCCGGAGATGTATCTGCAGACGGGTCCGCAGTCGCGTCCGCAGTCGCCGATGGACGTCTCCGTCTCGCGCCTCCGGGTGCCCCTCCCCTCCCTCGACAGGCGGGTCCTGTGGTGGCGCCCCCGCCCCCGCGGGGGGGCCCCCCCCCCCCCCCGGGGGGGGCCCCCCCCCCGCCCCCCCCCCCCCGGGGGGGGCCCCCCCCCCCGCGGGGGGGGGGGGGGGGGGGGGGCCCGGGCCGGG